>NZ_SMYZ01000004.1 GCF_004919685.1 Mesorhizobium norvegicum | reverse complement strand
TCATGCGGACGAAGAAGGAATTCTGCAGGTCGATTGCCGCGAGCCCCAGAACCTTTTCCGCGGCAAGCGAGGGCGTCGCGATGGCGAGTGCGAGCAGAGCAATGGATGCTTTCAAGGAAATGCGCATGTTTCAGTTCTCCTCTTGTTGCGACAGGGCGATTCTTCGCCTCTTTTTCATGTCCCGCACGACGACCGTCCCAGCGACAGGCATTCCGGCGGTATTCCGCGGCACTCGTGCCGTATCCATGTCACGGCCGCGTCCTCCGTGGACCGGCCTTTCTCAACCTCAGCCGTTCAGGCCTTCGACACCGGCGCCGCAGACAAGCCCGGCGATGCAGGCGCCGCGCGGTGGCTTGAAAGCTCCGCTCATCAACGCGGCCAGCGACGCCGCGCCGCTGAGGTCGGCGGCAATGCCGAATTCGAACCAGAGCAATTCAGCGGCCTTCTGCATGTCGGCATCCTCGACGAGGACGATGTCGTCGACGTGCTTGGCGACGATCGCGTAGATGCTTTCGTCCGTGCGGCCGCAGGCCATGGTCGCCACCTTCGTCGTTATCTCGGGCAAGCGAACGACACGGCCGGCAGCCAGGGAGGCGTGAAGGGTCGGTGAACCGGTCGGCTCGACACCAATGATCCTGGCTTCAGGTTTGACGTGCTTCAGGACTTCGGACATGCCGCTGATGAGGCCGCCCCCGCCGATCGCGACGATGTAGATGTCCGCATCGGGAATCTGATCGACCATCTCCAGCGCCACGGTTCCCTGACCGGACACGATCTGCGCATCGGCGAAGGGATGCATGTAGAAGGCGCCGCACGCCTTTGCCTCGGCCAATGCCGCCTCATGCGCTTCATCCCAGACATTGCCTGCGAAGCGAACGTCAGCGCCCCATTTGCGCAGCTTCTCCGCCTTCAGCGGGCTCGCATTGTTCGGCAGGTAGATGGTGGCGGGAACGCCGGCCTGGGCAGCCACATAGGCGGTCGCCAAGCCATGATTGCCGCCGGATGCGGCGACCAGTCCGTTTTCGATCCGGCTCGGCGCGAGCGTTTTCACCCGGTTCGTGGCGCCCCGGATCTTGAAGGAGCCGCTCACCTGGAGGCATTCGAGTTTCAAATAGACATCATTTTGAAGATTTGCGCCCGTGGCATGGTCGAGCTTGACGACCGGGGTGCGCCGTATGAAGGGGGCAATGCGCCGGGCAGCCGCTTCGATGTCCTCATGGTCCATCGGTCAGTGCCTCCGGATATTCGTTGGCAAGCACGAAGCAGCAATTCCCCGGACGCACGCGGCCGGGCTGACGCTTGGCGAAAACGATGCCGTCGATAGGGTGAAGGAGATCGATGGGCGCGCGTGACGGCGTGTGGAGGAAGTGAATGCGTCCGGCAAGGTCGCCTTTGCTGACGGCACTGCCGAGCGGGCTCAAGGGCTCGAAGACACCGTCCTCCTCGGAAAGCAGATAGCCTTCGCTTCCGGGCACCTTGAGCACGCGTGCGTTGGCACCAGGGGCAATGTCAGGCGCGCCTTTCAGGACGCCTGCGTGTTTCAGCACATTGCGGATGCCCCTGCGGCAGATGGCCAGCGCATCCTGACTGACAAGGCCGCCGCCGGCCATCTCACTGCCGATCACGATCAGCCCCTGTTGGTTGGCGGACGCGGTCGAGGTGCGGGTTTCACCGAGATTGTCGACCATGACAACGGTCGGCGCCCCGAAGGCGAGCGTCGCCTTGATGTTCTTGCGATGCCCCTGCGCGGTCGGGGAGGGCTCGATGATCGCGCTCGGCAGGATCATCAGGGACGAACCGCCGGAATGGAGATCCAGGAAGTAGTCGGCCTTCGGAAACAGGATGTCATGCACATAGGCCGCGATCTGGCTTGTCAGCGTGCCGTTGAAATCGCCCGGAAAACTGCGGTTGAAATTCAACCCGTCGACCGGGGAGGTGCGGGTGCCGGCCTCGACAGCTCGAATGTTGATGGCCGGGATCGCGATGATGCGTCCGGCAATATCCCGTGGATCGATCTCGCGCAGAAGCTCGCCGAGCGCGATCGGCCCCTCATATTCATCGCCATGGTTGCCGCCCTCGATCAGGACTGTCGGACCCTCGCCATTCTTGATGACGGCGAGCGGAACGCGGACTGTGCCCCAGGCATCGTCATGCGGCGATTGAGGCACATGAAAGAAGCCGATCTGCTTGCCCTCGCGCTCGAAATCGACCGACGTGTAAACGCTGTTGGGCCGAGGGCTTATCGTCGGGCGCGCTGTGTTGGCAGGTCTCGGTACGGTCATCGGTTCGGCCTCGAAATTCATCATCTCGGGCATCATGTCAGTTTTATATATGGTGTCAAGTTTGGATATAAAACCAATGGCAATTCCGATTTCTTGTCTTTATCGTGCGTGGACCACCGGGGATTCTTCGAATGGCAGATGACGCAAAAGAGAGTGGCAAACCGACCTATTCGGCTCCGGCGCTGACCAAGGGCCTCGATGTCCTGGAGTTGCTGGCGGAGGCGAGGGCGCCCTTGACGATGAAGGAGATCGCGGAAGGCCTCGGCCGTTCGAAGAATGAGATTTTCCGTATGCTGATCGCGCTGCAGGAGCGTCAATATATCGAGCGCAACGCCGAGACCGACGCCTATTCGTTGACCGACAAGCTTTTCAAGCTGGGGCTGCACACGCCGAGCGCGCAGGATCTCATGTCCGCCGCCATGCCAGAGCTGACGCAGATTGCCGGGGACTCAAATCAGTCGCCGCACCTGGTCGTCTTCAATCATGGCTTGACCGTCGTGACGGCGGCCGTCCCCGGCGGCGAGGACATGGCGTTCACGCTGCGCCTCGGCTACGGCCGCCTAGCCACCGACGCGACCTCCGGCCACGTGATTCTTGCCTTCCAGCCGCCAAAGGTCGCGGCGCGGATGATCGATGAATGTGCGGCGCATTCCCCGGCGCCGCTGGATCGTGACGCGCTGGAAAAGCAGCTTCGTATCATCCGCGCCGACGGCTACTGGATGCGCGAGAGCCGTGACTTCGTCGGGATCACCGATATCTGCTGTCCGGTCATCGGACCGGACGGCAGCGCCGTCGCCTCCATTATCGTCGCCTATATCAATCGCCATACGCGTGAAAGCCGCCATGCCTATACTCTGGAGGTCCTGCGTGCTGCCTGCGATCGCATCTCCATGAAGCTGTCACCGCGGGTTCGCTGAGGGATCGTGGTGCGCCGAGGCGCGGACGAAGCACCGTCCGCGGGCCGTTTGCACCGGGTCGATAATACCAGTATAGGTCCAGTCAGGAATATTTTGATCCTGGGTGCTTCTCGCGCGGGAGGAAGGGCAATGGCAACCGTGAACCTGATCGGGCTTGTCAGTCGGGAAATGGAAGCGACAGCGTCCGATGTGCCGCTTTACAGACGATTGAAATCGGCGATCGAGGCAGCGATCCGTTCCAATGCATTGAAAGCCGGCGCGGTTCTGCCGGGCGAGCGGGTTCTGGCGGAAGCCCTGTCGATCTCGCGTGTCACTGTGAGAAAAGCTCTGGCGTTGCTCGAAGAGGAAGGGCAGCTCAATCGCCGGCATGGTTCCAAAACCGAGATCGGGTCGCGGGTCGAAAAATCGCTTTCGACGCTGACGAGCTTTTCGGAGGATATTCTGGCGCGCGGCCTGAAGCCTGGATGTCTGTGGCTTTCCAAGCAGATAAGCCGTCCATCCCCAGCCGAAATGATGGCCCTGGGTATTGCCGGCAATACCAATGTGGTTCGCATGCGTCGTGTGCGGACAGCCGATGGCGCGCCAATCGCCGTCGAGGTTTCGGCCGTGCCGGTTCGCTTCCTTCCTTCGCCCGAGATGGTTCAGGATTCCCTTTATGAAGCGCTTGATGCACGCGGCTTCCTGCCTCAGAGGGCAATCCAGCGCATGCGCTCGCGCGGCGCGTCGCTGGAGGATGCAAGGCACCTTCATTGCGAGGCGGGCGCACCGCTGCTGATGACCGAGCGCCGCTGCTTTCTCGCCGACGGACAGATCGTCGAATACTGCGAGACACGCTACAAGGGCGACGTCTACGATTTCGTCTTCGAGCTGCAAAGGTAATACCAGTTATGAACTGGTTGTAATCTGGTATTTTCCATTTATCGTGATGGCGACAGGGGAGTGCCGACGTGCAGCGAGAAGACATCGCCAACAGTCTCATCGTGTCCTGCCAGCCGGTTCCCGGCGGCCCGATGGACAGTGCACAATTCGTGACAGGCTTTGCCAAGGCCGCGCTTGCAGCGGGGGCTAAGGCCCTGCGCATCGAATCCGTGCTCTATGTCGCCACCGCCCGCTTGGCCGTGCGCGCGCCGATCATCGGTATCGTCAAGCGCGATCTCACCGACAGCCCCGTGCGCATCACACCCTATCTGGCCGATGTCGAGGCCTTGGCCGAGGCGGGCGCCGATATCATCGCTTTCGATGCGACGGACCGTGTCCGTCCCGTTGCTGTCGAAGCGCTTGTGAAAGCCGTCAAGGCCCGGAACAAGCTGACCATGGCCGATTGCTCTTGCCTTGACGATGCGCGCCGGGCCCTTGCCGCGGGTGTCGATTTCGTCGGCACGACGCTGTCCGGCTATGTCGGCGGGCCGGAGCCGGAGGATCCGGATATCGCCCTCATCGCGCAGATGCGAACCTTGACCCCCTACGTCATCGCCGAAGGGCGTATCCGGTCGCCGGAGCAGGCGGCTGCCGCAGCGCACGCCGGCGCCTATGCCGTGGTTGTCGGCTCGGCGATCACCCGTACCGAGCATGTCACCTCATGGTTCCACCAGGCGATTTCCGACGCCTATGCGGCGGGAGGCGCGCAAACCGTGCTTGACCCAACCATCCTTGGCCCAACCGTCCTGGGCATCGACATCGGGGGAACCAAGACCATGGCCGCGCTGGTCAGCGGCGGCAAGGTGATCGAGGACATGATCGTGCCGACCGCGCGAGAGGCCGGACCCGACGTCTGGCTTGCATCCTTGGCGCAAAGCACGTCGGCCTGGTCCGGCCGCTTCCATCGCATCGGTATCGCGGTGACCGGACTGGTCCAGGATGGGCGCTGGTCGGCATTGAATCCGGCAACCCTGGGTATTCCCGATGGCTACCCGCTGGTCGAAAGGGCATCCGCTGTTTTCGGCAAGCCGGTCTGTGCGTTCAACGATGCCCAGGCGGCGGCCTGGGGCGAATACAAATTCGGCGCCGGGCAGGGTCGCGACATCGTCTTTCTGACCATCTCGACCGGAATTGGCGGCGGCATTGTCTGCAACGGCCGATTGCTGTCGGGTCTTGCCGGTCACTTCGGTCTGATCCGTGGTCTGTCTGAAGACCGGGCCCCGCTCGAAGACAGCACCTCCGGCCGCTGGATCGCTTCGCAAGCCCTCAAGGCCGGCTTCAAGGCCGATGCCGTCGATGTGTTCGGGCGCGCGCTGAAGGGCGAGGCCTGGGCCGGCGCCATCGTCTCGCGGAGCGCCTTGCGGGTCGCGACGCTGTGCCGGGACATTCAGATGATATTCGATCCGAAATCGATCGTCATCGGCGGCAGTATCGGTCTTGCCGAGGGCTATCTCGACCGGGTGCGCGCGCATCTGGGCGAGGTTCCACCGCGCCTTTCCTCCGATCTCGTGGCGGCGAAGCTCGCAGGCCACGCCGGCGTCATCGGTGTTGCCGACCTTGCCGAACGGGCAGGGTAACGGCGCCACGCAGCCGTGCCATGCAAAAATCATCAAAAAAGAAGGGAACGATCATGAAACTGAACAGGACGTCTTTTGCGCTTATGGCCACCCTCCTTGCGGGGACGGCTTTGCCGACCTTTGCCAACGCAACCGTGACCGTGCTTGGCTGGCCCGGCGGCTCCGAGGAAACCGCACTGCGGGCAACCGTGGAAACCTATAACAAGCAGGCAAGCGATGCCGACAAGGTGGAACTGCTGTTCTTCAACCGCGAAGGCTTCTACGACAAGCTGCAGGCCGACATGGCGGCCGGATCCAGTGCCTTCGACTTGAACCTCGTCGCCACCTACTCGATCGGTCGCTACGCGCCCTATATGGAGCCGGTCGATCTTGGCGCGGACGCGGCCAAGGTTTTCGGCGAATCCGTTCTCAAGACGATGCAGTTCGACGGCAAGCAATACGGCGTGCCGACCGACCTTTCGCTGCACTTCATGTACTACCGCAGGGATCTCATCGACGCCTTGATGAAGGATGACGCCGCCAAGAAGACCTATGGTGAAATCGCCCAGAAATATCTTGGCAAGCCGCTGCAGCCCAAGGATCCGGACAGCTGGACCTGGGACGACTGGGCAGCCACCGCCCTCTATTTCACCAAGCAGGTGAACCCCGACAGCCCGGTGCGCTACGGCACGGTCCTGCAGATGAAGAACCTGCTGTTCAACATGATGGTCTTCCAGTCGCTGCCGCGTTCCTATGGCGGCGACTGGATGGACAAGGACGGCAATGTCACGGTCGATTCTGATGCCTACAAGACCTGCCTCGAACTCTACAAGAAGCTCTATGATGCCGGTTCGTCGCCCAAGGATTCGCTGAGCTACGAATACGCGGAAACCAACGCGGCCTTCGCATCCGGCCAGGCCGCGACAGCGCTGCAGTGGAACGCCGCGGCGGCGGATCTGACCAGCACCGAAAAATCCCCGGCCGTCGCCGAGGTGACCGGGATCGTCGCGCCGCCGGCAGGTCCCGACGGACGCGCTGATCATATCCACGGCCTTGGTCTGGGTCTCAACAAGAACGCCAAGAACAAGGAAGGCGCCGTCAAGTTCCTGAAGTGGCTCGCCACCGAGGATGCGGCCTTGCTCTATGCGCGCAGCGGCGGTTCGCCGGCATTGTCTCCCGACGTCGTCGCCAAGGTTGCGAAGGAACGTCCCGACCTCGTCAAGCTCGGCGAGTTCGCCAGCAAGTACGGCTACGTCATGACCGGAGCGACATCCGCGAGTGCGCTCCCGGTCTATGAGCTGCAGGCAAAGGAGTTCATCGGCTACTGGTCCGGCCAGCAGAGCCTCGAGGATGCGCTAGCCCACACCAAGGCGGGCATGCAGGATCTTCTCAAGAAATAAATCATTGGCCGGACGCCGGGTCGAGGCCTGGCGTCCGGCGTGTTTGGCGGATCGACATGGCCCTTGTGACACGTGCCGAAGGCAGGATGTATCTGACGCCGCTGGTCGGCTTCCTGCTTCTGTTCCTCGGCTTTCCGGCGATCGTCAATCTGATCTATTCCGTTTCGACCGTCACATTCGAGACGCTGCGCAGTCCGGTGTTGAGCGGTCTTGGCAACTATGTCGCCGTGTTGAACGACCGGGAATTCTGGAGCTCGGCCTGGTTCTCTCTGCGCTTCGGTCTTTTGACCGCATCGGCCGAATGTCTGATCGGCCTTTTCCTTGCCATTTTCCTGGCGCCGCTTCTGAGCAAGCGTCCGGTCCTGATGGCGCCGTTGATGCTGCCGCTGATGGTCGCGCCGGCCATGGTCGGTCTCATGTACCGGCTGGTGCTGCATGAATTCGCAGGCCCCGTCCCCTACTATCTCTTCGAATGGTTCGGTGACAGCCCGGCCTTCCTTGACATCAACAATGCCTTCCGCACCCTTGTTGTCGTGGAAACGCTGCAATGGACGCCTTTCGCCTTCCTGCTCTTCTACATGGCCTATTCGGCCATACCGCTCGACGTGCGCGAAGCCTCCTCGCTCGACGGTGCATCACCGCTTGAGATCGTCCGGTGGATCGACCTGCCGTTGATGAAGCCGACGCTGGTCATCGCGTTTTTCATCCGGTTCATCGACGGTTTCCGGGTGTTCGACAATGTCTATGCGCTGACCGGCAGCGGCGCCGGCGGCTCGACAACCTCCTTGTCGATCTACATCTACCAGGCTTTCTTCAAGGAAGGGGCCATCGGCAAGGCGGTCGCCGCTTCGGTTGTCCTGTTTCTGGCGTCGTTCATCGTTCTCCACGGCCTTAACCGGCTTGCCGGCCGCAGGAAGGGTTGACGATGGTGAAGGCACTGCGCTGGATCGTTTTTGCCATCGCTGTGCTGGCGATGAATTTCCCCATTGTCGTGACGTTGATCACATCGCTCAAAAGCCAGCGCGAGCTTTCGACGAACCCCGGTTTGTGGATCAGCCGGCCGACATTCGACAACTATCTGGAGGTCCTGACACAGACCAGCCGCTTCAACATCTATGCCTATCTGTTGAACAGCACGGTGGCGGCACTGATCGGAACCGGCCTTGCGATCGTGCTCGCGTTCCCGGCTGCCTATGCGATCGCGCGCAGCGAGGCGGGAAAGCGCTTGGTCCTGCCGATCGTCATCAACCTTCGCGCCGTGCCGCTGATCATCTTCGCGATCCCGCTTTACATGATGTATCAGTGGCTGGGCCTGCTCGATACGCGGATCGGGCTCGGGCTCATCCTGACGATCGTCAACGCGCCGCTTGCGCTCGTCATCCTGGTGAACGCGATTTCCGATGTGCCGGTCGAACTCGACGAGGCGGCGAAAGTCGATGGCGCAAGCTCCTTGCAGGTGATGATGATGATCGTCCGGCCGGTGATCCGCCCGGCGCTCGTCACAACCTTCATCTTCGGCTTCATCACCGCCTGGAACGAATTCCTCTTCGGCCTCATGCTGACAACCAGTCGTGCCGTCCCGATGACGGTCGGCGCATCCTTCTTTTTCGCCGCGAGCGGCGGTGGCGTAAAATGGGGGACCGCTTCCGCGGTCATGATGCTGGGCGCCTTGCCGCCGGCCTTGCTGGGGCTTGTGATGTATCGGCAGATATCGGGATCCATGACCGCTGGAGCGGTCAAAGGCTAAGGCGGTGACAGGTCATGGTGGAGAGATTCCATGGAGTATGCAATGCAACCGCCGTGCGGCTGGCGGAAGAGCCGCTTATCGTCGCGAATCTCGTCGGACCGCAGCCCGAGGGAAGCTGGATCGGACAGGAGGCTTGATTGATCTACGACTTCTGCGTGATCGGCGGCGGTATCGTCGGACTTGGCCCGGGAATTGCTGGCGCTGCGCCCGCAGGCCAGCCTGCTTCTGCTCGAGAAGGAGGATACGGTCGGCAAGCACCAGACAGGGCATAATAGCGGCGTCATCCACGCCGGCATCTACTATGTGCCGGGCAGCCTAAAGGCGCGGCTCTGTATCGAGGGGGCACGCGCGACCAAGGAGTTCTGCGACGAACATGCGATACGCTACGACACCTGCGGCAAGCTGATCGTCGCGACCAACCCGCTTGAGATGACCCGCGCCGACGCGCTCCATGAACGGGCGACGTCGAACGGACTCAGTTTGCGGCGGGTGGGAGAATCCGAGCTGAGGGAACTGGAGCCGCAAATTGCCGGCGTCGGTGCCTTGCTCAGTCCGGAGACGGCGATCGTCGACTACCGGGAAATATGCCGGAAAATGCTAGCGCTTCTGCAGGCCGCCGGCGCGACCAGCCATTTCGGCGAAACGGTGAACCGGATCAAGGAGACCGGCTCTATCGTTGAGATCGGCTCCAAAGGCGGGAGCTGGCAGGCGCGACAACTCGTCTGCTGCGCCGGGCTCCAGTCCGACCGGCTGGCGCGCATGGCAGGCGCGGATATTTCCTACAGGATCGTGCCGTTCCGGGGCGAATATTTCCGCCTGCCGCCAAGGCTCAACCGGATTGTCAGCCATCTCATCTATCCGGTGCCGGACCCCGACTTGCCGTTCCTCGGAATCCATCTCACGCGCATGATCGACGGATCGGTGACGCTCGGTCCCAATGCGGTGCTCGGCCTGTCCCGGGAGGGCTATCCGAAATTTTCCATCAAAGCCGCGACGCGGCCGACATGATAGGTTTTCCGGGATTCTGGAAGCTTGTGATGCGGCATCGGCGCCATGCGGCGCACGAGCTTGCCAATTCGCTTTCGAAGCGTGGGTATCTGGAAGAGTGCAGGAAATACTGTCCGACGCTCGAACTCGCGGTCCTGACGCCTTACCCGGCCGGCATCCGTGCGCAGGCGGTTACGGCATCTGGCGAGGCCGTGCACGATTTCCTGTTTGCACAGACGCCGCGCACCCTGCACGTTGGAAACGCACCGTCACCGGCGGCGACTTCGGCCATTCCCATTGGTCGGATGATTGCGTCCAAGTGCATCCAACACATGCGCCAAAGCTCCTACTCCCAGTTGGAAATCGTCCTGCTCTATCGCACCACCGGTCCAATTGGGAAACCGGGGGAGGTCGGCCTTCGGTTCTGTTGAACGGGCGCTTGTGCCCGGTCACGCATCGGCCCGTCGGCATCATGTTATGTTTAAAAATAAACAAAATTGACCTGTAATTTAGATGAAGATAGACATATCGATTGAGATGGCATATCGTCAGATGGAGGCTGACATCGGGAAGTGGCCTCGACACCCAGGGAGGAGACATAAAAATGAAATCGAAGCTGGTTTTGCGCGCTTCCATTGCGACCTTGCTTGCGGCAGGCTGCTGCGTCGCCTCTAGCGCTTTTGCAGGTGACAAGCCCAAAGGGCTGATGCTCTTTTCGTACCTCGGCGATCAAGCCTATGTTCGCCAGTACAATGTTGCCAAAGGCCGGGCGGGCAAGATTGAAGATGTCCAGATCGACGTCAAATCGGGGACCTCTCGCGGCGACGTCAATTTCTTCATTCAGGAAATCGTCAACGCTCCCGCTGAAGGCTACAAGGTTATCGGCGTCAATACCGGCGCCACCTCCAAGGAACTGGTAAGCGCGCTCAACGATGCGACCAAGCAAGGCATCAAGGTGCTGTCCTTCGACGGCGCGCCACCGCCGATCGACGACCTGACTGCGCAGGTGAATTATGATCCGGTCGGGGCCGAGAAGGCAGTCGTGCAGGAGTTTGCCAAACAACTCCCTGCGGGAGGCGAGATTGGCGTCATCCGCTGTATTGCGGGCCTGGCGGATACCGACGCGTTCATCAATGCTTTCAAGGACGCGTTGAAGGGTACGAAGTTCAGCATAGTTGCCGAGGGCGACGCCCGCTGCGATCCCGAGAAGTCGCGCACGATCGCCGAAGGCATGCTGAACGCGCATCCAAATCTGGTCGGCATTTACGACATCTTTGACGTCTCGGCACAGGGAACGCTGCAGGCGCTCGAAGCAGCTGGCTCCAATGTCATCGTGGGTTCAGTCGGCGGTCAGGAATACGCGCTCAAGGCGATCGCTGCGGGCAACAAGAACTGGAAGTTCACGGTGCCTTACCCGTTCGAGGTGATCGCCAGAACAGCCACGGACACCACCGCTGACCTGGTGCGCGGTAAAAGCGTTGAAAAGCTTGTGGTGGTGCCGGCGCAGCCCGTCCAAACCTCGGAGAATGCTGGCGGCATGCTGAAGACGGTCTCCGACGTGGTGGCCGGCAATGTTGATGACGTCGTGAAATAGCGCCACCGATGGAAGCGCATGTCGACATTGCGGGGAAGTCGTCCGAAACGGCGGCAGGACGCCGCGACTACCTCTCCGTCCTGCTATGGCTTCTGCAGGCCGGGCCGATCATAATTCTCGTAACCCTGGTCGTGGCATTCGGCCTGCTTGCCCCGCATTTCATATCGGTGCGCAATCTTCAGAATCTCCTGGCCCAAAGCGCGATTGTCTGCGCCTTGGGCCTGGGACAATTCCTCGTGATCCTGGTTCGCGGCGTCGATGTTTCCGTCGGCAGCGTCATAGCGCTGAGTGTCGTAACGGTGGCCACGTTGACCGGTGTCGATCAGCCCAGCTCGGTTGCGCTGGTCATCTATCCGCTTGTTGGCCTGATTGTCGGACTGATCAACGGCTTCCTCATCGTCAAAGGCGGCATTCCGCAGCCCCTCGTGGTCACCGTGGCGATGCTTGGCATTGTTGCCGGTGTCGCCTTGCTCATCAGCGGCGGCAACACGCTCGTGGGTGTTTCGCCTGCCGTGCATTGGCTGGCAAACGGCAAGGTGCTGGGCATACCTGCCGGCGCGTTGATGGTGCTGGTTCTTGCCGGCCTGTTCTGGCTCATGTTGCGGCGCACGCAATGGGGCCGCTGGCTCTATGCGGTGGGTGGCAATCCGGATGTCGCGCAATGGGTTGGCCTTCCGCGCGACAGGCTGATCATGAGTGCCTATGCCATCTGTGGTACCACAGCGGGTATTGCAGGCATGCTGTATCACGGTCGGACCGGGTCGGCTTCGCCTCTTTCCGGCATCGGCTATGAACTGGATGCCATCACGGCGGTGGTTGTCGGCGGGGCAAGTCTCTTCGGCGGTCGCGGCAGCATCACCAACGTGCTGTTCGGCGCGCTCATCATCGCCACCATCCGCAGCGGCCTTCAGCAACTCGACGTCTCTCCGTTCTGGTCGTCGGTGGCAATAGGCATCGGCATCCTGCTGGCACTTGAGCTCGATGTCTTGCGCAAACACATCGAGACCCGCATTCGAACGCTGCGCGCGAGACAGGTGAGCCAATGAGCGTCGCCTCGCCTGATAGTATTTCGAACGTGGCCTCCGCTGCGCGTCTGGCTCTCTCGGTGCGGGACGCGCGCAAGGCCTACGGGTTCGTAACAGCTTTGGCTGGTGCGTCGCTTGACCTTCATGAGGGCGAGATTGTTGCCTTGCTCGGCGACAACGGCGCCGGAAAGTCGACACTCATCAAGGCCATCACCGGCATAGTAACGCTGGATTCCGGTGACATCGAGCTTGACGGGCGCCCACTGCGGCTGCGTTCGCCCGCCGACGCGCGTGCATCGGGCATCGAGACCGTATTTCAGGATCTTGCTGTTTTCGACAATCTGACCGTATCCGACAATTTCCTGATCGGGCGCGAGCAGACGTGGCCACGCTGGCTCGGTCCGCTGGGCTTGCTTTCCGCCGGACAAGAGCAGAGACAGTGGCGGGAGCATGCCAGCGCGTTGAGCGTCAGCCATGTCTCGCCTTCCCAGGAGATCGGACTGATGTCGGGCGGCCAGCGTCAGGCCGTGGCGGTTGCACGGGCAGTGGCGTTCGCCCGCCGGGTGGTCATTCTGGATGAACCAACGGCGGCACTCGGTGTGCGCGAATCCGACGAGATATTGACGATGGTAAGACGCCTGCCGGAGCGAGGCCTGTCAGTCATCATCGTAAGCCACAACATGGACCACGTCGTGCGCGTGGCGGATCGTGCTGTCGTCATGCGGCAAGGCCGAAGTGTCGGCGAGATGACTGTACGCCAAGGCGTTCAGAAGGATCTTGTCGCAATGATCATGGGCGTCACCTGAAACAGCGTCATCCGGAAATCGTGCTGCTTTGTGAAAGTGGATTGGCGCGGTCGATGGCAAGTCGGTCGATGAGTTCCTCCACTTTCCCGAGGCTGAAGATATCCTCAAGCGCCAGATAAGCAGCGCCAAAAAGGGCACTGTCCTTCTGCGGGTTGGCAAGGACGATCTGCAACTCGCGCGTGGCAAGTGGAAGGCATCGCTGGTAGACGAGTTCGCGGATACCCGACAACAGAAACTCTCCACCCTTGGCGAGTGTGCCGCCTACCACGATCAGGTTTGGGTTGAGAATACTGACGACATCGGAGGCGACTTCGCCGATCACCCGCCCAGCGCTGCGCAGCAGCATCAGGGCTTCCGGCTTCTGCATTTCGACAAGCGATATGACATCACGGGCGTTCTCCGCCTTGAAGCCTTTGCTCGAGAGATCCCGGGCAATCGCCCAGCCGCCGGCGCGGGCTTCGACACAACCGAGCTTGCCACAGCGGCACAAAGGCGCGTTCTCGGAATTGAACTGGATATGGCCGATGTCGCCGGCCGCGCCCTGAGCGCCACGAAAGATCTTGCCGCCTGCGATAATGCCGCTGCCGATACCCGTTCCCGCTTTGATGAAGAACATGTCATCCACATGCGGGAAATTCTGGCGATGCTCGTGGATCGCCATGAGGTTCACGTCATTTTCGACATAGATCGGCACATCGAAGCGACGGCGCAGCCAGCTGATGATGTCGAATTCGTCCCACCCGTGAAGCACCGAAGGACCGACGACGCGGCCGCGTTTGAAATCGACCGGCGTGGGCATGCTGAGGCTGACCCCAAAAAGCGAGCCATGGCTGGTTCGAGCCTTCGCTGCGAGGATGTCGAACCCGTCGGCAATCTGCTCAAGGGAAGCCGCCGGTCCGTCCGACGCGTTGAATGGTATTGTGCTTTGCGAGACGATTGCGGGTTCGAGGTCCATGGCGGCAAGATGGATGTAGGTTTCGCCAATATTGGCGACGAGAAAGAAACCCGCCCGTTCATTGATCCCAAGCACGCGCGTCGGCCTCCCGCCACTCGGCATGGTGCGCGCCGTCTCGCGGATCAGGCCTGAGTCGATCAGCGCATTCAGGCGCTGGGTGACAGTCACGCGTGACAATCCCGACGCGTCGAGCAACGCCGACCGGGACGTGGCGGCACCGGTGGCAATCAGCGAGAGAATTTCACCGCTGTTTGCAAGGGCGGGATGCTCCGCCGTACCATTTGTCCTGACCATTTCCGCACTTCCCCGTTCGCCCTGAGATTTAGCCATAAACCCTGGGGAGATAAAGCCGTGTCCGCAAGAAAGCGGCACAACTTTTGTACAAAAATATGCAATAATACGTTGACTTAAAGATATATCGATGACTAAGAGGGTGTCGTCCGGGAGGAACGGATGAACCTGCGTGGACCGACTCGCGCTGTTCCGATGTTTCTCCGTCACTCGATCGACGGAATCTCACATGTTGTCAGCGCAAAAGGATTTCGCCCGCCCGGATCTCCTGGCGAATGCCATTCGTGCGCTGTCCATGGATGCGGTCGAGAACGCCAAATCCGGCCACCCAGGCATGCCGATGGGCATGGCCGAGATCGCAGTCGCGCTCTGGCACCGGCACCTTCGCCACAATCCATCCAATCCAGCCTGGACCGACCGCGACCGGGTTGTGCTCAGCAATGGCCACGGCTCGATGCTGCTCTACAGCGTGCTCCATCTCACAGGGTACGATGTCTCGATCGACGATCTGCGGCAGTTTCGGCAGCTTGGCAGCAGGACGCCCGGCCATCCCGAATTCGGCTATACGCCGGGAGTTGAAGTTACGACCGGGCCGCTCGGGCAAGGCCTCGCAAATGCGGTCGGCATGGCAATCGCCGAAAAGACGCTGGCCGCCGCATTCAACCGACCTGGACACGACATTGTCGACCACCATACCTTTGTCCTGGCCGGCGACGGCTGCCTGATGGAAGGCATTTCGCATGAGGCGTGCTCGCTTGCCGGAACGCTCGGTCTGGGCAAGCTGATCGTGCTTTACGACGACAATGGCATTTCCATCGATGGTCATGTCGAGGGCTGGTTTTCGGACGATACGCCGAAGCGGTTCGAGGCCTATGGCTGGCAGGTCATTGCCGACGTGGACGGGCACGATATCGAGGCGGTCGACCAGGCGATTTCAGCGGCAAAGGCGCATGCAACCCGCCCGACGCTGATCTGCTGCAAGACCACGATCGGCAAGGGGGCGCCGACGAAGGCGGGAAGTCACGATTGCCATGGTTCTCCGCTGGGCGCCGACGAGGTCGGCCGGGCTCGGCTGGCGCTCGATTGGCCGCATGCGCCGTTTGACGTCCCAACAGAGATTGGCGAAGCGTGGAACGCCTCGGCCCGAGGGGCTGTGTCGGACGCCGACTGGCGCCGCCGCTTCGAGGCATACCGCGAGGCCTATCCCAATGAAGCGGCGGAGTTCGAACGGCGAGCCAAACACGATCTTCCCATGGCCTTCGCCGCCAAGGCGAATGCGTTCGTTGCGCAAACCGTCGAAAAGGCCGAAACGCTGGCGACACGCAAGGCAAGTCAGAACGCCATTCAGGCCTTTTCCAATTTCCTTCCCGAACTGATCGGCGGTTCAGCAGATCTCGCCAGTTCGAACCTCACCCTTTGGAAGGGGGCCGAACCGATCACCTCCGTTTCGGGCGGCAACTATATCTATTATGGCGTGCGCGAATTCGGAATGGCCGCGATCATGAACGGTCTGATGTCCCATGGCGGGTTTCGTCCCTTCGGCGGCACGTTCCTGATGTTCTCGGAATACGCTCGCAACGCCCTGCGGATGGCAGCGCTGATGAAGCTCGGCGCCATCTATGTCTTTACCCACGATTCCATCGCGCTCGGTCAGGACGGTCCGACGCATCAGCCCATCGAGCAGTTGGCGACGCTCCGGCTGATGCCCAACATGGACGTATGGCGACCATGCGACACCGTCGAAACGGCGGTTGCCTGGCAGGTTGCGCTGAAGCAGGTGGCGACGCCGACTAGTCTTGCGCTTAGCCGCCAGAACCTGCCGTTTCAGCCGCGCGACCAAGCCCAGGTTCAAGCGGTGCGCAGGGGTGGCTACGTGCTGCGCCGGGAGGAGGGACCGTTGGATGCCGTCATCATCGCGACCGGGTCCGAAGTGCAGCTCGCTGTCGGCGCCCGCGAGCGGCTTGCGCGGCGAGGGGTTCAGGTTCGCGTGGTGTCGATGCCGTCCACCAGCGCTTTCGACCGGCAGGATGACGGCTACAAGGCCGAGGTGCTGCCGCGGGGCGTTGCCCGCATCTCCGTCGAAGCCGGCGTCACCGACTATTGGCGCAAATATGTTGGCCTCGAAGGCGAATGCGTCGGCATCGACTCGTTTGGCGAATCGGCCCCGGCCGAGATGCTCTACGAGCATTTCCACCTGACCGTCGAGGCGGTCGAGAAGGCGGTCTGCAGGGCGCTCGAGAAACATCGCCGTGTTGCGTCGCCGGAGTTGGGAAGGCAGCAGGCGAGATGACCGCTACCTATGTCATCGGACTGGACTACGGCACCGGATCAGCCCGCGGCGTCCTTTTGGATGCAGCAACCGGCGAGCAGATCGGCAGCCACACGCATGCCTATCGCCATGACGTCATGACGCAAAGCCTTCCTGACGGCACGCCCTTGCCGCGGTCATGGGCGTTGCAGAATGCCGCCGACTATCTCGATGCGGCGGAAGAAATCCTTGATGTGCTGGGGCGCGGACGGGTCATCGAGTCGATAGGGCTCGGCTTCTCGGCAAGCTCGCCGATGCCAACCACCACCGACGGCACAGCCCTTTCCGAACTTCATCCCGGCGAGCCTCATGCCTATGTCAAGCTGTGGAAACATCGCGCCGCGCAGCCCTACGCGGACGCGATCAACCGCCGGGGCGGAACCTTCCTGCGCAATTTCGGCGGCAAGCTTTCCGGGGAATGGCTGCTTCCGAAGGCCGCCCAGATCGCGGACGAGGCGCCGCACATCTGGAGTGCGGCGGGCAGGTTCATCGAGTCCGGCGATTGGCTTGTCTGGCAGTTGACCGGCTGTGAAGTGCGCAGTCTGGGTTTTGCGGCCTACAAGGCCCAGTATTCCGAGACCGAAGGCTATCCGCAGGGGATCGTGCCGGGTCTTTCCGAAAGGCTGTCGGTGCCACACCGTATTGGCACTCCGGCTGGAAGCCTATCCGAGGCATGGCGGACTCGCACCGGGATCAGCGGCCGCGCGATCGTCGCGGTGGCGGTCATTGATTCCCACGTCGTGCTGCCCGCGGTCGGGGCCGTGTCGTCCGGCTGTCTCGTCGGCGCGCTCGGAACGTCTGCGGTCTATCTCTTTTTGAACGAACAGTTCCGTCCATTGCCGCCCGGTATCGAAGGCGTGGCCAAGGATGGATCGGTTCGCGATCTCTGGTGCTACGAGGCCGGGCAGGCCGGGTTTGGCGACACGCTCGCCTGGTTCGTGAAGGCCTTTCCGCGTGGCGCGGACGAGGCGGAGAGTTTTCGTATCTACAACCGCGAGGCAGCCGGGCTCGAACCCGGCGCCAATCATCTCGTGGCGCTCGACTGGTGGAACGGCAACCGGGTGCCGCTTGCGGATTCAGACCTCAGCGGTCTGCTTCTCGGTCTCACAACAGAAACCACGGGCGTCGGCATCTACCGCGCACTGATCGAGTCGCTGTGTTTTGGCGCGCGCACGGTGGTCGACCTCTTCGAGGCCGGCGATTTTGCCATCAACCGCGTCATCCTGACGAGCGGGCTGGCCCAGAACAATCCATTGCTGGTGCAGATCATGGCTGACGTGCTGGGGCGCGTCGTGGAGGTTCCAAGCATTGCCCATGCAACGGCCGTCGGCGCGGCGGTTCATGGCGCGGTCGCGGCGGAACTGGTGAACGGCTTCGCCGAAGGCACGGCCCGGTTTGGCGCGCGCACCTTCACGCCCTATCACCCCCGCCGCGAAAACGCGGCCGCCTACCGGTCTCTCTACAAGAACTACCGGCAGCTCAGCGACAGCCATACCGTGCGCAACGCTATGCACGATCTGAACAGGGCGGCGTCGCTCGACCGGCCGGAGGAAGAAACGAAATCGGTGGCCTGAATAGGGGCGATTGCCAGCCGCGTCGATGTCTGTTGCGGGACCGCCATCCTCGTCGTGCAGAGCACGCCTGAGGCGCGACTCGTGTCTGCAATTATGTATAAAAACATACATAATTGCAGACATAATGTTTGACTATATGCAAAACTTATGCGTAACTCGGCGAGCCTTTGAGGAGAAAGGTTCAACAACTTGGGAGGAGTTCATGTCCACTTTGCCTATGTCGACCGGCACCAAATCCGGAACCATCGTGAAATCAGCCGTTGCGGGCTTTGTGTTCTTCGGGACCGCTTTTGCAGTGACCGGCCATGCCTCGGCTGAGGAAGTCATTGTCGGCCTCGTCACCAAGACGGAGGTCAATCCGTTCTTTGTGAAAATGCGTCAGGCTGCCGAAGCGGAGGCCAAGGCCAAGGGCGTCAAGTTGATCGCCCGTGCCGGCAAGTTCGACGGCGACAATGAAGGCCAAGTCACGGCGATCGAGGATCTGATCAGCGCCGGCGCCAAAGGCATACTGGTGACGCCGAACAATTCGACCGGCATGCTGGGTGTCATCAAGAAGGCGCGCGATGCCGGGGTGCTCGTGATTGCGCTTGATACCGCGACCGATCCGGCCGACGCCGTCGACGCGACGTTTGCCACGGACAATTTCGAGGCCGGCGTGCAGCAGGGCGCCTATGCCCGCAAGGCGCTCGGCGACAAGAAGCCGGTACTGGCGATGCTCGACGGAACGCCTGGCGGCACGGTCGATACGTTCCGGCACAATGGATATCTGAAGGGCTTCGGGCTTGCCGAAGGCGATCCGGCCATTGCCGGCTCGGCCATCACCAATGGCGCGCAGGACAAGGGCCAGGTCGGCATGGAAAACCTGCTCTCCAAGAACGGCGAGATCAATGCGGTCTACACCATCAACGAACCAGCCGCCGCCGGTGGCTACGCGGCGTTGAAATCCTTCGGCAAGGAAGCCGATGTCATGCTGACCTCGATTGACGGCGGTTGCGCCGGCGTCCGCGACGTCAAGGCCGGCAAGATCGCCGCGACCGTCATGCAGTTCCCCTACAAGATGGCGGCCATGGGTGTCGATGCGATCGTGGACTATGCGGCCAGCGGCAAGAAGCCGAGTGGGTTCGTCAATACGGGTTCGTTCCTGATCACCGACAAGCCGGTTGAAGGGATCGACTCCAAGGATACCGAATGGGGCCTCAAGAACTGCTGGGGCGACTGATTTTTAGAATCCTCCCGGCGGGACCATGCTGGACAGGCCGTCGACAAGGCGGTGTATCTGTATCGGCATGGTCCCGTTCGTTTCCGGCCCAACCCTTGAGGCCGGCAGACGTGGCGACCGTTCCAGAGGGCACTATGAATTCGGCATCAGCACTCTCTTTCGGCAGGACGTCCAGGATTGCCGCGAAGTTCGTCGGCACGCCATCGGTTGGTCCACTGCTTGTCCTGCTCGCTTTCGGCGTGATCTTTTCCCTGACCAATCCGCGTTTTCTCGCCACTCAAAACCTGTCGATCATTCTCCAGCAGACGGTGATCATCGGTACCTTGGCCATTGGCCAAACCTTGATCATCCTGACGGCCGGCATCGACCTCGCAGTGGGGGCGATATGCGTCTTGGGCACCATCCTTGCCGGAAAACTGGCCAACAGCGGCTATGATCCGGTCGCGGCCATGGTCTTGGCCGTTCTGGCCTGCTCGGCGGCCGGCGTCGCGGCTGGAAGCCTCATCAGCGGCCTGCGGCTGCCGCCCTTCATCGTGACCCTCGGTATATTGGGCATTATCACGGCCGCGCTCAGGCTGATTTCGGCGGGTGGAGCATTTTCGGTCACCGACGAATTTCTCGGCTGGACGGGAAACACCGTCCGCCTGAACGGCTTCATCGTGACCTACGGCGTCATCATCATGCTCCTCCTCTATGGAATGGTCTGGTTCCTTCTCAACCAGACCCAATGGGGACGACATGTCTACGCGGTCGGCAACAATCCGGAAGCCGCCCGGCTTGTCGGCATACCGGTCGGCCGGCTTCTCCTCTCGGTCTACGTCCTTGCGGCGTTCATCTATGGGATCGCGGCCTGGCTGGCGCTCGGCCGAATCCCCAATGCCGACCCCAATGCCTTGCAGACTGCCAATCTCGATTCCATCACTGCCGTCGTCATCGGCGGCACCAGCCTGTTCGGTGGCCGGGGCGGATTGATCGGCACCCTGATAGGCGCGCTGATCGTCGGCGTCCTGCGCAACGGGTTGACGCTCGCCGGCATTGATCCGCTCTGGCAGGATCTGATCACAGGCATTCTCGTGATCGTTGCGGTCGCGCTCGATCAGCTGACCAGAGGGAGGCGGTGATGGCGCCTGTCGAGCCGAGAGTGCAGGCGGCGACCACCCCAGGTGGCGTCATCCTCGAAGCCCGCAATTTGGTCAAACACTACGGCCACGTCACCGCCCTCGACGGTGTCGATTTCGAACTGCGCTCCGGTGAAATCCTGGCGGTGGTCGGCGACAACGGCGCTGGAAAGAGTTCGCTGATCAAGGCGCTGACCGGCGCAATCGTCCCCGACAGCGGCGACATCCTGCTGGACGGCCAACCAATCCATTTCAAGGGTCCGCTGGACGCGCGCAAGCTGGGCATCGAGACGGTCTACCAGGATCTCGCCGTTGCGGCCGCGCTCGATATCGCCAGCAACCTGTTCCTGGGTCGAGAACGCCGCCGCCCCGGATTCCTCGGCGATGTCCTGCGCATGCTCGACAAGAAGGGTATGCGCGCGGAGGCGGAACGCAGCATGGCGGAGCTGAAATTCCACCTGCCGTCGATCGGCAGCGCGGTCGAATCGCTGTCAGGCGGACAGCGTCAGGGCGTCGCGGTCGCCAGAGCGGCATTGTTCGCCAAGAAGCTCGCGATCATGGATGAGCCAACGGCAGCGCTCGGCGTGCGGGAAACGGGCCAGGTTCTCGACCTGATCCGGGCCATCCGGCAGCGCGGATTGCCGGTGGTCCTGATCAGCCACAACATGCCGAATGTCTTCGAAATCGCCGACCGCATCCACATCATGCGCCTTGGCCGACGTGCGGCCGTGGTCAGTCCGAAGACCCACACCATGGCCGATGTCGTCGCGATCATGACCGGCGCAGCGAAGTTCGAAGAAGCGGCATCACCACAAGCCGGTTAGCAAGCAACATCTGTCCCTGCCACAGGCCTCATCGGCAGGTGTAGCCGCCGTCGATGGGAAGGTGAATGCCTGTTATCATCGAGGCGGCGTCGCTGAGCAGGAAGACGATCGGTCCGGCGACTTCATCCTCCGTCGCCCAGCGGCCGAGCGGCATCTGCTTCAGGAACGGCTCGGCGACATGCGGCTGGCTCCAATGGCCCGATGAGATCGGCGTCATGACCACGGTCGGGTTCACGCTGTTGACGCGGATATTGTATTTGCCCAGCTCCAGGGCCGAACAGCGCGTGATGTTTTCCAACGCCGCCTTGGAGGAGCCGTAGGAAATGTGGCCGTCGAGCGCGACCAGCGCCGCCTGGCTGGAGACGTTGACGATCGCGCCGCCCTTGCCGATCGCCACCATCTGCCGCGTCGCATATTTGGTGACCAACAGCGCACCACGCGCATTGATGGTGATGACCTTGTCGAAAATGGCGATGTCGGTGTCCATCGGTGTCGCGATCTCGCCGCCGAAACCGCCGCAATTGACCACGCCCCAGAGGTCGAGCCCTTCGAGCGCGTCGCGGATCTCGTCTTCCGAGGCGAGGTCGAAGGTCACGGTCCGGCAGCCCGTCTCTCGGGCGATGGCGTCGAGCGCCTTTTGCGAGCGCCCGGCTGCAATCACATTGGCGTTGGCCCGCACCAGATGCCGCACAGTGGTGCCGCCAATGCCGCCGCTGCCGCCCGTCACCAGAATATTTCGTCCGTGAAAATCCGTCATGGTTCCCTCTTCGTGGTGTTCTTCAAGCTGGTGTCAGGCGGGCTCGGTGGCTGCCGCCGCATCGAAAATTCGTTGACCGGTTTTGTCGAAGAGATGGCACGCGCGGGGCGGCAAGGAGATCGCGATACGATCCCCCGCGCGCGCCATGCGGCCGCCGCTGTCGCGGATGACCAGGCTCTCTTCGCCTTCGCGAACATGGATGAAGGTGTCGCTGCCCAACAGTTCGACCACGCTCGCCTTCACGACGAACGCATCGGCCTGGCCCTCGGCGGACAGCACGATGTGTTCAGGCCGAATCCCGACAGTCACTTCGACGCCCGCCTGTGGCGCCTTCGAAACCGGCATTGTGAGCGAAAGCCCGATGTCCAGGCTAACCGTCACCTGGTTGCCCTCAACTCTATCGACACAGCCTTTCAGGAAATTCATCGCCGGTGAACCGATGAAGCCGGCAACGAACAGATTGGCCGGCCGGTGATAGAGCTCGAGCGGTGTGCCGACCTGCTCGATGCGCCCACTGTTCATCACCACGATACGGTCGGCAAGCGTCATGGCTTCGACCTGGTCGTGCGTGACATAGACCATGGTGGACGCCAGTTCGGCCTTCAGCCGCGCGATCTCCACGCGCATGCCGACACGCAGCGCTGCATCGAGATTGGAGAGCGGCTCGTCGAGCAGGAAGAGTTTCGGCTTGCGCGTCATGGCGCGGCCGATCGCGACGCGCTGGCGCTGCCCGCCGGAAAGCTCTCGCGGCTTGCGCTTCAGGTAAGAGCCGAGCCGCAGTTTTTCGGCGGCACGGCTGACACGTTCGAGGATCTCGGCGGCAGGCGTCCGGGCGATTTTCAGGCCGAAGCCGATGTTGCGGCCGACATCCATATGCGGATAGAGCGCATAGGACTGGAACACCATGGCCACGCCCCTTTCCGGCGGCTCGGCATCGCTCATATCGACGCCATCGACCAGGATCCGGCCGGAGCTGATGGGTTCCAGCCCGGCGATGATCCGAAGCAGTGTGGACTTGCCACAGCCCGACGGCCCAACCAGCACGCAGAACTCGCCGTCCTCGATCGTCAACGACAGTTCCGGAATGACCGTGGTGTTGCCGAAGGCCTTGGTGACTTTGTCGATCGAAAGCGTCGCCATGGATCTAGCCTTTTACGGCACCGGCCAGCAGGCCACGCACGAAGGCGCGCTGCACCAGCACATAGAGGAGGATGAGGGGGAGCGCGATCAGCGTCAGGATTGCGAAGAGGGCACCGGGGTTGGCCATGTAGAGGCCGGAATACTGCATCGGCACGATGGTGAGTGTCTTCATTTCGCTTTTGGTGAGGACGATGAGAGCGAGGAAGAACTCGTTCCACGTCACGATGAATTGCCAGATCGTGACGAAAACCAGGGCCGGTCGCACCAGTGGCAAGGCCACGTGCCAATAGGTCTGCCAGGCATTGCAGCCATCCACCCGCGCCGCCTCGAAGAGTTCGTGCGGGGCATCCTCCATGAAGGATTTGAGGATGACCATGGCAAACGGCACGCCGAGCGCCGCATAGGGCAGGATGAGGCCGATATAGGTGTTCACCCAGCCGAAGTTCTGAAGCAGGATGGCGAGCGGCAGGACCATGGAAGCGAGCGGAACCATCAAGGTCGTCAGCAGCGTCGTATAGAGGAAGATCGAGCCCTTCAGCCTCAGGATCGCGCAGGCAAAGGCAAAGAGCGAGGAGACCGCGACCACGATCACCACGGTGGCGACGGTGATGATCAGGCTGTTCAGGAAGATGGCTCCCAGCGGATTGTCGCGGATCACGGTGACGAAGTTGTCGAAGGTCACCGGCCAGGTGAACAGTTCGGCGTCGAAGGCCTGCGCCGGGGTACGCAGCCCGATCGACAGCATGTAGATTTGCGGGACCATCCAGAAGCCGAGCACGATGAAAAGAACCGCATGGATGACCATGCCGCGGATTCGGTTGCGGGCGAGCGGCGTCATCACGGGCGCTGCCTCCCGGCGGGCGACAGGCGGGCACCCAATGCCGCGATCTGGATCAGCGAGAGCGCGAGTGCGATGACCAGCACGATGACGGAGAGTGCGGCGCCGCTGCCGGTGTCGCCCAGCACGAAGCTCTGCTTGAAGATGAAAGTGCCGAAGACCTCGCTGGCCCGGTTCGGGCCGCCGCCGGTCATCAGGTGCACGATGGGGAAGGTCTGCAACGTGCCGATGACACCCAGAAGCAGCAAGGATTTCGTTGCGGGTGCCAGCATCGGCACGATCACGTGCACGGCAAGCCGCCAGCCCTTTGCGCCGTCTATGCGGGCGGCATCGAGCACCTCGCCGGGCAGGTTGGCGATGCCAGCGATGTACATGAGCATCGAAAAGCCGGTCCATTGCCAGATGTTGACGATGATCAGCGCGTAGATCGCGGTCTTCGGATCACCGATCGGCGACGTCACCATGACGATGCCGACATCCTTCAGATACTCCTGGGCGATGCCGTAGTAGGGCGCATAGATTTGCACCCACACCAGGCTGATGACCGAAACCGAAGTCACCACCGGCAGGAAGAACATGGTGCGAAAGAAGCCGCGAAGGGCATGCGTATGCCGCTCGATGAAATAAGCGAGCAGCCCGCCGATCAGCATCTGCACCGGTATGGTGATGACGCCCCACAGGAACATGTTGCGCACCACGGTCCAGAAGGTCGGATCGCCGAGAACCGTTATGTAGTTGGCAAGCCCGGCAAAGACCGCTCCGCCAGTTGTGCCGACATAGAGGCTCTGCCCGGCAACCCAGAGGATCGGATAGGCGATGAAAACGACGAACAGAAGCGTCGCCGGAAGCGCGAAAAGATAGAGCTTCGAAGCTCTGGATGCCGATCGCCGTTTGACCGCCGCGACGGCGGACCCGGCTCGCATGGCTTCTGTGCTCATGATGCTCGCCACTTCAGGCTGAAAGGGACCGGGCGCGCTTCGGCGCCCGGTCGTTCGTCTCAGGTTACTTTGCAGCAAGTGCCTTGTCGGTCGCCGCCTGAACGGTGGCGAGCGCTGCTTCCGGCTCGATGCTGCCGGCTGCGACACCGGCAAGCGCATTGTCGAGCGCCTCGGCGACTGCCGGCGAGGCAAAGCGCTGGTTTTCCGCCTTGGGCAGATCAGCCATGAAGCGGGCCGAAATCTCCTTCACATGATCGGTGATGTCGCCCTTCGGGGAATTGCCCTCGAAGGCGGGAAGGTCGTTGAGGTCGTTCAACGCCTCCTGCAGGCCGACGCCGTTGGTGAGTTCGGCAAGGAAGGTCCAGGCTTCGGGGTTCTTGCCACCGTTCTTGGTCAGGCCGTAGCCGATGTCGATGCCGCCGACGGGCGGGCTGGCGGAATTGCCGTCCTTGACGGGGGGCATGTAGAAGAAATCGAAGCCGTCCATGTTCTGGACATACTCCGAAAGCGGCGGCGGGAACTTGCTTTCCTGCATCCACCAGGAACCGAGCGCCATCATGCCGACCTTGCCTTGTGCAAAGAGCTGGGCGCCGGTCGGATAGGCATGCGCGCCAAGCGCTCCCTGCTGGAAGATGCCGTCGTCGAAAAGACCCTTCCATGCTTTCATAGCGGCGACGAGTTCCGGCGCCGTCCAGGGCGTTTCGCCAGCTTGAGCCTTGTCGACGATGCCAGGCGAGAACTGGTTGGCGAGCATGAGGAAGACGTTCTCGTTCTGCCAGCCGTCGGCCGCGCCCTGGAACATCGGGATGTAGCCGCCGTCCGTCAGGGCCTTGGCCGCCGCCTTCAGGTCGGCATAGGTCTTCGGGGCCGAAAGATTGAGCTTCTCGAAGATCTTGCGGTTGTACCAGATGCACAGAACCTGGGACTCCTGCGGAATGATGTAATAGTTCTCGTCGCCCTTCGGATTGCCCATCAGCATCTGCTTGCGGTTGACGGGGAAAACCTTTTCCGCCCACTTGTCGCCCCACTGCTTGGCGGCGCGTTCGTTCACCGCTTCGAGATTTTCGCGATACTGCTGGGTGAGCGAACCCGGCTGCAGGCCGATCACGTCAGGCAGGCTGCCGGATGCCGCCGCCGCCTTCAGCGCGGTGATGTATTCGGGCGAGTAGTTGTAGTAGGTATACTTGACCTTGACGTCCGGATGGACCTTCTCGAAGGCGGCGATCGACTTGTCCATCGTGCTCTGGATGAACCAGGACCAGACCGTCACCTCTTTCTGTTCGGCATTCGCCGAAGCAGCAGAAAGAGCGGCGCCGAGGATCGTCGTCGCAAGAAACAGCAGCTTCCTCATTTTATTCCTCCCTTTTTCTCCCACGTGGTGCGCGTCGCGAGCCTCCTACTCGCGGGCGCAGTGACCCATCGGGTCACGTTCCAAACGGAGCGATGGTTATCTCTCCACCGCTCACCAGTTCCGGCGTCAGGCGGCCTTGGCGGCCGCGACAGTCAACACGTCTTCCGTGATCGCCCGGTCATCGGCGAGCGAACGGTTCGGCGTCAGCCCAAGCTTCTGCAAGTCACCATGATAGGCGCGCACCGCTTCCTCCGGGCCGATCGTGCCGTCGGCAACCGCCCGCATCAAAACGATGAGGTGAAGTGGCGCCTCGGCGAGGTTGATCTTGCGGCCGAAGAGCGCCAGACGAGCGCCATAGCGCTCCGACTGGGCGACGAGCTCGAACGTGTCGCGCGTGGTGCCGGCACCGCCGCCGAGCACGCCGACGATCAGTTCGGAGTCGAAACTGGCGAGTTCCTCCAGCGCTTTCGGCCCGTTATAGGGCGTCTTCAGGAAAAGCGGACGTTCGGCCTGCGGCACGCTCGCCAGCGACTTGATGATGTGGTCGTTGACGAATTCGCCGATCTGCTCGCGGTCGAGCCCGATATCGACGCTCGGATTGAAGACCTCGTAGAAATATTTGAAGTTGGTCTTGGCCGCCTCGGCGCGGAAGGCGGCAAATTCATTCAGCGTGCGGATGTCGAGTTCGACATTGTTGCTGAAGGAAACCGAATAGAGGGCAAGGTCCGTACCGCGTTTCGGATAGCTGGCAATGGCGCGCGAGAGATTGGTATCGCGGAACGGCACTGACGGCTGCTGCGTATAGGCGCCGTGGCGCACGGCGCCCCAGCACATTGTTTCCAGATTGCCGCGGATCGCAGGTTTCATCTCGCTGCCGAAGAAGGCGCCGCGCTCGTCGAGAAGATCAAGGTTGGACTGCGACACCAGCATCAGGTCGACGATGTCCTGTTTGATGATCTCCTCGATCTGGGCGATGAATTCCTGACGGCTGCGGCGGCGCGGCGGCTTGACCGAATAGTCGAAGCCCGTAGCGGTCACGCCGGCGCCGACATCGCTGTCCTTGGCATCGGCAATGACGAAATCGGTCGGTTTGTAGCGGCCTGCGCGGATGTTCGCCAGCTTCCTGTCGAGTCTCGTGAGCATAGGTTTTCCTCGGTAGAAATGTTGTAAGGCCCTGCTGTCGGCGCTCTTCCTTCGCCGCTCCAGGCTCGGCGCCATATGCGGATATTTCTCATAATCTGTCAATAGCTATCTAAATCTTTCTAATTTTGCGCCGACGCAGGCCGGTTTCCGGCGCTACGTTGCGGATGCGCCCTGTTCGCCGAGAGGGGAATTTGCATTAGGTGATTGTTTACAAACAAAAAAATTTCTTCAGCCCGATGTATGAAGCAGTTTGAGCATTTGCAGCAAAATTTCTTGCTGCACTGCGCAAAGACAGGGTTTGTAATGGCATATCTGTGCAATTCAGGCGCGAGACGGCAAAAATCGCATTGACGATTTGGAAGATAATGATAGCAATTGGCAGCGTCGGGTGAGGAGGATCGCGGCCTTGAGTGATGGTTTCGCCACGTCGTGCGCAGAGCGCTATTCCGCCCTGATCGATCCACGGTCCGGTCCGCTTGGCACGGACGCCCTTTCGTCGGCGGGCCTTTTCTTGTGCGGCATCAGCGCGTGCGTCGATGCGCGGGTCGAGATGCACGACATCCAGCCGCTTCTGGACGCGCCCGCCGATACGCCAGCGGCGCGACTTGCCAATCTCCTTCTGTCCCGTGCGGCGCGCGGGGTGGGCGGCGAGGTCCGGTTCGACTGGCCGGAGGGCCCGGCATGGCTGCGCGAGCGGCTGCGGCCGCGCTATGCCCTGGGCGGAACCGGGCCCCAGGCAGCCTGGGTGCTCGGGCAACTTGGCGTTCGCTCTGTGGTCGCCCTCGAGGATCGCCACGCGGCAATGCTGCGGCAGATACCGGCAGGCGTTCTGCTGGCGGAAAGGGGGGCGCTCAAGACGTCGGATGCGGTATCGACCGCTGGTCCGCACATCCCCGAAATCTTCATCTTCGAATTCACGGCCGGCCGCGCGATCGGCGCTGTCGTGCCGCCTCGTTCCTCACGGGTCATCATCCGCTTCTGCGACCGCGGCATTCAGCGCGACAAGGATTTCGAAGTCATGTCGCGCCGGTTGGCGGCGTCGGCCGCCGCTGGGCTTCTTTCCGGATTGAACGACGAGGCGGTGGAGAATGTCGGCGCCGCCAGCCGGCACGTCTTCGCGCTCAGCCGCGACTGGAAGGCAGCCGGGCTCCAGACGATCCATTTCGAGCTGGCGGGCTATGCGACGCAGCAGGCAGTCGAGGAGCTCCTTTCCCACACCCACGGCGCAATCACCTCACTTGGAATGAGCCATTCCGAACTGCTTGCCATGAACCCGTCTGCTCATCATCCCATGGAGGCTCTTGTGGCGCTGGGCGAGCGGTTCGATCTCGAGCGAGTCTGCGTGCATGCCGATACCTGGGCCGCCGCTGTGACCCTGAACGATCCGAAGGAAGAGGAACGTGCGCTGATGGCAGGCTGCGCAATCGCCAGCGCCAGGGCGGCGAATGGAGAACCGGCACGAACCATCGCGATCGCGCCGACGGCCGAGTTCCATCCGCTTCCCTTCGAAACGCCGGTCCGCAAGGGTCGCTGGACCTTCGTTGCCTGTGCTTCTCCCTATGTGGAGAAGCCTGCGACGACGCTCGGCCTGGGCGACAGCTTCACCGCCGGCTGCCTGCTCATCCTCGGACGCAACCGCCACGCCGATGCCACCCTCCAACACGCCTGAAGGACAATCCTCATGTTTCTCGAACGGTTCCGCCTTGATGGCAAGACTGCCTTTATCACCGGCGGTGGCCGCGGCATTGGCCTGTCGACGGCCGAAGCACTCGCCGAGGCCGGCGCACGGGTCATCATATCGGACATGGATCCGCAGGTGCTGGAGACAGGGCGCGACGAGCTGAAGCGGAAGGGCCACGATGTCGAGGCGGTGCAACTCGACGTAACCGATTCCAGGGCGGTTGCCGCAGCTGCGCGATCCGCCAACGAGCGTCACGGCGCGGTCGATATCCTGATCGCCAATGCCGGGATCGCCTGGCCCGACACCGGCGGGGAGGAGATGAGCGACGAGGTATGGCTGAAGGTGGTCGACGTCGACCTGAACGGCGCCTATTGGTCCTGCCGGGAGTTCGCAAGACCCATGCTCGAACGTGGCCGTGGCTCGATCGTCACGCTCGGTTCCATGTCCGGACTGATCTCAAACAAGCCGCAACGTCAGGTGCACTACAATTCGGCGAAGGCAGCGGTCCACCACATGACACGTTCCCTTGCGGGAGAATGGGCCGAACGCGGCGTCAGGGTAAACTGCGTCGCGCCGACCTATGTCGATACCGTCATGTCGCGCGGCGGCTTCACCGACGACAGACTGATGCCGGTATGGATGGAGATGACGCCGATGAAGCGCGTTGCGCGCGCCGACGAGATTGCCGCGCCCATCCTCTTCCTCGCCTCGGATGCCGCGAGCGCCATGACCGGCGCGGTTGTGGTTGTGGATTGCGGTTATACGATTTGGTAGAGATCGATCAATCTGTCGACCTCGCTGTCGGCCATCAAGCGGGTGAAGCATGGAGTCTCCGAGCAAACGCGTCGATATCGTTCCTGCCAAACGGCAGGCGCTGATCCTGGAGCACCTGCGCGTCAGCGGCGCGGCCAGCATCCAGGAGCTCGCCGACACGATCGGCGGATCGCAATCGACGGTGAGGCGCGATCTCGAACATCTGATGGAAAAGGGGTATCTCGAGCGGACCCATGGCGGGGCGCACCTGCTGCAGCCGATGCGCGCCACCTTCGAACGCGAGATGACCGTCAATGCGGAGCTGCAGCATGCCGAAAAGGTTGCGATCGGCCGCGAAGCGGCGCAGCGGCTGAGCGCTCGCGACAGTGTCATCTTCGACAGTTCCTCGACCGTCATGGAGGTGGTGCGCGCCGCCGCCGAGCGGGATTTGCCGCTGACGGTGGTGACAAACAGTCTCCAGATCGCCGATTTCGCGGCCGACATCAAATCCTGGCGCATCATCCTGCCCGGCGGCACCGTCCGCCCCGGCTACCGGCACCTTGCCGGCGAGCCGGGCGAGAGCTTCATCAAGACGCTCCATGCCGACCTCTGCATGACCGGTGCTTCGGCTGTGACGGGCACGCTGCTGACGGAAACGTCGCTGGAGGTGGCGTCGCTCAAGCGCGCCATGATCTCGTCCGCCCGCAAGACGATCCTGCTCGTCGACAGCTCGAAGTTCACCGCGCCGGGCTTCTGTACGCTTTCGGATATTTCCGAGATCGACGAGGTGATCACCGACGAGGGCATCTCCCAGGACGCACTTTCGTCCTTGCGCTCCGCCGAGCGAAAAGTGACGGTGGTTAGCGTCAGCACTTTTCCGGCTCCAGGGCGTCCCAAATTGTGATGGCCCGGCGCCGGGACGCTCGGTTAATTCGAGTGCGTCCAACGCCGGCAAAGTGACCGTTGGCTGTCGCGCCCCCGGTCGATTCACCAGGGTTGCCGCGATCCCAACCGATGCCGTAGACACCACCCGTGGTTGGCGTTTGAAATTGGCGGAGAGAAGCACGTGTCAGAACAGATGAAGGTCATCTCCGCTGCCAAGTCGCATGGCGGCGTGCAGGGCGTCTATTCCCATGCTTCGGAGGCCTGCGCCTGCGACATGAATTTTGCCGTTTTCGTGCCGCCGCAGGCTCGTGAAACACCTTGCCCGGTTGTGTGGTACCTCTCCGGCCTCACTTGTACCCATGCGAATGTGATGGACAAGGGCGAGTACAGGCGGATGGCCGCGGAGCTTGGCCTGATCGTCGTCTGTCCCGACACCAGTCCCCGCGGCACCGATATTCCTGACGAGAAGGACAATTGGCAGTTTGGCAGCGGCGCTGGCTTCTACCTCGATGCGACGCAGGAGCCTTACGCGAAGAACTATCGCATGTACTCTTACATCACAGAGGAACTGTCGGCCTTGATCGCGCAGGCGTTTCCGGCCGACATGGGACGTCAGGCAATCTTTGGCCATTCGATGGGTGGCCATGGTGCGCTGACGATTGCCCTGAAAAACCCGAAACGCTTCAAAAGCTGTTCGGCGTTTGCGCCGATCGTGCAGCCAGCCACCGCCGGCTGGTCGAGGCCGGCCTTCGAAAAATATCTCGGCAAGGACGAGGCCTCGTGGCGCAGCTACGACGCCACTTCGCTCATCGAGGATGGGCGCCGTTTTCCAGAATTTTTCATCGATCAGGGCACCTCGGACGGATTTCTCAATGATGGGCTGAGGCCCTGGCTTCTGGAAGCGGCCTGCGCCAAGGCCGGCATTCCGCTGACACTTCGAATGCAGGACGGCTACGACCACTCGTATTTCTTCATTTCGACATTCATGGACGACCATCTGAGATGGCACGCCAAAAGATTGTCTGATGCAAAAGCTGGCGCATAGCCTGGTCGTGCGCCACGCTGTCCATTTCGCCTCGTTGCCCGAAGACGGACAATCTCGTTGGTTCAGTTCGTCTTCAGCTTGCCGACGCGGTTTTCGGCAATCCAGCGGGCGGCGAGCACCAGCGCGCCCATGCTGAAATCCTTGCCGTGCCTGGCCACCATCTCTTCCGACAGCTTGGCCAGCCGCTCGAAAAACTCGTCCTTGCTCTCGTCCTCTGCGGTGAGTTCGGTCTGCATTCTATCCTCCTGTTTGATGTGGACTGCGTCCGTTATTTGAACATCTGCGCGGGAAAGGTGACGATCGCGGCAGTGCCGTCGACGGCGCCCACCGCCAGGTGCCGTCCGTCGCCGGACCAGGCAAGCGCGGTGACCGCGCTGCCCAAAGGCCTGACGAGGAGTTCGTCGCGGGCGCCGATCTCGGCGACGGTGATACGGCCGTTGGCGTAACCCGCCGCAATCAATTTCTTCTGCGGATGCGCCGCCATCGTTTCGACCAGAACCAGTCCGGTGCGACCCGTCTCCAGCGCGCCAGAGGTTTCGCCGCCAACCGGCGGCGCGGTCATCGACCAGCCAGCGATCCGGAAGGCGCCCGAGGCAAACAGCGCATTCGCCGGGCTCCAGCACACGGTCCGCACCGGCGATGGAAATCCCGTGACGATGTCGGCGCGGCCATCGGCCATGCTGACCAGGGCAAAGCCTCCGGTTTCGAGCCCGCAGGCCAGCCACGTGCCGTCGCCACTCCAGCGGATCGACACCGGGCGCGCCGGAAAAGAGACATCGCGTATCAAGGCGGCGTCGCCTTCGACAGACCAGATCGATAGTCCCTCATCCAGGCCGCAGGCGAGGCGACGCCCGCCAGGTGAGAAAGCAAGAGCGTCCATGGACGATGTCACGGCATGTTTCAGTTGCACTGCGCCGCCTTGGCCGCGCGACAGGAAGACATCATGCCCATTGCTGATGCCTGTCATGTCCGTCCTGGCGCTGTGGTCGATGGCGACGATCGGTCCGTCGATCCTCACCGAGGGGGCCGCTGCTTCACCGTCGGCGGCCAGATGCAGCACATCGCCGCTGGCCGCGCCGACCAGAAAGCCGGAATGCGCATAGGCGGCGATCGGGACATCGCCATCTCCGAATGCCGCCGTGGCGATCAACGGGACGGGTGGCTTTTCCCTTGGCCGGATCGTCGTCTGCCCGAGATCGTTGCTCACCCTGATCCGCGTTTCCGGCGGCTCGTGATCCGCGACCGTGGCAATGGCGATGGTTCCATCCACACAGGTGAAGGCAACAGCCGAACCGTCGGTGCTGAAGCGCAGATCGGCGATTGCCGACGGGCGACGCCAACTCCGCGCCAGAAGGTCGAACAAGGTCAGGTTCTGCATTGTCTGCTGGTTCATGCCGTCTCTCCCGTCAGTCCTTGTTCGCCGTTGCGGCAAGCCGGCGATCAACGTCCTCGACATCGCCTTCCGCCGCAACGATGCGGTCCTCGCACGCCGCGCATGCCTGCATGACCGCCGCCGCGCTCTGCTCTGCCTCATGCAAGTCCCGCACCAGTTGCTCGCTGGCGCCGTTTCTGCCGATTTCCAGCTCCAGGCGCAGCACATCCATCTCGATGCCGGCGCGTTTCTGATTGAGCCGCAGCGCCTCGGCATTGAGCGCGGAGACGCTCGCGACTAGGTCGAGCCGGTGGGCGAGCAGCGCGTCGCGTCTGGCGATATCGGATCCTCCCGTCATTTTTTGCTCCCCAACGGCCCGGGTGGCTTTTCGAAAGCCGACAGCAATTTTGGCAACGTGCCTGCCTGTGACTGGAACTGTTTTTCGGCCGTTTCGATGTGGCTCTTGAGCTGATCCCAGATGTCGACGCGGATCATCGATGTCGTGTCGCCGGTCAGGCGCTCGATCTCGTCGACGCGGAACTGGCGCGTCAGCGAAACGCCGGAAAACACGAAGTCCCGCAACAGGATCGCGTGGTTTTCGATGAACAGATGGATCATCGGATGCGTTTCCGTGGTGACGCCGCCGGCGGCAAGCTCGGCCCGGATGAAGTCCTGGAAGTGGCTCTGCAGGCGATGTTGGCTCTCGCCCATGAAGCGCATAACAAAGACCAGATCGCGCGGCATCAGCCTGACAAGATCGCCGGTGACGCCGTCGGCCTGGCTGGACATTGGCCCAGGCGGCCCACTCCTGTCTCTATCGCTCGGCATTGTCTCTCTCCAGCGCGAGGCCCGTCCATGGGCGTCGCCTTCAAATAGTAGAGAAAGACGTAGAATTGAATAGATGATATTTGTTTTCGTATCTGCTGCGTGTGCTAACTACACATATTGCAGTTGCGAATAGACAATAAATATTACAGGCGTACGTTACGAATGTAAAAGAACGTTACAGTTGGCCGTATGCTCATGCGTTGCAAGAGCAGCGATTTTGTTTTGAGCCCCAGCCATGGGCGCCATTTCGGAACTGGCACGGCGCTTGCTTTGTACATTTCCACAAGAAGCCCATCGCGCTTTGACGCGGTGCCAAAAGAACGAAGGAACGGAGGAAGCAGGGGTCGCTTCGATACGCCCATCGCATATGCGGTTGGCGTCGCGGATCCTGCCAAAATACCTCGAAAACCTTTGCCGCGATCCACTTGAACGGCCGGACCATGAGTCGCGCCTGAATGCGCAACCCTTTGTCGTGCCGCTCGCACTCTCACTGGCGGTGCTGTGTGCCGCTTCATGCCGGGGTCAAGGGACCTGCGGCTCAAACCTGGTGGAGGCTTATGACCATGACGTCTCTGACGCTCAACAAGATTACCTCGCAACGCGGAATCTCCGTCGGCGAGGCAACCAAGAAGATTGCCGATCTCGGCTGGAATCCTTCCTACGTCCAGGAAGCGATGACGTTTCCGACCGACTACAAGATCAACAAGACGCCGCGCGATCCGATGAAGCAGGTCCTGCGGTCGTATTTCCCGATGCAGGAAGAAAAGGACAACCGCGTCTATGGCGCTCTTGATGCGGCGCTGCGCGGCGACATGTTCCGCAACGTCGAACCGCGCTGGGTCGAGTGGATGAAGCTCTTCCTGGCCATCATTCCCTTCCCGGAAATCTCGGCTGCCCGCTCGATGGCGATGGTCGCCCGCATCGCGCCTGGTGAGGAGCTCAGAACCGGCTTCACCATGCAGATGATCGACGAGTTTCGTCACTCGACGATCCAGATGAATTTGAAGAAATGGTACATGGAGAACTACATCGATCCGGCCGGCTTCGACATCACCGAGGAAGCCTTCGGAAAATGCTACGCCACCACCATCGGCCGGCAGTTCGCCGAAGGCTTCATCACCGGCGACACGATGACCGCCGCCTGCATGTACCTGACCGTGGTGGCCGAGACCGCCTTCACCAACACGCTGTTCGTCGCCATGCCTTCGGAAGCCGCCCGCAACGGCGACTACGCGTTGCCGACGGTGTTCCTGTCGGTGCAGTCCGACGAGAGCCGGCATATCGGCAATGGCCACTCGCTGCTGATGGCAGCGCTCAAGGAGCCGGAAAACCACCTCTTGCTCGAGCGCGACCTGCGCTACGCCTTCTGGCAGAACCACGCCATCGTCGATGCCGCCATCGGCACCTTCATCGAATACGGCACCACCAACCGCGACAAGAACAAGGAGTCCTACGCGGAAATGTGGCACCGCTGGATCTATGAGGACTACTATCGCACCTACATGCTGCCGCTCGAAAAATACGGCATCAAGGTCCATCACGACGACGTCCAGGCGGCTTGGGAGCGCATCACCAAGAAGAACTACGTCCACAAGGTCGGGCAGTTCTTCGCGGTCGGCTGGCCGGTCAATTTCTGGCGCATCGAAGCCCAGACCGACAAGGACTTCGAGTGGTTCGAGCACAAATATCCAGGCTGGTATGCCGAGTTCGGCGACTTCTGGAAATGGTATGCCAAGCTCAGCCACAAGGGCGAGAAGGTGCTGCTGTTCAACAGCGACGTCGGCTACGTCTACCCGCACCGCTGCTGGTCCTGCCTCGTTCCCTGCCTGATCCGCGAGGACATGGTGGTCGGCGAGATCGACGGCCAGCTCCACACCTTCGCCCACGAACTTGACAAGTGGACCGCAACGGTCGCCTTCGCCGACGAGTATCAGGGTCGGCCGACGCCCGCGATGGGCCGCTTCAGCGGCAAGCGCGAGTGGGAAACGCTCTATGACGGCTGGGATCTGGCCGATGCGATCAAGGACCTGAACTTCGTCCGTTCCGACGGCAAGACCTTGGTTCCGCAGCCGCATCTGCGCTTCGACGACAAGGAGATGTGGACGCTCGACGACGTGCGCGGCAACACGCTCGGATCGCCGCTCAACGCGCTGCGTGCCATGTCGCCCGCGGACCGCGAGAAGCACCTGGCGGAGTACGCCAAGGGCTTCACCATCAACCCCTGCAACTGATCAGGCAAAGGGGGGCGGGTTCGTCCCGCCCCTTCCTTTCACTGGAGGTCCGTATGTCGGAAACCCACACGGTAAGGCTCAGCCCGGTCGGCGTCGAATTCGATGTCGAGCATGGCGAAACGGTGCTTAACGCCGCGTTCCGCCAGGGCATCGCCCTGCCGCACGGCTGCAAGGAAGGGCAATGCTCGGCCTGCAAAAGCGTGTTGCTCGAAGGCGAAGTCGACATGCTGAAATACTCGACCTTCGCGCTGAACGACATGGAGAAGGAGAGCGGGCACGTCTTGTTGTGCCGCTGCATCGCCTTCTCCGACCTGGAAGTCGAGCTTCTCAACTATGACGAGGAGATTTTGGCGAAAGCGATCGCCGTGAAGACGTACAAGGGCCGGATTGCTCGCATCGAGCAGCTGACCCACGACATTCGCGGCATCGAGATCGAACTCGGCTCCCCAATGAAGTTCTGGGCGGGGCAATATGTCGACATCACGGTTACCACGCAAAAAGGGGAGACGATTACGCGCTCGTTCTCCATGGCAAATACGCCGGACCAAACCGAAAAACTCTCCTTCATCATCAAAAAATACCCTGAGGGAAAGTTCTCAGGCGAGCTCGATTCCGGAGGCATCAAGGCCGGAGCCGAAGTCACCGTCGTCGGACCCTACGGAACCTGCTTCCGCCGCGACGAACGGCAAGGACCCCTGATCCTGGTCGGCGCCGGCTCGGGCATGTCGCCGATCTGGTCGATCCTCAACGATCACCTGAAGAGTGGCGAGAAACGTCCGGTCTATTTCTTCTACGGCGCCCGCACCCGCAACGACCTGTTCTATCTCGACAGGATCGCCGAGCTGGTGGGCAATCATTCCGACGTCACCTTCATTCCCGTGCTGTCGCACGCGAACGACGACGCCGAATGGCAAGGCGAACGCGGCTTCGTGCACCAGAGTGTCGACGCCGTGCTCAAGCAACTGGCGGTCGATGGGCAGGGCGATGTCCATGCCTGTGGCCCGCCGCCGATGATCGATGCGCTGCAGCCGGTCCTGTTCATGAACGGCTTCGAAACGGAGCGGATCTTCTTCGACAAGTTCACCACATCGGCAGGTGCAACGCCGGCTCATTGAGGCCGGCCGCGCACAGCCAACCACAACTGCAACAAGGGAGAGAGACTATGCCTGCAACCTCGAGTTCAGTCGGATCAGGAGCCGCCGGCGCGGCAATCTTCGCCGACTCCGACAGCCGGAAATACCGGTATTTCGACCCGAAAGGCCAGCGCGCCACCCACTACGAGGACATGACGGTCGACGTCCAGCCCGACCCGGAACGCTATCTGATCCAGGACTGGATCATCTCCTTCGCCGACGGCAAGGGCGCCTATGTCAAGCAGAACACCGCCGCGCAGAGTTCCAACTGGCATGCCTTCCGCGCTCCCGACCAGGAGTGGGAACGCACGCACTACCAGCGCCAGTCGAAGATCGAGACGATGGTGCAGAGCGTCATCAACAACGCGCGCAAGTCGGGCACCCCGAAGACCTTCGACAAGGCTTGGGTCAAGATCCTGCAGACGCAGCTCGGCGCCTGGAAACACGCCGAATTCGGGCTCGGCACGTCGCTGATGCAGGCGCAGCGTTACGGCTACACCCAGATGATCAACAACGCGACGCTGACCAACTCGTCCTACAAGCTCAGGCTCGCCCAGGACATCACCCTCTACCTTGCCGAGATCGGCATGGACTTGCCCGACTGGGACGACGAGCTCGGCAAGAAGGCCTGGCTCGAGGACAAGAACTGGCAAGGCACGCGCGAAGCGGTCGAGACCATCATGGGCGCGACCGATTATCTCGAGCAGTATTTCGCCATCAACATCGTCTTCGAGCCGCTGGTGGGCGAAGTGTTCCGCTCCGGCTTCCTGATGCAGATCGCCGCCGCCAACCATGACTTCATCACCCCGGCGGTGATTTCGGCGGCCGAGGCCGACTACGAGCGCAACCTCGCCAACACGATCGACCTCATGCACCTGCTCGCCAATGACGAGAAGCATGGCGCCGCCAACAAGAAGCTCTTCCAGGGCTGGGTCAAGAAACACGGCGCGCTCGCCGACAAGGCAGCCGCCGGCCTGCAGCCGATCTGGTCGATGCCGCATTCCAAGCCGGTCGCTTTCGCGGACGTTCGCGCCAAATCCGAAGAGCGGATTGGCCAGATCCTCGGCGAACTCGGCCTCAAGCGCTGAAACAGGAGAAATCGTCATGTCACTATCAGCACGCGACGCAACGCATTCCAACATCTTCAAGGCGATGAAGGACATCACCTTCGAGCAGACGATTTCGCACCAGTGCGGCGTCACCATGAACGACTCGGTCGAGGCGAGGGCCATCGCTGAATTCATGGGTCTTAAGCCGAACGTAACCGTCACCTACCAACCGGCGATGATCCGCATCGATGGTACCGGCAAGCTGATCTTCAAGATGGACGAGATCAGCGAATATCTCGGCCGCGAGATGACGGCGGAAACCTTCGAGGTCAACAGCTCCACCCACTACGGGCGGATGGTGCGCATCGACGACAACACCGTGATCCTGTTCGGCAACATGGACGAGATGTTCGAATACATCGAATAGCCGTCAAAAAAATCCGGCGCGCCGCTGGGTGCGGCGCGCCGAACCGATCAACGCGATTGCTGCGGAGGCAACCATGTACAGAACACCGGAAGGCAAGGACATTTTCGTGGTCGACGGCCACACCCATTTCTGGGACGGCAGCCCGGAAAACCAGAAGAACATCCACGGCAAGCAGTTCATCGAGTGCTTCTATGCCTATCACACGGGCTTGAGCCCGAAGGACCAGCTGTGGGAGAAGAGCAAGTTCGAAAAATACAGCGCCGACGACCTCTATCGCGACCTGTTCATCGACGGACCCGATGATGTGGCGATCGTCCAGTCGACCTATCTCAAGGATTTCTACAAGAACGGCTTCAACACGATCGAGCGCAACGCCGAGGTGGCCAAGCGCTATCCGGAGCGGTTCATCGTCAACGGCGCCTTCGATCCGCGCGACGGCGAGAAGGCGCTGGAATACATCCACTTCCTCAAGGAGACCTACGACGTCAAGGGCGTGAAGATGTACACGGCCGAATGGAATGGCGCCTCCAAGGGCTGGAAGCTCACCGATCCCGATGCCTACAAGTGCTTCGAACTCTGCGACAAGCTCGGCATCCGGAACATCCATGTCCACAAGGGCCCGACGATCCTGCCGCTCTCGAAGGATGCGTTCGACGTTCATGACGTCGATCAAGCGGCGACGGATTTCCAGGGCCTCAACTGGATCATCGAGCATTGCGGCCTGCCGCGCCTCGACGATTTCTGCTGGATCGCGACGCAGGAAACCAATGTCTATGGCGGGTTGGCGGTGGCACTGCCCTTCATCCACGCGCGCCCGCGCTATTTCGGCGAAGTCATCGCCGAGCTGCTGTTCTGGCTCGGGCCGGAGAAGATCCTGTTCGGTTCCGATTACGCGATCTGGACGCCGCGCTGGCTGGTCGAGAAATTCTGGGCCTACCAGATCCCGCAGGACATCGCCGCCGAACGGGGTGTGCAGCTGACCGACGAGATCAAGGAGAAGATCCTCGGCCTCAACGCCGCGCGTCTCTACAACATCGACATCGAAGCCAAGAAGAAGGCGCTTGCCAGTTCGCCCTTCAGCATCGCGGCGGAGTAGCAGCCATGGCAACCGCCAATGTTTCCGGCGGCCGCGAGAACGAACTCTGGCGGCGCCTTGGTGAGGTCAACGACCCGGAACTCGACGAACCCGTCACCGAGATGGGCTTCGTCGAGCGGGCGCAGGTGACGAGCGATGGCAGCGTGGAGATCGACTTCCGCCTGCCGACCTACTGGTGCTCGCCCAACTTCGCGTTCCTGATGCTGGACGGCGTCCGCAAGGCGCTCGACCAGCTCTCCTGGAAGCCTGCCTATCGCGTCCAACTGCACGACCACATGTTCGCCGAAGAGGTCAATCGCGGCATGGCGGAGGGCAAAAGCTTCGGCGATATCTTCGCCGTGCTTGCCGAGGATCAGGATCTCGGCGGCTTGCGCGAAACCTTCAGGGTGAAGGCATTCAAGCGCCGCCAGGAGGCAGTCTTGCGCGGCCTCCGGCAGCACGGTCTGACCGATCGCGAAATCCTCGGCATGGACCTGCCGGCTTACGACGTCGCGCGGTTCGAACCGGGCGAGGCGGCCAAACAGCAGCCGAGGTACCGGGCGGCTCTGCTTGAGCGTTTTCCCGACCGCCGGGCGGACGATCCTGTCTTCGTGACCTGGGAAGGACAGAAAATCCCACCGGCCGCGCTCAGTGCCCATCTCGCCGAACTGCGCGGTGTGCGCATCAACATGGAGTTCAACGGCGCGCTGTGCCGGGGGCTCAAGCAGACCAGATACAAGGAACTGGATGTGGTCGACGGCGAACCGACGCTGGTCGATTTCATTCTGGATCGCGTGCCGCCCGGGACCGCACCGACCGCCTGAAGCAGAGCCGACAGCAACGGCCTCCCTCGCACGAGGCCCCTAACCAACAACCCGCCCGTAAGGCGGAAGGAGGAATCATGCCCAAGATAATGCTTCACAATTCCGAAGCCCGCCGGGCTCTCGCCCGTGGCGTCTTCCGGCTTGCAGCCGCTGTCGAGCCAACGCTCGGCCCCAAAGGCATGAACGCCATGATCGACCGGCCGATCGGCACGCCGATGGTGACCCGCGACGGTGTCAGCATCGCCTCCGAGATCGAGCTGCACGACCGCTTCGAAAACATGGGGGCGCAGGTCGTCCGCGAAGTGTCGATGCAGACCAACGAGATCGCCGGCGACGGCACAACGACGGCCATCGTGCTCGCCAACGCGCTTATCCAGGGCGGCGTCGAGGCGAATGAACGCGGCGTGAAATCCGTCGATCTGTGCAAGGGCATCGACCTCGCCGTGGCGGCGGTGGTGGCGGCACTCAAGGCATCGGCCAAGCCGGCCAAGGGCAACGGCATCCTGGCTTCGGTCGCCAATATCGCGGCAACCAACACCAAGCTTGGCGCGCTGGTGGCGGAAGCCCATCAGCGGGTGGGCGCCGAAGGCGTCATCACCACCGACTTCAGCGTCACCACCGAGACCACGCTCGATGTCGTCGAGGGTATGTCCTTCGAACGCGGCTACCTCTCGCATCACATGGTGACTGATCAGGAGAAGATGGAGGCCGTGCTCGAACGGCCTTACATCCTGATGACCGACCTCAAGATCAAGGAACCCGGGCAGCTCGATGCGGTTCGCCGCATCGCCGACGAGGATGGCCGGCCGCTGCTGATCGTGTCCGAGGAAATGTCGCCGGACGTGGTGGTCACGCTGCTCGGCAAGCAGGGACCGGGACGGTACCTCGTCGTCCACCCGCCGGAATATGGCCACTGGCGCAAGGCGATGATGGAGGATCTGGCCATCATCACCGGCGGCAAGGTGATCGCGCGCGATCTCGGCGGCCGGCTGGAGGATATCACCGCAGAGGATCTCGGCACGGCCGACCGGGTGAAGACCAGTTCGTCCTACACCTCGATCATCCGTGGCGGCGGCGACCATGCGGCAATCGCCTCGCGTCGCGCCCAGGTGCAGCGGCAGTATGAAGCCTCGCCGCCCAACATCGACCAGGACAAGCTGCGCGAACGCCTGGCCAAGCTCTCCGGCGGCACCGCGATCCTCTATGCCGGCGGTGTCACGCCGGTCGAGCAGAAGCGGACCATCCAGCTGATCGAGGATTCCTTGAACGCGGTGCGCGCCGCGTCCGAAGAGGGCGTGGTCGCCGGCGGCGGCTCGGCGCTTGCCCAGATCGCGCCGCTGCTCGACAAGGTGGCGGCTGGCGTCGATGGCGATGTCGCCGAGGGCGTGCGCCTGGTGCGCTCGGTTCTGTCGCGGCCGCTGTGGCGCATCGCCGCCAACGCCGGCGCCGATCCCGAAGCGGTGGTGACCGAGGTCACCCGCATCAATGGCGGCTATGGCTACAACGCGTCGACCGGCGCGTATCAGAACATGTTCGAGGCCGGGATCATCGATCCGGTTCGTGTCACCTACACCGCGCTCGCCAACGCGGCTTCGGTGGCGACCCTGATCCTGACCACCGAAACGCTGATTGGCGATCTTGCCGAAGATGAGGATCCGACGGCCGGCCCGGCGCGTGGCGGCGGCTCCGAAAAGCTCGGCCGCGCCTGAGGCGACAATTCCGACGGAACGATTTCGACGTTGAAAGGACACAGCCATGAAAGCTGCCAGACTCTACGAATACGACCCGAAGATGAACGTCCAGCTCAAGATCGAGGAGGTCAAGGCGCCGACAATCACCGCTCCCGACGAGGTGATCGTGCGGGTGGGTGCCGCCGGCCTCTGCCGCACCGACCTGCACATCATCGAGGGCGTGTGGAAGCCGACCATGGATCCCGAAGGCACGCTGTTGCCTTACATCATGGGCCACGAGAATGCCGGCTGGGTCGAGGAGGTCGGCAGCGGTGTCAGGTCGGTCAAGCGCGGTGACGCCGTGATCTGCCATCCCTTCCGATCCTGCGGCATCTGCCTCAACTGCCGCCATGGCGAGGACATGTATTGCGACAACGGCCAATTCCCCGGCCTTGGCATGAATGGCGGCTTCGCCGAGTATTTCATCACCAGCGAACGCTCGCTGATCAAGCTGAACGCCAACATCACGCCGATCGAGGTGGCGCCGCTGGCCGATGCGGGCATCACCGCCTACCGCGCCGCCAAACGCGCCGCCAAGCTCTTGCGGCCAGGCAGTTATTGCGTGCTGCTCGGCATAGGCGGGCTTGGCCATATCGCGCTCCAATCGCTGCACGCGATCTCGGGCTGCCGCATCATCGCCGTCGACCGCGAACCGGCGGCGCGGGTGCTGGCCAAGGATCTGGGCGCCGACTTCATCCTCGATGGCGGGCCGAACGTTGTCGAGGAGGTCGCCCAGATCACCGGCGGCGGTGCCCATGTGGTGATCGACTTCGTCGGCGAACTCGGCGTCGAGAACATCTGCTGGAAGATGGTGCGCAAGGGCGGGCAACTGTTCGTCGTCGGCTATGGCGGCAACATAAACGTGCCGACCGCGCATTTGGTCATCGAGGAGATCAACATCGGCGGCAGCCTGGTCGGCAATTTCACCGAGCTTGTCGAGCTGATGGAACTCAACGCCGACGGCAAGGTCAAGATGCACTACACCGAATACAATCTCGCCAGCATCAACACCGCCCTCGACGATTTCAAGAACCGTCGGTTCACCGGACGTGGCGTCATCGTTCCCTGAAGCATCCGGACCGGATGCGGCGCCGAACGGGTGCCGCGTCCGGTTCGATCTGACTGCTTGCCTGACCGGCAAGCCTTCCTTCTCGAGCTCCGTGGCTGATGCCATGGCATTTCCGTATCGGGCCGTCGGCGAAGCGCGATCCCCATACGAATTACCTTGCTTCGTGGTGTGGAAAAACGGGAGGACAACATGGATCTTGTTACAGGGCTGGCCGTCGTCATCGGCATTATGGGTGGCATTGCAACATGGGCGGCGATCACGATCGGCAGTCCTTATCTGCTAATCTGGGCGGTATTCGTCGGCTGGGGGAGCTTCTATCACTGCGGCGGCAAGGAAGCCGGGTTCAAGAGTTCGGCGGTTGCGAATTTGTGGGGCGCGATTTGCGCGGCCGGCGCATTGATCGCGCTGACGTCCATAGGCGTTACGGCGATCATGGCCGGCATTTGCGTCGGTATTTCAATCATCGTCCTGATCCTCGCCGCCAAACTGCCATTGCTGAGCGCCATTCCGTCAGCGGTCTATGGCTACGCAACGACCGCAGCACTTTTTCTGCTCGGTGCCGCCGCCTATGGCGAAGGCGCCGGCGGCATAGTCAAGGTCGCGGCGGCCGTGGTGATTTCGCTGATCATCGGCAACGTCCTCGGCTACGTCTCGGAGAAAGGTACCGGTGCGGTCGTAAAGAGCTGATCATCAAGAGCTGATCATCCCCGCGACCGCTGCCTGAAGGCAAATTCGGTCGAACGAACTTCCCCAACCCCGCGGCGCAAATGCCGCGGTTTTTTGTGTCGGGTCTAGAGGAAGCCGCGCCGGATGCCGTATTGACCGAGCTTGCGATAGAGCGTCGGCCGTGAAATGCCGAGCCTGAGCGCAACCTTGCTGAGATTGCCGCTCTCCGCGGCAAGCGCGTTCTTGATCGCCTGGCGTTCCGCGTCCTCGAATGTACATACGGGCGCTTCGAGCATGGCTGTGGGATGGTCGCCGTGCATGGCCATGGTGTTGCGATTGCCCGCATTGATTTCGCCGGGAAGATCCTCCAAGTCGATCGTGCTGCCGCGCGCCAGTATATGCAGGCGTTCGACCAGATTCTTCAGTTCACGCACATTTCCCGGCCAGCGATAGGCAAGCAGCGCATCGAGCGCGTCGTTCGAAAATTCTAGCGGATCATTGCCCGCCAGCTTCGCGATTTGCCGGTTGAAATGCTCGAGCAGCAGCAGCACGTCGTCGCCGCGCTCGCGCAAAGCTGGGACATGAATCGAGACCGCGCCGATGCGGTAATAGAGATCGCTGCGGAAGCGCCCTGCCGCGACTTCCTGCTTGAGGTCGCGATTGGTCGAGGCGACCAGTCGCACGTCCACCGGCCGACCTCTCGAGTCGCCGATGCGGTGGACCACACGCTCCTCGAGGACACGCAACAGGAAGGGCTGGATTTCGAGTGGCAATTCGCCGATTTCGTCAAGGCTGAGCACGCCGCCATTGGCGAGTTCGAAGATGCCCGGCTTGCCGTCACGCGAAGCGCCGGTAAAGGCGCCGGCGACATGGCCGAACAATTCGCTGCCGAACAGCTCCTTGGTGATTGCACCGCAGTTCATGGCGATGAACGGATCGTTTTCGGTGCGCCGGCTGCCGGCATGGACAAGCCGTGCGAACAACTCTTTTCCGACGCCAGTTTCGCCTTCGATCAGCAACGAGGTGACACCCTTCGACCCGGCCACCCGGGAGGCGACATCGACGGCGGCCAGCAACTTTTCGCTTTCGCCGACGATCATCGCCGCGGCTGTCCGCAGATGCTTGTTCTCCTCCCGGCGGATCACCGTCATGCTCGAGACGGCCGGCACCGAAGGAAACACCAAAGCCGCGCCACGAAGATCGCCATCAAGCTTCAGCGGCGTGACATGGCAGGATCGCAGATGCGCCGGCAGCGCGTTGGCGAGATCGGTGTCGGAGCCGGAGGCCGGCAGGTTCATCAGCCAACGACCACGCCCAGGTTCCATCGGGCCGTCCATCATCTCCGTCGCGTCGCCATTGGGCACATTGTTGCAGAAGATCGCGCGGCCACGATGATCGACGATCACCAAACCGTCTTTCCGTCGGTAGCTGGGTGCCGAGGAAATGAAGGCTTCAAGCAGGCGCGTGCGCTGCTCCTGCTGTTGTTCGGCGAGCGCCTTTTCAATCTGCCTGGCGGTGGCGGCGACCAGCGCCGTGTTGTGCGGCCGGAAGATCGGCGAATAGCCGGAAAGGTCGACAACGCCGATGATCTTGCCGTCCAGCGGATCGCGGATCGGCGCACCGGCGCAGGTCCAGGATTTGATGCCGGCGCAGAAATGTTCGGCCGCGTGGACGAAAATCGGTTCGCCAGTCCACAGCGCCGTGCCGATGCCGTTGGTTCCGACGGCGTCCTCGTTCCATTTGCCGCCGATGCCCAGATGAATGTCCATGCCGTCATGCAAGGTCTTCTTGTCGCCGATCGCGTCGATCAGCACGCCATCGCTGTCGGCGAGCACCAGCATCGCTCCCGTCCCTTCCAGCAACTGGCCAAGGGAGGCAAACGATCGCCGCGCCGCCGAAAGCAGCTCGGCGTTGGCACGGGTCAGATATTCGATCTCGTCACGATCGCTGCTCAGCGGCGCTTCGATGCCTTGCGCGTTGATGCCGCCGGTGGCGCTGCGATACCAGGAATCGTGGATCAGCGAGCGGACATGGACCGGATCGCGGGCGCATTTCGGCGCGTCAGCCAGAAAACTTTCCCAAGCGCGCATGGTGGCGCGCTCGTCATAGTCGATGTTGTCCAGAACCAACTGTCCGGCGGCCATCGACGCACGCGCCGGAAGAGCATCGGTCTTCATCTGATCGGGGCCGTTCGCGTGTCTCATTCAGTCATCACAGTACCTTTGAGGTATGCCATTTCTGTATGCTGTCGCGGATTGGGCGTGCTCAGCGACGCCCGAGTGCCGGTGGTCAGTCGATGCCGAGTTTCGCGCCGATGTCGGCGGCAAGCTGTTCTTCACCATAGGTCGCAGTCAGGTGGGCTCCGTCCAGTTCGGCAAGCGCCTCGGCGACGGTTTCGTCGACTGGTGAGAAAAAGCCGTTCTGCTTCGTTGCCAGGACGAAGATCTGTTCCCCATTCCGGTCGCGGACATCGCCGATATGATGAAGCTGGCGGCCGGTGTTCTGATCCTTGGAGATCACCCGGCCGTTCATGGTGACGCGGATGGACGGCTTGGCCTCAGTCACGGTGGCCGCACTGCCGCCAACATGGATGATCAGACCTTCCGCCTTGGGTTGCTGGCGCGGCTTCTTGGAAGCCGAATAGCCGCCGCCGCTAATCTGGTCGGCAAGGCGAACAATGGTCGAGCGGTTCTGCTCGATCAGCCTCTTGACCTGCATGTCCTCGCGCCGCGGGCCATCCCGCTTGGAGATGATTTCGACCATGAATCCTCCCAGATTCGCTTGGCGCCGTGAGTTCGGCTCAGTTCTTCTTGGTGCGAACCCTACACCGTCCCTGTGAAGTCCGCCATTCACATCAGGTAGCACTAAGATTTGTACCGATGGTAGCAACTGGCTGCTACACCGGGTTCGAGTGGACGCCACCGAGTTGCCTCTGGATCCGCGTTTCATTCTTCGGCGGCACCCGTCGCTGGATTGAGGCCTGGCGGGTGCGTCGGATCCAGACAACCATGCCGGTGCCGTTTGACACTCATTGCGGATGGTGCGGCTCTGAGGTAATTTAGACCCCAATCGGATGGGGAAGGTGCCTGCTGTCGCGACGGTTTTTCTTTCTGTTCCTGTCTCGGCGGATTGTGAGCTCTCTAACGGACCTTGATACCGCAACCTGGGGGCTTGTGGTCATCAGGTAGCGACGGTTGAAACAGTTGCCATGCTCCGACTTTGCGGATTCATCGCGGTCTTCCTCGTAGCGGCCTTTACGACCTTCAATGCGTCGGCCGATCGAAGGGTCGCCTTGGTGATCGGCAATTCTCAGTACCGCGACATCCCGGCTCTCAAGAATCCTGGCAAGGATGCCGAGGACGTATCCAAGACGTTTCGGTTGGCCGGTTTCGAAGTGTTCGTCGCCAAGGATCTCACAAAGCTGCAGTTCGAGGCACAGTTCCGCAACTACCTCGCGGCGGCGGACGGCGCCGATCTGTCCGTCGTCTACTATTCAGGTCACGGCTTCCAGATCGGTGGCGAGAATTTCCTGATCCCCGTGGATGCCTCGCTGAAGAATGCGGCCGACATAGAGGTCCAGGCGGTCAAGCTGGACGATGTCCTGCAGCAATTGCGCGCGAAATCGAAGATCCAGGTGATCATCCTCGATGCCTGCCGCAACAATCCGTTTCCGCGCAAGGATTATTGGCTGAGGGACCAGTTGATCACGGCCGGCAACACCGGCCTTGCGCAGGTCAAAAGCTCCTTGAACACGCTGATTGCCTTTGCCACCGAGCCAGGGGCGGTCGCCTATGATGGAGCGGGAGACCTCAGCCCGTTTTCATCCGCATTCTCTCGTCGCGCGCTGGCGCCGAACCAGGAGATACGCACGGTCATGGCCGCGGTGCGCCGCGATGTGGTCGAGGCCACCGACGGCAAGCAGGTTCCCTGGGAAAACTCCTCACTCATCGATGAAGTTGTCCTGATGCGCCGCACCAGCCGGCCCTCGCTGCCGCCGGTTCTGGAGAAGGTCGTGCCGTCGGGTGTCGGGCCTGTTGCCCTGGACTTGCCGGAACCGGTCGATGTCGATGGCGGATCAATCACCGTCAGCATCGAAAGGCCGCCTGCGCTCGGACGCCTGCTGCTGGACGGCAAGGCTGTCGCGGTGGGCGAACAGATCCAGGGCAAGGACCTGCCGCGCCTGAAGCTGGATGTGCCCAAGGGCGCCGGTGCGACGGAAGATGTGGACATGCTGGCCTACGCCACGCATGACAATTGGGGCGGCGAAGCCCAGGGCATCATGGTGTTCCGCGTCAAAAGCGGCCAGGGCGCCGAGGGCGAACAGATTGTGGCCTCGCTCGAGACCGAGCAGAAACAGCAGGTGCTGGAGCGAGGCATCCATATCACCGGCGCCGCCGAGGCGATCGAAAACCGGCAGATCAGCGTCCCGGTCGGTGTCGGCCCGGTTCCGCTGAAGCTGGACTTCCCGACCAAGGATCCCGCGGTCAGCCTGAAACTCGCGAGCTATCCGGCAACGGGTACGCTGTCCCTGCCGGATCGTGCCCTGTCGCCAGAGTCGAGCCTGATGGCCGATGAGGTCGATAATTTGCGCTATGAACCCCAGATCGGTGCCGCCGAAACGGTCGAGGTCGGCTTCGAAATCCGTGCGGACAGCAGTTCCTCCAAGCCCGCCACGATGAAGCTGTCGCCAAGCGTCGATCCTTGCGACCAGGCTGCGGGCGAGCCTCTCGATCTGCAAGGCGTGGTCCCCGGCCTGCTGCCGAACGAAATCGGCGCCGCGGCCGTGAAGGCCTGTGAGGCGGCGGTGAAGGCCTATCCCGATGTCGCCCGCTTCCGCTACGAGCTGGGCCGAGCGCTGCTGGCAGCCGGCAAGGTCGATCAGGCGAAGAAAGCCATTCAGGAGGCGGCCGATAAGGGCCACGTCCGCGCCGTGTTCGAGCTCGGCTACCTCAACGCGACGGGAACCGGAATGCCCATCGACCGCAAGCAGGCCAACACCTTCTACGCGGCGGCCTCCGACAAGGGCGATCCTTACGGGATGACGTCATGGGGGCGTGCCTTGTTCAATGGTTATGGGGTCGAACGCGACACTGGCAAGGGCCTGGACCTGCTGCTCAAGGGGGCGGCGATGGGACATACCTATGCGATGAACGATCTCGCCGCGATCTTCACGGAAGGCCGCAACGGCGTGCCCGCCGATCCAGCCCGCGCCGTTGCCTTTTTGAAGGCGGGTGTCGAGCGGCAAGACATGTATTCGATGAACCTGCTCGGCCGTAACTACTTGGCCGGTGTGGGCGTCGAGAAGGATCCCGGGCAGGCGCAAGGGCTATTCCAGCAGGCTATGGATCTAGGCCAGCCCTACGCTCCGGCCAGCCTAGCGCGCATGTACCGGGATGGCGTTGGTGTGGAGCAAAACCTCGACGAAGCGCAAAGACTGTTCGAGCTGGCCACGGCACGCGGCGATCAGTCCGGCGCATATGATCGCGCGGCGCTCGAAATGCAGAAGGGCGCCAATGCCGACCAGACGATAGCGGTACGCTATCTGGCCTTCGCGGTCGCGCTTGATCTTCGCAAGGAATTGCCGGGCGCCCAGACGACGCTGACGAAATTCGCAGTGAAGGCGAAAACGGCGGCGCTCAAGCAATTGCGCGACGAACTCAAGTCGAAGATCCCGGCGAAGGGCTCGCTTGACGACCAACTGGTCAATGCGGCCAGAGCGGTCTGGGAGCAAGCCAATCCGCGTCGGGACTTGTTTTGATCAATGAGGAGGCAATCGTGGGCAGGGCAGTGAAGCAGGCATTGATCGCCACAGTTCTATCCGGCGCTCTGGCGGCAGTAACGGGCTGCATGTCCGTCGCGCCCAAGGCCGAACCGACGGTGACGACGACAAAGCACAGGCCGAAGCTCATTCGCACGACGACCACGCCAAAGATCAGCCAGAAGAAGATCGTCGCCAAGAAACTCGTCAAACCGACTGAGGAAACCGCACCTGTCATCGTTCCACCTATGGGCGGTGGCAATGGCGGTGGAGGCAGCGGCGGTGGAGGCAGCGGCGGCTGGGGATGAGCGCTTGACAGCAGGTCAAGGTTTCGCGGCACCGCTTGCCGTGGCCGCCTGCTGCCATTTGGCACACCAGCTCCGCAGCTCGGACCTTGACCGGAAGACCGGTTGCAACTGCTCGCCAACCAGTCGCAAGTGCTCTATGCTCCCGCCAGGTGTCGTGTCGATACGGTGGTCCTGGGCAGGGGCGTTCCATGTTCGAAGTCGTCGCATTCTGGTGGAAGACGGGGCTGAAAGGCCCCGCCGCACGAGGTCTAGGCCTGATCGTCGCGCTTTCCGGCTTGCTGCTGCTCGGATCGCAAGCCGCCAACGCCGCGCCGAACTGGACGCTCGATCCCACGGCTTCAGTCATCACCTATCAGTCGGTGAAGAAGAACACGATCGTCGAGACAAACAAGATCAGGAACATCACCGGCACGCTCAGCTCGGCGGGTGATGCCAAGGTCACGTTCGACCTCAATTCGGTCGATACCGGCGTCGACCTGCGCAATGTCCGCATGCGCTTCCTGTTCTTCGAGACATTCAAATACCCGACGGCCGAGCTGACGGCCAAGGTGGATCCCGCCGCATTTGCCGATCTCGCGACAAAGCGCAGGGTGAAGTCAACTTTGCCTTTCCGTCTCAATCTGCACGGCGTCGACAAGGACCTCGAGGCCGGCATCGTCGTCACCATGATCAGCGACACCATGGTGTCGGTCGCTTCGGAGGCTCCGGTCGCTGTCCATGTGGAGGATTTCGGCCTGCTGCCGAACGTCGACAAACTCCAGCAGGCGGCCAATGTGACCAACATCGTGCCCACCGCGTCGGTGTCGTTCGATTTCGTCTTCACCGCCGACGGCAGCAAACCAGCCGCCACCCAAACCGCCGCGGCGACTTCGGCCGATGTGGGCCCCGTGGCCACCGACGCCGCCAAGGTGAACTTCAGCGATGAGGAATGCCTGAACAGGTTTGCCGTGCTCTCACGCACCGGCGCCATCTACTTCCGGCCGGCCAGCGCGCGGCTCGATGCGAAGAGCCGCCCGTTGCTGACGGAGGTCGAAGGTGTCGTCGGCAAATGCCCGAGTCTCAAGGTCGAGGTCTCCGGCTACACCGATTCCGACGGGTCGCCGGAGGCGAACAAGCAGCTGTCGGAGCGGCGGGCCCAGGCGGTTGCCGACGCTATTGTTGCCGCGGGCATTCCTCGCACGCAGATCACAGCGACCGGCTACGGCGAGGAGCGGCCGGTTGCCGCCAACGATACGTCCAAGAACAAGGCGCTCAATCGGCGGATCGAGTTTTCCGCCACCAAGCTCTGAGGTTCCGGTGGGGTGCGATCTGATTGCCCGTTGCGGTGGCTTCTTTCGCGCCGCTGGGTTTGCGGCGCTCGCCTTGCTTTTGACGTTGACGGCCGCCAGTGCCGAGCGCCGCGTAGCACTTGTCCTCGGCAACTCCCAGTACCAGCACGCGGCGCCGCTTGCCAATCCGGTGCGCGACGCTCAGGCCATGGCCGAGCGCTTGAAGAAGCTCGACTTCGAGGTGGTTTCCGGCTTCGATCTGACCAAGCCGCAGACGCAGGCGACGATCGCCCAGTTCGCAAAACAGGTGCGCGGTGCCGATATCGCGCTGTTCTTCTACGCTGGCCACGGCTTGCAGGTTGCGGGCAAGAACTACCTGCTTCCAGTCGACGCCGCGCTGGAGGACGAAACCTCCCTCGACTTCGAGGCCGTGTCGGTTGATTTCGTTTTGCGACAGATGTCGCGCGAGACCAGCATCAGGCTGGTGTTTCTCGACGCTTGCCGCGACAATCCTCTCGCCGAGGTGCTGGCCAAGACCGCGGGCGTCAACGGCGCAAGCAGCGGCCTTGCCGAGATCCCGATAGAGAACGGTGGCGCCGGCACGCTCGTCGCTTTCGCTGCCAGTCCCAATCAACTCTCCTATGACGGGTCGGGCGAACATTCGCCTTTCACCTCGGCGCTCCTCCAGCATATCGGTGAATCCAACGTCTCCATCACCGAGGCTATGAACAGGGTCACCAGCGACGTCTTCAAGGCAACCTCCGGCAAGCAGCGCCCCTGGATCAACGTTTCGCTGACCAAGGAGGTCGTTCTGCACAAGGTCGATCTCAATGCGCCATTGATCGTCGGCGAGGCGAGCGCACCTCAGACCGAAGGCGGCTCCGACGCGCGCAACACCGGCGCTGCAAGCGCATCGGGCCAAAGTGACGATCAGCTTGCGCTCGATGCGCTGCGTCAGAAGATCCCCAGGCTGGCTTCGGACGATCCGATCTTTTTCGACCATCCGATCGATTTCGGCGATCCGGCAATCGACGGCAAGAGCATCGCCCAGCTGATCAAGGGCAAGCCCCTGTTCAGCCCGGTGGAGGGATTGGACAAGTCGGTGTGGGAGGGCAAGCACTGCGACGGCTGCCATGAATGGGACGAGGCACGGCTGTGCGAACAGGCGAAGAATTTCGCCACCAACGATGTCTCCGTCTTGCGCCTGCAACATCCGCTTGGAACCCGCTTCAAGGTGGCGCTTGCCAAATGGGCTCAAGGTGGCTGCAAGTAAGGCAGACATCCGTCCGATTTCTGTCGGATAGAGGCCCTAGTAGGCATCCGCCGATTGGCGCAGCGCCTCGATCTCGGCCATCTGGATGCCCATTTCGACAAACGCGGAAAGAACGGCAAAGCGGTCCGCGAGTGCGACACGCGCCAGCCCGGCCAGAATCCCGGCATTGACTGCATGGGCGGCGGGAAACGGCTGCAAGGCCGATGGTGCTTCTGCGCCGACAACAGATCCGCCAGCAACAGAACCATTATCAGGCCATCCCGCCGCCAGGGCAATCCAGGCGCCCGGCGTTGTCGGCTGCGTTGCCTCAGCCTGGCTCACCGTGGCGCGATGGTGGGGGCTGTTCGGTTCACCGACCCAGTCGCGAACATAGGCGAGCAACTCGTGATCAGTTCCATCGAGCAGCTCGCTCAGATGGCTCAGGCATTCATGCGCCCACCACACCGCGGCCCGATCGGGAAGCAGGTAGGCACAGAACGTGATCGCCTCCTCGGGAACGCGCCCGGCGAGGAGGTCGCGGCAAAACTCGATCGACTGCTGTTCGGTTGGAAGGGTTCTCATGTCCCGGGCAATAGCGGGACAAACCGTGAAGAGATCCCGTGCCGTTTTGAATCGAAGCCCGTTGGCCATGACCGCCACGCTTTCATCGAGGAGCTTTGGCCACTCAAGCCCCAGGCGCGGCGCGGGTCAAGTCTCAACCGGTGACGCTGCAACAACTGCCGGCGCTGCCCTATCCCTGGCGTTTATCGACAGACAATTGCCTCGGAGTTTGGTATGATCACCACCATCGAAATCGGATGCTCAAGCAGGAGTAACCGCTATGCAGTGGGGCAGTTCAGCCTTTGTGTTGGCGGTCGTGTTTTTCTCGACCCACGCTTCCGCCGACCCTGTTCAGAAATCAGAAGACATCGTGAAGTTTTTTACCGGAGCGGCTGACCTCGGCAAGTCGCGAGGAATTTGTGTAGGCACCGAGGAGGAGTGCAAAAGCAAGAGCAAGGCGAAAGACGCGCCGGGAGAAAAATCCAGCCTCGATATGCTGATCAATTTCGGGTTGGATTCGGCCGAGCTCGACACCACTGCGCGCGCTGAACTGGGCGAGTTCGCCAAAGCGCTGAAGGACAACCGGCTGAGCACATTCAACTTCGTCGTCGAAGGTTTCACCGACGCCACCGGCACGGTGCACTACAATGAAGGCCTGTCGCAACGGCGGGCGCAATCGGTGGCTGCCTTCCTGACGGCCAGCGGTGTCGAGCCTGCCCGCATCAACGCGATCGGCATGGGCGAAAAGAATCCGCGCAGCCCCAACCCGTACGACCCCGTCAACCGCCGCGTGGAAATGCGGATAAAGACGCAATAGCGCGCAGCTGTCACTATTTGAGCACGCCGCCCACGGCCACACCGGCGCCGAAGATCAGTGCTTTGGCGAGGAAGTCGTTATTGTATCGGCGTGGCGGAGGATCATCCTGCCGCACTATGATCTCGCGGTTGCGCCACTTCTGAACGGCCTGCTGTTGTTTGCGGGGTTTCCGTGCCACCGGTCTCTGCGTGCGGACCTTCTGTACCACCTGCTTTTTCGGCTGTGTCGCACGGGCCTGATCGGCAGCATGTCTGGCACGCACGGCTTCCATCATCGGATCTGTCTGGATCACGAGGAACGCCAGTTGCTGGCGCGTCAGATAGCTGGTCTGCGGCAGGCCGTTCTTCACTTGCCAGATGCCGATCGCCTGGCGGGTCTGTGGGCCTAAGTTTCCGTCGACGTGGCCAAGCTCGTTGCCCAACGCTTCGATGCGCAATTGCAGGTCGATGCGACCCTGGCGGTCGAGGCCAATGGCACCTTCCGTCAACTCGGTGCCCGGTGTTTGCTTCACCTCGTCCGGGACGCCGACCGAGGTGCGCACGGCAGAGCCGGAACTGGCGTTCGCCTGGTCCGCATCAAGTGCCGCGACCTGCCGGTTTTGAGCTTTCGGGTCGTTCAATTCGTCGACGTTCAGCCGCGCCACAGTGGCGAAGCGACCGTTAGGAAACTGGTCGAGATAGGCTTGGTAGAACGGAACAGAATTGTGCTTCGAAGCCTCATCCCAAAGACGTTGCTCGACTTCCCACGAAGGCGGACCACTGGCAACGGGGGCGGGAGAGGATGTCGCTGCGTCGCTCGATGCGTCAGCCACGGGATTTGCAGCAGGCGCCGCTGCCGCGCCCGGTTTTCCCAGGAAAACCTCGCGTCCCAGCGATGCGTTATGCCAAGGCCGCTGGCGACCTTGCGTGGTTTCGGTCACTTCGCCGCGCACGCGCGTCAGCGCGCTCTGGATTTCGACGCCGGGTTCGGTCAGGTGCCTGGCCAGCGCTGTTGAGTAAGGACTGTCGACCCCGTTGCCGTCGAAGGCGATGGCGCCCGGATCCGTTGCATAGGCAATCAGGAGACCGCCGGTGCCGACGCCGTCCGATATTGCTTCGACCGGCGCCAGACCTGTGCCCAGCGAGGTGGAGCGGCTTTTCGGCAGCGAGGCCGCCAGCGTCCTTGCCAGCGGATTGTCGCGGCAGGCATCGAGGATGATGACGCCAATCGCCGGGTCGGGCGGTAACGCAGCCATGAAGTCGTCGATCTGAATGGTACGGGTCTTGAGATAGGCCGGCGACGTCAATTCGGCGTCGACCGGTATCAGGTAGTTCTTGCCGTCGACCTGCATGCCGTGACCGGCATAGAAAATGACCGCGACGTCCGCGTCGTAGGATTGCTCGGTAAACCGGCTGATGAGGCTGTGCATGCCTGCATTGTCCTGGTCGACCCCTTCGATCACCTCGAAGCCGGCATTGCGCAGCGTCGATGCGATGAGGTGGGCATCGTTGGCGGGGTTGGGCAAGGTAACCGCATGGACATAGTTGCTGTTGCCGATCACCAGCGCGACGCGCTTGGTGTCAGGCGCGGCAGCCTGGGCGCCGAGGACGGCAAGGAAAAACAGGATAATCCCGCTCAGAAACACTGTGAACGCTTTCATGGACCAGCCCTCTACCCACCAGGGTGCACTGTTGATGTCTGCGCATGCTTAATTTCGTCAGCGACTGGGTCGCTTGTGCCAAAAGATGGCTCTCGAGCGTATGTGGTCTCGACCACGGTTTTGGTTCACACAGGACCCGAAAAAAGGTGCCTATGGTGACACCAATAGTCTGAGCGACTAATGCCGTGACAGGCAGGTTCAAAGCGTATTCTGAATCGAGCTTATGACGGCCGTGACGGCTTGCTTGTATTTTTCGAACTCCGGCGATGTCTGGCGGATTTCCGTCGTGCTGGTTGTCTGCTGGCTGGCGTCAGTCGCCACGCGAGCAACCTTCTGGCCCATCTTCCTTTCTGCCCAATCCACGACATAGGCGGCGGTCTTGCCCGTGAGAAAGGGGTTGGCTTGAATGACAGCGGACCCGAGCACGGCGCTCAATTGCGCCGAACCCGACGCCGACAGCACCTGATGCGCGCCTTCCATGCCCAGGAAATGGCAGAGATAGAGCCGGCCGGCTGTGATTTGATGGCCGCGTGCCCGAAGATAGGCTTCGCCTTCCCGCGCCAGATTTCGCACCATCTCGCGCGAGATCGTGGCGTCGTAGCGCAGAGCGAGCAGGTCGGCCGTCGACAGCGTTCGTGCCAGTTCAGGGCGGTAGGTGTTCATCATCCGGATCCAGGTCTTCGTTATGAACTGGCCGGCGCCGGTCGCTGAAGAATTCGGGTTCTTGGCGCGGGCGCTGCCGCCACTTTCGACATGAACGATACGCTCGGTCAGCGTTTCGACAGCGACATCGCCGGAATTGCCAGAATTGCCAGTATCATAGGTGGCGACCGTGGTGATCGTCCCCAGCGGATCGATCGCCTCGCCGTTCTGGTAGAGCTCGAAATGCAGGTGCGGGCCGGTCGAAAGCCCAGTGGTGCCGATATAGCCAATGACGTCGCCGGCCTTCACCTTGGTGCCGACGCCGCTCGCAATGGCGAATTTTTGCATATGCGCGTAGCGCGTCTCGCGTCCGTTGGGATGCGCAATCTTCACCAAATTGCCGTAACCGCCGCCGTCACCCTGGAAGGTGATCTCGCCGTCGAAGGCGGCTGCGATCGGCGTACCCACGGGGGCCGCCCAATCGACGCCCTTGTGGATGCGAACCACGCCCAGAATTGGGTGCTTGCGTGGACCGAAGGTGGACGTCATGACCCCGTTGACCGGCGTGACCATGCCGTTGGTGACCGTCAGCGAACGAACCTGATCATCGCCGGTAACGCATGCAAACTGACCGTCGCTTTGCTGGAAGACGAAGCATTCGAGGCTCTTTTCAGTGCCCTGCACACCGACATACAGCACGCGTCCGTCGGTCTCGCTCTTGCCGCGCGGCGTTTGCGAATAGATCAGGACAAGGCGCTGGTCCTCGCTGGCGAAGGCGTCCAGATCCTGTCCTCTCGACAGGTACATGATTGCTTCGCCGATCACGCCGGTCGGGACTTTGTTGCGCGCCGCCGTCGAATAGATTGCATCGAGCAGGCGATACTGCCGCTTGTGCGTGCCTTCCTCCGGTGCGCCCGAATAGTTGAACAGATCTTCGCGGACCCAGGGATCGACACCCGATACGAATGCGCCCGCGGCGTTGCGCGTCAGCGTGCCGACAAAGACGTTCTTGGCGTAGATCGACACCTGCATGAGCGACATTGTTGTCGTCTCGCGCGTCGGCCTGAAACCACGCATGGCGACGACATAACCCGGTTCCAGGCCTTCCCGGTTGAAAAGCGCCTTCAGCGCTTCGCCTGCCAGCTTGGCGTCCTCGGCGGAGAAATGGGCATCGAGCGCAACACTGTCCAAACTGCGGTCGTTGAGGATTTTCACGAACGTGTCTTCGGTCGCCTCGAACCGCTGATACTCATTCGTGACGGTTGCGACACTCGTGTTGTTTTCGATCTGTGTCTTCTGGAATGCGGGGAGGGCTGCCTCGCCTGCATCGATTGTTTCACCCCAGCCGGCTTCGGGATCGTCGGTGCCCATCTGCTGTCCCGCGGCAGCCGGAGCCTCGTTGGGAGCAGGCGAGGGCTGAAGATCGTTCTGCAGATCCCCCGCCGGTGGCTGAAGATCGACCTGCAGATCGTTGGACGGCGGCGGGGGGGTCTGCCGTTGCGCCTGGAAGAATGCGAAGTCCTCCTGCGTCGACGGTATTGTCGTCATGAATTTTTCGCTAGCGCTGAGCATCACATCCGACAGGATTTCGATCTGCGGAGAAACCCCGGCCTGATCGAGATCCGCCGGCCTCGCGATCGAATGGCCCTTCGACGTGGTGTCGGCGTCGGGGGCAAGGGTAATCCACATCGGGTCCCCGGCAAGGTCGATGATGGCAGGCACATAGACCGATGCATCGGCCGGTACGTCGTCCACCCCTTCGACCGCGTGGAGTTCTTCGTCTTCGTCGCCGAACGACCAATAGTCCGCGGTAAGGTAGAAGCCCACGGCGATCGACAGCATGACAATCGCGGCAAGACCGGCAAGCAGCCGGCGCCAGAGCTTGCGTCTGCGAAGCGCAAGGCGCGCCTGCTTCTTCTGCCTGAAGCTCGTGTCGATACTGTGCGTCACTGGCTGCTTCCGGTCAGGAAGAACGTCCACCGCACCTGTTCAAGCGTATCGACTTCGAGAAATTGCGCCGCGATATGGCCGCGCTGCCAGCATTCGTCGATGCCGCGGATCGAGAAACGTCGTCGCTCGATACACATTTCGGTCGATCCGGTGAGGATCGCATGGCCAAACACGTCCGTGGCATAGATGTAGATGTAGCGGTTCGTCAGTTCCTCGCGGATGACGTTCACGCATTGATTTGCGCCGATGGTCCACCAGCCGTCGGTCTGGTCCGCATTTTCGATCTTCTGGCCGACCGCGAGATTGACGACGTCGAGTGTCTGATTGCAGACCGTGAATTCGGCTCGCGCTTCGCCCGATGATAGCACGGCCAGCAGCGCGGCGCCCGAGATGACCACAAGCTTCATGCGACCCGTCAGGGCAAGCAGGGCTCGAACCGGATCACGCTGCTTTATGGGCAGGCCGGCAGACGAGTGGGGCAAACACGAGCAGCGTTCCATCGGGCGCCCATGCTATCCGCCGAGCCGGAAATACTTGGCAGTGGCTGAGAACTGAGATCCGTCGGTCTCGATTTCCTCGAGAATCTTGGGTAGCAGCACCGAGGCTGGCGTCGGCGTGGAGAATGCAGCCGCCTGAATATCCTGCGGCCCCGTGATCACCATTATGATCTGCGGCACAGCCTTTCCGGCGGCCTTGTCGGCGGCGCCGAGGCCAATCGGGATGCTGAAGGTAGCCTTGTCCGATTGTGCGACGATGCGGTCGTCGAGATTGAACACCATGCCTTTGTGATCGATCAGCAGCACGCTGGAAATGAGCCCGCCACGCGTCACCAGCGTGCCGCTGATCGGTGTACCGTTCGGCACCGATGTCCGGTCGAGAACAAGCTGCGGCTTGTCGGCCGCGGTCTGCCCCAGAAAGCGCAGAAAATTGGTGACTTCGCATTGGCTCGGCTCAATGAGGCGGACGCTGATGTCCGGCTCGACATGGAATTTTGCCTGGAAATCGCCCAGCATCCGTTCGAATGGCTGGACCGCCGTTCCAAATCCTTCGATCGCGGCAGCGCTGTCGGTTGTCGAATTCATGGTCGCATAGAAACAGTCGCCGCCGCCGAAGTCGCGAACCCAGGAGACACGTTGTGCGATGTCGTCGACGGCCGGGGGAACCGCTGGTTTGGGCACGTTCAGCGCGACGACAGGTTGGTCCGGCTGTTTGGCTGCCGGTGACACGGTCTTTTGGCTCTCGGCGTTCGCGACATCCGTCTGGCTTGCAGTGGGTTTGGGCGCCGGCGCGGCCACCTTGGGCGCGACCGGCTGGCTGATCTGTGGCTCGGGCTTTTGGCTTTCCACAACCTCTGGCTGGGCCGGCGGCGTCTTTTCGGATGGCTGCTGCGCGTCCGTTGCCAATGACTTCGGGGGGGCCTCGGTCTGCGCGGGGACAGTGGGCTTCGCCGGCTCCGGCGTTTGCACTGGCTTGGCATCTGCCTGGCTTCCGGCCGGCGGCGGGCTTGCCTCTGTTTGCGGTTGCGCTTCCATTGCCGGCGGCTTCGCGGGTTCCTCGGTCTGCGAAGGGAGTTCGACGGGCTTGGCCGGCTGCGGCTTTTGAGCCGCCGCGGCATCTGGCTGGTTTTCAGCCGGCGGTACGCTGGGCTGAGGCTGCACGGGCGGAACTGGCTTTGCCGGTTCAGGGGCGTTCGCGACTTTGTCGGTGGAGGTCGGCTTTGACGTTTCCGGTGCAGGCTTTGATGGTTCGGGCGCGGAAAGCGATGTCTTGCCGGTAGTCGGCGCCGCCGGCGTCATCAAGCCGCTCACATACAGACCCGCGCCTGAGGCGACAGCCAGTGTCGCCAAGGCGGCGATCGCGATGGTTCGGGTCTTTGTGGATTTCTTGGGCATATCCGCCGTGACCGCGCGTGGCGGGCCAGCGACCGGCGAAGGCCGCGGTTCGGACAAATGCGCGGGCCGGACATGCGGGACGAAGCGCTGCTCGCCCGGGCCCGTTGCGGTCGGCGCGTCGTGTCCAGCGGCATTGGATGGCTGGGGCTGGCCCTTGGGATCAGGAGCAAGGGTTTGCCCGGCTGGTGGCAAAGCTGGCCGATTGCGGGGCGTGATGGACGTCGGCGGCGTTGTTCCTTCGTCTTCACCACGCGTCATCCTGGCGATGTCCGCCATGCTGACCGGCCGGTCTCGCGGATCCGGTTGCAGCATGGCTTCAACAATGTCCCGAAAATCGTCGTCGATGTCGGAGAGGTCAGGCACGGCCCGGCGCTTTTCGATGATCTCGAACTGCGACCCGCTCATGTCGATCGGTTTCCCGCGCAGAGCAGCAGCCAGCACCAGCCCAAGGCTGTAGATGTCGGACTGTTCACTGACGTCGCCGCTGTACAGCCCGAGCTGTTCGGGTGAAACGTAGTTGTACTTTCCCGCGAACTTCCCGCCGATCAGTGTCTCCCCGCCGACGGTCGCTGATCGCGCTATACCGAAATCGATGATCTTTGCGCGGTCGACCCGGCCTCCCGGCAGGATGATGTTGTCCGGCGAGAGGTCGCGATGGATTGCTCCCGCTTGATGCACGGCACTCAGGCCGGATGCGAGGCGATGGCAGAGCTTGCGCACCTCTTCCGTCGGCATCGGGCCACGTCGCATGATGTCGTACAGCGACTCGCCGTCGACGAATTCCATGGCAAGGTAGGGACGGCCGATCCCGGGATCGATGGTGAAGACGTGGTATCGCACGACTGCGTCATGCGACAAATGGTTGAGGATCGAGGCCTCCTTGCGGAACAACGACAAGATCGTCTGGTCACGGGCAAACTCGGGCAGGACGATCTTGATCGCGACGTGGTCTCCGGTCTGGATGTTGTGGCCGCGGTAGACCTCGCCCATGCCGCCGAATGCGATCCGCTCGTCAAGTTCATAGATGCCGCTGAGCTGCGTGCCTACGGCGGTATTGGCCACCTGCGGCGATATTCGCGTCTTGTCGTCGGCGCTCATCGGCCTCGGCCCTCCGCTCCGGACAAATCAGAGTGGAGCGATTGTCCGTTGCGCCCTTTTCCGATCTTGACCAGCACAATGGTGACATTGTCTGTTCCGCCCCGCGTCAGCACCGTTTCCAGCAGATTTTCGCACGCCGCCTGAGGTGTCGCCGATACGACGGCGGCCTCGATCTCCGCGTCGGTGACATGCGCCGTCAGCCCATCGGTGCTCAACACAAAAATATCTCCCGGCATCAATTCGCCTTGTTGGAAATCGATGACGAATTCGTCGCTGACGCCGACCGCATGCGTGATGACATTGCGGCGTGGCCAGGTGAGCGCCTCGGCTGCACTGATCATGCCTCGATCGAGGAGTTCCTGCACTTCGGTGTGGTCTTTCGAAATCTGCGAGATCGAGGCGTTGCGGATCAGATAAATCCGGCTATCGCCCGCCCACAGGCAGGCAAACCGTCCGTCCATCGCCAACAGGGCGGCGACCGTGGAACCGATGGTTATGCCGCGAGATTCCGATATGCCGCGGATCTCGGCATTGGCGCGGCTCAGCCTGTCCTCGAAGCGCGCCCGTAGATCCGGCGCGGAGCTTGCGATGCCGATCGTGGCCAGATGGTCGACAATGCTGGCGGAAGCGACCTCTCCGGCCTCATGCCCGCCCATTCCGTCGGCCACCACCCAAAGGCCGGTTCGTGGCTCGAGCAGATAGTTGTCCTCATTGTGCTCGCGGACACAGCCTTTGTGGCTCACGCCGAAACTGTCAAAGGGAAGGGCGACATCGTTCAACTTGCCACCAAGCGCTTCTCAAGCGCCCTCTGCGGCGCACCGCCGGGCGCCCGCTCGAGCCACTTTGCCACAGGCTCGAACATTAGAGTATCGAAATTAGGGTCTGGGCGCCTGAGGCTCATGCAGGGTGTCACCGCATTGAAAAGCTCGAAGCCCATCTCAAAACGCCTTCGGACAGCTGAATCCGGAAAGTGCGGAAAGGAAGAAGGGGCTGGGGCCTGAACCAGTCTGGATCGTATAGGTGACGTCGCGCCCGCCGATCACGAAGCGCGCTTCGACATTGCTGTCGTGGCCAGTGATGGTCGCCTTGTCCAGCAGCCGCTTCAGCGCCCACGGCCCTTCGAACTTGATGGTGGATTCGCGGCCCGGCATTTCCGGCGTCAGGCTCAGGCTGGCGGACCCGGAGGCCGTGCCGCTCGGCCAGGTCACGGTGCTTGGCGCGTTGCCCGCCTGGTTGCTCTGGACAGTCTGGCCGTCGACATCGAGCACCGCCGCATCGGCGTCGCCATGCAGCGAGAACGGCGTGAAGGTCACGCTGACCGAGGGCACCGAACCGCCCTGGGGGAAAAAGGCGCTGCGGATTTCGGCGGCCAGCTGGAAGTCTTTCAGCGTCGACTTCGACAGGTCTCGCCCGAAGCGCGCATCCTGTTTCCAGCTCCAGTCCTGACCGGTCATGTCGATCAGCGATGCGAGGTTCTGTGCGAAGAACCGGTCCATCAGCCCACCCGGAGCGAACAATTTGGCGAAATCCGCCATCGCGATGTCCTCGGTTCCATTGCCAGAGAAAGGATAACGGCCGTTGACCGCCGCCTCGCAGGGCTGTGTGACCGTCTGGTCGAGCATCTGGTTCAAATTCGCCACCGAGGTCTCGGTGACGTTGCCTTCAAACTCGTCTGCCGTCGCATTGACCATCCGGCCGAGTTGCTTGGGCAGTCGCGAGACATTGGCGCGAAGGGTGGCTATCTGGAGCTGCAGATTTGCGTTGACGCGTTCAGTCTGGGAGGGAACGTCGGTCGCCAGTTGCAGGCTCTGGTAGATATCGCGGAAATTCTGGGTCAAGGCATCGATCGGGCGGTGTCCGGCAGGACCGCTCACCAGGGCCTGGAACGACCTGAATTGTGCTTCGATGTTGGCCCCGGGATTCTGGTTTTCCGCGTTTGCGGATCCTGTGCCGGCACGGCTTTGCGATTTTCCGGTGGCGAGTTGAATGCCGATGCGAGCCAGACCCTTGGCCATGTTTGCGGCGTCCTGCGACTGGCCTTGAACCGTGCCGCCTTCAACCCCGGCGCCTGAGTCTTTGCCCGAAGCAGCGTCCCGCGTCAGCGCTGTTTCGTCGGCGATCGCCGTAAACAGCTGTTCGATCGGCGAGGTTGGCGAGGCGACGGCGGAAAGCGCGATATAGTGCGGCTTGTCCTTCAGCATCGCTTTGAATTTCAAGCTGTCGAGAACACTGTTCCACGCCGTTGCGAACTCCTTCCCATAGCGATCGAGAAGTTCGGGGCCGAGCTTGGGCAACTCCAGATCGATGCCGCCTTGCTCGCCGCCGCCACCGAGGACCCACTGGTCGTCGACGAGCGTCTGGGCAATGCGCGAGAGTTGCCCGAGATAGAAGGTGTTGAAGCCGGCATAGGTATAGAGGCCGGGAACACGAAGGCCCGACAGATCGCCGCCATCGACGCGCTCGAACAGCAACTGCGCCTCCGGGCCGCTTTTCAGGGAAACAGAAAAATCATCCAGCGCTGCCGCGTATACTGCGGATTTGACCAAAGCGGAGGCACGGTCGGCAAGGCTCATGCGCCCGAGCGACCGTTGAGCGGCTTCGACGAGCGGCTGGTTGAGTTCGAAAACCGGATCATAGGCATCGTCCAACGCAAGCATGGCGCGCAGGTGCTTTTCGAGCTGCTCGCGTCCTTCGCGGTTGTTTTCGCCTGGATACCGGTTCTGTTCCCAATCCTGTTTCATCCAGGAAACGATCAACGCGTCGTCGACCTTCGGCGCTTTGCCGCCAAGCATCAGATAGATTTTCAATGGTTCGTAGAGCGCGGCGGGATCAGCCATCCTGGCCTGGATCGTCCGCTCGGCCTGGATCAGCAGGCGCGATCGCAACATTCGCTCCAGCGCTTGCCGGTAAGCCGTCTTGGATGCCGAAAGAAGTCTCTCCCGCTGGCTGAGGCCGAACGTCTCCTCGATCGGTGTCGGCACGTCACTGGTCTCGTATCCAGCCGGCAGATTGCGCAACTGGTCGAGCGGGCCAATGACGTTTTCGAGGTCGACATCGGTGACCTCGGTGCTTTTGAGCAGCGCGTCCGCCGTCTGGCGATACTGGCGCATGGCCTGCGTGGTGGAGGCGATCAGCGACCTGTTGGCTGTGAAGCTCAGGGCAAGGGTGCCGAGGACTGCAGCAGCGATCAACGCGATGGCGCCAAGGCTGCCGAATCTGGCGATCGCTGCACGTCTTACGGCTGATTTGTCATATGAAACCCAGCCGGATTCGGCGAAAATGACGCCCGTCAGCAGATCGTGCAAAAAGAAGCTTTTACCGGTTCCGGAAAGATGAGCGCGGGAATTGCTGCCGAAATTGCGGCCGATCGCGCCCAACACCTGATCGATTGGCGTTCCCTCTTGCGTGCCTGAAGAGAAATAGAGTCCACGCAGGCTGACATTCACCTGGCTGCGGGTCGGATCGAACAGGCTGGCGACAAAATTCGTAACTCGCTCCCTCAGCGCGCCAAACTGCGCCGGAAAGCCAAAGACGGATATGCGCGCGACCGGATCAGCCTCTTCCTGCAGGCGGTCAGGCATCTCCTCTGCCAGGCGTCTTGCCAGTGCATCGAATTCTGCCGGAGCCTCGGCGGCCATATTCTTGTTGCGATCCGTGGTCTGGAATGTCGCGCCCCAGACCTTGCGCCGGCGTGGCTCGTCGAAGCCGCCGAAGTAATCCATGAACCCGGAAACCAGGTCGGCCTTGGTGAACAGCAGGTACACCGGAAACTGGATTTTCAGCGTCTCGTGGATTTCCCGCAGACGACTGCGTATCTCGACGACGTGAGCGTCAAGCTGCCGATCGTCGAGGCTGACCAGATCGGCAAGGCTGATAGCCAGGATGACGCCGTTTATCGGTTGCCGTGGGCGGGCTCTCTTGAGCAGCGACAAGAAGGCGAGCCAGCTCTTCTTGTCGCTCTCGGCACTGGAATCCTGCGTCGTGTAGCGTCCGGCGGTGTCGATCAGGACGGCCTGGTCGGTAAACCACCAGTCACAGGAGCGGGTGCCGCCAACGCCCGCAACTGGCTGGGCATCACCCGAACCGGCCAGCGGAAAATTCAGACCCGAATTGACCAGCGCCGTTGTCTTGCCTGCGCCGGGCGGGCCGATGACGACGTACCAGGGGATCTCATAGAGGAAATTGCGCTTGCCGCTCGACCGCTTGAGCGCCGCCACGGCCTCATTCATGCGGGCTTCGAGCACCCGCGAGTCGTCATCGCGATCGTCATTGTGTGCGACCGCGGTTTCGAGCTCTTTTTGCGCTTTTCTCGCTTGCCACAAACGCAGGCCGTAGAAAAGCGCGAGCGCTGCCAAGATCACACCGATGATAGTGGCGCGCAGCCAGGCAGGCCCGAGAGGACGGGTATCGGCGAAGCGGATCAAGGGTCCGGCAAACCACACCGCCGCCGCGAGACCGGCCAGCGCGATCATGCTGAATATCCGCAACAGCCAACGCGTCATCGGCGCTTCCAACTGGCTGTGCTCACAATGTTTCCTCCTTGGCGATCATCACATCGACACGGCGGTTCTTGGTGCGGCCTTCCGGCGTCGCATTGTCGGCGATTGGCTCATCCTCGCCCTTGCCGTCGACCGTCAGTCGCGAAGGATCGCTGAACTTCGGTGCCATCATTGTCTCGACGGCCTTCGCCCTGGCGACGGAAAGATCGAAGTTGGACTTGAACGGGCTCGATTTTCGCGGCTTCACATTGTCCGTATGGCCGACGATCTTGATCGGTCCGCGTTCGGGTTCCAGGGCGGCGGCGATATCGGCGGCAATAGGCTGGAACTCCGGCTTCGCCTCGGCCCTGCCGGACTGGAACAGCAGGAGATTGTTGATTTCCACAACAATGAAGTCGCCCTTCGTGCCGATGGTCAGCCCGCCGCCTTCGACGTCCTTGGCCAGTGCCGAACGGATGCGATCGATCTGCGTGGTTGTGGCGGCGGGTGGGACGACTTTCGCCGGCTCGGCCAACGGCGCCACGCTGGCGCGCTCGATGGCGATCGGCGTCGATGGGGTGAGCGCCAGCAATTCACCGGCGGCGGCGTCGCCTTCATTGGTGATGAAGACCCGCAGTGCGAAGAATGCAGCAGTCAGCAGCGCCGACGCAGCTGCCGCGACGACCCAGAGCGGCACGCGTGTCGACGATTGCGTCATGGTCGACGCCAAGCCCTGCCAGTGGGGCGAGATGTCCTCGTCCGCGCGTGCCCTGAAATAGCGAAGCGTTTCGTAGACGTCGCGCCGAACGCGTTCGAGATTGCTGTCTTCGCGTGTCAGGCCGCGATACTGGCCCTCGAACCCCAGCGACAGGCAGACATGCATCAGTTCGAGCAGATCGTAGTGTGCCTCGGGACTGGCCAGGATCTTGTTCAGCGCTTCGAAGAAGCCTGTGCCGCTAGGCTCGACGTGAAAGAACTGCGACAGCATGCTGTGCGGCGCCCAGGCGTCCTTCTGTGGCCAAGGCAGGTTGCCGATGAGATCGTCGGCGGTTTCGCAGAGGACAAATTTCGCAATCCGCGCATCCTCCTCGGCAACACCTGATTTCTCCAGCGTCCTGTCGAACCTATCAATCGCCTCAGTGACATGTTCGGCCAACGGCCCGGCTTGTCTCTCGACGGCGATAAGCCTGAGTTGGCCGAACAGCATCAGCAATGGTGCGGCCGCGGCAAGGATCGGGTTTGTCGCGGAATATCTGACACTGTCCGTGACACTGAGCAGGGTCTCCTGCCGCAGAGCCGACGCCGCCGCAGAAGCGACGCCTCCTGCCGCTCCGGAAGGAGCTCCTTGATAAATCACGGTCCCGGATGTCCAGCCCGGCGGTGTGTGCCGGCCGACGCCGGGATCGAACACGGTCGAATCCTTGATTCGCGAGGCTTGCCCGTCATTCACTGCGGGCTCCTGAGGGACCGGCGCCGGTTTTCGCTCACGCCGTGGAGGGGCACGAATGACGGTCTTGCCCGCCGGGCCTAAAGGATCGTCTTTCGAACTCATGGCCGATCGTCCGTGCAGGCGGTGTGCCCGCGACTGGGCGAGACAGGCGCAAAACGGTTTCTCGTCAGGTCAAGGAAATGCAACCTCTGCCGACCCTGGCAGTGTCCGGAGGAAGGTCGGCTATATCTTACTATCCCGCCGAAAGATGACATTTGCCGCAGACCCCCAGGTCGATCAGCCTTACCCGCTTAGCGAATTGTCGTATGCGATCGTAATCTCACAAACTCTCGATTGAAACCGGATGCCGCGCACCGAAAAGGTTTTCTTCGCCGGCCTCAGTCTCGCATCCTCTTTGGGCCGGTCTATTTCTGCTTGTCGGCCTTGGCATAGGCTTCGCTGAAATAGGCCAGGAATATGTCCAGCATGCCGTTCTCGTGAGCTTCCTCCATGGTTCGCCAGGTCGCGACAAAAGCGTCCCAGGCCTGGCTTTTCTTCGACGAGAACGACGTAGGGGGGAGTTTCCTTCCGATCGCCTCGGGCGACAGGTCATCAAGCAGCCGCGACAGCGCAGCTTGCATGGCGGCATAGGTGGCGAATTCGTGCGTCTTGAGATCGCGGAATGCATCTTCGATACTGCGCCTGGCATCAAGATAGCCGGCCCTGCGGCGGGCGAACATGATTTCGAGGATGTCGTCGGTTCCCGGGACGAACTTCAGGGGATTGTTGTCGGCGGCGCTGATCATCGTTCTCTGTGTGCTCTTGGCCAGCATTTTCGCGGCCGCGCGTGCTTTCAAAAGCATGGTCAGTTCCTCGACCACTGTCCGCAGGACCGTGCCGATTTCGGCGGCAACTTCATGCGGGTCGCGCGATTGAAGCAATTCCGGCGAGATGCCGGCCGCGATCGCAATTTCCCGCAGCACTTCGTCTCTGGTCGAGGGCAGAGGCGGTTGCGACGAGAACGCCGGAGCCGGAACCCGCTGCCCGGACTGTTGCTCCGATGGAGTGAAGAACGGCTCGGCGGCGAATTCCAGCGGCCGGCCTGTCGCGACCGGCATTTCTCGTTGTGTCGAACTGTGGCTGGGATGACCTGTCGAGGCGCGCTCGTCGTCGATCGATACGAACAAGACATAGCGGCCGATCAGCACCCGGTCGCCATGGCTCAGTCGATGCGGGGCAGTCATGCGCTGGCTCGATCCGTTGATGTAGGTTCCGTTGCGCGAGACGTCGTGCAGCCAGAACGCGCCTGCCTCGTAGCGGACCTCGCAATGCCGGCCCGAGATGAACTTGTCGGGGTCTGGCAGGGTCCAATCACAAGCCTCGCGTCCGATTTCGAAGCCACGATCACGCGCCGCGTAGCCGGTCGAGACGCCCGCAGGCAAGGCGTCGACATTGTTGATTTGCAGACTGATATACATCCAGGATCGCCGTCGAACGCTGATCGATACTCCACATTCTAGCAGTTTGCACATCCAACAGGACAGCGGCGTTTCGAGCCGATGCATCGACAGGGCAAGGTTTTTCCGCTGTGCATCCTCTTTGGTCGGCAGGACAACATGTGGTAGGCTCAACATAGCTTGGTGCGGCGGGCGCAAAAAAGTTTCTGGATGCGGGAACTTCAAATCCACCGCGCCGGCGGCCGCGTCCAGGAGGGGCACGACCCATGCCGAACGAACGTGCCACGGTTGTGCAGACACCGGTTGGCGCCGAGCTGTTGACCTTCACGCATCTTGTCGGTCGCGATGAGATCAGCCGTTGTTTGGCCTATACGGTAGGGTTCGTCAGCCCCAGCCCCGATATCGATCCGCTGAAGATGCTGGGGGGTGTCGTTTCGGTTGAAGGCGAATCCGATCCGAAACGTTGGTTCAGCGGCCTTGTGTCCGAGTTTCGCCTGACCCGCATCGAGGATCGGCTGGCCTACTACGAAGCGGTCATCAGGCCATGGCTCTGGTTTCTTGGCAACACCACCGATTGCCGTATTTTCCAGAACAAGAGCGTCGTCGACATCGTCAAGGACGTTTTCAAGAAATACAGCACGGCGGAATTCGATCTGCGTCTGCAGGGATCCTACCCTCCGCGCGAATACTGCGTGCAATATGACGAGACCGATCTGGATTTCGTCCAGCGACTGCTCGAGCATGAAGGCATCCTGTATTTTTTCGAGCATGACGAGGGCAAACACACGCTTGTCCTGACCGATGCGATGAGCAAGCTGAAGCCGGCGCCGGGCTACGAGAAAGTGCCGTATCACTTTGAAGGGCAGGGCTCCCGGCGCGATGTCGAATACATCACCGAATGGATACCGGGCAGTTCGGTCCGCCCGGGCGCCTATGCCCACACCGATTATGATTTCAAGAAGCCGGGCGCCGACCTTATGGCCAAGTCGGCCCAGCCGTTCAGTCACAAACTGGCCGCCGGCGAAAACTATCGCCAGCCCGGCGCGCATCTCGAAGTCGGCCGGGGCGACAACCTTGCCGCGATCCGGCGCGAGGAAATCCAGGCCGTCCACCAGCGCATCGCCGCGGTCGGCACCGTGCGCGGCCTGTATTCGGGCTGCACGTTCAAGCTGGATGGCTTTCCGCGCGAGGACCAGAACCAGGAGTATCTGGTTGTCAGTGCCGAATACAGGCTGTTCGATCCCGGATACAGAAGCCATGCCGACGTCGACAGCGAGAATTTCAAGGTGATCCTCGGCGTGGCGCCTACCGCCTTGCCCTATCGTCCGCCGCGCATCACGCCACGGCCGATCATGCGCGGGCCGCAGACGGCAACGGTGGTCGGTCCGTCAGGCCAGGAAATATTCACCGACAAATACGCACGGGTGAAGGTGCAGTTCCACTGGGACCGCCTGGGCAAGAAGGACGAGAACAGCTCCTGTTTCGTGCGGGTCTCGCAGACCTGGGCCGGCAGCGGCTGGGGCTTCATCCAGATACCGCGCATCGGCCAGGAGGTGATCGTCGACTTCATTGAAGGCGACCCTGACCTGCCGATCATCACCGGCCGGGTCTACAATGCCTCGCAGATGCCGCCCTACGGCCTGCCGGCGAATGCCACGCAATCCGGCTGGAAGTCGAACTCCTCGCTCGGCGGCGGTGGCTACAACGAGCTGATGTTCGAGGACAAGGCCGGCTCCGAACTGGTCAATTTCCAGGCGCAGAAGGATCACCACCTTCTGATCAAGCATGACCGCACCAAGCTGGTGCAGCACGATCAGTCGGACCGCATCGATCACGACGCCAAGCATTCCGTCGGCCACAACCTCGACGAGGACGTCGGCAACAACAAGACGGTCAAGGTCGGCGTCGACCAGACCACCAATATAGGCAGCAACGACACCGAGACGGTGGGCAAGAACCGGTCGCTGACGGTCATGGCCAACGAGACGATTCATGTCGTGTCGAACTCGACGGAGAATATCGACGCCAATCATTCGCAGACCGTGGGCCTGGTTCAGACAGTCACCATTGGCGCGGCTCGCATCGACACCGTCGGTGCCGCGGAGACGAGGACCGTTGGAGCTGTGCAGACCAACACCATCGGCGCGACGCGCTCGGTGAGCGTGGGCATCAGCCAGACGCACAACATAGGGACGAGCGATACCTGGACCATCGGCGCCGATCAGAGCATCAGCATAGGTGCCGGGCAGACCGTCGCCATCGCCGCGTCGCAAGCGACCGATGTAGGCGCCTCACGCATAGCCAACATCAAATCCAACGACAGCACTGACGTCGGCGGCGGGCACATGCTCAAGATCGCCAAAGGCAGCAAGATCGACGTCGGCGAAAGCGGAGTCATCGACGTTGGCAAGAACTTCACGCTCGACGCCAAGGAGTCCATCACGCTGAAGTCTGGAAGCGCGCAGATCGTGATGAAGAAGGACGGCACGATCATCATCGAGGGCAAGGATATTACCGTGAAGGGCTCGGGCACGATCAACATCAAGGCGTCGAGCGATGTGATCATCAAAGGCTCGAAGATCAACGAGAATTGAGGGCGACGATGAGCAAGGTCAGGAACAAGATCGACGGCGTGGTGATCGGCGCCTTCCTGGGATTCGGGGAGGAGTCCCCGTTGGTCGTTTTTCCCGGCAATCCGGAGAAGACGGCGTTGCCAGCGCGCAGCCTGTGCGAATTGTCGTCGGACATGATCGGCTGTGAGGTGGCCTTGCTGTTTCAGGAAGGTGACCCGCGCCGGCCTCTGATTGTCGGCCGGATCGTCGAGCCCAACCGCCCCAAAGCGACCCCACACGTGATCCGGGATGAACAGCGTGTGCAGATCACCGCCGAGGACCGCCTGGAATTGCGATGTGGCAAGGCGACGATCCTGATGGAGGCAGACGGCCGCATCACCATTCGTGGCGCTCACATCACCAGCCATGCCAGTGGTGCGCAACGCATTCGCGGCGGCTCGATCAACCTGAACTGATGCGAACTTCGTCGAAGACAGAAGGGGAGCACCCGGTCCGCATCGCGACGGAGGTCGTGCGCCAGCATGCGGAACTCGTCGCCTTCCTGTGGGCGCAGCGTGACACATGGTCCGCCGAGGATCCCCCGGACGCCAAGGTCATAGCCGAAATCGACGAGCGACTGGAGACAAACCTCGACGGCCTGCGCATCGCGGGCGCCGCTACATGGCCATTTCTGATCGCGCAGCACCAGAATTTTCCTGAGAAAGGCGAGCTGTTCGCGTTCGCTTGGATGGCACTGGAACTGGCTGATGGCGAGAAGGTGGCACAAGCGGTCGAATTCGCGCGCCTGACGGCCGATGATGCCAAGGGCTTGGTCGGCGCGCTTGCGTGGCACAAGCCGGCGGCGATCGGGCCTTCTGTGCGCGAGTGGATCGGTGGCCAGGACGCCTTCACCCGTTTCCTCGGCGTCTCGTCATGTATCGTGCACAATGTCGACCCGGGCGCGACTTTGGCCCGGCTGGTCAAAGACAACGATTCAAGGGTGCGTGCCGCCGCCTTGCGTCTCGTCGGTCAGCTTCGACGTTTCGATCTGGGGCGGGATGTCCAATCTGCGCTGGAACACGGGGATGAACGCGTCCGGCTATGGGCTTCATGGGCACTGGTCGAACTGGGGTCAGGCGATCTTACGCGCCAGGAACTCAGGAAAATCGCAACCGCCGCCGGACCCGACGCCATGGTTGCGATGCGCGCACTGGTCAAGGCCGGGCCGGACAGGGATGTCCGTGCATGGATGGGCGGGCTCATGAAGTCGCCCTCTACCGCTCCCATCGCCGTGCGCGGCATCGGGATGCTTGGTGACAGGTCGGTGCTGGGCTGGCTTGTGGAGCGGATGAAGGAACCGCCGCTTGCGTTGGCCGCCACGGCCTCCTTCCTGGAACTCTTTCCGGAGGCTCGCCAGGAAAGCAAGCTGTTCACGGGGGACCCGCCCGATTTGGGCAAGTCGTTCGCGACATTCTTCGCGGACAGAATCGTCATTTTGTCGCTGGCTGAAAAGGTGTCGGAATGGGCGGGATTGAACGCGCTTGGACCGGCGAACAACGGCCCTCAATAGGAAGCGTCACTCTGGAATCGGATGACCGAAGAAATAGCGCTGTCCCGGACGGAATCGACTGACGTCGTCGCTGTCCAGAAAGCCCTCGACGATTGCCGCCGCAGGCAAGCGCAAAAGCGTACCGTTCTCTGTATAGAACGAACGTGTGTCGAGCCCGGTGGCAGCCTCGAAGGCGACTCGCTCACGGTTGATGCGACCAAATTGCCGATCATCGGATCGCAATCGGTCGAGCAACCTTTGTGCGAGTTGACCCACATCATATGTCTTGCCTTCGTAGACGGGCGTGGCCTCCGACGGCAGACTATCGCGTACATCGCGGAAAGCTTTCTGGACCACGTCGAAGTATGACACACGATCCACGATATACCGCAGCGGCTGGTCGTCATCGTCTGGAATGTCGAGAGTCTGAGAGGCGCCGTCCCACACCGGCCCGTCGTCCCCCTCCAGGAGGTAGGAAAGGTGGTTCTCAATCTGGTGCCGCGACTCTTCATCTTCGGCCTCCTGATGGAGTTGCAGCAGCGGCGTCACCGCCTTGAGATTGCAGGATGCGCCCAATGCCGAGGCAAAGAAGTATTGGAAATCGGAATTCGAGATTCGCGACTCGAAGTACGAGAAAGCGCCGGAGATTGCTTTCCAATTGCCCGCATAGCCGATGATCTCGGTGGTCGCCCGCCAGAAGAAATATCCCTCCGTCTTCGTCATCAGGGCGGGAAGCCGGCCGAGCCCGGCGAAATTCCCGGACTTGCAAGCTCTCAGGACAGCCAAGTAGACCGTCCAGGGATCCTCGCTATGCGCCGCGGAAACTGGATCGAACTCGTCGCCCAGGGATGAGTCCGCATAAAATCCGTCATAAGCGCGGGGGCTGATTGGTGCCTGAGCCATCCTAGGCCGTCGTCAATTGTTCGAGGGTCTTCTGCCAAGCTTCGATGTCCTGACACTCCTTGGGGGAAGCTTTCAAATATTGGTCAGGCAGTACGTTGTTTGCTGTTGCGCACCCGCCTGCCATCATCGGCGTCTTGTGGTGCATCGTCTTGCCTTTGAAATCAGGTGGGGGTTGACCTGGCTTTGTGTTCGCCTCTGTCCATTTTTTCACGGCGATATCCTTCAGTCCGTTGTCGTCGAAATGATTTCGCCCGCTTTTCGCCTGTCTTTCCACACGTGTTCCGCTTCGCGGGCTGGTGTATTTGGATTTAGCACCGCGAGGCACGTCAAAGTAGAGAGCGCAGGGCCCATCTTCCGTCTTGTGAACGTTTGGACAGCCATCACCGCCCGCCGCGCTTGCCGCGCGAGCCTTGTCCTTTGCGGGCAGCATCAAATCCAGCGCCTTCTTGAAGCGATCGCGGGCCTTATCGGTTGTCAGTTCTTTGGCCCGCGCGTCCCAGAAGTCTTTTTCCTTCATCAAAGGGAAGGGCTTGTCGCTCTCATCCTTTTGCCACTCGTGCAATGCCTCGTGGCAGCAGGGACATTTGCCCTCTTTCCACAAATCCTCGGATTCCGCGAAGGTCTGCGTTTCAGGCGCGGGAGCGGGGGGAGTGGATGGAGGGTCTGAAGCATGATTGCTTGTTGTCAGATCGAGATGCCGGCAGACGTTCTTGCCCTCAAATTTCACATCCATGCACCATGCCTGGAAGAACGTCTTGCCAGTGATCTGATGCGTGATGACCGCCGCCCCGAATGCGCGCGTTGCAGCCTCGTTTCCCAGGACGGACTCCTGGTAGTAGGATTTCTGGGCGAGCGCCGCGCCCTTGCCGCCGATCTTCACCGTCGACGAACCCGACTTGAGTGTATTCGAGAACGAGGTGTTTGGATAAGGGATCGGGATCGGTCCCGCGGGCGGCGAAGGCGGCGACATACAAACGTCGGGGAACCGCGCGATCGACTTGTTCATACCGTTTTCGGCGGCGATTTCCCACTTTCCGGCAAAGACGTTCTTAGTCATCTAACGTCCTCAGCCGAGACCACGGCGGCCGCGCGACCGCCGAACGACATCGAACTGCCGTGTAACGCGGCGAGATCACCCAGCGCATAGCCGCGTCTGAAGGCCTGCTCCACCCAGGCGAACTGGATCATGCCAGTCGCCAATCCGCAATCGCCCATGCAGTCCGCCGCGTGCCACACGGGCTGTTCCGGACGCGTCTTGCGCATGTTGCGCATCTGCGCCAGCACCAGTTCCTCAAATGCGTAGGATTCGCCCCCGACATCACTGAGACGGAAAGCAACTTCGTGCATCTGGACGCCTGCTTCGCCAAGTGCGGCTTTCAGTGCCGCGCTGAGGCCATCCGCCCGGAACGGTTCCTCGTTGCTCGCTGTTGCCTTCTCGATGGCGAGGCCCAATCCGCGTAACCGCAAGGATCCGTCGACGATCAGGCGTTTGCTGACGACGAGAATGCAGGCCGCTTCGCCGGGGATGAGGCCATCCGTCACTTCGCTCGTCCTCAGTCGCATCTGGCTGTCCAGCCAGTTGAGCGAGCGCGCGTCGATCAGGCTGTCGATCGCCATGATGATGCAAGCCTCTACATCCCCCTTATTCACCAGCCTGCGCGCCTGTTCCATCGCGACAAAAGCCGAAATGTGGCCATGGGCGACTTGGAATGTGCGCGACCCCACCAATGGCGTCCCGTCTGGAATCGCAAGCCCCGCCAGAATCCCGTTGATGCGGGCGCCCGGCATGTCGGCGTCGCGCGTACACAGGATGAACGGCATCTCGCCCCACGGAAGCAAGGCCGCAGCCTTTTCATCGATCTGCTCAACAGCGAGCCGAGCCAATGCCTGAAGACGGCTGCGACCGTGCTTCTCAAGTGGGATAGCGTCGACCCTGGCACCGCGAATCGGCTGGCCGTTGCTGTCCCGATACATCAATTCCTCGAACACCGAGATGCTCGCCCGCATCGCGGCCGCAGAACTTGCGGGCGTATAGCCGACCGGGCATACGAGGCTGATGCAGGTAACCGTAGTCATGTTGTTTTCTTGCGTATCCCGGCCAGGGCCGCCACAGCCTCCTTCAATCCGGCGTAGTGTGGCTTGGGGCTTTTCGGTTTCGGTTCGCTACCCACTTGGACCTGTTGCAATTTCACAAACTTCCGCGGCAGCTTCGTGCTTACCCGTCCGACCAGAACGATCCTCGCCTCGTGAGGCAGGATGGTCAGGGTATCTGGCGCCGCCAGTTTGTGCTCGGTTCTGTCGACGAACATGAACCGCACCGGAACCGACATCGCCGGCAGCTTCACCTTGAACTTGCCGCTCTCGTTCATGCCCAAGCAGCCGAAGATCATGCCTTCGGAAAGCCTGTCGAGCCACTGATCCGGGGGGGCCGCCTGGAAGTAGCGGTCGTCGAAATCCTGCGGCAGGAAGGGCAGCACATTGTCCATCCAATGCTTGTCATAGGTGCCGGCATAGCGCGCTCGTTCCTTGGCAAAGCGTGGTACAGGACCAAAGCCGATCGGCTTGGGCCGGTCGTTCCAGATGCGCATCCGCGATTGCGGGTGCTCGACACAGGGCAGCGGCGTGCCGTCAATGTTGCTCTGGCCGACAAGGTAACCGCTTCCGATCGGGTTGACGGCGTCGCTGCGATGCTTGGCGGGATCAGGGTCGGTTCGGTCGGTGCCGCCGAATGCGAGGTGCCATGCCAGCGGCATTGAGATGAAGGGGTGCGGCCGTGACGCCTGGATGCCGAGCCCACCTCTGAACCAGCGTCTTTGGCCGGTGACCACCGCGCGCTTGTCCAGTCCCGGCCCAACCAGGCGCACTTCGATCGCTTCCGCCGGCCTCCCCTGCGGAGCGACCGCCATGGCGTCGAGCAGAACCTCGCATTTCGGTTTGATCGGGGCAAAGTCGGTCTCGACGCGAATGGAGGTGAATTCCGGATCGCCATAATGGGTATCGGCGTAGACGAAAGGCGACTGCTCCTTGCTGGGCGTGCAGTTGCCTTGTTCATCGACGTCGTACGTCGCCCGGATCACGGCAACACAAAATTTCACGCAATGCTTGTCCTGATAAGGAAAAGTCTCGGCGAGAAACGGTGTCGTGTTCTGGCTGACGAACATCAGATTTGCCCCTGCATCGACTGGGCTTCCCAACTGGCAGTGAGAACTTGTTCCAGCGTCATTTGCGGCGATTGCGGATCGATGTCGAAAATGTCCGAACGGGCCGTCCACATCACCATATCGCTGATGACCTCCTCACCCGGCTCGATGGGCGGCACCGGCAGTCCGGCGAGCGCGGCATCCAGTTCGTCGGGCGTCAGCTCGCCGTTCTGGGCCGCGATCGCCGCTTCTTCGATCCTGGAAAACCATGCCTCGGCATCAGCCAGCCCAACGGAAGCTTCAGAAAGCTGCGCGACGACGCTCAAGGGAAACTGCCTGCCAACCCTGTCGGCGCTTTGCACAATGATGCCCGCCGATGCGCCGAAGCAAGCTGGACCAGCCAGGAAGCGCAGCGCGGTTGTGCTTGGCCAAAATTCCGAGCCGAACAGCGGGACGAGATGCTGCGCCAACCAGCGGTCCCAGCCGCGAACAAAGTCGCCCGTCAGCCGCCGCGTCACGAAATCGCCGGTGGCGGGCATTTTGCCGTAAAAGCCAGGCAAGGTCATATCTGCGGCGGACATGAGAATTTCTTGAACATTTGCAGGTTGTAGGGGTTTTCGACACTGGCGGCCTTGAGTTCGAAATCGGCGTACATGCCTTTCGTCCCCAGGCGCAGGCTGTAGACATCGGACAGCGAGGTCCCGGTGAATCGGCCACTGCGCAGCATCCTCAGCCACGCCCAGCTGCCGGTCTCGTTGAGCATGATTTCGGGTGAACCATCGATGGGCTGGAAGGCGAGCGAGATGACTCCCGTGCCGTCCTTGCCGGGCCAGGTCATCGGTTGCGGCCGTGTCGCGTTGTTGAAGTAGACGAGGGTCTGGCCATCGAGATTGAGCGTCACGCGCGTGACGTTCGGAGACAGATCCTTCGGTTCGAGCGTGAAGCTCATCACCGGTCCGGTACCACCGGGAAACAGATCGTCGCGGATATGCCTGGCCTGCTCGAACGCCGCCAGCGCCGAAGGATCGAGGCCGAAATCGGCGCGCCATTTCCATGGTTGGCTGGTCGTGTCGACATAGTTGATCAGGTGGTCGTTGATGAAACCGTCGATCAGCCCGGCCGGTCCGAACAGCCTGGCGAAATCACGCACATTGACGTCCACCGCGCTCTCGGCGCTGAATGGATAGCGGTCGTTCAGCGCTGCCTGGCAGAAGGGCAGTATGTCGGCCCGCCAGATGGCGTTGAGCTCCGAAGTGACCGCCTTCTGAGTCAAATTGCTGGTGTCGCCGGCAATCCCGCCCAGCCAGTTGTTGATCGGGTCGGGCAGGATCTGTGCCTGCCTGGCCACCGCACCCGTCAGTTCGGCAAGGCCGCCCTGCTTCTTGATGGCATCCTGCGGATTGGGGTTCGCAGTGACCGTCTGCAATACGTTAGAAAGCGCGGTCAGCGCGACAACGGCGGCATCGAGTGCCGGCGGCTGGCCGTCGACCTCGGCAATGGTGCTCTTGAGCGGTTTGAAATGTTCGGCCACCAGATTGCCGGTCAGGTCCACCTCGCTGGCTGACCCGGCGCGGGGAAGCAATTTCGCACCGCTTGTCGCCAGCTTGCCGAGCTTGCCAAGCTTGCCGAGCAGTTTGGAGGCACCCTTGGCTGCCGCTTTGTCGTCGGCGGGCGCCTCGTCGGAGCGCGTCAGTTCGGTCTCCTGAACGACCGCCGTCAGCAGCCGCTTCAGGGCTGAATCGGCACTCGAGAGATCCTTCAGATTTTCGCTGGCGACATTGAGATCGGTCAATGGCGCGAGCCGCATGTCGCGCAGGAAGCTGTCCCATTGCGCGATGTAGTCGTCATAGTAGAGCTTCAGAATATCCTCGGACAGCGCGGAGACCGAGGTTTCGGAATTTTCCGAGCAGCCGCCGGCGAAAACCGCACGATCGAGCGCTGCCTGGGCGGCAACATCGTCGATGCGGTCGAGAATGGCGTCGTGGAAGCCGGAATAGGTGAATGCTCCGGAAATGCCGACGCGAAGTGTCTTGTCGGAACGCCGCGCAAACACCTTGCCCCCGTTGGGGCCGGCGAAATTGGCCGGGATCCATTCCTTGAGACCGGCCACCGCCGGATCGGCCAGCAACTGCTTGTAGGCGCGCGCCGGCAATGAAATCGTGCACACCGTTTTCAGCGCTTCGGCAACCAGGGCCTGGTCGGGCTCGATATAGCTTTCGTCGACCGTCATGCGGCGGATGGCGGCAAGCTGATGCTCTTCGGCATCGGCGGTTGGAAATGGGGCTGCGGCCGCGAATTCGGGCAGGCTGTTCACCCACCAGTTCTGGGCGTAGTCGGGATCCATCTGCGACAGACCCGTCATCATGCGATAGGTCTTCAGCGCGCCGAGCATGAAATCCGGATCGCGGATCTGCCGCCACATGGTCGCCTCGAGCAACGCGACCATGCGCGGCTCGAGCACATTGCGCAGGGCGTGATCGTACGTATCGGTCTGTGCCCGCACCAGCTCCGCCGAGGCCGATGGCCCCAGCAGATCCTGGGGCGCGCCCGGCGGTGCTGTCCGGGCATTCGCGACCGCGTCCATCGCCTCGAGCGCGCCGTCTATGGCAGGCTGCTGCACCGATGCCGGGTTTGCGGCAGCGGAGGTCAGCGGCGTTTGCAGTGCTTCGAACTGGCTTGCCTGAGCCGTGATCGCGTTGCGGTTGTCGAAATAGGACCATGTGAACAATCCGCCAGCCAGCAAGGCCGCCGCCGCGAATGCGGCCGCGGCACCGCGCCAGATCCAGGCGCGGCGGCGCTGCGCCAGCGGATCGAACGTGCCGAGGCCGGCTTCCCGGAAGATGACGTCGGTGAGCAGGTTCTTCAGGAAGAAGCTGCGTTTCTCGACTCTTGGTGCGGGCAGGGCCCGCCGTGGCGGAAGACCGAAGGACGACGACAGCGCCGCGGTCAACCGGTCGATGGGTGCGCCTTCCTGGGTCGCCGATGTCAGATAGAGGCCGCGCAGCCATGCGGCCTCTTCATACCGGCTTTCGCCGAACATCGCCTCGACCAGCACCTGGATCGGTTCGGACAGGCTTGCCAGTTGGGCAGGAAACCGGAAGATCTCGGCACGGGCGGCGAGTTTTTCCTCATCCTCCAGGCGCGGCACCAGCCGCCGCTCGAGTTCCGTCGCCAGTGTAGAAATTTCGCGTTCGATGGTCTTGGCATCCACGCGCGCATCCAGCGCGAAGGTCGTTCCCCAGACCTGCTCGCGCGAGGCGGTGGACAAGCCGCCGAAGAAAGCCTCGAAACCCTTGATCAGATCGGCCTTGGTCAGCATCAGATAGACCGGAAGGCGGATTTCGAGCCGGTCGTTGAGCTCGGCCAACCGGCGGCGGATCTTGCGGCCGTGCGCCTTGATGGCTTCGTCGCCCTCCGAAAGCACATCGATCGAAAGCGCGACGATCACGCCGTTGAGCGCGCGTCGACCGCGATGCTTCTTCAAAAGGTCGAGGAAGCCCAGCCATTCCGCCGCGTCGACGTCGGGCTGGCTCTCCTGCTGGACATAGCGGCCGGCGGTGTCGATCAGAACCGCGTTCTCGGAAAAGAACCAGTCGCAGTTGCGGGTGCCACCGACCCCCTGCAGGTCGTCCGTGAGGTCGATCGGAAAATTCAGTCCGGACTGCCGCAAGGCCGTGGTCTTGCCGGTGGCCGGCGGCCCGACGATCACATACCAGGGCATCTCACGCAGAAACTTGCGTCCGCCCAGCTTGCGGCGCTTCAGTTCGGCCATCACCTCGCCGAACTTGGCACCCACGGCAGCGACGTTTTCTTCGCCGGGGCTCAGCGGCTTTTCCACCGCAGGCGCGGCAATTTCCGCGACGAACATGCGGTTGGCGCGGATCGCCCGGCGCTGGGCGACGATCAGCCAGATCAGCCAGAAGATAACCAGCAGCGCGATGATGACGATGCGCACATTTTCGGAGGCGAACGGCTCGTAGGGACCGACCCTGACGATCGGGCCGAACACCCAGATGACCAGGGAAAGCAGCGTGATGCCGATCAGCGTCCACAGCCAGCGCGATGTCAGAACCGCCCAGAGGAAGCGCAGAATGAACATCTCACAGCCTCTTTTCGACAAGCACCTCGACGCGGCGGTTCAAGGCTCGCCCCTGGCGCGTGCTGTCGCTGGCCACTGGATCGGTGGCAGCGCGGCCCTCGGAATGGACGCGGTCCCGTGGCACTCCGTTCTGGACCAGCATGTCGGCAATCGTCTGGGCGCGAGCCTCGGACAGTCGCTGGTTGGTCGACAGCGGATTGGTCTTCTGCAGAGGAACGCTGTCCGTATGACCGATCACCGTGATGTTCCCGATCAGCTCCTGATTGGCGAGGATCACCTTGGCTATCGAACCGATCAGGGGCTCGAAGCCTTCGGTCAGTTGTGGTCGCGACGACTGGAACAGTTCGGGGTTGGAGGCCTGGATGACCAGCTTGGCCAGCGAGACGCTCTCGGTGCCGCTGAGGGCGGATCTGAGGTCGGCTGGCGCTTCGGCCTGAAATTCCGGCAACAGCGCAAAATCCACTTTCTCCGGCGGCGGGGCCTCGACCTTGGGTGACGTACGGCTGATGTCGCCACGTGCAGGCGGGGGCAAGGCGCGCACAAGTGCGGAAAGCTCGACCGCCTGGCTGCTCAGCCCCATGGAGAGCCCGATATGGATTGCCGTGGCAACAACCGCCGCACCGAGCGCCATGACCCAGATCGGAACGATGAAGCGCTGCGGCTCGTCGGATGCGATCACGCCCTTCCAGTTTGGCGACAGTGGTGCGCCTTCGGCGTCGGCATCGCGCAGGAAGCGTGCCGCCGCCACGCGTACGGCGTTGAGCGAGCGGTCGCCTGACCGGCCCGGCACGCGATATTTGCCGCGAAAGCCGAGCGCCATGCAATCATACTGCAGTTCCAGCAATTCGCGATCGCGGTTGGGATGGCGTTCCAGTTCGTCGAGACGCGTGAAGAACTGCGTTCCGGCATCGACATCGCCGCGCAGCATGACCACAAGCGGCTGCCGCGGCCAAGCGCTGGCCCCGCCCCATGGCGTGTTCAAAGCCAGATCGTCGAGCAACGCAGCCACGACCCAGGCTGCCTGGTCGGCACGCTCCATCGAGGATCCCGTCGACATTGCCGTGTCGCGTGCCCGGACCAGTTCTTCGAGCAATCGGGTGCGCAACGCTTCCGGATTCTCCGGCGGCAGCGCACTTTCAAGCTCGGGAGCGAATTCGAGCAAGGGCGCGAATGCGTTGACAAGCGCGTTCGGGTGAGTGCGAGACCGCTTTACCGCCGCGCCCGGCAAGAGCGGCGCCATCGGTCGCGGCATCGGCGCGCCGGTCAGGCGTATGCGGGTGCGTTCGCGATCCTCCGACAGTCCGAAAGGATCATCGCGGCTCATGATCTCACCTGTTCACCGAATAGCAGTCCACCTGCGGCTCGCTCGGCAACACGCCCGAAACGCCGATGACGAAGCCGGGAGCATCGAGCAGCGACGCCCAGTGCTCGCTTTTCTGGTCCAGTTCGAGACACAGCCGGTCGCCATCGTAGGGGATCTCGCGCGGCTGGGAGTGAAGCGGTTTCAGCGGAATGCCGGGCAAACGCGATTTCCACAGACCCTCGAACTGGTCGGCCGAGCCGACAGTCGCCTGATTGACGAATATCTTGCGCAGCGCGTCCTCCGACAGCTCCGAACCGACCCGGATGACGATCCGGCTGGCCACCAGCAGCTTCGGGTTGTCGATGCGGATTTTCCAGACATTGGTCGAATGCCGCATGACAGGCAGCGCACGCGATTTCGGCTCGATGTAACGCAGGCTGAGGATGAGCGAGCGCAGCGCATCCGCCAGCGCTGAATAGGCGGGGCCTGGCGCCATGTGATCGTAGGCGGGCAACTCGCCCAGCCGCCGCGCGCTCGATCCGTAGGTGGCCATCGAACCGGCGAGCCCGGCAAGTTCCAGGTAAAGCTCGGCCGGATGGAAGACATCCTGCGCCAGCATGTGGGCCAGCCGCGGACGCGCGGCATTGGCGAGATTGAGCATCAGCAGATCTTCGACGCTGCGCCCAGGCCCGCCCATGACCATCTTGCCATGCGCCTCGGCGATCTGGTCGAGGCCCGTGACAACCTCCAGAAGCAATTGCCGATACCAGGCCACCGCGCCGGTAATCAGTGTCGGCGGCAGGAAGGCCTCGTCCACGGAGACGCCGCCATCGGCTCGAACCCCCTTGAGGTCGGCTATCGGCAGGGCGGTGTAGCCACCGATCGACTTGCCGGGTGCAAGCAGCAGCGCCTGCGGACGGGCGATCTCGATTTCTTCAGGATCTGAACCCCCCTGGACGGCGTCACGCACCGAAACGATCCGCCCGTGATAGCGTGCTCCCGAGGCGGCGGCGTGTGCCGGATCGAAACCGACACCGCCCGGAGGCTCCAGCGGCAAGGCAACCATCACCGGCCCGGCGCCCGTGTCTGGGGTGACCAGCAGTGGTCGCGGCGCGTCCATCATGTCTGGAATGGAGAAAGGTGTCCCGTCCGGAAAGATGCCCCGTGCCGACAGGATCGAGATCTGGCCGGCATCCAGCAAGGCCTGATCCAGCGTCAGCTGCTGAAAGCCGAACGTATGCAACTGCCCGGCCTGCAACGCGCCGCGCACCGTCGCCTCGAAGAAACGATCCTGCTGCTGGAAATGCTGGGTCCGGAGAAACAGACCTTCGGACCACAACACCCTGTTTGCATCGCTCATGCCGCTACTCTCTGCATTGAGCTCCCCTTGCCCTGGCCGCTAGGCGGAAATGCCGCCGCTGCCAAGCGTGACATTGATTGTGAATTTTGATCCCGCCGACACTGACTTGGTCGTCCGCCAGTTCCTGCCGGTGGGCTCGCGGATCAGTGCAACGAAGCCCAGCGCCGTCGCGTCCGGCTCGACCGTGATGGTCTTGGACGCGGATTTTCCCGGCCCGACGGCGATCTGGTCGGACCCGATAAGATCGCCGGCCAGCGCGGAACCGGCATCCCCCTGCAGGGCAAAATAGTCGGCGGAATTGAACTTGCCGGTGCTGCGCAGCCGCATCACGAGGACCGTCACCGGCCGGTCGCCGCCGCCTGGTCCCGGGTTCATACCAGCCCCGCCGCTCACGTTGACGGTGATCACCGATGGTTTCGGTGGGCCGCTCTGGCAAGCCGTAAGCAGCCCGGTTGCGCCCAGGGCAACGATGAATTCGCGTCGATCGATCATGTCTCACTCCTCCTCATATGCATCCCGAAAATCAGCGCCGATTTCACCCAGGAAGCTTTTTTCCGCGCTCTCGGCGATGTCACGGTGGCGTTTCTGGTAAAGCTCCCACAGCTTGGCGCCGCGCCCGCCCGAAAGCAGGGTGCCGATCGCGGAATTGGATTTCAGCTCTTCCTCGATCGCTGCCGGGTCAAAACGGTCGATCATCCGCCGCAAGGCGCCCTGTACGCCGCGCCAGGCGCGCACGTGATGTTGAGCGAGATCGCGAACCGCATCCGCGATTGCCGCTTCGCCGGCGAGAAATCCGGGGCTGCGCTCGGCGAGGAGCGTGACGATGGCGTCGTCCACCGTCGGCAGAAACTTGAGCGGATTGACTTCGGACGCCCCGACCATGGTCTGGGCGACGCGAGCGTTTCCCTTTTCCTCGGCCCGCTTGCGCAGAAGCTGCATCAGGCCTTCCATCATCAGTCGATATTCGCGGCCAAACTTCTCCATTTCCGCAATGCTGTCGCGCCCGGGGAAATCGGCTTCCTCGACACCCATGCCGCGCAGGAATGCGGAGCGAAGCGCCATGTCCCCCAGCTGCGGCGCTGCCGGCCGGCGAGCGGGTTTGGGGGAGGCACCTGTCCGCGCTGGCGGCGGGACGTCAGCCGCTTGCACGGGCAAATCCCAGGGATTGGCGGATTGTGGTCGTTGGGCGATGCGCTCGCGCTGTCCGGCCGAGCCGGTGCCGTTTGCCGAACCGGGCGCCGCGGCTGATCCGAAACCAAAATCATCATTGAAATCGGACGGCTTTCCATGATCGCGTTCGGCCCCGCGGCGGGGGGACGGCACGGGGTCGAGGCTGAATGGGTCCGCCTGGTTCGCCGCGTCGCCCGGTTCGAGGTAAGGGGCGGCATTTTTCGACACAGGCGTTGAAACCGGATCGAGGCTGAACGGGTCATCGAAAGCAGGCGAACTGCGCTGGCCGGAGGTGGCACGCTCGAACGCGCCCGGAACCGGCTGCTCGAACGGGTTCGGCAGGTCCGCCGGACGTGGCCGTCGCGGCTCTTCTTCGACCGTGGCGGAAAAGAAGTCGTCGCGGCCGATGCTCACCGGCGCCCGGGATGCCGGCGGCAGGCGTTCCGGAACCGGCTGGCCGGCTGTGGGTGCTTGGGCGGTTGGCGTCTGCAGATCGACATAGACGACGTAGTCACCCAGTCTTAGCCGCATGCCGCTTTGAAGGCGCGTCGACTTGCCGGCGCCGAGCGGACTGTCAGAGTCGTTTATGAACAATCCGCTGCTTGACGTATCGGTGACGAAATATCCATCCCGCCCGCCCGAGATCCTGCAATGAGCGCGCGAAACGAACATGTCGGGATCGTCGATCTGCCAGCCTGCGTCCGCGCTGCGGCCGATCACCAGCTCGCCCTCGTCCAGCCGGGTCTGCCGTACCGCCTGGGTGCGTGGCCCTCGCTCCAGCGTCAGCAGCAGGCTCATGCCGCGACCCCCGCCATTTCCGGCCGCCATCCGACGATTGTCCGCAGCCGCAGATCGTCAGCATCGCCCCTTTCAAAGGGTCGCGCAAGCCAGGCGGTTCGGCCGAGCTGGACCGCACCGAGACGGGGCGGCGGCACGGCTTCGCGTGCAAGCACGACCCGCAGGTCGACGTCGAGCGATTCCCCGACCATGTCGCGAACGGCTTGCTTGAACAGTTTGAGCCGCTGGCCGCCAGGCAGGAACGCCTTGAAGTCCTCGTACCCCAGCGGGCCGACACGCAGTTCGATCCGGCTTTGGCGGTTGAAGACGCGCGGGCCTATCGTCGCCCCCCGGCCGAGCCCTGCATAGGCTGTTGCAAGGCGGGTCTGGAGCCCGGCTGGGATGGTTATCCAGGCGGCGATGAACTCTTTGATCTGAACCGGCACCTTGAACGCTTCCGCCAGGAACAGCGTCAGCCGTTCCGGGCCGTCGACCTGGCTGGCGAGCGAAGCTGCCTGGCGAAGCTTTACTGTATCGAGATCGGTGCTCTGGGTGCCGGGAAGTCCTATTCCCGCCATGGCTTCAAGCATGGCGCGAACGCGCCCACCGACCGCGCGTTCGACCTGTACGGCCGGATGCGCATCCGCCCATGCCCGATAATACAGGGCGATCATGCGGTGCTGCAGAATGTTGACGAAGTCCAAGAATGTCGTGTCGCTGGTTTGCTGGGCATCGGCGCCGGTGAACCAGCGCTGCGACAGACGATCGAGCACCCAGCGTGTCAAATGCAGCGGCAGCGGACCTTCGGGTCCCATCAGGCCGAGATTTGCGACCGTGACCCTGGCCGGAGCCTTGTCGTTCGCTTCGCGGAATTCAACCACGTCCCTGGCCGAAAAGCTGAGACGCACATGCTGTCCGAGCCTTGCGGGCTCGCGCTCCGGCGAGCCGGAATAGCCGAACAGCCCGCCCCTCCGTTCAAGCCGGCGCAACAGCTCGAAGAAGTCGAACGTCTCGGACAGCGCCTCGACCTGGTTCGGGTCGAATGTGCCTAGATCAGGTAGCGATTGCCGGGCGTCATCGGCCATGGCACATCCTCCTGCTTCTGCAGCAGCCGCGTGCGGGTTCGCACAAAGCCGTTTATACCGGCATGACGGGCAAACAGCCGTGCAAGCAAGGCCGAAAGCAGCAATGTGCTTTGCCCTGCCAGGACCGACTGGTCGACATGCAATGTCACTTCCGTGCCGCGTCCGAAGCACATCGGCCCGTCGATCTGCAGCCGTTCGATGACCGACCGCGAGTCTATGCGAACGATCGAATGCACGTTGCGGGCAAGGCTCGGATCTCCCCGGTCGGCGTAAAGATCGAGCAGCGCATGCAGCGGATCGACGCCGCGGCCTTCCTTGGCAAGGCTGAGAAAGTTGAGCGCCAGTTGCGCCACCAGCCGCCAGGCGAGATTGTCGGCGCGGGATTCGCCCGCCGCGCCCAAAGGCAGCGCCGCCGGGATGGCCGGGCGAGGCGGACGCAGCGCGCCGAGAAGCCGCACCGTTTCGACCGGGTCGCCGGCCTCCAGCGTCAAAGTGGGATTGTCATCGAGGATCGGCAAATCGCGGTTGGTGCAAAGCGCCACGATGTCGACACGCTTCAGCGGCCGGTTCGCCGGGCTTTCCACCGGGCGTGAAATTGCCAGGAAGACATCGTCCCCTGCGTAGGAGGTGCGGGTCAGTCCGTCGCGCCGCTCGTCTTCCGTCGCGCGACGAGGGCGCCGCTCGGTGGAGTAGACCCAGCCACTGCCGCGGTTCTGACCCAGGCTGAAGAGCTCTGGAATTTCGGCATCGCTGCCCCCGGTGTCTGCGTCCTCCACGCGGATGACCCGATAGATTTCGAAGTCGCGCGCCCGCGTTCGGTCGGCGTGCAGCACCTGGCGCGTCTTGCGCGGATCAAGCTCGATGACGTTGCACTCACGCTCGAAGAGATTGATGATCGGCGTTGCGAAAAGTTCGAAATCGGCCGGTGTCAAGTCGGCAAGCTCGGGCACCGGACGCCTGAACATGAAGATGATCTCGAGCCCGGCCGCGCATCGGCGCACGACGGGCTGCAGCCCGGAAACCCGCGCATAGTGAAAGCGCTCGGGCATCATGAAATATTCGCGCAGCAGACGGTACCCCTCGAATGTCGGACGGGTACGAGGCATCAGGGACTCGTCGTCGCTGATGCCGATCATTTCGGGTTCCGGCAAGGGCGATAGGGGATTGGTCTTGCCTTCCGCGCGCGCGCCAACGGCCGAGCAGGCGCCGAAAATCGCGTCGAAAAGCAGGGGTGCCTTGGTACGCCCGGCAAAGTAGAGATCAAGCCGGTCGAGCGACAGTTCGTCGAGCCTGCCTTTTCCGGTTCGGGTCAGCACGATGCGGAGCGCCGCCTCGCCGGCCACACCGCCGATCGGCGCTATGCCCGCCGTCGCCAGCGCGCTGCGATCTTGAAAATAGCTTACCGAAGTGACCGCTATCGGCCACAGCGTGATGTCCTGGGCGGTGGTGAAGGTGCAGCGCGTCGAAAGGCCGGGTTGCAGGCCGGAGACCAGCCGGGTGTTGCGCTTGACGACATGGCCGGCAACCATCGTCTGGACCTGCTGGCCGGGTTTCAGCACCACCATCGCCGTTGCCGGTGCCGGCGTGACCAGGTCGGGATAGAGGACATCCAGCACGCTGCGTGAAAACCGCGAGCGTTCGGCGTCGACTTTCAGCCGGGTGCGCGCCGCCAGGAAAGCGACGCCGTCAAGCAACCGCTCGACATACGGATCCGGACACGGCACCGTGTCGAGCGAGAGATTGCGCGCCACCGCCGGATGCAGGTCGGCAAATTCCGCCGCCAGCGCGCGGATATGGGTCAGTTCCTCCTCGTAATATTCTACGAAGACCCGATCCATCTCAGGCCTCCCTAAATTCGGTCCGCGCCAAGCCGTTATCGAGATTGATCGTGGTGCGCAGGCGCATGCGTTCCGGCGTCGGCGTCATGATCAGCACGGCGTCAATCTCGATCTTCAAACCCACGCTCTTGTCGCCAAGCGTCACCGTGACCTTCGTCGTACTTTCCTTGAGGCGTGGCTCGAACGTCGCAAGCACCGAGCGGATCTCGCGTGCCAGCGCCTCACGATCAAAGTCACGGGAGGAACGGCCCGAGAAGGAGGGTACGCCGTAGTTGATCACGCTTCGACGCACCTCCGGAAAATCGGCGAGCGACGGCGGGTTGTCCGCTGCCTGCTCGCTTTCGAGATCGGAAAGAAGCGGAACAGCCTCGAAACGCTCGGTGTTGAACAGGGCCTCGATGTCGCGCCGCACAGCCTCCCGGAGCACGCGGGCCGACACGACCACGCCGCGGCTTTCCATCTCCACGCGGTGCTGGGTCTGAAAGGCCAGGCGGTGCAGACGCCGCTTCTGATCGGCCGTCAACTCCGCATCGGCATCGATGAGCCGCGCGCTGCCCGCAACCAAGCTCTCCAGCCGGTCCACGCCAAGCTCATCCTGCAGGGCCTGGCGCAGCCCATCTATCTCGGAGGTCATGCCCGGCAGGTCGTTTACCAGGCGGTCCCAGAGAGAGGGCTGGACCGCTTCGCGTTTTGCTCGCGAACTACCGGTAACCTGCAGCTTGTCCGCGTCGGGCCGCCGGCCCTCACTTGCCGACATAGACATCCATTTCGATCTCGTCGTCCTTGTCGTAGACGAACTTGATCTTCTTGTAGGCAAAGCTGACTTCTTCCTCGATCAGGTCGGCCTCGTCTTCGGCCTGCTGCATGTCGTATTCCATGATCGAGGCGTCGGTCAGGGTGACGACCAGGTAGTCGCTGGTTTCTCCATCGATTGTCCGGCGTGCCGAAAACACCACTTCGTCGAGCGCCTTGTTCTCGAACAGCGCTTTTTTCAGATAGGGCGAGGACTTGTCGTAATGCTTGGTGAACTTGATCATGCCCAAGGAGACCCGGCCGCGCCGCGAGAGCGAATTCGGATCGTATGGCGCGACGATCTTGTAATCGACCCCATGAACTTCGATTTCGTCCTCATGGCCGTCGCGCTTGCTCGGCCCCTTGATATCCGGAACTTTCAGAAAGCCATCGATCTTCGTAGTTGTCGGCATTATCTTTCTCCACCGCTTTCAAAAACCAGGATGTTGTTGCTGCAAATCAAGTCTTCACGGACGGCAGCTCCGACACCAGTCGGAGCGAGGCATTGATGCCCTCGAGCTGGTAGTGCGGGCGCAGATAGAAGCGGGCGTTGTAATAGCCCGGCCGCCCCTCGACGCTGTCCACCTGAACCTCGGCCGCGGCAAGCGGGCGCTTGGCGCGCGCCTTGTCGTCGGCAAAGGCCGGGTTGGCCAACACGTATCGGTTGATCCATTCGGTCAGCCAGATCTGCATGTCGGAGCGCTCTTTGAACGAGCCGACCTTGTCGCGCGCAATGGCCTTGAGGTAATGCGCAAAGCGCGAGACCGGGAAGAGATAGGGCAGGTTGGCGCTCAGCCGCTCATTGGACTGCGCGTCGGGGTCGACCAGCCGTCCCGCCCGTGTCTCGTCGTCCTGCAGTGAGTGTGCGCCGATGAAGGCCGCGAGATCGGTATTCTTTCGATGCAGGATCGGCATCAGGCCAAGCTTGGCCAGTTCCGCTTCGCGCCGGTCGTCGATGGCGACTTCCGTCGGACATTTCATCGCGATCGACCCGTCGTCGGTCGGGAAACTGTGCACCGGCAGGTTGAGGACTGTGCCGCCATTCTCGACGCCGCGGATCTGCGTGCCCCAGCCATAGAGCTTGTGGCTGCGGTTTATGTTTACGCCCATCGGGAAGGCGGCGTTCATCCAGACATATTTGTTGTGATCGCCATGCACCTCTTCCTCGAAGGTGAAGCCCTTCACCGGAACGGTATCCGTGCCATAGGGCAGCCGTGCCAGAACGCGCGGCATGGTCAGGCCGATATAGCGGGCGTCCTCGCTCTCGCGCAGCGACTGCCACGAGGCATAGGCCGGGTTGGAGACGATCTGCTGCAGATCTTGCGGGTTCGGTAATTCCTGCCAGCTGTCCATGCGGAACAGGCGTGGCGAGGCGGCTGCGATAAACGGCGTGTGCGCCGAAGCACAGATGCCGGAGATGTTGCGCAGCAGACCGACGTCGCGCGGGTGGTTCGAGAATTCGTAGGCGCCAATCACACAGCCGATCGGCTCGCCGCCAAGCATCGAATACTCGTCCGTATAGACTTTCTTGAAGATCGGGCTCTGGTCCCACATCTGGCCTTCATAGTCTTCGAGCGTGTCGGCCAGTTGCTCCTTGGAGATGTTCATCACCCGGATCTTCAGCTTCTGATCCGTCTCGGTGTTGTTGATGAGATACCAAAGGCCGCGCCATGTGCCTTCCATCTCACGCACTTCGGGCGCGTGCAGGATCTCGTTGACCTGTGTCGTCAGCATCTTGTCGATGCCCGCGATCAGCGACTTGATCGACTTGATCGCATTGGACGAGATGGTGGTGGTATCGGAACGGGACTGTGCTGCGAGGGCGAGATTGCGCACGAGTTGCTGCAGCTTTTCGCTGTCGTCCTTCTTGACCTTGAAATCCTTCTCGAGGAGCCCGCTGAATTCTCCAAGGTCGATGGCTTCGGCCTCGGCGGCGACGGCGGCGGTCTTTTGCTGTTCGGCCATGATTTACTCCCCTGCCTTGTCGTCGTCGGCCAGCGCCTGGCTGGCGATCTTGCCAAGAAGCGGTTCGTTGTTCAGAAGCTGCGCGATGCGTTTTTCGGCGTCGACACGGCCATCCATGAAGCCGAGCAGTTCCTCGAGTTGGCGACGCATCTTGAGGATCTCGGCCAGTTGCGGAACTTGCTCGGCGATCTTGTCCGGGGCGAAATCGCCCATTCTGGAAAATGTAAGATCGAGCGCCAGTTCCTCGTCCCGCTCGGCGCCCTCAGCCTGCGGCAGTGTATTCTTCACGCGGGCCTTTACCCGTGGTCCGAGCGCCTCCATGAACTTGGGGAAGCGGTTCGCGTCGGTCTCGACAAAGGAGCGGTCCAGCACCGACTTTGACGCTTCCTTGGTCTGCGAAGCACCGGAAAGGTCGGCCATCACGCCCATGACGAACGGCAGTTCGATCGTCGTCGGGCTACCGTAGGTTTCCACGTCGTAGGCGATCTGCACCCGCGGCGCGCGATTTCGTTCGATGACCTTCGCTTTGCTTTCGGCTGGCATGTGTTGTTACCTTTCATCCTTCTGAGCCGTCTTCTTGACGTCGGGAACGCCGGCAAGGAGCCGGAATTCCTTCAGCCCCGACGGGGCGAGATCTTCCATCAGTTCAACGAAATCCATATGCACCATTCGGCGCACACGCCGCGCCAGGTGCGGAATCGGGCTCGACGGTTCGGTGCGGTCATAGAAGGCGACGACGAGGTCGAGGCATTTCACCACGTCGTCGCGCGAGGAGATCCGGTCGGGAAGCCCCGTGCTCGAGTCCGCGTAGCTTGCCGCACTTGCCATAGTATCGGCTCCATGACCGTTTCGAGCAGGCGTTGCCGGTTCTGCCGGCGTGGGCGGCTTGGCCGCGCCATTCGCCACGGCGCCGGCTGCCGAATTCCGTTCGAGGGTCGTCAGCAAACGCTGCAGAAACCGTTTTAATTCCGGAACAGGAGCGCCGCTGCTCTCGAGACGAGTGTTGAGGGCGGTCTCGACCGCATCCAGGGCCGCGATCGCTGCCCTGGCGTCGGCGACGAGCAAGACCATCTCTGCGTTGGCTTGATCCATCTGTGCCGCACATCCGGCACGCACCCGGTTCAACAATTGTCCGTGCGCACTAACCAGTGCGGCCTTTTCTGCCGCATTCAATCCCGAGGCGGCTTCCTGGAGCATGACACGGTCGTCGAGCGCACCCTTTTCCAGATCCTTGCCCTGAATCGGGCCGATTGCACGCGGCGCAAAGAACGTCATTTGCCGCAGGTTCGCCAACAACCCCTCCTGACCATTCTGGAGGTCGAGCAGCGCGTTGATGCGGCGCAAGGCGGCATCGCGTGGCGAAGCGTTGGGCCGCAGCGCCGGATGCATGGTTTCCCAATGCTGATCGAAGGTCTGCGCAATAAGGGTCAGCCCCTGCGCGAGACCGGCCAGTCCTTCTTCATTGGCCAGCGCGCGCGTGACGATGACGAGCAGGCGCAGGTCCCGGCCATGCGCGCGCAATTCCTCCGCCTTGGCGAGCACCGCAGGCCAGTCGACCGGAATGGTGCTTTGCGAGGCGGGTTTGTTTTGGCCGTCGTGGACGACCTTGATCTCGGGTTCCGTCAGGCGCTCCAGCTCATGAAAAGCCGGGTCGTTGCGCAAATCCTCCCCTGACGGATTTTCACCGTCGAGCGGAGCAAGCCAGAGTGCGACATCAATCACACCAACCCCCAGCGATCGGCCTTCAAACCGTACGTGACCCTACGGTATCACACGGTTGCACTTTACCACAATTCAAGCACTGCTCAAAAAATTAACGAAAGCTGACCAGACCGCGTCTGCGGTGCCGAAACCCTTGGCCAGATTGCCGGCCTTGCATGTGAAATGCATTGCATGAAGGCGGGCAATTGCGTGGTTGTTTGCAGCCGATGGTGCGGTACTTTCCACAAATGGAAGGGGCGCTGTCCACCACGCGCTTTGTCAAGTGACGGCTTATGTGGCAGGTTATCGACTGGCAGATTGCAGGAGCACGTTCGATGGAACAGCGCCGGTCATCGCAGACCTTCAAACGCAAGGAACTGGTCGGCAAGCTCAATCCTGTCGGTGTGCGCGCCTTCAAGGCCGCGGCCGACACCGCCAAACTGCGCGGCAATCCTTACGTCGAGCTCGTCCACTTCATCGAGCAACTGGTGCTTTCCGACCGCTCGGATGTGCAAATGATAATCGCCGATGCGGGCGTGGATGCGAGCCGGCTCACCGCCGACATGACCCGCGCCGTCGACAAGCTGCCTTACGGCGCAACGTCGATCGAGGAATTTTCCGACCATATCTTCCATGCCATCCAGGAAGCCTGGAACCTGGCGACGCTCGAGTTCGGCGTCGAGGAAGTCCGCAGCGCCCATATTCTCCTTGCCTGCCTGAAGACGCCGGTGCTGGAAGGCCTGCTGTCGAAGATCAGCGGCGAGTTTGACAAGATCGACGCCGCCGCGGTCATTGCACGGTTCGCCGATGTCATGGAGGGCTCGCTCGAAGCCCGCGCAGGCATAGCGGTTTCCGCGGCCGAAACGCCGAAGCGCCCTCCGGGCGGGGATTCGGCGCTGGCGAAATACGCCACCGACCTGACCCAGCGCGCTCGCGACGGCAAGATCGATCCGGTCGTCGGCCGCGATCCGGAGATCAGGCAAATCGTCGATATCCTGATGCGACGTCGGCAAAACAACCCGATCCTGACCGGTGAGGCTGGCGTCGGCAAGACCGCGGTCGTCGAGGGCTTTGCCTTGCGTATTGCAGCAGACGACGTGCCGCCCACACTGCAAGGCGTCAGTGTGCGCATGCTCGATGTCGGATTGATGCAGGCGGGTGCAAGCGTGAAGGGCGAGTTCGAAAAACGGCTGAAGGCGGTCATCGATGAGGTGCAGTCTTCCGAAACGCCGGTCATCCTGTTCATCGATGAGGCCCACACCTTGATTGGCGCAGGCGGCGCGGCTGGAACCGGTGACGCGGCCAATCTCTTGAAGCCGGCGCTGGCGCGCGGCGAATTGCGTACGATCGCGGCAACGACCTGGGCCGAATACAAGCAGCACATCGAGAAAGACCCGGCGCTGACCCGCCGCTTCCAGGTGGTAAAAATCGACGAGCCTTCGGAGGCGGTGGCCGTTCTCATGTTGCGCGGTGTCGCCGGCGTTCTGGAGCAGCACCACAAGGTGCAGATACTGGATGAGGCGATCGAAGCGGCGGTCGGCCTGTCGCATCGCTACATCCCGGCGCGGCAACTGCCTGACAAGGCGGTGAGCCTTCTCGACACCGCTTGCGCCCGTGTCGCCATATCGCAGCACGCTACACCGGCCGAGGTCGAGGACATCATCCGTCGCCGCCAGGCGCTGGAGGTCGAGCGCGGCATCATCGGTCGCGAGGCTGCGATCGGCATCGAGGTGAACGATCGGCAGGCACGCGTCGACACCGGGTTGGCCGAAACCGAAGTCACGCTCGCAGCCGCGCAGCAGCGTTGGGATCGGGAAAAGGCACTCGTTGCCGAAATACTCGAACTGCGCGCCAGGCTGCGCGGCGAAGGTGTCCCACTCGATGCGGTGGAGACGCCGGAGAGCGAAACGGCCGGCGCGGACGCAGTTGAAGCTCCGCTGCCCAAGACCGAAACGCCCAAAGCAAAAGCGCCCAAGACCAAACCGGCCAAGACCAAACCGGCCAGGACGAGCGAGGAGGCAGCGGCGGCGACCGATGCCCCTCTACCCGATCCGGCCGCCGATCTCACCCGGCTGCGCGAACTGATGGCCGAACTGGCCGAGGCGCAAGGTGAGACGCCGCTGATCCTGCCGTCGGTCGACCGCAACGCCGTGGCGGCGGTCGTTCAGGACTGGACCGGTATCCCGACGGGGCGGATGCTGTCGAGCCAGACCGAAAAGGCGCTGCGGCTGGCCAGCACTCTGTCCGAACGCGTGGTCGGCCAGGATCACGCCATGGAGATGATCGCCAAGCGCGTGCAGACCAGCCGCGCCGGGCTCGGCGCGCCGGAAAAGCCGGTGGGCGTGTTCCTGCTCTGCGGCCCCTCGGGCGTCGGCAAGACCGAAACCGCATTGGCCTTGGCCGAGACGCTCTACGGCGGCGAGCAGAACCTCATCTCGATCAACATGTCCGAGTTCCAGGAAGCGCACACGGTCTCTACCTTGAAAGGGGCGCCGCCTGGATATGTCGGCTACGGCAAGGGCGGCATCCTGACCGAGGCGGTCCGCCGCAAACCCTACTCGGTGATCCTGCTCGACGAGGTCGAGAAGGCGCATCCTGACGTGCACGAAATCTTCTTCCAGGTCTTCGACAAGGGGATGATGGACGACAGCGAGGGCCGGCGCATCGATTTCAAGAACACGCTGATCCTGCTCACCTCGAATGTCGGCTCCGAAGTCATCATGGATCGGACCAGGAATGGCACGCTGCGGGCAGGGCTCGACGATCTGGACACCGCACTGCGCAGCCCCTTGCTGAAAGTCTTCCCTGCGGCCTTTCTCGGTCGGGTGGTGACCATTCCTTATTACCCGCTTTCGGATTCGATGATCGAAGCGATCACCCGCCACCAGTTCGCCAAGATCGCTCGCCGGCTGCGCGCGACCAACGACGCGGAACTGGTGATCGGCGATGGCGTCATGGATCTGGTCAAGGCCCGCTGCACCGAGATCGAATCCGGCGGGCGGATGATCGACGCCATTTTGACCAACACGCTTCTGCCGGAATTGAGCCGTGGCGTGCTGAACCGGTCGCTCGAGGGCGAAAAGATGACGAAGGTGACGGTTGGCGCCTCCAAGGAGGGCTTCACCTATTCCTTCGAGTAGCTTCAGGCGAATGTCGATGAAGCATCAGTAACCCAGGCTTGCCAGGGCGCAGCGTCGGGCGAACGGAGCCGATCTATGGCACCCGCCGGCCGATTGAACGATCTGGATGGGATATTTCATAGGCAAAAAATTCAAATAAATCAGTCAGTTTTGCAATCTGTCATCGCTAACAATGCCCGTTTCGACGGATGGAACAAAAGAATTGTCTCACACATTGACGTTAAATTAACACCAAGATATGGTTCTTTGATTCATTGGGTGCTCGTCGCTTTGTATCACCGTTGCTCGTCGATCGTTGCTATGTCTGTCGCCCTTGTCCCAGCCTGCAGGATTGCCTTGCAGTGCGCATCGCCAGTCGCTGAAAGAGGCGGTGACCATGCCCAGTCTGCTCGGAATCGATAACGGTCTCACGGTCACCAAGGCGGTGATCTTCGATGCCGATGGCACGCAGTTGTCGGTGGCGCGTCGACGGGTGCCGCAGTCGATGCCCCATGCGCGCTGGGTGGAGCGCGACATGGCAGGCCTCTGGCAAGCGACCGCCGACGCAATCAAGGAAGCGATCGCCCTTTGTGGCCGCCCGGCAGACGACATCAGGGCGGTGGCGGCGACCGCGCATGGCGACGGTCTCTATCTGCTCGACAAGGATCGTCGGCCGCTGGGTCCCGGGATCCTTTCGCTCGACAGCCGCGCCGGCGAGATTGTCGAACGATGGTCGGCGGATCGGGTCTTCGAAGACGCGTTGGCGCGCACCGGCCAGGCGCCGCACGTCTCGGCGCCGTCGGCGCTGCTGGCCTGGATCAGGAAGAACGAACCCGACCGCTATGGGCGCATCGGGCATATACTGGCCTGCAAAGACTGGCTGCGCTTTTGCCTGTCGGGCACGATCGGCACCGACCGTTCGGAGGCCAGCACCTCATTCACGGATTTCCGCACGCAGGCTTACGCGCCGGAAGCGATGCGCATCTTCGGATTGGACGATCTCTTCGAAGCGCTGCCGCCGATGGCGCACTCCGCCGAGATCGTCGGGCATGTCACCGCCGAGGCCGCCGAAATGACCGGCCTAGCCAAGGGAACACCGGTTGCGTGCGGACTGCATGACGTGACCGCCTCCGCGCTTGGCATGGGCGGCCACGAGGAGGGCGTGCTCGCCATCGTCGCCGGGACCTATTCCATCAACGAAGTCGTCTCTTCGGAGCCGCGCGTCGACCCGCGCTGGTTCTGCCGCAACGCCATCGACGCAGGCTGCTGGAACAACATGGCGATCTCTCCGGCCTCGACCGCGAACTACGACTGGTTCCTCGACACGTTCTGCCGTTCTGAGCAGGAGAAGGCATCGGTCGATGGTGGCTCGATCCACGAGTTTCTGGCAGCAGAAATCGACGCAGCGCTGAAGAAGCCCTCGACCATCCTGTTTCACCCCTATCTGTTTGGCTCCCCCTTTGGCGATATCGCCAGCGGCAGCTTTGTCGGCCTGCACGGCTGGCACAATCGCGGCGATATGTTGAAGGCGGTTCTGGAGGGCATTGCTTTCAATCACCGCACCCATGTCGAAGCCTTGCGCGAGGGCTTTGCTATCAGCGCAATCCGCCTGACCGGCGGCGGCTCGCGCAATCCGGCCTTCGTCCAGATGTTTGCCGATGTGCTGAACGCGCCGGTCATCGTCACCTCGACCGACGAGGCCGCGGCCTTTGGCGCTGCCCTTTGCGCGGGTGCCGCGGTCGGCATCTTCGCGACGCCGCAACAAGGCGCCAGGCAGGTCGGCATGACGGCGCGCCAATACGAGCCTGTGCCGGCCTCAAGCGCTGTGTTCAACGAGCGCTTTTCCCTCTATGGCCGCATAGCCGGTGCGCTCGAACCGCATTGGCCGGAGATCGAGAAGCTGGCGCGGCCAGACACTGGGAGAGGCGCATGATCAAGGCCGACGAACGACGCGAAGAGATCGCCGACTATGTGATCAAGCTCGGCCAGGTGCGCATCGACGATCTCGTCGAGCATTTCGGCGTATCGCGCATGACCATCCACCGGCACATCGACCGGCTGGCGCAGCAGGGCGTGCTGCGCAAGCTGCACGGTGCGGTGACGGTTCAGCCTTCCGGCCTCTATGAAAGCGCCTTCCGCTACCGGGTGACGGTCAACCGGGCCGAGAAGGATGCGCTGGCGCGGGCAGCACTCGATTATGTCGAGGCTGGCCAGGTGGTGATGCTGGACGATTCCTCGACGGCAAACGCCGTCGCCACACTGCTGCTCGACGTCAAGCCGCTGACCGTCATCTCCAACAGCGTGTCGACGGCGGCACAGCTGATCAATGTCGACGACATCGATTTCATCTGCCTCGGCGGCCAGTATCACGGTACCTACAATGCCTATATCGGCATCGTCTGCGAGAACGCCGTGGCGCAGCTGCGCGCCAATGTGCTGATCTGTTCGGCTTCGGCCATCACCGGAACCACGGCCTTCATCCAGGATCCCAATGTCGTGCGGGTCAAGCAGGCGATGATGGCCGCATCGGTCAAGCGCATCCTTCTGATCGACCATGCCAAGTTCGACAGGATTGCCCTGCATGTCTTCGACGATCTGACCAGCTTCGACGTCGTGCTGGCGACCGAAGGTCTGGGCGATGCGCGGGCGCAAGCCCTCGAGCGGGCCGGCGTGAAGCTGCGCATCGTCAAGACGAAAGCGCCATGAACCCAGCTGAGGGAACACGTACGGAAAACCCCGCCGGGCGTCTGGCCGCCATGGCCGGGACCGACGAGGTCGACGTCGTCATTCTTGGCGCCGGCATCAACGGGGCGGGCCTGTTTCGCGACCTGTGCGCGCAGGGCGTCAGCTGCCTGATCGTCGACAAGGCGGATTTCGGCTCCGGCACCAGCGCCGCGCCATCGCGGCTCATTCATGGTGGCTTGAAATATCTAGAAACCGGCGAGTTCGGGCTGGTGGCGCAGTCGACGCTCGAACGCAATTTGCTTTTGAAAAACGCGCCGCACTATGTCAGTCCGCTGCCGACCGTCATTCCGATCTTCTCCTGGAGCAAGGGCATGCTGGCGGCGCTGCGGACGCTGTTCGGCTCGACCAGCGCGCCGCGCAGCCGCGGCGCCATCCTGATCAAGGTCGGCTTGATGATCTATGATTTCTATGGCTCGCGAAACCAGGTCATGCCGCGTCACCGCATGGTCGGGCGGCGCCAGGCGCTCAGTGAGATGCCGGCGCTCAACCCTTCGATCGTCGCCACCGGCACCTATTACGACGCCAAGATAAGCCACCCCGAAAGGCTGGTGCTCGAACTGATCCTCGACGGGCTGCAGGCAAATGCGGCCTCGGCCACCGCGAACTACACCGCGCTGGTGAAGTCCGCCGATGGCGTGCTGACCTTCCAGACGGAAAACGGCGCGGCCTTTTCGGTGCGGCCGAAACTGGTGGTCAATGCCGCCGGTCCCTGGATCGATTATGTCAACGATTTGCTTGGCGCGCCATCGAAGATGATCGGCGGCACCAAGGGCTCGCACGTACTGTTGAAACACGACGAACTGGTTAAAAGCCTTGCCGGGCGCATGCTATATTTCGAGGCCGATGACGGCCGTATCTGCCTTGTCTACGACTATCTCGGCCTGGCGCTGGTCGGCTCCACCGACATCAAGGCCGACAATCCCGACGCGGTGCGCTGCGAGCCTGACGAAGTCGAATACCTGCTCGACAGCGTCCGGACGCTGCTGCCGGGAATGGCGTTCGAGCGCGACCAGATCGTCTATGCCTATAGCGGCATCCGGCCGCTGCCGGCTTCGGATGCATCGCTGCCCGGGTTGATCAGCCGCGATCACTCGGCCCCCGTCGCCGAGCCGGACCGGAACAGACCTTTCGCGGTCATCTCGCTGGTCGGCGGCAAGTGGACGACCTTTCGTGGCTTTGCCGAGGAAGTCGCCGACACCGTGCTCGGTCGTCTGCAGCGCAGCCGCAAGGTGACGACGCAAGCCATGCCGATCGGCGGCGGCAGGGATTTCCCTGCCGCGGCGGCGGCACGCTCAGACTGGCTGGCTCGCGCGCGGTCGCAAACGGGCATCGAAGAACGACGTCTTGACCAATTGCTGTCGCGCTACGGGACCAGAGCCCTGGAGATTGCCGGACACGGGCTGAATGGTGAAGGCCAGCTGCCGGACTCCGGCAGCTACAGCCGATCGGAAATTGACTACATTGTCCGCAACGAATTCGTCGAACATCTGGCCGATATCGTCATGCGCCGCAGCACCCTGGCGATATCAGGTTCGCTGACAGGCCGGGACCTGCAGGAGATTGCCGCGATTGCCGGACGGGCGCTGGGCTGGAGCGCCGGGCGCCTTGCAGGGGAAGTCGAGGCCGCAATTGTGGAACTCGAAGGCCGGAACCTGATGCGACTGGACTGATCACTCCGTCGCCGATGCTCTTTCCCAAGGCAATCCGGTCGGTTTGCCCATGGATGCGCCGCATCCACAAATCGCCCAACTCACAGATAGATTGGGATTTTTCTGCTGGCGGATATTATTTATTAAAAACAAATAGTTGATGATAAATAGGGTGGCAACCAGCAGCGCAATCCTGCCGATCTCGGCAAGAAATAACACAGATTGACGTTAAATTATCATCGAAGTATGATCACATAACATGCTTACCTCCTAGTGGATCGATGTTGCCTGCCGATACCCCGGCAGACCGGCGTTTCTAGAAGGGGCGAGGCCTGTGAATTCCCCGCAGGCGTATGCGCCAAATCCGGCGAGGGATTGACAGCGATGCAGGGATGTGAAAATTTTTGCACACAAAGATAATAATATCATCTCAGGGAGGAGATGGCTTGAAATCCGGCGGAACCGCTAACCGTGACCATGAATCCAGCCTCGCCACGCGCGCGGCCTGGCTTCACTATGCCGGGGGTCTCACACAGGCCCAGGTGGCCAAGCGGCTTGGCCTGACCAGCCTCAAGGCGCACCGGCTCATCACCAAGGCCAATCAGGAAGGTCTGGTCAGGGTCTTTATCGACGGCGACGTCGCCGAGTGTGTGGAGCTGGAGCAGCGCCTGACCGCCGCATATGGGCTCGACTATTGCGAGGTGGTTCCGGACCTGGACCAGGAAGACCTGCCGCTCAAGGGACTGGGCATCGCCGGCGCGCAGTTTCTGAAGCGCGAGATCGATCGCGGCGAGGACATGCTGATCGGCGTTGGCCATGGCCGCACCCTCGCGGCAAGCGTCGAGTATCTGACGCGGACCGCCGCCGCCCATATCCGTTTCGTCTCGCTGCTTGGCGGTGTGACGCGCAAATTCGCGGCCAACCCGCACGACGTCATGCATCGACTGGCCGAGCGGACCGGCGCGCAGGCCTATGTGATGCCGGTGCCTTTCGTCGCCAACTCCGCCGAGGACCGTGAGGTGCTGCTTGGCCAGCGCGGCATCAGCGATGTCTTCGACCTCGCAAGCCGGTCCGACCTGATGTTCGTCGGCATAGGCACCGCCGAGCGGGAAGCCTCGCTGGTCGCTACCGGCATGATCGAACATTCCGAAATCGATGAGGTCAAACGCGATGGCGGCGTCGGCGAGCTGCTCGCCCACTTCTTCGACGACAAGGGGCGCCCGGTGGAAACGGCGCTGTCGGAAAGAATTCTGGCGCTCCCGCGGGACCAGTTGAAAGGCCGCCGGATCGTCGCCGTCGCCGGCGGCAAGGTCAAAGTACGCGCCATCAAGGCGGTGCTCGAAAGCCGTTATCTGAGTGGCCTGATCACCGACGAAAGCACCGCCCGTGCCCTTGTCGAACAGAACCAATCCAATGGTGCGGAGCGCCATGTGAACGGAGGATCGTCAAATGCGTGACAACGGCAGATCTGCCTTGCTGGCGGTTGCGTCATGAGCGCGAAGGCCGCCACCGCATCGACCCGGCCGGCCTCGCCCGGCCTGCGCCGGGCACTTGCCGGCGCCGCGGTTGTCGTCTTGCTCGGCGCCATGGCGCTCGACACCAAGGTGGTCAGGATCGGCTCCGCCGGCGATGTCCGCAGTGCCGTGTTTTCCGCCGCCGACTACGGCAAGTCGGAATTTCCCAAGGTGCAGGCCGATGTCGAGGCGCGTGGCGCCGACGCGGTGACGGTGGCGACGGCGATCGCCAAGGACAGGGCGACGGCAGAAAAGGAATACGGCGTGCCTGCGGGTGTCGGACCGGTCATCTCGGTCAAGTTCAGCGGCGTCGTCGGCGAAGGAAAATCGGGCATCTACAAGGTCGCCGTCGACGGCGTGCCGGATACGTTGATGATCCGCGTGCAGACCGGGCCGGCGATCAACGGAACGGAACTGCGCGACGCCACCGGCAAGATCACCTTCGGCCAGTTCACCAACCAGATCGAATACCAGGACGCCGGTTCCGCGCTGAACAACGAGATGAAGAAGGAAGTCCTGGCCAAGATCGATACAAGCACCTTGACCGGCAAGACCATATCGGTGGTCGGCGCGTTCAAGCTGGTCAACCCGAAGAGCTGGCTCGTCACTCCCGTGAGACTGGACGTCAAATGAAACCGGCTGCCGACACCGGACCCGCGAATGGCGACGCCGTGCTTTCGGCGCGCAACATCGTCATGTCGTATGGCGGCGTCCATGCGCTCAAGGGCGTCAATTTCGACATCCATCGCGGCAAGGTCACCACGCTGTTCGGAGAGAATGGCGCCGGCAAGTCGACGCTGATGAAGATCCTGTCCGGCGTGGTCACGCCGACATCCGGCGACATCGTGCTCGACGGCAATCTCGTCAGTTTTTCCTCGTCCTCGGACGCGCGCGATCGCGGCATCTCGATCATCCATCAGGAACTCAGCCTCGCGCCGAACCTCAGCGTTCGCGACAACATCTTCATGGGCCGCGAACTGCGCACCAGGACCGGTCTCGACTTCGCCGAGGAGCAGCGCCAGGCGCGCGCCCTGATGGCCGATCTCGAAGAGGACATCGACCCGATGACTCTGGTCGAGGATCTGCGCTTGGGCCAACAGCAGATCGTCGAGATCGCGCGGGCGCTGTCGGTCGATTCCCGGATCCTGATCATGGACGAACCGACCTCGGCGCTCAGCGCGACAGAGGTGGAGGTGCTGTTCAAGGTGATCCGCGATCTGACCAGCCGCGGCGTCTCCATCGTCTACATTTCACATCACCTCGAAGAGGCGCTGCAGATCACCGACTATGCCGTTGTCCTGCGCGACGGCGCGATAACGGCGACGGCCGAAGCCAGGGATATCGATCTCGAGTGGATCGTGCGCAACATGGTCGGCGAGAACTTCGATCTCGGCTCGCCGCCGACCGGTCATGAATTCGGCGAGGTCGCGCTGTCGATCGAGGATGTCAGCGTCGTCGACGCTTCGGGTTCAGGCTATTCCGTCGTCGATCACCTGTCGCTGGACGTCCGGGCAGGCGAGATCGTCTGCATCTATGGGCTGATGGGCGCCGGGCGCACGGAATTGCTGGAAGCCGTCGCCGGACGGATGCCGATGGCAGGCGGCCGCGCGCTTCTGGAAGGCGAGGACGTCTCGGGACTGAGCATTGCCCAGCGCATCTCCAGAGGTCTTGTGCTGGTCCCCGAGGACCGCCAGCGCGACGGGCTGGTGCAGACGATGACCGTCGGCCGCAATCTCTCGCTTGCCAGCATCGAGGCGTTCGCCAGGGGGCTGTTTCTGTCCCGCTCCAGGGAGCGTGGGCTGGTCGAGGATTCGATCCGCAAGGTGACCATCAAGACTGCCGGCGGCAACGCCATGATCGGCTCGCTGTCGGGCGGCAATCAGCAGAAGGTCGTCATCGGCAAGATGCTGACCACCAACCCAAAAGTTATCCTCCTCGACGAGCCGAGCCGCGGCATCGATGTCGGTGCCAAGGCCGAGGTCTTCCGCTTGCTGAGCGAACGCGCTTCGCAGGGCCTTGCGGTCGTCTTCTCGACCTCTGAGGTCAACGAATGCCTCAGCATCGCGCACCGGATCGTCGTCATGCGGCGCGGCAGGATTTCAGCCGAATTCGACGCCAACGCCACCAAAGAGCAGATCATGGCCGCCTCCGGCGAAGCCGTGGTCGCCTGATCACCAGGAATTTCGGAGCCCAGACCATGACCGACGTCAGCCAGGCCAGCAAACAGTCCAGTCCAAGCGCAAGCGAAGGCTTCGATCTCGCCAAGCTGCTGCTCGAGGGCCGGGCGTTCTTTGCCTTGATCGTCATCATCGTCGTCTTTTCGATCCTGTCGCCCTACTACCTCTCGGTGGCGAATTTCCTGACCATGGCCTCGCATGTCGCCATCTTCGGAATTCTCGCGGTCGGCATGCTGCTCGTCATTCTCAATAGCGGCATCGATCTGTCGGTGGGGTCGACGCTGGGCTTGGCCGGCGTCGTCGCCGGCTTCCTGATGCAAGGCGTGACGCTGACCTGGCTTGGCGTCGTCCTCTATCCGCCGGTCTGGGTGGTCGCGGTGCTGGCCTGCATGCTGGGCGCTGCTGTCGGGCTGATCAACGGCGTGCTCGTCGCGCGCTTCAAGGTTCCAGCCTTCGTGGCGACGCTCGGCGTCATGTACATGGCGCGCGGCCTGGCGCTGCTGATGACCAGCGGCCTGACCTACAACAATCTCGGCGGCAAACCGGAGCTCGGAAACACCGGCTTCGATGCGCTTGGCTTCAACCGCCTGTTCGGCGTGCCGACCGGCGTGGTGGTTCTCGCGGTCATCGCGCTCATCGGCAGCATCGTCTTGAACCGCACCGCCTTCGGGCGCTGGCTTTACGCGTCGGGCGGCAATGAGCGCGCGGCCGAGCTGTCCGGCGTTCCGGTCAAGACGGTGCAGATATCCGTCTATGTGCTGTCAGGCATCTGTGCCGCCATTGCCGGCCTGATCCTGTCCTCGCAGCTGACGTCGGCTGGACCGACCGCCGGCACCACCTACGAGCTGACGGCCATCGCGGCCGTCGTCATCGGCGGCGCGGCACTGACCGGCGGGCGCGGCAACATCCGCGGAACCCTGCTCGGGGCCTTCGTCATCGGCTTCCTGTCCGACGGTCTGGTGATCATCGGTATCTCATCCTACTGGCAGACAGTGTTCACCGGCGCGGTCATCGTGCTCGCCGTGCTGCTCAATGCCGTTCAGTATCGCCGCCGTAGCAAGCTCCCAGCTTCGACGGGCGGCCAACCGACTTCTCAGCAACGGGGGAAGGCCGAAACGGCCAATCCTGCCCAAGGGAAGACTGCCAGGTGACTGGCAGCAACACCGCGTAATCATTGGAGGAATGTACATGAAAACCATGCTGAAAAGTCTGCTTGCCGCCGCGATGGTCGTCGGGTTCACGGCCGCCGCGTCGGCCGCGGGCCTGATCTCGATCATCGTCAACGATCCGGCCAACCCCTACTGGCTGACCGAGGGCAACGTTGCCAAGGCCGAGGCCGAGAAGCTCGGTTATACGGCCAATGTCGGCGCCCACAAGGGCGATACCAACACGGAAAGCAACCTGATCGACACCGCCATCACCAACAAGTCGGTGGCGATCATCCTTGACCCGGCCAATGCCGATGGTTCTGTCGGCGCGGTGAAGAAGGCGATTGCCGCCAACATCCCGGTTTTCCTCGTCAATGCCGAGATCAACCAGGAAGGCCTCGCCAAGGGGCAGCTCGTTTCCAACAACGCGCAGGGTGCTGCTCTCGGTGCCCAGCAGTGGGTGCAGGCAGTCGGTGAAAAGGGCAAATATGTCGAACTGCTCGGCGCGCCGTCGGACAACAATGCGGCCACGCGCTCGAACGGTTACGCGACTGTGCTGAGCCAGTATCCGGATCTCGAAAAGGCTGCCTCGCAGGTCGCCAATTGGGATCGTACCCAGGGCCACGACAAGATGCAGAGCATGCTGCAGGCCAATCCCGACATCATCGCCGTGATCAGCGGCAATGACGAAATGGCTCTCGGTGCGGTTGCGGCGCTGAAGGAAGCCGGCAAGCTTGCCGGTATCAAGGTCGGCGGCTTCGACGGCTCCCCTGATGCGGTTGCGGCCATCAAGTCCGGTGAACTCCAGTACACCGTGCTTCAGCCGGTCGCCATCTTCTCGGCCAAGGCCGTGCAGCAGGCGGACTCGTTCATCAAGACGGGCGCCACCGGTGCGGCGACCGAAAAGCAGCTGTTTGATTGCCTTCTCATCACCAAGGACAATGTCGACAAGTACACGGCACCCTTCGTGCTGTCGGAATGAAACCCGTACAGGGGGTGTCCTTGCGGACACTCCCTGCCTCTTCTACGAGATGACAAAGACTGGCCTCGTGAATTGCCTTCGTAACCAACCGGAATTTGCCGCATGAAAGACCTGCTGATCGGTATCGACGCGGGAACGTCGGTGATCAAATCGGTCGCTTTCGATCTGTCCGGGCGACAGCTCGCCATGACGTCGGTGCCCAACAGCTTCGTCACGCTGGAAGGTGGCGGTGCCGAGCAGGACCTCGACCAGACCTGGCGCGACATGGCGCGGACCGTTCGCGATCTCGCAGCCAAAGTCCCCGATCTCGCGCAACGAACCGCGGCGGTTGCCATCACCGGGCAGGGCGACGGAACCTGGCTGATCGATGGCGACGGCTTGCCTGTCTCGCGCGCCTGGCTATGGCTCGACGCCCGCGCCGGACATCTGGTCGACGAGATGCGCGCCGACCCTCGGGATCGCAGGCGGTTCGAGCTGACCGGCACGGGGCTTAATTCCTGCCAGCAGGGTGCCCAGCTTGCCTTCATGAAAAGAAACAATCCGGACATGCTGAAGCGGGCGGCGACCGCACTGCATTGCAAGGATTGGCTCTACTTCAAGATGACGGGCGAACGCGCCACGGATCCCTCCGAGGGAACCTTCACCTTCGGCGATTTTCGGTCGCGCACCTATTCCGACGAGGTCCTCGACAGTCTGGATCTGACGACGCATCGCCGCCTGTTGCCTCCCATGCTCGAAGGCACCACCGACCATCAACCGCTGTCTCGACCGGCGGCGGGAGAGACCGGCCTGCTCGAAGGCACGCCGGTGGTGCTGGGTTACGTGGATATGGTCATGACGGCGCTCGGAGCCGGCCTCTATGATCCAAGCGGCAATGTCGGCTGCACGGTCATCGGCTCGACCGGCATACACACGCGCTTCGCAGCCACTCCCGACGATGTCATTTTGAACGACGATGGCTCCGGCTACACGATCGCCATGCCTGTTCCGGGTGGCTATGCGCAACTGCAGTCCAACATGGCGGCCACGCTCAACATCGACTGGCTGCTTGGCCTTGCGCGCGACGTGCTCGCCACGGGTGGCGGCAAGCCTTCTCATGACGAGTTGCTGAAGGCACTCGATGTTTGGGTGGAAGCATCGGAGCCGGGATCGCTGATTTACCAGCCTTACATATCGCTGGCTGGCGAAAGAGGGCCGTTCGTCGACCCTGACGCACGCGCGGGCTTCATCGGCCTTTCGGTCAAGCACGGCTTCGGCGATCTGGCACGCGCAGTGCTCGAAGGGTTGGCCTTCGCAGCCCGTGATTGCTACCAGGCGATGGGCACCGTGCCGAGTGAGATACGCCTGTCGGGCGGCGCCGCGCGCAGCCCGTCGTTGCGTCGCATCATCGCGGCAGCGACCCGGGCGCAGGTGCGAACGAGCAGCCGCCAGGAAGCCGGCGCGGCAGGTGCCGCGATGATGGCCGCGGTTGGCCTCGGCGTCTACGGCTCCATGGAAGACTGCGCCGCCGAGTGGGTGACGCCGCTTCTCGGCGACTGCGATGCCTATGACGAGGCGCTTTCGCAAACCTACGATGCGCTCTTCCCTTCCTTCGTTGCAGCGCGTCAGGCGCTTCGGCCGGTGTGGAAGGGCATGGCGCACCGCACAGGAGCAAGATCTTGAGCAATACAACAGATGTCGTCGATCTCTTCGTGATCGGCGGCGGCGTCAATGGGGCCGGCATAGCGCGTGACGCGGCAGGGCGCGGGCTGTCCGTCATCCTGTGCGAAAAGGACGATCTCGCGCAAGGCACCAGTTCGCGCTCCGGCAAGCTGGTGCATGGCGGCCTGCGCTACCTCGAATATTATGAATTCAGGCTGGTTCGCGAAGCGTTGATCGAACGCGAGGTGCTGCTCGAGGCGGCGCCGCACATCATCTGGCCGATGCGCTTCGTTCTTCCGCACAGCCCGCAAGACAGGCCGGCATGGCTGGTCCGGCTCGGACTGTTTCTCTACGACCACCTTGGCGGTCGCAAGCGGCTGCCGGGGACACGAACGCTAAACCTGAGAACAGCGCCCGAAGGAGCGCCTCTCAAGGACGAATTCAAGCGCGGTTTCGAATACTCCGACTGCTGGGTCGACGATGCGCGCCTGGTGCTGCTCAACGCGCTGGATGCCAAGCAGCGCGGCGCAAAGGTGCTCACGCGCACTGCCTGTGTCGCGGCGCGCCGTGAAGACGGACTGTGGTCGATCGACATGCAGGACGGTCGGACGGGCGCCGTCACGAAGGTCCGCGCGCGGGCACTGATCAACGCGGCAGGGCCCTGGGTCAACGACATTGTCAGCCGCGTCGCCGGGCAGAATTCGACGCGCAATGTTCGCCTTGTGAAAGGCAGCCATATCGTCGTGCCCAAATTCTGGGAGGGACGGCAGGCCTATCTCATCCAGAACAGCGACAAGCGGGTGATCTTCGTCAACCCCTACGAAAATGATCTGGCGCTGATCGGCACGACCGACATTCCCTACGACGGCAGGCCCGAGGAAGTTGCGGCCGAGTCCAGCGAAGTCGATTATCTGATCAAGGTGGTCAATCGCTATTTCAAGCGGCAGCTGACGCCTCAGGACGTGGTCTACAGTTTCTCCGGCGTGCGTCCGCTCTATGACGACAATGCCGACAATCCAAGCGCGGTGACGCGCGACTATATTTTCGAACTCGACGCCTCCAATGGCAACGCGCCGCTGCTTTCGGTATTCGGCGGCAAGATCACCACCTTCCGCAAGCTGTCCGAACATGCGCTGGAAAAGATCCAGCCGTTCTTTCCGGCGATGAAGAAAGCCTGGACGGCCAAAATTCCCTTGCCGGGGGGCGATCTTCCCAATGCGGACTTCGAACAGTTCCTGAGCGATCTGCATGCCGAGTTTTCGTGGCTCAACCCGTCGCTGGTGAAGCACTACGCTCGAACCTATGGCACCCGCGCCAGACAATTGCTCGTCGGCTCACAAAGCGAAACCGATCTCGGCCGCCGCTTCGGGCCCGATCTGTATGAACGGGAGGCAAGGTTCCTGGTCGAGACCGAATGGGCCGGCACATCAGCCGATATACTGGAACGCCGCACCAAACATGGCCTGCATATCGATGCGGCCGAGCGGCAGGCATTCGAAGACTGGTTCGGTAACATCATGGCGACGGCAGACTGATGGCCTTCACGCTTTCCCTCAACACCAATCCACTGGTCAATCGCTTCGCCGATCCAGACGATTTGATCGACGCGATCGCCTACGGCATCGGCATCCGCGACGTGCAGCTGACGCATGAATTCGTCAACCCGGGTTGGCCGGCGGCGACGATTGCCAAATTCCTGCGCCTGTTCAACAGCGCCTTGGCGCGGACCGGTGTCAGGATCACCTCCGGTATGACCGGACCCTATGGCCGGCTCAACCATTTCGGCCACCCGGATGCCGATGTCCGGCGCTACTATGTCGACTGGTTCAAGACATTCGCCGACATTTCCGCCGAACTTGGCGCATCAGGCATGGGCACGCAGTTCGCCATCTTCACCTACAAGGACTTTGACGATCCGCAACGACGGGCGGCATTGCTCGACATCGCGCTCGAATGCTGGCGCGAGGTGGCCGAACACGCCAGGGCGGCGGGTCTGACATATCTGTTCTGGGAGCCGATGTCGGTGGGCCGCGAGTTCGGCCACACGATCGAAAGCTGCGTCACGCTACAAGGCGCCATCGATGCGGCGAAGCTGTCCATCCCGATGAAGATGATGGTGGATATCGACCATGGCGACGTGACCTCGCCCGATCCTGCCGATACCGATCCCTACGCCTGGGCGAAAGCGTTTCCACTGCAATCGCCGATCATCCACATCAAGCAGTCTTCCATGAACAAGGGCGGCCATTGGCCGTTCACGGCCGCCTACAACAAGGATGGCCGCATACTTCCGCAAAAGCTGCTGGATGCGGTTCGCCAGGGTGGCGGTACCGACAATGAAATTTGCCTTGAACTTTCCTTCAGGGAGAGGGAACCGGTGGACCATCAGGTTATCGAGATGATCCGCGAGTCGGTGGATTTCTGGGCGCCTCATATCGACAGTGGCCGCGACAGTCTCAAGCCTCGAGCCTGAGCGAATACGTCGCCCGAAAGCCGGCCTCGGCCGCAAAAGGATCGAAGGAGAAGAAGAATGGCCCCATATTGGGTCGGCACGAGCTGGAAGATGAACAAGACGCTGGCGGAGGCGTTGCAGTTCGCCGATGCGCTGGCGGCCTTCGTGCCTGACTTCGATCAGGCGATACAGCCTTTCGTCATTCCGCCCTTCACTGCCGTGCGTCAGGTCAAGGCGGCGCTGGCAAACACCCGCGTAAAAGTCGGTGCCCAGAACATGCATTGGGCCGACGCCGGCGCCTGGACCGGCGAGGTTTCGCCGGTGATGTTGAAAGAGTGTGGGCTGGATGTGATCGAACTTGGCCATAGCGAGCGCCGCGAGCATTTCGGCGAGACGGATGCGACTGTGGGGCTGAAGACGGCGGCCGCGGTCAGGCACGGTTTCGTGCCGCTGATCTGCGTCGGCGAGACGCTGGCTGAGCGTGAATCCGGCCGCGCCGAGGCGGTGTTGACGGCACAGGTTCTCGGCGCGCTGCAAGAGCTGAGCGGCGATCAACTGAAGGCGGAAATCCTCTTTGCCTACGAGCCGGTCTGGGCGATCGGCGAGAAGGGCATCCCTGCTAGCGCCGACTATGCCGACAAACAGCAGGCGCTGATCAAGCAGGTTGCCGCCGACCGGCTGCCGATTGCCCCGCCTGTGCTTTACGGCGGCAGCGTCAATCCCGGCAATGCGGCTGAGCTGATCGGCCAGCCGCATATCGACGGCCTGTTCATTGGCCGCTCGGCGTGGCAAGCGGAAGGCTATATCGACATTCTGAGAAAGGCGTCGGCCGCCATCGGGCGCTGACCGCCAAAAGCCGAAAGAAAAGGAGTTCATCATCATGAAGATCGCACTCGGAGCCGACAGCGCCGGCAAGCCGCTGCTCGATGTCATCGCCAAGCATCTCGCCACCAAGCCCGAGCTGCAGGTCGTCGACCTGAGCCAGGCCGGATTCTACGCCGATATCGCCGCCAAGGTCGGCCACGAAATTCTCGACGGCAATTATGACCGGGCCATCCTGTTTTGCGGCACCGGCATCGGCGTCAGCATATCCGCCAACAAGGTGCCGGGCATTCGCGCCGCATTGACCCACGATACCTATTCGGCAGAGCGCGCCGCCAAGTCCAACAATGCCCAGATCATCACCATGGGCGCTCGCGTCATCGGCCCGGAACTGGCGAAATCGATCGCAGACGCGTGGCTAGCCTCGGAGTTCGACCCGAACGGCCCCTCTGCCGCAAACGTGCAGGCCGTCGACAAGCTCGACGCCAAGCGCTGAAAGGCAACCGTCGAAAGATGAGGGTCCGCTGCTGATCAGTCGGTCAAGGCGATCCGCATCGCCTCGATCACGGTCACTGCGGACGCGGCGCCCGGGTCCATATGGCCAAGTGAGCGTTCGCCGAGGCGGGAGGCCCGGCCCTTGGTGGCGACCATCGTCTTGGTCGCCTCCGCGCCGGCCTTTGCCGCCTGCACCGCCGCCTCGAGACTGTTCGCCAGACCTTTGCCGGAGGCCAACGCTTCGCCCGCCGCTTGCGCGGCCGGCGCCCATGCATCGATCATGGTTTTCTCGCCTGGCTCGGCCTTGCCGCGATCCTGAATGCCCTTGGCCATGGCCTGGAACAGGGCGACCACGTCCGCGTCGTCAAGCGTCGTCTTGCCCTTGACGGCTGCCGCGCCGCGCATGAACGCGGTTGCATAGAGCGGACCCGAGGAGGCGCCGACGGCATTCAGGAACGACTTTGCCGCCGTGTTGAGCAAAGTGGTCGGATCGGTTGCCCCTGCATCCAGTGCAGCTACCGCATCGCGTGCAGCGGAAAATCCAAGCTCCATCGCAATGCCGTGGTCGGCGTCGCCGATAACCCCGTCTAGCGCGCACAGCCTGTCCCTGTCGGCTGACATGGCGGTTGCGATCGTTGCGAACATCGCAACAAGGCGGACGGTGTCGATTGTCGTCATGCTATTGTCCCTTGACGAGGAGCAGGTTTAGCCGGCGCGAAACATGGCGCAATCGCAAGGGTGGTCCAGCATCGTCTGCAACTCGCCGTCCAGCCGGTGCAGAGAGATCGAGGCCCCGGCCATTTCGAGCGAGGTGCAGTAATTGCCGACCCAGGTCGCGTGGATGGACACACCGATCTCATCGAGCCTCTGCTTCACGCGTCGGTTCATGATGTAGAGTTCCATCAGCGGCGTCGAGCCGAGCGAGTTGACGAGCACCGCGACCTTGTCGCCGCGCGTCGGTGCCATCTCGTCGAGGATACTGTCCAGCATCTCGTCAGTGATCTCGTCTGCTGTTTTCAGCTTCTCGCGCGCGATGCCGGGCTCGCCATGGATACCCATGCCGATCTCCATCTCGTCCGGCCCGATCTCGAAATTCGGCCGGCGGGTCTGTGGCAGCGAGCAAGGCGACAGCGCTACGCCCATGGTGAAAGTGTGGTCGTTTGCCTTGCGGGCGATGCGCTCGCATTCGTCGAAGGACAGCATCCGGTCGCAGGCGGCACCGGCCGCCTTGAAGATGAAGAAATTGCCGGCGACGCCGCGGCGCTTGTGCCGATCGCCAATGGGCGCGGAGGCGACATCGTCCGTGCTTAGCACGGTACGAACCTCGATGTCGTCCATGGCAGCCATCTCGGCGGCCATGTCGAAATTCATCACGTCGCCGGCATAGTTGCCGTACATGAACAGCACGCCGGCGCCGCCGCTGACTGCCTTGGCGCATTCAAGGATCGGATCTGGCGGCGGCGAGGCAAAGACATTGCCGATGGCCGCCGCGTCAGCCAACCCCTTGCCGACGAAGCCGAGAAAGCTCGGCTCATGGCCCGAGCCGCCGCCGATGACGAGGCCCACCTTGCCCTGGCGCGGTCCGTCGCGGGCGATGATGGAGCGTGGACTGCCGTCCACACTTCTGAGATGGCGGGGATGCGCGGCGAGAATGCCTTCCAGCATCTCGTCGACGGCGCGGTTGCCATCGTTGATGATCTTCTTGGTCTGCACCCGGCATCCTCCCGATTTCGGTATTTTCGCAGATAATACTGGGTGTTACCGGGATTTCCACCCGGCAAGGAGCATTTCGCGCATCGAAGTGCACCTGATCCAGCCATCGGCTGTTTCAACCGCCGAGGCCATCGCGGATGGCTGAGAAATAGCGATCGGTTCCGACCTGGCCGCCCTTGAGCGCAACCTCCAGTCCGTCGATCGCCTTGACGCGTGAATGGGCAACGCAAAGCGGCGAGCCCGGCGAAGCGGGCAGCGGCATGCGGATTGTCAGGGCATCGACACCCATCTCGCCGAGTGCGTGGCTCGACGTGTCGCCGCCGGCAATGACCACGCGCCGCAAACTCTGTTCGATCGTCAGGCTGCGAAGGATTTCTCCGAGACCGCGGCCAAGCTTGTGGCGGGCGCCTTCCTGCCGGTCGATTTCGGCGCCCCTGTCGGCAGTGGGGCCAAGCGCGGTGTAGAGGATGACGCTGCGCCCGGCTTGCAGACTGGCACGGCCGCTTGCCGTCGCACGCGTGATCGCCTGCTCCGAAGCCTGCGAAACCAGTTCGACCGGATCGACCTCGATGCCGTCGAAACCGTCCGTCAGGGCATGTCGGATCTGTCGTTCGGTGGTCGGCGAGCAACTGCCCGACACGACGGCTATCCGGTCGGCAACGCCCGGCGGCGTGAAACCTGGCCCAGCGCTGACGATGTCATTCGACGCCCATTCGGCCAGCAACGCATACTCGACCCCGGACGAGCCGACGACAAAAGAACCGCCTGGCTTGCGAATGCGCCACAGCTCCTTGCCGGCCAGAGCCTGCGTTTCCAGATTGTCGACATCGACAAGCACGATAGCGGTGCCGTCTCCGGTCAGGCGATCGAACGCCGCCGACCGCGACGCGGACTGCAGCATCACGAGGTCGACCAGCCCGGAACTCAGCGCCGTCTGCCGCGACAGATGGATCAGCAGATCGGATTCATCCATCGGCGTCGTCGGATGGCGGCTCATCACCGGGTGGCGGTCGATGCGAAAATATTGGTCGCGATAGGCGGCGAACAGATGGCCGAAGGCGGTGTAGCGCTTGAGCTGCGGCGCGCCGACCAGCAGCGGCACGCTGTCCTGCGCGAACACCGAGCGGCCGATCTCGATGGCTCGGCCGATGCTGCCGATCGTCGGGCTGGAATCGAAGGTCGAGCAGACCTTGTAGTGGCAGATCGCGGCGTTCAGCGTCTTCAGCCAGGCGAAGGCCTCGCGCAGATGCGTGTCCATCCACTGCGGCGTCTCGCTGCGGCTGGAGCCGGCCAGCCCGATCGCCTGGCAATGCGCGAATCGCGACAGCAGGGCTGCATCCGGCTGGCGCATGAACAGCACGGTCGGCACGCCGCCGAGCTCGAGCGCCTCCATGACATCGGTCGAGCCGGTCAGATCGTCGCCATAATAGCTGAGAAGCAGGTCTTGCATGGCTTCAGGCTGCCTTGCCGTCGCCGAATTTTTCGATCGACCGCGCCAGTTCGGGATGGTTTTCGGCGAAGTCCGCCAGCGGAATGCCGTCGACCGCCGCTTGCCAGGCTTGCTGCACGGCGCGCACGCCGGCTCCAGGCCCGTCCGGATGGCTGACGATGCCGCCGCCGCAGAGATAGAGAAGATCGACCGTCCGTCCGGTCCGCGCATATGTCTCGGGCGCCTGACCGCCCCACTGGCCGGAGCCGGCAACCGGCAAGGCGCAGTCCTCAGGCGAGAAGATCGGCGTCGTCACCGCCTTGAAGGATTCGACGAAAGAGTCATCCGGCTCCCAGTATTTTGAGGCGATGCCGTTGATCTGGAATTGGTCGACGCCAAGCAGCCGCCAGAACTGCTGCCAGACCTTGAAGTCCATGCCAAGGCCCGGGTGGCGGGTGAGGATGTCCCAGCCGTTGCGGTGAGCATGCAGCACTAGGCTGGAGCGCTTTCTCAGGAACGCCATGCCGCCGAGCCCGATCGAATTGATGTTGATAACAGCGCAATTGCCGCCGGCCTTCGCCACCATATCGTGGTTGCGCATCATCTCGTCCGGATCGGCATGCGAGATACCGAAGGCATACATCACCTTCTTGCCGGTCTTCTGCTCGTGGTCGAGGATCAGCGGCATGATCGCCTTCACCCGTTCGGCCAGCGGCGAGTAGGCCGGGCTCATCAGCTTCTCGTCGTCCTTGATGAAATCGACGCCGGCGGCGATCAGTTCCGCTACCATTGCCGCCGTCTCATGTGGCCTCAAGCCCAGCGCCGGCTTGACGATCGTGCCGATGATCGGGCGGTCCGTCACACCGGTCAGCCGGCGGCTGCCGGCGACACCGAACTGTGGGCCGCGATGCGCGCCACGAAAATCCTCCGGCAGCTTCATGTCGACGACGCGAATGCCTGTGAGGCCCTTGATCGAATAGGTGCCGCCGATGGCGATCGTCATCAATGCCGAAAGGTCGGTGCCGATGGCATCGAACGGAAAGCCGATATCGACGTCCGCACGTCTGAATGGCCCGTTGCCGTCATCGGGAAGCGACGGCCGCTCAGCGTCGGGCAGAGGCCGGATCGCCAGCACGCGCGCCGCCACCCGGGCCTTCAGCTCCTCGGTCTCGCCGGGCAGCGCGACGAAGGTGCCGGTCGACTGATCGCTGGCGATCTTGGCCGCCAGGGCTTCGATGCTTCCAGGCGTTTCGATGCGATAGGTGAGGGTGATCATGGTCTGCTATCTCAGGCCGAATGCATTCGAAAAAAGTTCCCCGATCCTCGAAATCTGGTATAATGAGTACATAAGTATTGCAAGCGATATCCTGCTCGCCGGACACTGGCCGGTTGACGGACAATCATTCCGGGAATCGCGGCAGCAATGCTAAATAGGGGCCGGTCAAAGGAGTGATTCGCGACGATGAACCGTTCGGAGCCGATTGTCCGGCGCAAGCTTTCCGACGAAGTGTTTCTGAGGCTGAAGCGGCTGATCACCAGCGGCGAATTGATGCCGGGCGACGACATGCCGTCGGAGCGCGAACTGATGGAGCGCTTCGAGGTCGGCCGACCGGCGATCCGAGAGGCGATGCAGGCGCTGAGCAATATGGGGCTGGTCGCGATCTCGCATGGCGAGCGCGCCAAGGTGCTGCAGCTGACCGCCAAGTCGATCATCAAGCAGGTCGATGGCGCCGCCAAGATCATCCTGTCGTCATCGAAGGACACGCTGGAGCACCTGAAGACCGCGCGCATCTTCTTCGAACGCGGCATGGTCAGGGAAGCCGCCGAAAAGGCAACCGCCGAGGACGTGCAGCGGCTGCGGGCGACCGTTGCCGAACAGCGGGGCTTCCGTGGCGACTCCGAAGCCTTCATATCCGCCGACATGAAATTCCATACCCAGATCGCCGCGATTTCCGGCAACCCGATCTATGTCGCCGTCAGCGAGGCGATGCTGGGCTGGCTGAAGGAATACCACACCGAAATGCTGATCTGGACCGGCAAGGAACAGTTCACGCTGACCGAGCATGAAGAGATCATCGGCCGCATCGAGAAGATGGATGCGGACGGCGCCGAAAAGGCGATGATCAAGCACCTCGAGCGCTCGCGCGCGCTCTATGTGATGAACTCCGAAAAGTAATTTCAGCCGAGCCGGGTGATCGCATAAGGCGTCATCACGAGATGGCCTTGGCCAAAAGCTGAAATGTCGACCGGCACGTCGACCGCCGTCAGGTTCGCCAGCCATGCGATTGTCTTGCCCGAGGCCGAGCGCCCGGCCAGCGCCAGCACCTTGGTCTCGTCGCTTGTCCTCGCCGCCACATGCGCAAGGCCGGCCAGTTCGCAAAGTCCTTTGACCGCCCTGAAGAGCGGCCGGGGTGATCCTTCCGCGACGGGTTCTCCGGATGACGCCAGCACGCCGAACGGTCCTGTGAAGCTGGAGAGCGTGAGCTGTTCCAGTCCGGCCGGTGCGACACGCGCGGCATAGCCGATCGTCCATACCGCCGCGAACAGGCCGGCATGGCGCGGATCCCGATCGGCCATGGCGATGCGCTGTCTGCCGGGATTGGGTTTGGTCGCGCCGCCATAGGGGTTCTGGCGCATGGCAATCGTCGACGGACCGATCCGGTAGGGTTTTGCCCCGAAGATCGCCCGTGCCGATTGGGTGATGAAAGGCAGCGCCTCCAGTGATTGCATGAGGCTGAGATCGTCGGCGGTGTGCACGATCGGGCAGGTGCAATGGGTGACGAAATCGAGCTGGTCTGCGGGCACGCGCTTGCGGTTGAGTTCGGTGAAATAGCTGAACATGCCGCCGCCGAGGCGGATATCGGGAAAGGCGCGCCGCGCCGCCGCATAGACCTCTTCGAGCGGCGGGCAGGGCGGCCACGCGCTGCCCGGCGGCGTCGACTGCCGGTCGACCGAAGGCGACACCGCAATGGCCGAGAGTTTCAGCCCGGCCTCGCGCACGAGGCCGGAGACGTCTGACAGCTCGGCGTCAAGATCGCCTGTGCCGGCAACGACGCATTCGAGGGTCGTCTCAACTGCGCAGGCAGTTGCGAGTCGGGCGAAAGTGCGCAAGGCGTCGAGCCCGTGGCCGCGCGTCGGATCGTAGTGAAACAGCAGCTGTTGTGGGCCGAGAGTCGACAGCGTGGAGAGGTTCGCCAGCGCCGTCTCGATATCCTCGGGATAGATGACCACACCGACATCGGGCAGCCTTGGTCCGGCCTCGCCGAGTTCAACGCGGACCGGTTCGCCGGCCACGGCGGTAGCCGGCGCTTTGCCTTCACCTGTGATGCGCAGGCTGATCGTCTGGCGCAGGGACTGGCCGGCAGGCAGCACGTACGGCCATGGCAGCGCCAGCGGCCGCACATAGGTCTTGTAGGAGGCGTCCGACCAGTTGCGCTGGTCCTCCATCTCGAATGTATCGCCTTCCATCCGGCATTCTGCTGTGACACCAGGCCGAACCTGATGGATGATGGCGCGGATATCCTTGAAAGGCTGCCAGGGGTCGATCAGTTCGGGAAGCTTTGTCGCCACCACGTTGCCGTCTGTATGCTCGACCGTGACCGGGCTGCCGGCGAGGTCGGCGATCGGGTGCAGGATGCAGAAGCCGCAGCGATTGGTTTCGAAATTGCTTTCGGGAAGGGCGCTGACGTCGAAGACCAGACGGCCATCGGCGGAACCTTTGATGGTGGCGCGGAAGCCGAGCCGGCTTCCGTCGGGAGCCACACAGCTTGCCGAATAGCTGACCGAAAAAGCGTCGGCGTCCTGGTCGATGATCAGGTCCGTCAACGTTGGCTCGTAAGTGCCCCAGTCGCGGTCGCGGACGATATAGGCGATGGCGCGCAGTACTTCGGTGCCGCCATGGCGAATGGTGCGCAGATTGCCATTGACGAAGTCCGCGCTGAGCGCGCCTGCGCTGAGCCTGACCGGCTCGGTCTCGACCGCACGCGTGCCGTAGAGCAGGAGGGCGTCGGCGGTCATTTCAGCAAGGCGTCGAGTTGCACCGGTTGCCGGCTCGCGGCACCGGCATAGGCGGCCTCGACCAGCGCGAACGTTTTGAGATTGTCGGCGCCCGAAGTCGCCGGTTCGATCCCCTTTGCCAGGCAGTCGACCCAGTGCTGCTGGATGGCGACGACGCTTTCCTGGATGTTGTGCCAGGGCCGCGACGCCCACGGCAGCAGCGGCGGCGAAACGTCGGTGACGGCCGTGCCGCTCTTGCCGGTGACGGTGAGCCGGTATCCCTGCGCCAGCCGGATCGTGCCGTCGCTGCCGTCGATCTCGATCAGCGTCTCGGGAAACGGCTCGGTGGCAAGCTTCGTCGCATAGCTGCAATCGACCACAGACGTTGCACCGCTGTTGTGATCCATCAGCATCGTCGCGACGTCCTCGCCTGCGATGCCAGGGTTGATGCGCGTTGTTCGCGTGGTGATGACAGACACGTCGCCGAGCAGGAAACGGGCGATGTCGAGGATATGGATGCCGAGATCCTCGATGATGAAGCGCTTTCCCGTCGCCAGATAGGGCTGGCCGGAAAACACGTCATAGGCGGAGCGGAAGGAGATGCGCCCGAAGAAAGGCGTGCCGATCTTGCCGCTGTCGAGCACGGCGCGCACCGCCTGGATCGGCGACTGCCAGCGAAAATTCTCATGCACCATCAGCGGCACGCCGGCTTCCACGCATGCCCTGACCATCGCCTTTGCGTCGGCAAGCGTCGGCGCGAACGGCTTTTGGCAGATCACCGGAACGCGATGGGCGGCCGCCATTTCGACAAGCGGACGATGGCTGGGCGCGGTGGTGGCGATATCGACGAAGTCGAGGCTTTCGCCGGCAAAAAGTTCCGCCGCATCGGTATAGCGCTTCGCAATGCCGAACTGGTCGCCGACGATCTTGAGCCGCTCCGGATCACGGTCGCAGATGGCGACGATAGAGGCGCCTGCTATGTCGCGCCAGGCATGCATCTGGTTGACGGCAAAGAAGCCGCAGCCGATCAGTGCTCCTCGCAGCTCCGCCATGATCAGCCAGCCTTTGCCATCTGCATCAGTGTCACGCGGCTTTGCAGCCGGCGCTGTGCCTGGTCGACGACGACGGCGACGATGATGACGAGACCCTTGATCACCATTTGCCAGAACGAACTCACACCCATCATCACCAGTCCGTCCGAAAGAATGCCGATGACGAAGGCGCCGACGATAGTGCCGCCGATCGTGCCGCGGCCACCCGACATCGAGGTGCCGCCGAGCACTGCCGCCGCAATGGCGTTGAGCTCGAAACTTTCGCCTGTCGCCGGATGCGAGGCCATCAGTTCGGACGAGATGATCAGGCCGACGATCGCCGCGCAGAAACCAGAGAACATATAGACGAACATCTTCACCATGTTGACACGGACGCCCGAAATCCGCGACGCCCGTTCGTTGCCGCCGACGGCGAAGATGTGGCGGCCGAGCGGCGTGTATTTGGCGAGATAGGCGGCTCCCAGTGCAACGACGATCAGGATCCAGATCGCCACCGGCAGGCCGAGCAGCCGGCCAGCACCGAGGAAGCCGAAGCCGGTGGTGCCCAGTTCCGGCTTGCCGACGAGGTTGGGGAAGGTGCGGCCGTCCGACGACAGCAGCGCCAGGCCGCGCGCGACATAGAGCACGCCGAGCGTGGCAATGAACGGTGCGACGTTCAGCCTGGTGATCAGCAACCCGTTGACGGCGCCGATCAATATGCCGACCGCCAGCGTGATCAGAGCGATCTCGAAGACGTTGAAATAGATCGTGTAGCCGATCTGCAGGTCGATGCCGTTGAGCACGAGATAGCCGGCCACCATGCCGCACAGGCCGACGATCGAGCCGACCGAAAGGTCGATGCCGCCGGTGATGATGACGAAGGTCATGCCCATCGCCAGGAACGCGTTCAGCGCCACGTGTTTCGACATCAGGATCAGATTCGCGGTCGACAGGAAATTCGGCGCCGCGATCGAGAAGAAGATCAGGACGGCGATGAGCGCGATGAAGGTCCTGAGCTTCATCAGAGTCAATAGCACGGAGCCGCTGGAAGCGGAGGGAGTGGCCGCCTTGGCTGGGACGTCAGTCATGGACGGTGCTCTCCGTGTGGGGCCGGTCCGTGGCCAAGCGCCGAGGCAGCGACGAGTATCGCCTCCGTCGCCTCGGCGCGGTCGAACATGCCGGTCAGTTTTCCATTGCTCATCACCGCGATGCGGTCGGACAACGCCATCACCTCGTCGAGATCCGAGGTGGCGAACAAAATCCCCAAACCGTCGCGGGACAGTTTGCGCATGGTGCGGAACACATCGGCCTTGGCGCCGACATCGATGCCTCGGCTGGGCTCGTCCATCAACAGCACCTTGGGTTCGGTGAGCAGCGCCTTGCCGATCACCACCTTCTGCTGGTTGCCGCCCGACAGCGACGACACTTCCTGCGCCGGGTCGGCGACCTTGATCGCCAGTTCCCGCACCATCCGTGTCACTGCCTGCCTTTCGTCGGCGCCACGGATATGGAACAGGCGGGCAAATCGCGACAGGCTGGCAAGCGTCAGGTTGCTGGCGACCGAGAGGATCGACACCAGCCCTTCACGCTGGCGGTCTTCGGGGATCAGTGCCAGCCCGCGCCGGATGCGCCGCGTCGTGTCGCGCTCCGTGACCTTTATGCCGCCAATGAAGATCGCGCCTGTCGAATGGCCGTGGCGGCCCATGATGCAGTCGAACAGTTCGCTGCGGCCGGCGCCCATCAGGCCGTAGATGCCGAGGATCTCGCCGGCGCGCAGCGACAGCGAGACATGGTCGACGGCAAGCCCGCCGGTGGCGCGCGGCAGGCATATCTCCTCGGCCCGGAAGATCTCCTCGCCCGGAAGGTGGCCGTCGGCTTTGGCGAAGTCCTTGGCGTCGGAGCCGATCATCTGGCGAACGATCCACTGCGTGTCGACGTTCTTCATCTCTTCCTGGCCGGTGATGCGGCCGTCGCGCAGCACGGTGATGTAATCGCCGATACGGATCAGCTCTTCCAGCCGGTGCGAGATGTAGACGATGGCCACGCCGCGCGCCTTGAGGTCGGCGATCACCTTGAACAGGATCTCGACTTCCGCCGCGCTCAGCGCCGAGGTCGGCTCGTCCATGATCAGGATGCGTGCGTCGAGTGAGACCGCCTTGGCGATCTCGACCAGCTGCTGCTGGCCGATGCGCAGATCCTCGACCAGCATGTCGGGCCGTATGCCGGCTTGCAGGCGTTCTAGAAATTCCGCCGCGCGGTTTTCCTGTTCCTTACGGTCGATCTTGCCGAACCGGTTGGTGATTTCGCGGGTGGCGAAGATGTTCTCGGCAACGCTCATGTTACCAAACAGGTTCAGCTCCTGGAACACCATGCCGATGCCACGGTTCACCGCATCCGCTGACGACGAGAAGGAAACCTCTTCGCCCTCCAGCAGAATGCGGCCGGCTGTTGGTCGTTCGACACCGGCGATGATCTTCATCAGCGTCGACTTGCCGGCGCCGTTTTCGCCGACCAGCACGTTGACCGCGCCCTTGCGCACCTCGAAATTGGCGCGCTTGACCGCGACGGTGCCGGAATAGACCTTGGAGATGTCCTCCAGCTTCAGGATGATTTCGCGCTCCGCGGCCGCGCTCATGCTTTCGGCCCGATCTCGGCCTCCGCCGGCGTCACCAGCGGCAGGTCCTGGCCGCTGCCCAGCGTATAGGCGCCCACCACCTTGGCGCTGCGGCCTTCCAGCGCTTCGCGCGGCAGCTTGGACAGCACCGTCTTGTCGGCGTAGCTGTTGAACGCCTTGCCGAACTGGGCGAAGTCGATCTGGTTGGTGAAGTCGTTGAACTGGATGAAGTCCAGGCTGTCGCGCAGCGCCGTGCCGCGCACCGCCGGTCCGATCTGCACCCGCGCATCGGCCTTGCCGTCGCCGTCGACATCGATATCGATCGTCGCCGCGCGGGACTGCGTGTTCGCCGCGACGATCTTGCCTTCCAGGCGAACCGCGAAGGTCCACGGCGAATTCGCCTGCTTGTTCGGATTGCCGTATTTGGCGCCGGCAGAAGCGGCGTCCGTCGTTGCCAACGCGTGAACCTCCGGAAACGGTCCGGCTTTCTGCTGGAGATAGGGCACGACCTTCGCCGCCCATATCTCTTCGACCATCTTGTCAGGATTGAAGGCGGGAGCATTGCCCGCGTCTCCCGATTTCGTCGGCAGGATCTTGCAGGCGGTCAGGCTGATGCCGACCATCACGGCAAGGATCGGCCAGTTCGGCTTGGTGTTCAGCATGGCGGCCTGTTGTTCAGCATCGTGGGCGGTCCACGGAAAATGGCGGCGAGGGGCGCCCCTGGGGTTCGCCCCTCGCTATTCGTCTCACGCGGGCTCAGTTCGTCAGCGCGAAGGTCTCCAGCTTGGCGGCATTGTCGCCATTGACCAGAACGCAGTCCATCAGCTGCTTTTCCTTGGCCGGCGACTTCTTGTTCTTGATGAAGTCGTTGGCCTGCTCGACCGCCATCTGCGCCTGCGCGAAGGCGGGCTGCAGGACCGTCGCCTTGATGCCGCCGGAGGTGATGGAGTCGCGCACGTCGTTCGATCCGTCGAAACCGACGACGATGACGTCCTTGCGGTTCGCCGCGGCAAGTGCCGCATAGGCGCCCATCGCCATCGTATCGTTGCCGGAGATGACGCCCTTGATGTCGGGATTGGCCTGCAGGATCGATTCCATCTTGGAATAGGCTTCCGTCTGGCTCCAGTTGGCCGACTGCTGGGCGACCATCTTCAGGTCCGGATAGTCGTCGATGACGTCGTGATAACCCTTGGAGCGGATGCCGGCATTGGTGTCGGATTCCTTGCCGACCAGCTCGACGAAATTACCCTTCTCGCCCATCAGCTTGACGAATTCCTGCGCGCCGAGTTGGGCGCCCTGATAGTTGTTGGAAACGATCTGCGCGACGGCGACGCCGGTGGCGTTGATCTCGCGGTCGATCAGGAAGGACGGAATGCCTGCGTCCTTGGCCTTCTGCACGGCGGCGACGGTTGCGTCGGCGCCGGCATTGTCGAGGATGATCGCCTTGGCGCCACGGCCGATCGCGGTGTCGATCAGCTCGGACTGCTTGTTGGCGTCGTCGTCATGGACCAGCACCAGCGCCTCGTAGCCGAGCTCCTTGGCCTTGGCTTCGGCGCCGACGGCTTCCGCCTTGAAGAACGGATTGTCGTGCGACGGCGTGATGATGGCGATGAGATCCGCCGCGTAGGCGGGAACGGCCGTGCCAAGCGCCAGCATGCCGGCGAAAGCCGCAAGCGTCATTCTGCGTGTGAGTTTCATGAAGTCCTCCCGTTTGAAAAATTGCCTTGGTCAACCAAGGCCTCTGTCGGCATCCGAATTCGTCAGGCAGCGCGGCGGCGGATCGCTTTCGGACTAAAGAGCCGTTTGCCGGCTTCCCCTCCACGGATCGTCACTCCAGCCATCCCCATTCGCCCAGGCTTCGAACTCCCTGCGAAACCCTGTCGATCCGAGCCATGAACAGCTAAGCCAACTGGTATGATGAGTCAACCACAAATTCAGGTGATGTGTACCTGATGAGAGCGCTGGCGCTCTTGCCTTCTCCCCTTTGTGGGAGAAGGTGGATTGGCGCGCAGCGCCAAGACGGATGAGGGGTGTTCCAGGGAACGCCAACGCCTCACTCCGCTGGAACACCCCTCATCCGTCGCCTTCGGCGACACCTTCTCCCACAAGGGGAGAAGGCAAGGGCGTCAAGTGATGCGCTGAATGCTGGCGGCGATCTCTTCCGGCTCGAACACGCGTTTCCAGTCGTCACGCATCAGCACCGGCTTGCCGAATTCGATCGCCTTGTTGCAGGCGTCCGAGAAAACGCCCTTGGTCTCGCCGAAGATGACGGCGCCGAGCACGTTCATATGGCCAAGCAGGAAGTCGAGCGCCGCCTGCTTGTCGACGCCGCGTGCCACGACCTCGTCGACGGCTTCCTTCATGACAACCAGCAGCGAGGCGCACACCGTCTCCGAAAGGCCAGGCTCCAGCAGCGCCATCTGTTCGACGCTGACGCGGTGCGAACGCATGACCGGCGCCCAGATGATCTTCGCGATCGCCTCGCCCTTGGCGTAATCCTCTTCCGGTCCCTGCATCAAGGCGCTGACCATATGCTGCTTGGCCTTGACGCCGCCGAAATAGTCCTTCTTGGCCGCCATGTCTGTCTCGTCATTGAAGATCGGCGGGTGGCAGGGGTGGGTGACGAAATAGGTGAGGTCCGGCCGCTTCGGCAGATGGCCGGCAAAGGGTGCCGCCGCGTCGAGCACCACCACCATCGTGCCTGATACCAGCTTGCTCTCGATGCTGGTCGCCACCTTGCCGATATGCGTGTCCGGAACCGCCAGGATCACCACATCGGCGCCCTTGAGCGCCTCGTCGGCGCTGACCGTATCGAAACCCAGTCCGGTCTTCAGCCGTTCGCGGCCGGCATCGCTGACCTCGACATGGCGTATCGTGTAGGGCGATCCGCGAAAATTGGTCGACAGGCGGTAGCCCATTTTTCCGCCGGCACCGAACAGCGCAATCGTTGTCATCTGGTCACTACTCCTGATCTCAATCGACGGTATCGCCCGTCGTCAACTTATCAACTGGTATAATCACGCTACCAGATTTTGGCAATCCGATAATGGCGAAATGCGGTGCAGGTCAAGCGCGCGCCGCGTCATCGCCTGCCGCCCGGCAAGCTCCAGCACAAATTGCTCCGTGAACAGAACCTTGGATGGCGCGCTCAGGGATACGATCTCTAGATCAGCCCGAAGAAGCCCGCACTGGCCGCTAAGTGCGCATGGGCGCTGCTCTGCCATCACCAGAGATAAACCGGCATGTGATAGGCGGTCGGAGACCGAGCGCTACTTCAAAAGATCGACCAGCACGTCGAAAGCGGCGTCGATGTCGGCGCGGACCGCGGCCCTGACGGCCTCCGCGTCCCGGTTTCTCAATGCCGCGAACATCTCCTGATGGTGTTCGTTGGCGGTCGAGTAGTTTCCCGAATCGTGCAGCATGTTGAAGTAGGGGCTGATCTGCAGCCAAAGGTTCTCGATGATGTTGAGCATGTTCTCGGAACCGGCCGCCCGATAGATCGAGAAATGAAAGGCGTAGTTGGCGCGCAGATAGGATTTGACGTCGCCGGCGGCATTGGCCTGTTCGAGTGCATCCAGATGCTGGCGCAGCTGCGCCACACCCTGGTCGTCCATGCGCTCCGCCGCCCATGCGGCCGCGATCGCCTCGATCTCGAACCGGACATTCCTGAGGTCGATGAGGCGCGCGCGGCTGAGCGCTGGAATGCCGATCGACCGGCCTGAAACCACCATCAGTGCGTTGGCGGCCGTCAGGCGCCGCAGTGCTTCCCTGACCGGCATCGGGCTGACGCCGAAAGCGTCGGCGAGGCTCTGAACGGTGACCATCTCGCCGGGCACGATGGAGCCGTCGAGGATCAGTTCGGTGACATGGCGATAGACCCTGTCCTGCAGGGTTTCCCTGGACAGGGGCGTGATCTCGACCCCCGGCTTTCTGTACGCCGATCCAGCCATCTCCCATCAACCTTCCCGCCCAAGGGCGACGCTACCGCTAGAGCAATTCCAGGAAAGTGGAAAACGGTTTTCCGTCCGGAATTGCGCCAAAGCAAAGAGATTCCTGTGTCCGGAATGCAAGGTTCAAGGTGCCGCGTCAAGCGCTCACGACTCCCCGGTTTTGATATCAAGCTATTTCATCATTGATCTTTGATCAAATCATGTTACGGTCGCTGGCATCGAATGACAAGGGTTACGTTCGTGCCCTTGGGAGGCATTCGGTCGTTCGGATCGGGAGGAGTTTCATATGGGTATCGGATTGAAAGTCCGGCGGCTCGCGCTGCTGGCCGGCATGGCTGTATGCGCCCTTGGGCTGTCGGCCGCTCAGGCAGCCGAGAAGCACAAAATCTTTCTCAGCATGAGCTACATCGGCAATGATTGGCAGGCGGAGGCGGCCAACATGGTCAAGGCCATGGCCGCTCACAAGAGCCTGGCCGACAAGGTCGACCTGCAGGTCCAGGTCGCCGGACCCAACGCACAACGCCAGATCCAGCAGATCAACGCCATGGTGCAAAGCGGCGCCGAGGCGATCGTCGTCTACCCGATCTCGCCGACCGCGCTCAATCAGGTCGTCAAGAATGCCTGCGACAAGGGTGTGAAGGTCTTTGCCTACGACGCCGAGATCACCGAGCCCTGTGCCTACAACGTCCACATCGACCAGCTGGAAGCGGGCAGGGTGACCGCCGAATGGCTGGTCAAGAAGCTCAATGGCAATGGCAACATCATCGCCATCACGGGTGTTCCAGGAACATCCGTCGACGATCAACGGACAAAGGCCGCCAAGGAAGTCTTCGCCAAGTACCCTGACATCAAGATCGTCGGCGAGGCTGTCGGCATGTGGAGCCAGGCGGTCGCACGCACCGAGCTTTCGAAGATACTGGCCACCCGCAATTGGGACGACATCAACGGGCTGTGGATGCAGGTCGGCTGCTTCACCGCCAACTCGATGCAGCTCGAGGCCGGCAAGAAGACCAGCGAACTCCTGCCTTGCGCCGGCGAAGGCTCCAATGGCGGCCGCATCCAGATGCTGCCGGAAGGGACCGAAGTCGAAGGCGCGGCGCCGCCCTATGCACCGGCGGGCGCGCAACGCATTTCCTATGCCTCGCCGCCCTATTCCGGTGCGCTGGCGCTGAAGCTCGCCGTCGAGGCGATCGAAGGCAAGGACGTGCCGAAGACCACCATCCTGCCACTGCCGGTCGTCACTAATGAGACGATCAAGCTGTGCGACGAAGGCACATGGGCGGAGATGAAGGCAGGCTGCAACGCCTTCAAGCCGTCGCTGGTCTCCAATCCCGGCTGGTTTGCCTCGATCTTCTCGGACCAGACACCCGAGGTCGGCCTCGCCGCTGCCCTCGTCGGACAGCCGGAGAACTAATGCTTGTCGCCCAAAAGTGCTTTGCGGTTTTGGGACAACGACATGCATAAAAACAAAAGACTTAAAGCGCGTCACGCGCTTTAAGGCCTCCCAAGGCAAATCGCGACGATGCACGGATGTCTTGTCTGTGCATCGTCGATCCGCGCTCATGCGTGGCGTCCCAAAATGCGCAGCCTGCGATCGAGGATATGACAGAACATACCGCGCTTCCCGCCATCGAGATCGACGGCATCAGCAAGGCGTTCGGCCCGACCGTCGCCCTGGACGGCGTGTCGTTCCGGATCGCGCCCGGCAGCGTCCATGCACTGCTGGGTGAAAATGGCGCCGGCAAGTCGACGCTGGTGAAGCTGCTCTCCGGACTGGTCCGGCCCAGCGAAGGCCATGTCCGTGTCTTCGGCAAGGAGATCGCCTACGGCGCACCGCGCGCCGCACACGCGCTGGGCGTGCAGACCGCGTTCCAGGAGATGACCCTGGTGCGCGATCTCTCCGTTCTCGACAACATGCTGCTGCCCTACGCCCCCGTCGGCGTCTCCGGCCTGATCCGGCGCAGTGCCGCCCGCACGGCTGTCCGCCGCCATATCGACGAGCTCGGTTTTTCCGTCGATCTCGACGCCGAGGTGAGCGAGCTCGAGCTTTCGGTGCGCCAGAAGATCGAGATCGCACGCGCCGTCTACCGCAAGCCGCGCATCCTGCTGCTCGACGAACCGACCTCGACGCTCGCCGGCCGCGACGTCGACTGGCTGGGTGACATCATCGCCAGGCTGAAGGCGGCGGGCACCACCATCGTCTTCATCACCCATCGCATGCGAGAAGTCCGCGCCTTTTGCGAGACGCTGACGATCCTGAGAAACGGCCGCCACATCGTCACCGCGCCGGTTGCCGACGTCTCGGATGGCGACGTCATCGAAAAGATCATCGGCCGCAGCATCGAGCAGACCTTCCCGCCCAAGCCCGATGGCGCCCAGGCTTTCGGCCCGCCGGTTCTGGGCGTGCGCGACCTCAAGGTAGGACGCAAGCTCGACGGCGCCGGATTCGACCTGCGCAAAGGCGAGATTCTCGGCGTTGCCGGATTGCAGGGCATGGGCCAGCAGGATCTGTTCCTGGCCTGTTTCGGCATGGCCGAAATCACTCGCGGCCACATCCTCGTCGACGGCCGCAAGGTCTGGCTCGGTTCGCCCGCCGATGCCTTGCTGCCCAACATGGCGATCGGCCTGGTGCCTGAGGATCGCAAATCCGAAGGCCTGTTCCTGAAACTGTCGGGCAGCCAGAACGCCACGCTTCCCGTGATATCGCGGTTCACACGGCTAGGCCTTGTCGACGCGCAAGCCGAGACCCGCTCCGTCGAGGCGACATTCGCCACTGTCGAGGTCGATCGCCGCGCGCTGTGGACACGGGCCGGCGCATTTTCCGGCGGCAACCAACAGAAGATCGCCATCGCCAAATGGCTGGTGGCGCAGAGCCGCATCCTGCTTTTGTTCGATCCCACCCGCGGCATCGATGTCGGCACCAAGCATGAGCTCTATGTGATGATGCGAAACTACGTGGCTTCGGGCGGTTCGGTCCTGCTGCACTCGACGGAGATTCCCGAACTGGTCCACCAATGCGACCGGGTCCTGGTTCTCTATGACGGGCGCATCGCAGCCGAGCTCGAAGGCGACGCCATCACCGAGCCAGCGATCATGCGCCCGGCGCTCGGCCATGCCGGAGAAGCCGCCGCATGAGCAGCGCAAGCCTTTCATCTCCCGGTTCCGGTGGCTTGGGGCTGCGCCGCGCGCTGATGCGCAACCGCGGCGCGCTGATCGCCGCGGCCGTCCTTGCGATCCTGCTTTTCATCGTCGACTGGATCAGCGCCGGGCCGCTGACCTATTTCGATGTGTCGTTCCTGTCGAGCGGCGGCGCGACGTCGGCGCTCGCGGCGATCGGCCAGACGATCGTGATCCTGTCGGGCGGCTTCGACCTTTCCGCCGGCGCGGTGATATCGCTGGTCAATGCCGTGCTGGCATCGAGCATGGACCCGATGGCGCCAGGCGCCAGCATCATCTTGTGGACCGCCGTCGGCATCGGCGTCGGCATGGCCGTGGGTGCCTTCAACGGCTTCTTCATCGCGGTGCTGCGCATGCAGCCCATCGTGGTGACGCTGTCCACCATGTTCATCCTGCAAGGCGTGACGCTTCTGGTGATGGACAAGCCCGGCGGCTTCGTGTCGCCCGATCTCGGTACGTTCTACCTCGGCGACGCGATCACCGGCTGGCTGCCGATGCCGCTGGTGGTGATCGGCGTCGTCCTGCTCGCCTGGTTCTGGCTGAAGGGAACCCGCTTCGGCATGGCACTTTATGCGGTCGGCAGCGATACGGAGTCGGCCGCTTCCGTCGGCATCAATGTCGTGCTGGTGCGCTTTGCCGTCTATGTCATCGCCGGCGGCTGCTATGGCCTTGCCGGCGTGTTCATCAGCGCGCAGACCGGCAGCGGCGATCCGCTGGTCGGCAATCCGTTGCTTTTGTCGATGTTCGCGGCGGTCGTCGTCGGCGGCACGCGTCTAGGTGGCGGGCAGGGCGGCCCGGTGGGCTCTGTCTTCGGCGCATACATCCTGATGATCGTGGTGAACATCCTGCTTGTGCTCAACGTGTCGGCCTACTATTCGACCATCGCCGAAGGCACCATTTTGGTGCTGGCAGCGCTTGCCGGCTCCATCTCCCATGCATCGGTGCTTGCCGTGCAGCTGCGCGCCGCGCGCGCCCGGCTTGCCGCCTGGCGCGCCGGCATATTGCCCTCGCAGCTCGAGCGCGTGGACCGGCGTCTCAAGATCACCGAGCCATCGCCTGGCCAACGCAGTCCGGCAGCGCCGCGCCCTGCCTTCCATCTGCGCAATGCGGAGACGCTGCGCTATGCGCTGCCGGCCTATGTCTGCCTGCTGCTCATCGTGGTCGTCACGCAGATCTGGCTCGGCCGCGCCATCCTCAATCCGGGCTACTGGAACTCGCTGCTTGTGCTGTCGTCCTTCCTCGCCGTCCTGGCGCTCGGGCAGGGAACCGTCATCCTGACCGGCGGCCTCGATCTCTCCGTGCCGTGGACGATCGGCATTTCAGGCGTAGTCCTGGCCGGCATGGTCAACGGCTCCGACGCGGCCCTTGTCTACGCCTTGCCGGTCGTGCTGGTGATGGCTTGCGCGATCGGCTTCGCCAATGGTTTCGGCATCGTCTATCTCGGCATCTCGCCGATCGTCATGACGCTCGCCACCAACGGCATCCTGCAAGGCTGCGCGCTGCTCTATTCGCAGGGAACGCCGGCCGGTTTTTCCTCGCCGATGCTGCGCTGGGTCATGACGGCCAGGCTCGCCGGCCTGCTGACGCCGATCGTCCTGCTGATGGTTGTCTTTGTCGTGGCGGCGGTGCTGCTGCTCGGCCGCACGCCGTTCGGACGCAGGGTCTACGGCATCGGCAATGGACTGCGCGCGGCGCGCTTGTCGGGCATCGGCGTCGAGCGCACGCTGATCCTGGTCTACATGCTGTCGGCCGTCTGCGCGGCTGTTGTCGGCATCATGCTGACCGGCTTTTCGGGACAGGCGAGCCTCGGCATGGGCGACGACTATCTTTTGCCCTCGATCGCCGTGGTGGTGGTCGGCGGCGCGCTGATCACCGGCGGCCGCGGCCACTATCTCGGCATGCTTGGCGGCGTGTTGTTGCTGACGGCATTGCAGATGCTGCTTGCAGGCACCACGCTTCCCTACGCCACAAGGGCAATTCTTTACGGGCTGGTCGTTCTGGGCGCCGTCATGGCGCTGCGCGAAAGACGGCTGCAATGAGAAGGACAGGACGATGAGCACAAGAGCGCCGGCATCGGCGGACGACTTTCTGACTGGGCTGAAAGGCCAGCGCGTGCTGGTGACGGCAGGCGCCGGCGGCATCGGTTTTGCCATAGCCGACACGCTGTCGCGGCTCGGCGCCCGCATCGTCGTCTGCGACGTTTCCGACGAGGCGCTGGCCGCTGCTCCCGGCAAGATCAACCTGGTCGCCGCTGTGAAGGCGGACGTTTCGCGCGACGAGGACGTCGACCGCCTTTTCGAGGCGGTCGAGAAAAAACTCGGCGGGCTCGACGCGCTGATCAACAATGCCGGCATTGCCGGGCCGACCGGCGGCGTCGATGAGATCGATCCGGCCGACTGGCGGCGCTGCATCGACATCTGCCTGACCGGCCAGTTCCTGTGCGCCCGACGTGCCGTGCCGCTGATCAAGGCAGCGGGCGGCGGCTCGATCGTCTCGATGTCGTCGGCCGCCGGCCGCCATGGCTACGCCTTCCGCACGCCCTATTCGGCGGCCAAGTTCGGCGTCATCGGTTTGACGCAGAGTCTCGCCAAGGAGCTTGGGCCGCATGGCATCAGGGTCAACGCCATCCTGCCCGGCATCATCGAGGGACCGCGCATCGAAGGTGTCATCTCGGCACGCGCCAAGCAGGTCGGCATCAGCCACGAGGAGATGACGGATCGCTATCTGCAGAACATCTCGCTGCGCCGCATGACCAGCCCCTATGATGTCGCTGCGATGGTCGCCTTCCTGCTCTCCGATGCGGGCATCAACATCTCCGGCCAGTCGCTCGGCGTCGACGGCAACGTCGAAACACTTTGAGGAGCGGGTCCATGGCCAATGTCGCGATTGTCGGAAGCGGGTTCATCGGCCGGGCCTGGGCGATAAGCTTCGCCCGCGCCGGCCATGATGTGCGCATGTGGGACCAGTCGCCCGCCGCGACAGGCGGTGCGCGCGATTACATCGCTGGCGTGCTAGGCGACCTCGCCGGCAACGACCTGCTGCGCGGTCAGTCCGTCGATACGGTGCTCGGCCGCATCGCCATTGTCGCCGAGCTGGCGGAAGCGCTGGCGGGTGCGGTCCACGTTCAGGAAAACACGCCCGAAAACCTCGAGGTGAAACGGGAGGTGTTCTCCCTGATCGATACACTTGCCGATCCGCAAACCGTCATCGCCAGTTCCACCTCGGCGCTGTTGCCGTCGAAATTCACCGACCATCTGCAAGGACGGCACCGCTGTCTGGTCGTGCATCCGATCAATCCGCCCTATCTCATTCCGGCGGCCGAAATCGTGCCAGCGCCGTGGACTTCGCCCGAGACGATCGAGAAAACCCGCGCCTTCCTCATCGACGCCGGCCACGCGCCGCTGGTGATGAAGCGCGAGCTTGACGGCTTCATCATGAACCGCTTGCAAGGGGCGTTGCTGGAGGAGGCTTTCCGGCTTGTCGCCGACGGCTACGCCAGCGTCGAGGATGTCGATATCGGCATCCGCGACGGACTGGCGCTGCGCTGGTCGTTCATGGGTCCGTTCGAGACCATCGATCTCAATGCGCCCGGCGGCGTGCGCGACTATGTCGAGCGCTATCAGTCGATCTATTCGAACATTTTTCCGCAGATGCTGCGCCGCGTCGACTGGGCGGGCGAGGTGATGAAAACCGTCGAAGCCGACCGCCGCGAACGCCTACCGCGCGAAAACCTCGGCGAACGGCAGGTGTGGCGCGACCGCCGGCTGATGGCGCTGGCGGCGCACAAGAAAAAATCGGACCAGGAGTACGGACAATGATCGAAACGAGCCGCAAGCCCGGCGCTCAGCAGACCAGGGGCAAGGTCATCATCACCTGCGCGGTGACGGGCGCCATCCACACGCCGACCATGTCGCCCTATCTGCCGATCACGCCGGACCAGATCGCGTCTGAGGCAATCGCCGCGGCCGAGGCTGGCGCGGCGATCCTGCATCTGCATGCGCGCGATCCGGAAACCGGCAAGCCCGACCAGACGCCGGAGGCCTTCGCCCGCTTCCTGCCACGCGTCAAGCAAGGCACCAATGCCGCCATCAACATCACCACCGGCGGCAGTCCTTACATGAAGGTGGAGGAGCGCGTGCGGCCGGCCGCCCAGTTCAAACCGGAAGTCGCCTCGCTCAACATGGGCTCGATCAATTTCGGGCTCTATCACCTGGCCGACAAATACGAGACCTTCAAATTCGACTGGGAAAAGCCGCATCTGGAAGCGACGCGCGACCTCGTCTTCCGCAACTCGTTCAAGGACATCGAGTACATTCTGGCGACCTGCTACGACAACGGCACGCGCTTCGAGTTCGAGTGCTACGACATCGCCCATCTCTACAACCTTTCCCACTTTGCCGACCGCGGGTTGGTGAAGCCGCCTTTCTTCGTGCAGTCGGTGTTCGGACTTTTGGGCGGCATCGGCACGCATCCCGAAGACGTCGCCCATATGAAGCGCACCGCCGACCGGCTGTTCGGCGATCAGTTCCGCTGGTCGGTGCTCGGCGCCGGCGCCAGCCAGCTTCGCATCGCCGCGCAATCAGCAGCCCTTGGCGGCAACATCCGCGTCGGGCTGGAGGACAGTCTGTGGGCGGGCAAGGGCAAGCTTGCCAAGTCGAATGCCGAGCAGGTCTTGCTTGCCCGCAAGATCATCGAAGGGCTCGGCATGGACGTGGCGACGCCTGACGAGGCGCGCGAGATACTGTCATTGAAGGGCGGCGACAAGGTCGCCTTCTGACGCGACCTGACCAATCGCTGCGTGGTGCCAATATCGAGGAGGACGGCATGAAGATCGAAGTCGTGGTGGACGTGAAGACCACACTGGGCGAGGGGCCGCTTTGGGACGTCGAACAGGAGCGTCTCTATTGGATCGACAGTTTCGACGGGCGGGTATTTCGGGCAACCGCCGACGGGCGCGAGATCCGATCATGGGATGTGCCGATGAAGATCGGCTCGATGGCGCTGCGCAGGGATGGCAGCGGCGCGGTGGTGTCTCTGCAGCGCGGTTTCCATCTGCTCGATTTCGCCACCGGCGATGTGACGTTGATCCACGATCCGGAGCCGGACAGGCCGATGAACCGGCTCAACGACGGCAAGGTCGACCGGCGCGGCCGCTTCTTCGCCGGCTCCATGGATACGATGGAAGAGGGGCCGTCCGGCGGTCTCTACAGGCTCGATCCGGATTTCACCGTCACCCGGATCGATTCCGGCATCATCTGTTCCAACGGCCCATGCTGGAGCCCCGACGACCGCACCTTCTATTTCGCCGACACCTGGACTGGGGAAATCTGGGCCTACGACTACGATATCGCCACCGGCGCCGCCACCAACCGGCGCACCTTCGTGCGCGTCGACACCAGCCGGGGTGGTGCGGCGGACGGCTCGACGGTCGATGCCGAGGGCTATCTGTGGAACGCGCTGGTCTATGATGGAAGGCTGGTGCGCTACGCGCCGGACGGCAGCATCGACCGCGTCATCGACATGCCGGTCAAGAAGATCACCAGCGTCATGTTCGGCGGGCCGAAGCTCGATATCCTTTACGTCACCTCGATGGCCAAGCCGCCGCTGCCGCGCTTTCCCGGCGACGGCGTCTTGCGGGGCAGCCTGTTCGCCATCACCGGTCTTGGCATCAAGGGCGTTGCGGAACCGCGCTTCGGCGGCTGACGCCAAGCAAACGAAGCGCCCGCATGCATACGCGGATCAAGCCTTGGCGTGCACGAATTCCTCGTTGAAAATATGGGCCGACACCAGGCCGCGTTCGAGAAGCCGCGCGCGTGCGGCTTCCACCATCCCCGGCGGTCCGCAAAGATAGGCCTCGCTGCCGGCGTCGAAAGCGATGGTTTCGACGCGCTTGAGCGAAAGATCCGCCGCCGAAGTCCCGAAACCTTTAGCCATTTGAGAACAGCGGTCACTTCGTCGTTGACGAACAGCCGGATCAGGTCATCGCCCTGATTGCCTCAGCCAATGACACTATGCGCGGCGGTCAACGGATCACTGGCCAAACAGATCCGGTCGGGCGACGTTGAGCCGTTGCACCGTCCGCAGCACTTCGCGCAGATGCGCCGCCATGCGCGCGCCTGCCTGTTTTGCCTCGCCGGTTTCCACGGCCTCGAAGATCGCCACATGCTGGGCGAGCAGCGTTTCGAGGTGGCCGGGCTCGGGCAGGCTCAGATAGCGCACACGGTCCATCTGCAGCTTGACCACCTGGATCACCCGCCAGCTCTTGGGCAGGCCGGCCTCTTCGCACAAGCTGCGATGGAAACCCTCGTCGAGCTCGAGGAACAGCTCGCGGTCGCCCTCGGCAACCGCCTTGGCCTGCTGGGCAAGGTTCACCCTGCCTGCCGCGATGAAGGCGCTCGAGCCGTGGCCAGCCAGCTTCTGCACGACGGAGACTTCGAGCGCTTCGCGAATGAACTGCGCTTCCTCGACGTCGCTCAGCCGGATCGGCGCGACGAAGCTGCCGCGCTGCGGCAGGATGTCGATCAGCCCTTCATCGGCAAGCCGGATCAGCGCCTCGCGCACCGGCGTGCGGCTGACACCGAGCTGCTGGGCGAGATCCTGTTCGCTGAGCGCTTCCGACGGCAACATCGCCAGCGTCGTGATGGCTCGGCGCAGGCGCTCGTAGATCTGCGGCGAGATCGGCATGCGGTTGTTGACCGGCTCCAGCACCCGCGAGGGTTCGCGCTGACCGGCGTTCTTCAGCCTGGCAGCATTGCCTGAAAACCTGGTCGCCCCCGAAAGCTTGGTTCCCATGACGAATCCGTTGCTGTGAATGGCACTGCACTGCTCCGGTCATGACACTGCGCACGTCGCAACTCAAGCGGCAAGCAAGATCGAGACATCATTGACATACTACCATGGTAGTGTGTATGACGCCACTCGGCCAGGGGAGAGGAGCCGGCATGAAGATCACGGACATCAAGGCGACCACCGTCACCGTTCCGCTGGAAGCAGCATTGCGGCACAGCAACGGCACGCATTGGGGGCGCTTTGTCCGCACCGTGGTCGAGGTCGAGACCGACGAAGGCATTCTCGGCCTCGGCGAAATGGGCGGCGGCGGCGCGGGCGCCGAGCTGGCCTTCGCCGGACTGAAGCCCTACCTCGTCGGCCACGACCCTTTCGATCTCAACCGCATGCGCTACGCCATCTGCAATCCGACAGCGTCGCTCTACAACAACCGCACCCAGCTCCATGCAGCGCTCGAATTCGCTTGCCTCGACATCATCGGCAAGAAGCTCGGCGTGCCGGTCTATCAATTGCTTGGCGGGCGCGTGCGCGATCGGATCGGCTTCGCCTCCTATCTGTTCTTCCGCTATGCCGACCGCCGCAGCGGCAAGGGCGAGGTCCGCACCGTCGATCAATTGCTCGAGCATGCCCGCGCGCTCAAGGCCGAACACGGGTTTTCCGCCCACAAGCTCAAGGCCGGCGTATTTCATCCCGATTACGAACTCGAGTGCTTCAGGGCGCTTGCCGCGGAATTCCCTGCCGACACGCTGCGCTACGATCCGAATGCGGCACTGTCGGTCGAAGAGGCGCTGCGTTTCGGCCAGGCCATCTCGGACCTCAGGAACGACTATTTCGAGGATCCGACCTGGGGCCTGGCCGGCATGCGCCGCCTGCGCGAGAAGCTTTCCATCCCGCTGGCCACCAACACCATCGTCATCGATTTCGAACAGCTCGCCACCAATGTGCGCGACCCTGCCGTCGACGTGATCCTGCTCGACACAACCTTCTGGGGCGGCATCCGCGCCTGCGTGCGCGCCGCGCAGATCTGCGACACGTTCGGCCTCGGTATCGCGGTGCATTCCTCAGGCGAACTCGGCATCCAGCTCGCCACCATGCTGCATCTCGGTGCCGTGCTGCCCAACCTCGTCTTCACCGCCGACGCGCATTACCACCATCTCGCCGACGACATCATCGTCGGCGGCAAGATGCGCTACGAGAACGGTGCGATCGCCGTGCCGGAGGCGCCGGGCCTCGGTGTCGAACTCGATCGCGACAAGCTCGCAACCTATGCCGAGCTCTACCGCTCGCTGGGCGGCTATGCCTACGACCGCGATCCTGGCCGGCCGGGCTGGTATCCGCTGCTGCCCAACACGAATTTCGCCGACCATCGAGACGCCGCCGTCCCCGATCTCGGGCTGGGGTGAAATTTTTCGTTCGAAATGGTCGGTGGGAGGACGCTATGACTTTCAACAGGAGGAGAACGAAATGAGCAGAACCAGAACAGCTGGCAGGGCCTTCCTTATCGCGGCGCTGCTTTCCTGCACGACCCTTGCCACGACGGGCGCGCGCGCCGATGACGGCGTCGCCAAGGGCGACACGTCGGCCAAGAAGATCGCCTTCAGCAATTCCTACGCCGGCAATTCCTTCCGCCAGGTGATGATCAAGAGTTTCGAGGAGATGGGCGCCAAGGCCGTGGCCGACAAGCAGGTCGCCGCCACCGCCGTCGTCAGCTCGAACAATTCGGTGACCGAGCAGGCGAGCCAGATCGAGAACCTGATCCTGCAGGGCTATGACGCGATCATCGTGCTTGCCGGCTCCGACACCGCACTCAACGGCGCCATCAAGGATGCCTGCAATGCCGGCATCACTGTCGTCGCCTTCGCCAGCGGCGTCACCGAGCCTTGTGCCTATGTCGTCGACTACAACCTCGATTCCTATGCCAAGGCCGAACTGGATTTCATCTCCAGCAAACTCGGCGACAAGCCGGCCAACATCCTCGAAATCCGCGGCATGGCCGGCGATGGTTTCGACAAGCGCCTGCATGAAGGCGTCGAGAAGGCGATGAAGGCTCACGCCAGCTACAAGGCCGTCGGCGAGGTCTATGGCCAGTGGACGGCGACGGTGGCGCAAAAGGAAGTGTCGGGCATCCTGCCTTCGCTGCCTCAGGTCGATGCCGTGCTGACGCAGGGCGGCGATGGCTATGGTGCCGCGCAGGCGTTCAAGGCCGCCAACCGGCCGCTGCCGATCATCATCATGGGCAACCGCCAGGACGAACTGGCGCTGTGGAAGCAGGAACACGACGCCAGCGGCTACCAGACCTTCTCGCTCGGCGCGACGCCAAGCGTCTCGCAGGTCGCGTTCTGGGTCGCGCAGCAGATCCTCGCCGGCAAGCAGGTGCCGAAATTCGTCGAGGTGCCGCTCTTGCAGATCAACCAGCCCGACCTCGATGCCTGGCTGAAGACGGTTCCCGAGGGCGGCGTCATCAATGCCGAATATCCGCAGGAGCTGGTGGCCAAGATCATCGACGCCAACGTAAAGAAGGAGCCTCTGCCGGGCGTTCCCGCGCCGAAATGAGCAGCATGGCTGAATGATGAACGATCCCACGCCGCCCAAAAAGGACGCAGCAGAGACAGGCGATGCCGACAGCCTCCTCATCGAGGTGCGCGATGTCCGCAAGCACTATGATGCCGTGCATGCCCTGGGCGGCGTGGATTTTCATCTGAAGCCCGGCGAGGTCGTTGGCCTCGTCGGTCACAATGGCGCCGGCAAGTCGACGCTGATGAACGTGCTTGCCGGCACGGTCGAACGCAGCAGCGGCAGCTTTCGCCTCGGGGGGCGTGAGATCGGCGCATGGAGTGCGGCCAGCGCCCAGCAGGCCGGACTGCGCTGCATCTTCCAGGAACTGTCGCTCTGCGCCAACCTGACGTCGGCGGAAAACACCCGCATCGTGCACAGGCCTTTGCGCGGCTTGGGCTGGCGGCGGCGCGCGCGCCAGGTGATCGGCCCGGTGCTGGACGAGATCTTCCCCGGCCACGGCATCGATCTCGACAGGAAAGTCGCCGACCTGCCGATCGGCGAGCGCCAGATGGTCGAGATCGCGCGCGCCTTCACGCAGACCGGCATCAAATTGCGCGCCGTCATCCTCGACGAGCCGACCTCGGCGCTCGGCCACGAGGCAACGGAACAATTGCTCGCCCATATCCGCCGCGCCGCAGGGCGCGGCATTGCCTGCATTTTGATCACTCATCGCCTGAACGAGATCCTCGCCGTCTGTGACCGCACCGTCGTCATGGTCGACGGCAAGGTCGTCGCCGAGCGGCCGACCGCCGGCCTGTCACGCGCCGCACTGGTCGAGCTGATGGGCAGCATCGAACGGCCGCGCGACCGCTCCGCCGGCAAGGCGGCCTCGGTGCGAGCTCCGGTGATCCGGCATGCCGGCTGCGACACCGCTGACCTGACCATCGAAGTCGGCAAGGGCGAGATCATCGGCTTCGCCGGGCTCGACGGCCACGGCCAGCGCGAGCGGCTGCGCGCGATGTTCTATGCCGCGCGCCGGCAGCGCGAGGCCTTGCCGGGTGCCTATGTCGCTGGCGACCGCGGCTCGGAAGGCGTGTTCTCGCTGTGGTCGATCGCCGACAATCTGACCATCCGCAGCCTGAATGCGCTGACGCGCGGCGGCATGATTTCAAGCGCCGCCGCCCGCAAGTTGGCCGAGACCTGGTCGGACCGGCTCAAGGTCAAGGCGCCTTCGATCGACACGCCGATCCTGTCGCTGTCCGGCGGCAACCAGCAGAAGGTGCTGTTCGCCCGCGCGCTGGCGTCGGACGCTGAGGTGATCTTCCTCGATGATCCGATGCGCGGCGTCGATGTCGGCACCAAGCAGGAGGTCTACCGGCTGATCCGCGCCGAGGCCGAGAACGGACGTTCCTTCGTCTGGTACACGACCGAACTCGAGGAACTGACCAATTGCGAGCGCATCTATGTCTTCCGCGAGGGCCGCGCCGCGACCAGGCTGGAAGGCAACGCCATCGAGACCGGCCGCATCCTGCAGGCCTCGTTCGGAGGCGAGCATGTCTGACACGGCTGCCCGTGTTTCCGCCCGTTCCTCTTCCAATGCGCGCCCGGCCTTGCTCAATGCCCTGCAGGTTGGCCTGCCGGCGGTGGCGCTGCTGGTCATGCTGGTCATCATCTTCAGCATACGCCCGGCGGCGATGAGCTATTTCGGCTTCCACCTGCTGTTCAAGCTCTCGGTGCCGCTGGTCTTTGCCGCACTGGCGCAGATGATGGTGATCATGCTGGGCGACATCGATCTTTCGAATGGCGCCTTTGTCGGGCTGATCACCTGCATCACTGCGCTCTATCTGCAGGACGCGCCCGCGCTCGCGCTGCTGTGCTACCTGGTCCTGATCGCCGCCTATGCCGGCTTCGGCCTGCTCATCCACTCACGGCAACTGCCGTCGATCATCGTGACGCTGGGCATGTCCTTCATCTGGCTCGGCATCGCCGTCATCCTGCTGCCGGCGCCGGGTGGCGCGGCGCCGGTATGGCTTGCCGCGTTCATGAGCTGGCAGCCGCCTTTGATGCCGCTGTCGATCTGGCTGGCGGCACTGGCGGCGCTCGCCGGCCATCTCGTCATCTCGCGCTCCTCCTATGGCGCGGTGTTGCGCGGCGCCGGCGGCAATCCGCGCGCCGTCGAGCGCGCCGGCTGGTCCGTTATCGGCATCCGCGTCACGGTCTATGCCTCAGCCGGCCTGCTCGCCTGTCTGGCCGGGCTGACGCTCACCGGCCTCACCACATCGGGCGATGCCAATGTCGCGCCCGCCTATACGCTGCTCGGCGTCGGGGCAGTGATCCTCGGCGGTGGCGCCTTTACCGGCGGCGTCGTCTCGCCGGTAGGCACGGTGATCGGTGCGCTGACGCTGTCGCTCGCGGGCTCGTTGCTGTCCTTCCTGCAGGTGCCGCCGACATGGCAGATCGGCGCCCAGGGCGTCATCCTGTTTCTCGTGCTGGCCGGGCGCGTGCTCTTGTCGGAGCGGGCGCGATGACCCGGAGATTGAGCCTCGCGCCGTGGACCTACGGCTTCATCGTCGCGCTCGCCATGTGGGTGGCGACATCAGCCTATTCGGGTATCGGCAGCGCCGGCGCCACGCTCTCGGGCGCGCTCGCCTTCGGCGCTTTCAGCGTCGTGGTGGGAACCGGGCAGATGTTCGTGGTCGCCTCCGGGCCGGGCAATATCGACCTGTCCGTGCCGTCCGTGCTGACGCTGGCCGCCTATGTGTCGATGACGGTCATGCAAGGGTCCGATGGCATGCTGCTGCCTGGCCTCGCTGCCGCACTTGCTGTCGGCGCCGTCGCCGGTGCCGCGAACTTCCTTGCCATCATCGCATTGCGGCTGCCGCCGATCATCGCCACACTTGCCTGGAGCTTCGTCTTCCAGTCGCTTGCCTTCAATCTCGGCGGCCAGGCGACGCTGAAGCCACCGGCAGGCCTTTCCCGGTTCACCTCGCTAAGCTTGGGCGGCGTGCAGATCATGCCGATCGCGGTGATGGTGCTGACGCTGGTCGCCATGGTCGCTCTCAAACGCACGGTCTGGGGCCGGCAATTGCTGGCCACCGGCCAGAGCGAACCGGCGGCGCGGCTTGCCGGCATCAACGTCGCCGGGGTGCGGCTGATGGCCTATATGCTGTGCGGCACGGCCGCCGCGCTCGCCGGCTTTCTGCTCGCCGGCTTCAGCGGCGGCGCGGCACTCAACATGGGCGACGCCTATCTGATGGAATCGATCGCCGTGGTGGTGCTTGGCGGCACCAGCGTCGCCGGTGGACAGGCCAACGCGATCGGCATATGGGGGGCCGCATTGTTCTTCAACCTGATGTCCACCATGCTCAACACCTTTGGTATCCAAGCCGGCGTGCGCTTCCTTCTGACCGGCGCGCTGATCATCCTGATCGTCGCTCTCGTGCCGAGGCCGCGCGTCAGATGACATCCGCCACCGACACGCTCGCCGACCTGTTCGAAACAAAGGCGGTTTCCTTCGTCGACCTGACGCATCCGATGAAGCAAGGCATGCCGGTGTGGCCGACCCACCCGCATTACTGCCAGGAGATGGTTGAATCCTACGACCGCGGCGACGTCGCCTGCAACCACGCGCTAGCCATGAGCGAACACACCGGCACGCATTTCGACGCGCCGGTCCATTTCGTCCGCGGCGGCGCCGCCATCTCGGATATTCCCGTCGAACGTTTCTTCGGCCGCATGGTGACGATCGATGCGCGTGGCTGCCAGCCCCGGCAAGCGGTCGAGCCGGAGCACGTTTTCGCTTTCGAGGCCGAACATGGCCGCATACGGCAGGGAGACGCCGTATTCTTCCATTTCGGCTGGGATCGGCTCTGGGACGATCCGGCAGCGTTTCTTGCCGACTGGCCCGGCCTGTCGCGGCAAGCGAGCGAATTGCTGGTCGAGCGCGGCGTGCGCATTGTCGGTTCGGATTGCCTGTCGATCGATTGTTTCGGCAGCGAGGATTTCCCGGCGCACAATACGCTGCTTTCAGCCGGCGTGCTGATCGGCGAGAATTTCGCCCGGCTTGGTGAAGTGCCGCCGCTGTGCTTCCTGATCAGCTTGCCGCTGGCGATCGAAGGCGGCACCGGATCGCCGCTGCGCGCCATCGCGCTGGTCGAGGGCTAATTCCGGCTCATGAGAAGTCCAACTGGACCTTCAGCGTTCGCTGCGGTTCCTTCTCGATCAGGTCGAAGGCGGCGCGCGCTTCCGTCGCCGCGAAGACCTGCGTGATCATGCCTTGCGGGTCGAGCCGCTTGTCGGCCAGCCATTCGACGACGCGCGGCAACAGCCGGCGGTTCAGGCGCGAGCCGACGATGGTCAGTTCCTTGCGCACCACTTCCTGCTGGCTGAGGTTGGACGGGGCATCGGAAAAGCCGAGCAGGCCGATGCGGCCCGCCGGGCTGGCCAGCCGGCAAGCCTCGTCCAGAAGTGCCGGGATGCCGGCGCCATCAATGACCAGCGTCGGGCCAAGACCGTCATTTTCGCCGCGCACCGCGGCCGGCACCGGTTCGCGGATGGAGTGGATCACCCTATCGGCACCGAAGCGAAGCGCGCGCTCGAGACGGGCTTCATCGATGTCGGCCACGATGCAGCGCGCACCCTTGAGCTTGGCGACCTGCAGCAGGGTGACGCCGACCGTGCCGGCACCATAGATCAGCACCGTGTCCTCGGGTCCGCAACCGGTACGGTCAAGCACATTGGCGGCGATGGAAAACGGCTCGGCCAGTGCCGCAAGTCCAAACGGCATGTTGGCCGGCACCGGTATGGCATTTGCCGCCGGCACCGCCACGAAGGCGCGAAAACCGCCATCGCGGTGAACGCCCATCACTTCGAGGTTGGCGCAGACATTGGAGCGGCCGACCCGGCAGGGATAGCAGTGGCCGCACGACACCACGGGATCGACCACCACGCGGTCTCCCGCGGCAATGCCGGTCACATCGCGTCCGAGCGCGGTGACGGTGCCCGCGAATTCATGACCGATGATGCGCGGATAGACGGCGAACGGATTGGAGCCGTGCAGGATGTGAATGTCGGAGCCGCAGATGCCGGCACGGCTGACATGAACGATGACTTCGCCGGCGCCGGGCTCTGGCATGGCGCCCTGCCGGACTTCCAGCGACTGCGGCGCACGAACGAGAACTTCAAGCATGGGCCCACCACCTGTATACTAGTCGACAAGTGGCTGAAGTTCGTTCCGACGTCAAGCCACGAGCGCGTGTGGCGGCAGTTCGGGGGCCAGCGCGGAATGACAGGGCGGCCGCCCCGAACATCCGGGTCGGCTGTCCGGCGCGGTCGGGAAGCCGCGGTCGGATCAGGTATCAGGGACCGTGGGGGCCGCAGAGGTCGAGCGTCCACTGGATGGTTCCGCAATAGTCCCCGGCATAGCCGTTGTAGCTGCCGTAACCATTGTAGTAGCCGTCTATCCAGCCTTCATCGCCAACCCAATCATCGCCAACCCAATCGTCGCCAATCCAACCGCCGGCGGCCCAACCGCCACGGTGTCCATATCCGCCGCGCACAGCGTGTCGATGCGTGCTGCCGTGATGGGCCGCGGCGTGGTGGACAATATGGTGCCTGACGACCGCCGCATCGGCGACGGTGGCAAACGGGATCGCGCTCGTGGCCAACGCCAGCATGATGGAACCGATGATTGCTATTTGCCTTTTCATGAGGATGCCTCCTGTACATGCGAGACATAGATGGGGAAGAAAACGGCCTCTCACTCGACACGTTCCTTCACGAAATCGGGATGGGCACGCGCGTAAACGCAAATGCACCTTCAGGCGACGGCAGTTCGGACGCCGATCGCCGCTGACTTTGCCGATCTCCTCTCCGCCGGACTGGCAGTCAAAATTTGTTGACTTCCATCACAGCGGAAATGACTACCGCTTGCCTATTTGTCGGACCATAAGACAGGCCGTGTGATCAGGCTTCGGCTGGCTTGCCGCACAGAAGGCGATCCTGCCTTTGGGATAGAGCAGCCGCCTGCATGACGGAATTGGCCACAGTATTGGAACAGCCTCAATTTGCCACCGAGCGCGACCCGAGGCTGAGACTGATTATTCCGATCATCGTCGCCATCGCCTTTCTGATGGAGCAGCTCGATTCCACCATCATCACCACCGCGATCCCGGCCATCGCGCGCAGCCTCGACACGACGCCAGTCAGGCTGAACCTTGCGATCACCACCTACATTCTGACCCTGGCCGTGTTCATTCCCGTCAGCGGCTGGTTCGCCGACAGGTTCGGCGCACGAAGCGTGTTTGCGCTGGCGCTTTTCACCTTCACCCTTGGCTCGGCGCTGTGCGGCATGGCCAACAGTTTCGGCATGCTGCTGGCGATGCGCGCCCTGCAGGGGCTGGGCGGCGCCATGATGACGCCGGTCGGGCGGCTGATCCTGCTGCGCAGCTTTCCGCGCAGCGGGCTGATCACCGCCATGACCTACATGACCTTGCCCGCCATCATGGGGCCCGTGATCGGGCCTTTGCTCGGCGGCCTGTTGACCACTTATGCATCGTGGCGCTGGATATTCTATGTCAACGTGCCGTTCGGCTGCCTTGGCATTCTGGCCGCGCTGCGCTTCGTCGACGACTTCCGCGAGGAAGCGGTGCAACGCTTCGACTTCGCCGGGTTCCTGATGGTTGGATGCGGCGTCGCACTGCTGCAGTTCGGACTGGAAAGCATCGGCCGGCCGATCATCCCCGTTTCCGCGACGGTGCTGGTGCTGGCCGCTGCAATCCTGCTGCTGCTCGCCTTCGGTCGCTATGCGCGCCGCGTCGCAGCACCGGCCGTCGATCTGACGCTGTTTCGATTTCGTTCGTTCTGGGTCGGCACGCTGGCAGGCGGCCTGTGCCGCGTCGGCCTCAACGGCGTGCCTTTCCTGTTGCCGCTGATGCTGCAGGTCGGCTTTGGCATGAGCCCGGTCACTTCGGGCTCGCTGACATTCGTCGGCAGCTTCGGCGCCTTGCTCATCCGGCCGCTGCTGTCGCCATTGTTGCGGCGCTTCGGCTTCAATGTCGTGCTGATCGGCAGCGCGGTGGTCGGCTCAGCCGCCGTGGCGGGCTTCGGCTTGATCGACGCCGATACGCCGCACTGGATGATCGGCCTCTACGTCTTTGTGTTCGGGATCATCCGGTCGGCGCAGTTCATGACCTCCAACACGCTGTCTTATGCCGATCTGCCGGCCGACAAGCTCAGCCGCGCCACCAGCCTCGGCGGCGTCCTGCAGCAGCTCAGCGTTTCCTTGGGCGTTTCGATCGCGGCCATGGTGCTGGGTCTGGTCGCTGGCGAAACCCACATCGTGACGCCGGAGCGCTTCCATCAGGTGTTTTTGCTGACCGCGATCATCCCGCTGCTGTCCATTCCCGGTTTCCTGTACCTGCGCGCCGAGGACGGCGTGCAGGTCAGCGGTCACATTCGGAAGGGCGATCCTCGCAAATGACGTCGGATGCGCCTGACGGATTGCCTCACCGGATCGGTCGATTATTATAGGGCAGCCGCGTGATTGACAGCAGCCAGAAACGCTCTTTGCGGCAGACAGCTCGGAAAGATCGCAATGGCGAAGCGGGAAACGCGGGGAATGTGGGTCAAAGAGCTTTCGGCCGATGAGAAGCTGGCTGTGGGCACCTTATGCGAGCGATTCGTCGCCGATGTTTTGAAGCCTCGGTTCATACCCGGCCGGCCGAATCCGCTTGGCCAGCTGGTGGACATTTTCGGCAAATGGCGAGGAAGCAAATACGGTTTCTCCGCGCGTTACCGTTCGGGCCTTCCAGATGATGCCGGCGAAGAATTTGACGTCCCCTTCGCTCGGCTGGACCATGTGGAGGAGCATCGCGCCGAGACCCGGTTTAACGCTATGTGGTACAGGCACACCGGAACATGGTGGCGACTGCATGCGGCCGTCACACTCGATGAGGCCCTGCGTCTCATCGAAACCGATCCAAGGCTGCAGCCGCCGCTATGAACCGCGAGAGCATACCCCGTTTCGAGGTTGACGCCCTGCGCGACCTTGTCGGCAACAAGGTGTTCTCGCGCGGCGAAGCCTATTGGCGTGACGGGCTGGTGCAACTGCTGACTGTTGGGCCGAAGCGGGTGCTGGCGCAGGTTGCCGGTACGGAGGACTACCGCGTTGAGCTGATGGGGCGTGGCGAGTCCGTTGATGGTTCGTGTTCCTGCCGTGCCTTCGGCGATTGGGGCTATTGCAAGCATTTGGTGGCAACAGCGCTGGCGGCAAATGCGGCGGGCAGCGATGGCGAAGCGGAAGGTGCAAGCGTGTTCGCGCGTATTCGCGAACATCTGGAGGGTAAGGACAAGGCAGCACTTGTCGACATGATCATGGATATTGCCGAGCGCGACCCGACCCTGTTGCGGAGGCTGGAGATGACCACGCTGGCCACTCAGGACGGCGATGAGGCGACCCTCGAGGCGCGCCTCGGCAAGTTGATCGATGGCGCAACCGCCACGAATGGCTTCATCGACTACAGCGAGGCGCCCGACTGGGCGCAAGGTGTCGACGAGGCACTCGATGTGATCGCCTCGGTATCGAGCAAGCATGCCGGCATCGTTATGCGTCTCGCGATGCGAGCCATCGATAGGATCGAGGCTGCCATCGAGGATGTGGACGATTCCGATGGCCATTGCGCCCCACTTCTCGACCGGGCATGCGAAATTCATGGCAACGCTGCCCGCGAGGCGCCTTGCGAACCCTTGTCCCTGGCGCGTGACCTTTTCGCACGCGAGATGAATGGTGGCTACGACACCTTCGGCGGCGCGGCCGGGCGCTATGGCGACATACTCGGCGAAGAAGGATTGGCTGAATACCGTCGCCTTGCCACCGAGGCCTGGGATGAGTTGCCCGCAACCGCCGGCAAGAACCGGGCGGGTCACGTACTGCCTGGGGACCATTTCAGGCTCCAGGAAATCCTCGACTTCTTTGCCGAACGCGATGGCGATGTGGAGGCTCGCATCGCGCTTCGCGCCAAGCACCTGTCCTCACAGCAAGCCTATCTGCAAATCGCCAAATTCTGCCTCTCGCAGGGGAGGGCGGAAGAGGCCTTGCGCAGGGCCGAGGATGGCCTGTGGATATTCGAGGACGATCGGCCCGACGATCGGCTCGTTTTCTTTGCAGTCGACCTGCTGACCACAGCCGGTCGCGATGCTGACGCCGAAGTGCATCTGTGGCGCGCATTCGAGAAGGCGCCGAGCCTGGAACTGTATCAGCGGCTGTGCAAGGCGGGGGGCACGGTAGCACGCGATCGAGCGGTCTCGCGTCTCCAATCCAGGCTGGCGCGCGAGAAGCCATCCGCGTGGCATTATCCGGCCGATCTGCTCATCAGCATCCTGATCGAGGAGATGCAGTTTGACCTGGCGTGGGCGAACACGCGTGAACATGGCGCTTCCGAAGGGCTCAAGGAGAAGCTCGCGCAGGCCAGCGAAGCCACGCATCCGCGCGAAGCACTGAAGATTTATGCGGAGCGGGTCAACCAGCTGGCTCAGTTTGGCGGCAACAACGCCTATGCGGAAGCGGCAGTCTTGATCGGCCGTATGGCCGGCCTGCGCGGGGCATCCGAACACGCCGCTTACCTGGCGGATGTAAAGGCCCGCTTCGCCCGCAGGCGCAATTTCATGAAACTGTTGGCCTGACATGCGACGAGCGGCGATCGAGGAACAAGACCGTTACATGCTGGAACGCCAGCGGCAGTTCCGCGCGGCGGCGGATGTCGTCACCGATGCCTGGACGCGCTTCCGCGAGGTGGCGACGGTGGCCGTCATAGGCTCGGTCGCGAAGCCGCTCTGGAAAGAGGTGCCGCGCTTCAGCGAATTCCGGCGCGCACGGATCGAGGTCTGGCATGAATGCAGCGATCTCGATCTGGCACTCTGGCTCGACTCGCAGGAAGGACTTGGCGAGTTGCGCCGCGCCGCCACTCTTGCCCTGCGCGACGCGTTTGAGAGGGGAACAGGGATCAGCGTTGCCAATCACCAGCTGGATGTTTTTCTGATCGAACCCGGTAGCGACAACTATCTGGGTCGGCTCTGCGACTTCAATCGATGCCCGAAGGGAAAACACGACTGCCTGGTTCCCGGCTGTGGCGAGATCGCCTTCAACAAGCGCGTCGCGGGTTTCACGCCGCATGCCGATCTGCTCGCGCCGGCCCAGGGCGCGATGCTCTACAAGCGTGGCGTCGGCCGGATGCGCTCGGCGCTTGAGCTGCCGCAGGTCGGCTGAACGCCTGCAGAATTGGGCGAGCCGCGCTTTCACACTTTGCGGCCTTCCTGGTGCCGCTCGGCGCAAAAGCGGTGCGTATACAGGCATACTTATATCCACAAAGAGGATTTTTCATTAGGCTGGTACCACGTGAACGGGAGCATCGATTGCGAGGATTTGCGGAAAGCGTGATGCAGGGGCCGCGGACCGTGGCCGAGCAGGTCGCGAATGTCCTGCGCGAGGCCATTGCCAATGGAACCATCAAAGCAGGCACTCCGCTTCGCCAGGACGAGCTGGCCGAGCAGTTCGGCTTCAGCCGGATGCCCATTCGTGATGCCCTTCGCCAGCTGGAAGCCGAGGGCATTGTTTCCATCCACCCGACGAAGGGCGCGCAGGTCGCCCGGATGGACAGCGCCGAGATCAGTGAAATCTATGCGCTGCGCGAGCTGCTCGAAAGCGAGGCGCTCCGGCTCTCAGTACCCAGCCTCGCTGCCGCGAAGCTCGATGAGGCGGAACAGGTGCTCGATCAGATCGACGCGGAGCGCAATGTCGGCCGTTGGGGCGCACTGAACAAGGGCTTTCATCTGGCTCTCTACGACGCCTGCGGCAACCATCGATTGCTCGGCCTGATCGAGGCGCACCACAATGCGGCCGATCGCTACGTCCGCATCCTGCTGTCGAACCTGGACTATCGCAACCGCTCGCAGACAGAGCACCGCGACCTGCTGGCCGCCTGCCGGCGGCGCGACGGCGACAAGGCCACAAGCATTCTGAGGCAGCATCTTCGCGAAGGAAGCGAGACGCTGGTCAGCGCGATCAAGGAAGATGGCCTGTCGCGAAAATCCTGACGGCGTGGCTCGGGCTCCAGCGCCGGTTGCCTCCGCGCACGTTCACTGCCACATATTGCAACATCGATACTCGACCCGAGGATCATCACCATGTCCCCCGACAGCAGCTTGCCGGCGCGTGCCCTTGCCCCGCGTCGCCACGAAGAGATCCTGCGGCGGCTGGGCGTCCAGGGGTCTGTCAGTGTCGCCGAACTGGCCGGGTTCTTCGATGTCTCGCGCGAAACCATCCGCCGTGATTTGAAGCTGCTGTCGGACAAGGGGCAGCTCGGCATCGTGCATGGCGGCGCCGCTCGTTTCGAACCGAGCGAACCGGCGATGAGCCTGCGCAGCCAGGAAAATGCCCGCGGCAAGGCCGCGATCGGCAGGGTGGCCGCAGGGCTCATCCGCAACGGAATGGTGGTTTTCCTCGACTCAGGCACAACCACGCTGGCCGTGGCACAAGCCATGACCGACCTGCGCGATCTCACCATCTGTACCGCGAGCCTGCCCATCGCGCTTCTCCTGTGCCACGCTCCAGGCATGCGCGTGCATATGCTGGGTGGCGAAATCGACCCGGGGGAGGAGGCGGCGTCCGGCATCGACATGCTCGAGGCCATGTCGCGCTTTCGCGTCGATATCGCCTTCCTTGGCGGCGGCGCGCTCTCGCCCGACGGCGAGGTCACCGACTTCACCCGCGCCGGCGCCGAACAGCGAGGACGGATGATCGCACTTGCCGCGAAAACCTACTTCGTTCTCGACAGCAGCAAGTTCGCAAAACTGACGCCGCTCAGAATCCCGAATTTCGAGCGCGCCGCCGGCGTGATTGTCGATGCGAAACCGCAGGCGGACATCGCTGAAGCGATTGCGCGCAAAGGGCCTGAGCTGATGGTTGCATCGTGATGTGATATTTTGTGGCATTTTGTGTTGATATTTGGGATTCGCCTGCTATGATCCAGCCGGTGTCAAAACGGCAGGATGTCCCATGGCAAACGAATTCCCCACGCAAGCGCGCGTCGTCATTGTCGGCGGCGGCATCATCGGCTGCTCCGTTGCCTATCATCTGACCAGGCTTGGTTGGACCGATGTCGTGTTGCTCGAGCAGGGGCAGCTCAGCGGCGGCACCACCTGGCATGCCGCCGGCCTTGTCGGTCAGTTGCGTAGTCATTCCAACATGACCAGCCTGATCAAATACTCCACGCAGCTCTATGGCGAGCTGGAGGCCGAGACCGGGCTGGCCACGGGCTGGAAGAATTGCGGCTCGCTGTCGGTGGCGCGTACCGCCGACCGCATGACGGTGCTGAAACGCACGGCCGCGTCGGCGCGCGCTCAAGGGGTCGCCATCGACGTCATCTCGCCGAAGGAGGCAGCCGATCTGTGGCCGGTCATGGCGACCGACGATCTGGTCGGCGCCGTCTGGCTGCCGGGTGACGGCAAGGCCAATCCGACGGATCTCACGCAATCGCTGGCCAAGGGCGCACGCAATCGCGGCGCCAGGATCATCGAGCGGGTCAAGGTCACCGGCATCAGCGTCAGGAACGGCGTCGCCTGCGGCGTCGAGACCGACCGCGGCAACATCACCGCCGAGATCGTCGTCAACTGCGCCGGCCAATGGGCGCGCAAGGTCGGGCTGATGTGCGGCGTCTCGGTGCCGCTGCATTCGGCCGAGCACATGTACATCGTCACCGGCAGGATCGAGGGCGTGCATCCGGACCTGCCGGTCATGCGCGACCCCGACGGCTTCATCTATTTCAAGGAAGAGGTCGGCGGCCTGGTGATGGGCGGCTTCGAGCCGCATGCCAAGCCATGGGGCATGAACGGCATTCCGGAGAATTTCGAGTTCGCGCTGTTGCCGGACGATTGGGATCAGTTCGAAATCCTGATGGAAAACGCGCTTGTCCGCGTGCCGCAATTGGCTGAGGCCGAGGTCAAGAAATTCTACAACGGTCCCGAGAGCTTCACGCCGGACAACAATTTTCTCCTTGGCGAGGCGCCGGAGCTCAAGAACTTCTATGTCGGCGCGGGCTTCAATTCGATGGGCATCGCCAGCGCCGGCGGTGCGGGCAGGGCGTTGGCCGAATGGATCGTCAACGGCACGCCGACCATGGATTTGTGGCCGGTCGATATCAGGCGCTTCGCCGCGTTCAACAACAATCCGCGCTGGCTGCATGACCGGGTCAAGGAAACGCTCGGCCTGCACTACGCCATGCCGTGGCCGAACCGCGAACTGGACACCGCACGGCCGTTCCGCCGCTCGCCGCTCTACGACCGGCTTGCCGCCAAGGGCGCGTGCTTTGGCTCCAAGATGGGCTGGGAGCGCGCCAACTGGTTCGCTGCCCCGGGAGAGAAGGCCGAGAACGATTACGCCTTCGGCCGCCAGAACTGGCATGAGGCGGTTCGCCTCGAGATGAAGGCGACGCGCGAAGCCGTCGCCATCTTTGACCAGACCTCCTTCGCCAAGCTTCTCGTGCAAGGCCGCGACGCCTGCGTCGTGCTCAACCGGATTTGCGCCGGCAATATCGATGTACCGGTCGGTACGTCTGTTTACACGGGCGTACTCAATGCGCGTGGCGGCTACGAAAGCGATCTCACCGTGATGCGGCTGGGTGCCGAAAAATTCCTCATCGTCACCGGCTCCGCACAAGCGGTCCACGATGCCGACTGGATCGTTAAAAACATCCCGGCTAATGCCCATGCCATTCTGACCGACGTCACCTCGTCCTACGCGGTGCTGGCCTTGATGGGGCCGCGATCGCGCGATCTGTTGGGCAAACTGTCCTCGGCGGATCTTTCCAACGCCGGCTTCCCCTTCGCCACCATCTGCGAGATCGATATCGGCTACGCCACCGCCTATGCCAACCGCATGACCTATGTCGGGGAACTCGGCTGGGAACTGATCGTGCCGACCGAATTCGCCGTCGGTGTCTATGAGGCGTTGCATGAGGCCGGCCGCGAATTTGGCTTGACCGATGCCGGTTACTACGCACTCGACGCCTTGCGCATCGAAAAGGGTTTTCGCGCCTGGGGCCGTGAATTGACGCCTGATATCAACCCCTGGCAGGCCGGGCTTGGCTTCGCTGTCGCGATGGACAAGCCTGATGGTTTCATCGGCCGCGACGCGCTCGTCGAGGCAAGGCCCTCGGCAGCACCGGCAAAGCGCGTGGTGCTGTTCACACTCGACGACGCCGAACCCATGCTGTGGGGCGGCGAACTGATCCTGCGCGACGGCAAACCGGTCGGCGAGGTCCGCTCGGCCGCCTACGGCCACACGCTTGGCCGCTCGGTGGCGCTCGGATTGATCGAGAACGAGACCGGCGTCGACGCGGCGTTTCTCACCGGCGGCCGTTTCGAGATCGACCTCGCCGGCGATCGCCATGCCGCGACAGCGCATTTGCGCAGCCCCTATGATCCGAAGTCGGAGCGGGTGAAGGCGGATGTGGTGGAGGTGAGGGCGGCGGCTTAATCCACCGACATCGAGCGCGCCATGTCGAGGAACGCGCGCACGAGCTTGCCGCCGCTGCGTTCGCGTAGACAGATCAGCGCTTCATCCATCAAGGTCTCGGGAGCGTCGATGGCGATCGGCACCAGCCGCGAATCCTGGCCGAATTCGGCTGCCGAGACAAAGCCGATGCCGGCGCCCGAAGCGACGATCTCGCGGACGGCTTCGCGACCCTCGGCCTCGATCACCGGTCTGAGCTCGATCTTCGACGCAGCGGCCAAGTCCTCGAGCTTCTGACGGGTCTTCGAGCCGCGCTCGCGCATGACCAGCGATTCCTGCGCGAGTTGCTTGAGCGTCAGCGATTTCTTCGCCGCCAGCGGGTGATCGACGGATGCAAACGCGATGATCGGCGTCGAGTTGAGTTTCAGCACCTCGAAATCGCGCCCGGTCGGCACCTCGCCCAGCACGCCGATGTCGGCGTCGTAGCTGTAGAGGCTGCTGATCACCGTCTCGGTGTTGCCGGCGCGCACCGAAACCTGGACGCCGGGATAGCGGGCACGGAAGCTGCCGAGGATGTGCAGAAGATGATGTGCGGCGTCGGCAACGATGCGCAGCGTGCCGGAACGCAAAGCGCGTGACTCCGTCAGAAGCTCGAGCGCCTGCTGCTCGGTATCGAACATGCGGTGGGTTATTTCGAGCAGCTTCTGGCCCGAATGGGTCAGCGTGACCTGCTTCTTGTTCCGGTTGAACAGCAGCACATCATACTCTTCCTCGAGCTTGCGCACCTGATCCGATATCGCCGGCTGGGTCAGGAACAGCGCTTCGGCAGCCCGCGAAAAACCGCCGGAAATGGCCACTTGGTGAAAGGCCCGCAGCTGGACGTAGCGCATCTTCTATACCTCCGAAATTCCCGAAATCGTCGGCAGTCTATCATAAGGTGTGCTAACTAAAAGATAGAAATGAACGATTTGACTTATGCGTGGTCGGCCATCAGCCTTACTATGGGTCGACGTCTCTGCCGGCCGTTGGAGGCGCGGCCATGCAATTTTCCATCATTCTGCTGCATCTGGCGGGCGCCGTCATGTTGCTGCTGTGGGCGGTGCGCATGGTGCGCACAGGGGTTGAGCGCGCCTGCGGTCCCGCGTTGCGCGATGCGCTGAGGCAGGCGCGGGGCGCACGGCTCAGGTCAGCCGGTGCCGGCACCGTGCTTGCGGTGCTGCTGCAGAGCTCCACCGCCGTTGCCATGCTGGCGGCCGGGTTTGCCGCCAGCGGCATGGTTTCGACCGCCGGTGGGCTGGCGATCCTGCTTGGCGCCGACCTCGGTTCAGCCCTGGTCGTCCAGGTGCTGTCGTTCGACCTCAGCTGGCTGGTGCCGGCGCTGATCCTGGTTGGCGGCGCGATGGTCCTGAAATTCGAGGTGCGCGGCGTCCAACAAAGCGGGCGCATCCTGATGGGCATCGCATTCGTTCTGTTGTCGCTGCACATGATCGGCGAGGCGACCGCGCCGATGCGGCAGAGCACATTGCTGCCGCTGGTGATTTCCTATCTGCGCGCGGATTACTTCACCGCCTTTGCCGCCGCGGCCCTGTTCACATGGCTGATCCACTCCAGCGTGGCGGCGATCCTGCTGTTCGTCACGCTTGCCGCGCAAGGCGTCTTGCCGGTCGAGGTCGGCCTGTTCTTCATCCTCGGCGCCAATTGCGGCGGCGCGCTGATCGCGGTGTGGCTGACGCGCGGCGATGCCGTAGAGGCACGGCGTGTCCCGCTCGGCAATCTGATCTTCCGGGGGATAGCCGCGCTCGCCGCCTTGTTCGCTCTCCAGGCGGTGGTGTTTCCCGCATATCTGTTCGGCGCAACCGAAGGCCGCCAGCTGGTCAATCTGCATCTCGCTTTCAATCTGGCACTGATCGTCAGCTGTTTGCCCTTCACCGGCATGATGGAGCGGCTGGTCACCTTGCTGATCCCCGACAGGCCGGCGGCAAAGGCAGGGGAGGGCGTGGATCTCATGTCACGCCGCACCAGCGCGCTTGACCGCACCGTCATGCGCACACCCGGTCTTGTGCTGGCCAGTGCGACCCGCGAATTGCTGCGCATGGGCGAGGTCGTCGAAGTGATGCTGCGCCCGGTGATGGATTTCTTCGACGCCGGCACCGCCGACCAGATCCGCCAGGCACAGAAGCTCGATGACGAGGTCAACCGCGCCCATACCGAGATCAAGCTCTACATTGCCGAAGTCAATCGCGGCAGCATGACAGCTGCCGAGGCGCAGCGCGGCATCGAGCTCACCGATTTCGCCATCAATCTCGAACGCGCCGGCGACATCGTTGCCAAGAACCTGCTCGTGCTCACCGGGGAATTGCGTGACAAGAACCTGCGCTTTTCACGCGACGGCTGGAGCGAACTGGCCGGGCTTCACAACCGTGTCATGGCCAACATGCAGCTTGCACTCAACGTGCTGGTGTCGAGCGATCTCGAGTCGGCGCGGCAACTCGTCGTCGAGAAGGAAAGGATGCGCAAGCTGGAACGCATGAGCCATGATCGCCACCTCAGGCGCCTGCAGTCGGGAATGCCGCAGAGCATCGACACCAGCGACATCCATCTGGAGGCGGTGCGGGCGCTGAAGGAAATCAATTCGCTGATGGCTTCGGTCGCCTATCCGCTGCTGACGCAGAGCGGTGATCTGCTTGAAAGCCGGCTGGCGAGGGGCGGTGAGGCCGCGGACGCAATAGCGCCCGCGCTGGCCTGACGGGCGGCATTCGCCGCTCGCGAGTGGCAATTTTTACCCATCGTTAGAATCGATACTTCGATACAAAATAACGATTTTACAAATATGTCATTCAGGCCAAGAATAAGGCCACATCGAAAAGCAGATCGAGCGGAGGACAATATGCTCGCCGAGACGAAATTTGCCACGGAGCCGCTGGCCAGGCCGGCGCTGGGTGAGCCGTATCTGCTGACCCCAGGACCGCTCACCACGGCCTATTCGGTCAAGCAGGCAATGCTGCGCGACTGGGGGTCCTGGGACGGCGACTTCCGCGCCATGACATCAGACATGCGCCGCCGCCTACTGGCGCTGACCGGTGACACGCAAGGCGAGTTCGATTGTGTGCCGATGCAAGGCAGCGGTTCCTTCTGCGTCGAGGCGATGCTGGGTTCGTTCGTGCCCAGGGACGGCAAGGTTCTGGTCCTGGCCAACGGCGCCTACGGCCTGCGCGCCGCGCAGACCATGCAGTATCTCGGCCGCGCCTACACGCTGATCGACAAAGGCGACTATCTGCCGCCGCGCGGCGACGAGGTGGCGGCGGCGCTTGAGGCCGACCCTGCCATCACGCATGTGATCGCCATCCATTGCGAAACCAGTTCCGGCATCCTCAACCCGGTCGCCGAGATTGCGCAAGCCGTCCATGCCAAGGGCCGCAAATTGCTGGTCGATTCCATGAGCGCCTTCGGCGCCGTCGCGCTCGACGTCAACGAGATCCGCTATGAGGCGATGGTCTCGTCGGCCAACAAATGCATCGAGGGCGTGCCGGGTTTCGGCTTCATCATCGCCCGCAAGGACGAGCTCGAAGCCGCCAAGGGCCGCAGCCACTCGCTGTCGCTCGACGTCCATGCGCAGTGGGCGCACCTGAACAAGACCGGCCAGTGGCGCTACACGCCGCCGACGCATGTCGTCGCCGCCTTCCTCGAAGCTCTGCGCCAGCACGAGGCGGAAGGCGGCGTTGCCGGGCGTGGCGCCCGCTATACCAGGAACCGCGACGTCATGGTGGCCGGGATGCGCGAGCTCGGCTTCGAAACATTGCTGAAAGACCGCTGGCTGTCGCCGATCATCGTCACCTTCTTCAACCCGGCTCACGCCAATTTCGCCTTCGACCGCTTCTACGATCTGATGAAGGACAAGGGCTTCATCATCTATCCGGGCAAGCTGACCGCCGTCGATAGCTTCCGCGTCGGCTGCATCGGCCAGATGGATGAGCATGTCATGCGCCGCGTCGTCGAGGCGGCAGCTTTCTCATTGCATGAAATGGGCGTCGACACCGCCGCCCCACCCGCCGCGGCAATCGCCGAGCGCGCCAAACTCGCCGCCTGAAGCGGCTGATTTTCGAGGATTTTCGATGAACCAGATGTCTCCCATCAACGTCGCGGTCAACGGCCGCACTTACGCTTGGCCGCGTGTGCCGGCGATCGCCATCTGCCTTGACGGCTGCGAACCGGCCTATCTCGACGAAGCGATCAAGGCCGGGCTGATGCCGGCGCTGGTCAGGATCAAGCAAAAGGGCACGGTGCGTTTTGCGCACTCGGTCATTCCGAGCTTCACCAATCCCAACAATCTGTCGATCGCCACCGGCCGCCCGCCGTCAGTGCACGGCATCTGCGGCAACTACCTCTACGAGCGCGAGACCGGCAAGGAAGTGATGATGAACGACCCGCGCTTCCTGCGCGCGCCGACCATTTTTCAGGCCTTCTATGATGCCGGCGCCAAGGTTGCCGTGGTGACCGCCAAGGACAAATTGCGTGCGCTGCTCGGCAAAGGCCTCGCCTTCGATGAAGGCCGCGCGTTGTGTTTCTCGGCGGAGAAGTCGGACGCCACGACCAAAGCCGAGCACGGCATCGACAACGCCTCGAAGCATTTCGGGCTGCCGGTGCCGGAGGTCTATTCGGCCGAACTGTCGGAATTCGTCTTCGCCGCAGGCGTCCAGCTGCTGAAGGAGTTCCGCCCCGACATCATGTACCTGACGACGACCGACTACGTGCAGCACAAATACGCGCCTGGTGTGCCACAGGCCAACGCCTTCTACGAAATGTTCGACAAGTACCTGACCGAGCTCGATGCGCTGGGCGCGGCGATCGTCGTCACCGCCGACCATGGCATGAAGCCCAAGCACAAGGCGGATGGCTCGCCCGACGTCGTCTATGTCCAGGACCTGCTCGACGAATGGCTAGGCAAGGACGCCGCCCGCGTCATCCTGCCGATCACCGACCCCTATGTCGTGCACCATGGCGCGCTCGGCTCGTTTGCCACCGCCTATCTGCCTGATGGCGCCGATCAGGCCGATATCATGGCGAGGCTGGCCAAGATCGACGGCATCATGCTGGTCGTCGACAGCCCGACCGCCTGCGAGCGCTTCGAACTGCCGGCCGACCGCATCGGCGACATCGTGCTGATCTCGACCGAGAACAAGACCATCGGCACCAGCGAGCACCGCCATGATCTGGCAGCGCTCAACGAACCGCTGCGCTCGCATGGCGGGCTGACCGAGCAGGAGGTACCGTTCATCGTCAACCGGGTGCTGCCGGAACTGCCGAACGAACCTGTGTTGAGAAACTTCGACGCCTTCTACTACGCCACCATGGCGGCGGCACTGGCGTGACGGTTGGGTTGGGCGCCAGTAGGGTGTGTCGCCGTCCATGATGGTGCTGGTCGACCCCCACTCCGGCCCTTCGGGCCACCTCTCCCCCGATCGACGGGGGAGAGGAAGGGTGCTGAGCTCGCCGGCCTTGGCTCCCTTCCTCTCCCTCCGGAGGGGGGAGAGGTGGCGCCGCGAAGCGGCGACGGAGTGGGGGAAGCCATTGCCAAAGCGCGATGGCCTCGCCGACAAAAGATCAATGTTGCTCTCTGAGCACCGGGAACACTGACATGACCAAGCTTGACCCTGCCATCAAGGTCCGCCACGAGCCGATGCGCATTGCCGGCAAGAAAGTCGATGCCGACGGTGTCGTCGAGGTGCGCTACCCCTGGAACGACACCGTTATCGGCACCGTCCCGGCCGGGCGCGCCGAGCATGCTCGCCAGGCCTTCGAGATCGCCGCCGGCTACAGATCGAAGCTGACGCGCTACGAGCGCCAGCAGATCCTGTTTCGTACCGCCGAAGCGCTGGCGTCGCGCCGCGAAGAAATCTCCGATCTGATCACGCTCGAGCTTGGCATCTCCAAGGCCGACTCGCTCTATGAGGTCGGCCGCGCCTATGACGTGTTCACGCTGTCGGCGCAGATGTGCATCCAGGACGACGGCCAGATCTTCTCCTGCGATCTCACCCCGCACGGCAAGGCGCGCAAGATCTTCACCACGCGCGAACCGCTGAAGGCGATCTCGGCGATCACGCCGTTCAACCATCCGCTCAACATGGTCTCGCACAAGGTGGCGCCGGCAATCGCCACCAACAATTGCGTGGTGGTCAAGCCGACCGAATTGACGCCGATGACGGCGTTGCTGCTGGCCGACATTCTCTACGAAGCCGGCCTGCCGCCCGAAATGCTGTCGGTGGTGACCGGCTGGCCGACCGATATCGGCAACGAGATGATCACCAACGGGAACATCGACCTGATCACCTTCACTGGCGGCGTGCCGGTCGGCAAGATGATCGCCCGCACCGCCGGCTACAAGCGCCAGGTACTGGAGCTGGGCGGCAACGACCCGCTGATCATCCTCAACGATTTGTCGGACGACGATCTGGCAAAGGCGGCGGACCTGGCGGTGGCCGGAGCGACGAAAAACTCCGGCCAGCGCTGCACCGCGGTCAAGCGCATCCTCGTCCAGGAAAGCGTCGCCGACCGCTTCGTGCCGCTGGTGCTGGAGCGGGCAAAGAAGATCCGCTTCGGCGACCCGATGGACCGCTCGACCGACCTCGGCACCGTCGTGCACGAGAAGGCTGCTGCACTGTTCGAAGCCCGTGTCCACATGGCCGCCGAACAGGGCGCCGAAATCCTCTACAATCCGGGCCGGCAGGGCGCGCTGCTGCCGCCGATCGTCGTCGATCGCGTGCCGCACACATCCGAACTGGTGATGGAAGAGACGTTCGGGCCGATCATCCCGATCGTTCGCGCGCCGGACGATGACGATGCGCTGATCGCTTTGTCCAACTCGACCGCCTTCGGCCTGTCGTCGGGGGTCTGCACCAATGATTTCCGCCGCATGCAGAAATACATCGCAGGCCTTGAGGTCGGTACCGTCAACATCTGGGAAGTGCCGGGCTACCGCATCGAGATGTCGCCGTTCGGCGGCATCAAGGATTCGGGCAATGGCTACAAGGAAGGCGTCATCGAGGCGATGAAGAGCTACACCAATGTGAAGACATTTTCGCTGCCCTGGTCCTGACCGGACGGCATTGGCGAGCAGAACAATCGAGGGGGCGCTCGTCGCTCCCTCATTCGCGTTTCGGAGACCATGATGGCCGCGATATCTGAACTTGTGCATACCGAGGGCGATTCCAACACGACGGCGGCGCGCGGCCGCTGGGATGCCGGGCAGGACGATCCGCGGATCCGCGGCCTGCTCGATCGCGACGCTGCCGCCTTCATGCACCAGAGCCTGTCCAGCCCCTGTCTATCGACGATCGCAAAAGCCGAAGGCATCTGGATCGAGGATACCGCCGGCCGCCGCTTCATGGATTTCCACGGCAACAGCGTGCATCACCTCGGCTATGGTCATCCGAGGCTGGTGGCCGCGATCAAGAAGCAGCTCGACGACCTCTGCTTCGCACCGCGCCGCTTCACCTGCGAACCCGCCGTCGAACTGGCCGAGAAGCTGGCCACTCTGGCGCCGGGTGATCTCGGCAAGGTGCTGTTCACCACCGGTGGTTCCGACGCCATCGAGGTCGCGCTGAAGATCGCCCGCGCCGCGACCGGCCGCTTCAAGACCGTGTCGTTCTGGGATGCTTTTCACGGCGCTGGCTTCGGTGCCGCCAGCGTCGGCGGCGAGGCGACCTTCCGCTCCCACATCGCCGGCCCGATGATGACCGGCACCGAACATGTCGCGCCGTGGGATGGTTACCGCTGCCCCTATGGCCACGATTCCCTGGAGGCTTCGGGGCTCGCTTGCGCCAACATGATCGCCTACGTGCTTGGCCGCGAGCAGGACGTGGCGGCGGTCGTCGCCGAGCCGATGCGGGCGACACCCAACCCGCCGCCGCCCGGCTTCTGGAAGCGGGTGCGCGAGGCCTGTGACCGGCACGGCACGCTGCTGATCTTCGACGAGATCCCGACCGGCCTCGGCAAGACCGGCAAATTCTTCGCGCACGAGCATGATGGCGTGACGCCCGACATCGTCGTCCTCGGCAAGTCGCTCGGCGGCGGCATCCTGCCGATCGCCGCCGTCATCGCGCGCCGCGACCTCGACGTCACCGGCGGCTTCGCCATCGGTCACTACACCCATGAAAAGAACCCGGTGACGACGCGCGCCGCACTGACGACGATCGACATCATCCTGGAAGAAGGGCTGGTCGAGCGCGCGGCCGAACTCGGCCGGCACGTGCTGGGACGCATGCACGACCTGATGGCGCGCTCGCCCCATGTCGGCGATGTGCGCGGGCGGGGACTGATGGTCGGCGTCGAGCTGGTCGAGGACCGCGCCACGCGCCAGCCGGCGCGCGATCTCGCCGAGCGCGTGTTCTACGCCTGCCTCGAACAAGGCCTGAGCTTCAAGGTCAGCCAAGGCAATGTGCTGACGCTGTCGCCGCCGCTGGTCATTTCGAAAACCGATCTCGACCACGCGCTCGACATCGTCGAGGCCGCCGTGCTGACGGCCTGACCATGAAGGCCGTGCGCACCGACAGTGAACTCGAATGCCCTGAAATCGACGCCGGCTTGCGGGCGAGGGGCGTCGAACTGGTGACGCTGCCGGATGGCATCCCCGAAGCCGATCTCGTCAGCGCGGTCGCCGACGCCGACCTTCTGCTCATGTGCTACACGCCGGTCACTGCCAGAGTGATCGACGCGGCGCCCAAATTGAAGGGCATCGTCAAATATGGCGTCGGCATCGATGCCATTGACATCCCTGCCGCGATGCGGAGCGGCATTCCTGTCGTCAACGTGCCGGACTATGCCGAGGAGACCGTCGCCGAAGGCGCCTTCGCGCTGATGATCGCGCTGGCCAAGCGGCTGCCAGCCATCACCGCGGCGGTGTCGCGCGACGGCTGGATCTGGCCCGAGCAGCGCTAGCTGGGACGCGACATGTCTGGCGCCACGCTTGGGCTCGTCGGTTGCGGCAAGATCGGCCGCAGCATGGCGCGCATGGCCGGGCAGGGGTTTCGCGCGCGGGTGCTTGGCTTTGATCCCGGTGTCGATGCCGCAACGATGAGCAATGCCGGCGTCGAAAAGATGGATGACCTCCACGCCATGCTTCGTGTCTGCGACTTCGTTTCCATCCATTGCGTGCTGAACGACAGGACGCGCGGCCTGATCGGCAAGGCCGAGCTCGCCTGCCTCAAGCCTTCCGCCATCATCGTCAATGTCTCGCGCGGCGCGCTGGTCGACGAGGCCGCCCTTGTCGAGGCGATCATCTCGGGGCGCATCGGCGGCGCCGGGCTCGACGTCTATTCGGTGGAACCGCTGGCCAAATCGGGTCATCCGATGAGCGCGCTGTTCGGCCGCGACAACGTCATCCTGTTCCCGCATCTCACCTTCTTCACGCAGGAGGCGATGCGTCGCCTCGAAGACGACACGCTCGCCCGCTGCTTCGAAATCCTCGACGGCCGGCTGGTGACTGTCCGCTCGTTCGACCCGCGATTGCGGGCGCAGACCGCAGGCGTCACATTCGCCTGACCACCGCCACCTCTGCCGCCAATTACCGGCCTTCGGCGAGCCCGGATTGCCGCCACGACAGCGTTGCGACAATTCCATGACAACTATCAGAAGAACTTTGTCTATCATAAAATAAATAGATTTTACTTATCGATTGCCAATCCCCAGAGTTGCCACAACGACGAGATCGAACGGCGCCGCATGAGCCTCCGGCCCACAGGCGAGATCGTCACAGTGCATCGCAGAATGTGCCATCAATCACAGGGGAACTGATCATGAAATCGCGCAATGCAACCATAGTTATGGCCTTCGCCGCGTCGCTGTTGTCGTCGTCGGCTCTTGTCGGACCGGCGTTCGCCGACGGTGTCGTCACCATCTATTCCGCCGACGGCCTGCATGACGGCAATGGCAGCTGGTTCGAGACCGAATTCGCCGCCTTCACCAAAGCCACCGGCATCACCGTGCAGTACATCGAGGCAGGCTCGGGCGGTGTCGTCGAGCGCGTCGCCAAGGAAAAGTCGAACCCGCAGGCCGACGTGCTGGTGACCTTGCCGCCCTTCGTCCAGCGCGCCGCAGCCGACGGGCTGCTGCAGGATTACAAGCCGGAAGCGGCGGACCAGATCGATGGCGGCACCGACAAGTACCGGCCGCTGGTCAACAACTACATGAACTTCATCTACAACAGCGCCGTGCTGTCGGAAGCGCCGAAGGCCTATAACGATCTGCTCGACCCGAAGTTCAAGGGCAAGATCCAGTACTCGACCCCCGGTCAGGCCGGCGACGGCACCGCCGTCATGCTGCAGGTGATCCATGCCTTCGGCGGTGAGGATGCCGGCTTCGACTTCATGAAGAAACTGCAGGACAACAATGTCGGCCCCTCCGCCTCGACCGGCAAGCTGACGGCACTGGTCAACAAGGGCGAACTGCATGTCGCCAATGGCGATCTGCAGATGAACATGTCGCAGATGGCCGACAATCCCAACATCAAGGTGTTCTGGCCGGCGGGTCCCGACGGTGTGCGCTCCACCTTCGCGCTGCCCTATGAAATCGGCCTGGTCACCGGTGCGCCCAATGCCGACAACGGCAAGAAGCTGATCGACTTCCTGCTGGCCAAGGAAGCGCAGTCGACCATTAGCTCCGTTGCGCTCGGCATGCCGGCGCGCAAGGACGTGAAGCCGGATGACGCCAACTTCGCCAGGGCGCAGGAGGCGATGAAGGGTGTGACCATTTGGTCGCCGAACTGGGACGACGCGCTGAGCAAGCTCCCCGACTACGTCAAGCGCTGGAACGAAGCGACCGGAAGTTGATCCGCAAGGGAAACCTGGAGGACCACGCCATGTCGGCCGCAGCCTTTACTGGTACCAGTGTCATGGACATCGACGCCGCGAAGGTTCGCGGCGCCGGCTCCAACGTCCATTTCGACAAGGTCAGCGTCGCCTATGGCGCGCATGTCGTCCTGCATCCGCTGACCCTGGATATCGCGCCGGGCGAAATCCTGGCGATGATCGGCCCGTCCGGCTCCGGCAAGACCACCGCCCTGCGCGCCGTGGCCGGTTTCGTGCGGCCTGTCAGCGGGCGCATCCGCATCGGCGCCACCGACGTGACCGATCTGCCGCCCTATGAACGTGGGCTCGGCATGGTGGTGCAGAACTACGCGCTGTTTCCGCATATGCGGGTCGAGGACAACGTCGCCTTCGGCCTCAGAGCACAAGGCGCCGACAAGGCGCTGATCGGCGAGCGGATCAAGGATGCGCTCGGCACAGTCGGCATGTTGGCCTATGCCAGGCGCTATCCGCGCGAGCTCTCGGGTGGCCAGCAGCAGCGTGTCGCGATTGCACGCGCACTCGCGGTGCGGCCACGCGTGCTCCTGCTCGACGAGCCGCTTTCGGCGCTCGACGCGCAGATCCGCCGCAACATGGTCGAGGAGATTGCCCGGCTGCACCGCAGCCTGCCGGGTCTGACGATCCTCTACGTCACCCACGACCAGACCGAGGCGCTGACGCTTGCCGACAAGATCGCCATCATGCGCGATGGCAGGGTCTGTTCGCATGGACCGACGACCGAACTCTACCGCCGTCCGCCAAACCGCTTCACTGCCGAGTTCCTCGGCCGCGCCAATCTTCTGCCGGTCACTGTTGCGGAGGCCGTCGGCTCGAAGGGTTTTGCCACGGCAAGGCATGGCGACGCGCTGCTCACAGGCGCCGGCCGCAACGAGAAGGCAGGCGACAAGAGCCTGCTCTGCATCAGGCCGCAGCATCTGAGCCTGACGGCCGATAGTGAACATACCAACCGCATCGTCGGCACGCTCAGGGAAGTGCACTGGCAGGGCGAACTGACCCACCTTGTGCTCGATGTCGACGGCACGCCGGTGCGTGTCTCTGCGACCAGGCTGCCGATCGCCTTGCCCGAACCCGGCGCCAAGGTACCGCTCTTCTTCGCGCCCGCCGACACCTCGCTTCTCCCGGAAGATGCCGGTGTCTGAGGCGGTCGCACTTCGCGCGCCGGCGGTTCGGAGGGAACCCGGAAAGCTGTGGATCGTGCCGCCGGCGGCCCTGCTGGCGCTGCTGTTCTTCTACCCGCTGGCGCTGATCGCCCGGCAGGCCTTCCTCGATGACAGTGGCATCGCCAATTTCGCTGAAGTCATCCGCGTGCTGCATTCGCGCTTCTTCCTCAACGCGCTGATCAACACGGTGTCGATCTCGGTCGCGGCGACAGCCGGATGCCTGGTCGTCGGCCTCGTGCTGGCGCTGATCCTGGCCTTCGTGCCATTCCCCGGCAGCGGCTTCATCGCCCGGCTGATCGATACCTTCATCGCGCTGCCGACATTCCTGGTGACGCTGGCCTTCACCTTCCTCTACGGCTCCGCCGGCATGCTCAATGCCGGGCTGATGGAGACCTTTTCGCTGCCGCTGCCGCCCGTCGATTTCCTCTATTCGGCGTGGGGCGTGATCCTGGCCGAGGTCACTGTCTACACACCCTTCATCCTGCGGCCGCTGCTTGCGGCCTTCTCATTGGTTGACCATGGCCAGATCGAGGCAGCGAGCGTGCTCGGCGCAAGGCCGTTTCGCATCGTCCGTCAAATCATCCTGCCGGCGGCGGTTCCCGCGCTCATCGCCGGCGGCAGCCTGTGCCTGCTTTTGACCGTCAACGAATTCGGCATCGTGCTGTTCATCGGCGCCAAGGGCGTCATCACCCTGCCGCTGCTGATCTACGGCAAGGCGATCCAGGAATCAGCCTATCAGGTCGCCTGCATCATTGCCGTGGTCAACATCGCGCTGTCGCTCGGCCTGTTCGGCCTTTACCGTTTCGCCGCCGGCCGGTTGGGAGCCTAGCCATGCTGGTCTGGTCGCGCTCCGGTCGCCTTGTCCTGTGGCTGCTGTTCGCACTGCTGTTCGGCGTGCTGTTCCTGGCGCCGCTTGCGGTCATCCTCTTGTCCAGCCTCGCCGACCAATGGAACGGTGTGCTGCCCAATGGCCTGACGACGGAGCATTATACCGATGTCGTCAAAGGGCAGGCGTGGAACGCCGTCAAGGCCAGCCTGATCACCGGTTTCCTGGCCAGCGCGCTGGCGCTGGTCAGCGGCACCTGGGCGGCACTGTCGCTGCGCCTCCAGGGTCATGCCTTGCGGCGGTTGCTGGGTCTTTTGTTCTTCATCCCAAGTGCTGTGCCTTCGGTGTCCGTCGGCCTTGGCCTGCTGGTCGCGTTCAGCCATCCGCCGCTGCTGCTCAACGGCACGGTGGCGATCGTCATGATCGCGCATTTCGTGCTGATCTCGGCCTTCACCTTCGGCAATGTCTCGGCCGGCCTGGCACGGCTGTCACCCGATTTCGAGCAGGTGGCGTCGAGCCTCGGCGCGCGGCCCGCCTATCGGCTGTGGCACGTAACGTTGCCCTTGCTCGCGCCCTATCTGGTCGCCGCCTTCGGTCTGAGCTTCGCGCTGTCCATGGGTGAACTCGGCGCCACCGTCATGGTCTACCCGCCGGGTTGGGTGACACTGCCGGTCTCGATCTTCAGCCTCACCGATCGCGGCGACATCTTTGCCGGTGCCGCACTGACCATGATCCTGGTCGTGGCAACGCTGGCCCTGCTGCTCGGGCTCGAACGCATCACCGCGCGCGCCACGGGCTCGTAGGAATTTCCTGAGTCTCAGCCCTGCGCCGGCCTGCGTTCGACGATGTAGATGTGGTCGGCCGCCAGCACCACGTCGCCGCGCTGGTTGATCACCTCGCAGCGCTCGATCACCCGTCCTGAACCCGGTCGCTTCGGGTCGTCTTCCCTGGCTGCGATGGTGGTCCGTGTGCGGATCGTGTCGCCGATGAACACCGGCTTGATGAAGCGCAGCCGGTCATAGCCATAGGAAAAGGCGACGGGATTGACGACGCTTGCCGTCAGGCCAACGCCCACCGAGAACACCAGCGTGCCATGCGCAATGCGCTGGCCGAATGGCGTCGTCTTCATGAACTCGGCATCCATGTGATGCGGGAAGAAATCGCCGGTATGGCCGGCATGGACGATGAAGTCGGTTTCGGTGATGGTGCGGCCGCTGGTAAGGCGCGACGCACCAATCTCATAGTCCTCGAAATACTGGATCTGTTCCATCAGGGTCTTTCCGCGATCGGCGTTGCCGGTGCCGCACTCGATTGATACGCGGCCTCGACCAGCGCCATTGTGCCCCACGCATCTTCGACCGGGCTGATCAGCGTAGCATCTTCTCCGGCCGCAAAGCGCTGGACATTGGCCATGCGGCCGACGAAGGCGTCGGGAAACCACTCGCCGGCCAAGGGCACCGCGACCCAGTCCGTTCCGCCTTTCGGATGGATCTCCAGAATGTCCGGCTCGCCTGTGGGATAGTCGAGATTGAGGCCAAGCTTGAGATAGGCAGCGCCCTCGGTGCCGCAGATGCGGAACTCGCAGGCCTGGTGCCGGCGGCCGAACTTGTGGTCGTGGTTGATCGACAGGGCGCAGCGCACGGTGTCGCCATAGTCGAGAATGGCGCTGGTACGCGTCTGCGCCACCGCGTGTTTGGGGTGGCCGAGCGTCTTGGCGTGGACGCCTTGCGGGTCGCCGAGCAACTGCCGGATCAGATCGAGATAGTGGATCGAATGCATGGCGATCTCGACGCGCGGCGCCTTGAGCAGGAATTCCCACAGCTCCCACGGTGTCGCCAGCGCCAGCCAGGCGTCGAAGTCGACGATCTCGCCGAGCCAGCCCTTGCCGATCGCGTCCTTCAGCGCCAGCATCATCGGCGCGAAGCGCAGCTGGAAGTTCACCGCCGCATGCAGCTTCCTGGCGCGGCAGGTTTCGAGGATCGCAGTAGCCTCGGCAAGGTTGCTGCCCATCGGCTTCTGGATCAGCGCTACGGCGCCATCGGGCAAGGATTTCAGCACATCGGCATGACGCGAGGGCGGCGTCGCGAGGTCGAAGATCGCACCCTCGACGGCGGCAGCCTCCTCGGCCGAGCGAAAGGCTGTCACGCCCCATTGGTTGGCCAGTTTTTCAGCTCTGGCGTGGTCGGGGTCGTAGAGGCCGGCGATAGGAAAGCCGGCCTTCCGATAGGCCGGGAAATGCGCGTCGCCGACGATCGATCCGGCGCCGAAGGTGACGATCGGCCGGGGCTTGGAGGGTTTGGGCCAGGACTGGACGAGCAAGGCAGGGTCGAAACCGCCTTCAGTCATGATGGAAGACCTCATCCATCTCAGCCCACCACTCGCCTTCCTTTCGGGTCGCCAACGGCTCCTGGCAAGGCATGCAGACCGCCCACCATTCCTGCGTCTTCGGGTCGGCCGCCATCTTGGCCATGTCGGCGGCATAGTCGGTGCCATGGTACTCGAACGTGCTGAACAGCAGGTTCTCCGGCCGCTTCAGGTAGATCGAATAGTTCTTGATGTTGCAGGCCGAGATCATGGTCAGCACATCGGGCCAGACGGCGGCATGCAGGCGGACATACTCCTCGACCTTTTCCGGCTTCAGTCCCAGAACCATCCCCATCCGCTGCATATCAGTTCCCCTATTTGGTGATCGCCGTGGTGAATTCGGCGATGCTCATGGCCTTGACCGCGTCCCAGTCCCAGTCGATGCCGATGCCCGGTTCGTCCGGCGCCAGCGCCTGGCCATCCTCGATGCGCATTCGCTTGCCGGTCAACTGGTCGAGTTGCGGAATGTACTCGACATATCGGCCGTTCTGAACAGCGCAGGTCAGGCTGACATGCAGCTCCATCAGGAAATGTGGACAGACCGGAATGTCGAAGGCCTCCGCCGCGTGCGCAATCTTGAGCCAGGGCGTGATGCCGCCGATGCGGCCGACATCGACCTGCACGATCGAGCAGGCGCCTTTCTGCATGTATTCGCGAAAATGCCGGATGGAGTAGAGTGACTCGCCGATGGCGATCGGCGTTGGCGTCGAGTTCGACAGGCGCACATGCCCGTCAATGTCGTCGGCCGGCAGCGGCTCCTCGATCCAGGCGAGGTCAAGCTCGCGCAGCCTGGCGGCACGCCGGATCGCCTCGTCGACCGAGAATCCCTGATTGGCATCGGTCATGATCTCGTAGCCGTCGCCGACCGCCTTGCGCACCGCCGACAGGCGGGCAAGATCTTCCGAGCCGTGCGGTCTGCCGATCTTCACCTTCGAGCCGCGAAAGCCCTTCCCCTTGGCAGCCAACGCATCGTCGACCAGCGCCTGCGTCTCGATGTGCAGCCAGCCGCCTTCGGTCGTGTAGAGCGGGCAGCGGTCCTTGGCGCCGCCGGCCAGTTTCCACAAAGGCAGGTTCTGCTTCTTCGCCCGCAGATCCCAAAGTGCTGTATCGATGGCGGCGATGGCGATGGCCGTGATTGCGCCGATGGTGGTGGCATGCGTGGTGAATTCGAGATCGTGCCAGATCGCCTCGATCCTATCGGGGTCGCGGCCGATCAGGCGCGGCACCAGATGGTCGGACAGGAGCCGCATCACCGACGAACCGCCGGTGCCGATCGTGTAGCTGTAACCGGTGCCGACCGCGCCGTCGGAATCGGTGATGGTGACGATCGGCGTTTCCTGGCTGACGAAGCTCTGGATCGCGTCGGTGCGCTTGACCTTGGGCACAAGGTCCACCATCCGCAATTCGACTTTCTCAATTCTGGTCATGCCGATCAGCTCCGCAATGTCTTTCCGGTCTCAGTGGCAAACAGATGCGCCTGCGACATGTCGAGGCTCATGGCGACCCGCTCGCCCGGCCTCAGCGGTCTCGGGTTCAGCATGCGCGTCACCCAATCCGTGCCGTTGAATTCGACGAACACCAGCGTCTCGTTGCCGAGCGGTTCGGTGACGGTGATCGGCAGTTCGATCTGGTGGACGTCGGCCGCACCGCCGGAACTGATGCCATGGCCGGTCGGATAGATGTCGTCCGGCCGCAGCCCGAACACGACCTTATCGGCGGTCGCGACGTTGGCCTTGAACTGGCCGGGCAGCGGCAGTCTTTCGCCGCTGGCGAAAACCATCTGGCCGTCATCGATCGTGGCCTCGTGCAAATTCATCGGCGGCGAGCCGATGAAGCCGGCGACGAAGCGTGTCGCCGGCCGCCGGAAGACCTCGTCGGGCGTGCCTACCTGTTCGATATGGCCGTCGCGCATGATGACGATGCGGTCGGCGAGCGTCATCGCTTCGACCTGGTCATGGGTGACGTAGATCACCGTCGATTGCACCTTGGCATGAAGCTTCTTGATCTCGGTGCGCATCTGCGTGCGCAATTTGGCGTCGAGGTTGGAGAGTGGCTCGTCGAACAGGAACACGTCTGGATCGCGCACGATGGCGCGGCCCATGGCGACGCGCTGGCGCTGGCCGCCGGACAGTTGCGACGGGCGACGATCCAGCAGCGTGTCGAGGCCGAGGATGGCCGAGGCCTCGGCGACGCGGCGCTCCATGTCTTCCTTGGCCGCCCCCGCGATCTTCAGGGAAAAGCCGAGGTTCTCGCGCACCGTCATGTGCGGATAGAGCGCGTAGGACTGGAACACCATCGAGATGTTGCGCGAGCGCGGCGGCAGGTCGTTGACGACACGCCCGCCGATCTCGATCGAGCCGGCGCTGATTTCTTCCAGCCCGGCGATCATGCGCAGCGTCGTCGACTTGCCGCAGCCGGACGGGCCGACCAGGGCGATGAATTCGCGGTCGGCGATATCGAGGTTGATGCCATGCACGATCCCGATATTGCCGTAGCGCTTGGTCAGCTTGGTGAGGGTAACGGTTGCCATTGGATCAGCCTTTCACCGCGCCGGAGGTCAGGCCGCCGACAAGGTGTTTCTGGACGATGTAGGTGAGGGTGAGCGCCGGGATGATCATCACCACGGCCAGCGCGCACATGCCGCGCCAGTCTATGGTGAACTCGGCCGTGTAGTCGAGCAGGCCGACCGGCAGCGTCTTGGCGCTCACCGAGCGGGTCAACTGCGAGGCCAGCGCGAACTCGTTCCAGCAGGTCAGGAAGGCGAAGATTGCGGCAGACGCAATGCCCGGTCCGGCGAGCGGGAACTCGACCTGCCAGAACGCCTGCCAGCGCGTGCAGCCATCAATCTGCGCCGCCTCCGCGAGGTCCTTGGGCACCTGACGGAAGAAGCCGTCGATCAACCAGATCGTGAACGGCACGTTGAGCGCGACATAGGCGAGGATCAGTCCGAAATGCGTGTCGATGATGCCGAGCCGCACATAGAGGAAGAACAGCGGCAGCGAGAGCGCAATGCCCGGCACCGTGCGCGTCAGCATCAGGCCGAGGAACACGCTCGATTTGCCGCGGAAGCGGTAGCGCGCGAAGGCATAGCCGCCGGCCATGCCGATGGCCACCGCGATCACCGTCGAGGTCACCGAGATGATCAGCGAGTTGCGGAAATATTCGATGACAGGGATGCCGCCCTTGCCGATACCGCTGAACATCGCGACATAGGCGTCGAACGAAATCTCCTGCGGGATCCACACCGGCGGCTTGGCCATGATCTCGACGGTCGGCCGTAGCGACGAGATGACGATCCACAGGCCCGGCAGGCAGATCGTCAGCATCGCCAGGAACAGGCCGATGCGATAGACGATGCCCGTGAGCCGGCGCTTCAGGCGGGCGGAAGAATTCTCGTCCATCTTCACCACTCCGCACCGATCTGCGTGCGCGCCGCGGCGAGCTTGTTGAAGAAATAGACGGTGAAGGCGATCGACAGCAGGATCGAGAAATAGGCCATGGCGTTGGCCATGCCCATGCGCCCGTCGCTGTAGGCGGTGCGCGCCACCAATGTCCAAAGCAGCTCGGTGCGTCCCGCCGGTCCGCCATCGGTCATGATCTTGACGATGTCATAGGCGCGCGCCACGTCGAGCGAGCGGATGGTCATGGCGATGTAGGCGAAAGGCATGACGAACGGCCACGTCACATAGCGGAATGTCTGCCACGGCGTGCAGCCGTCGACGCGCGCCGCCTCGATCGGCTCCTTGGGCATCGCCAGCAGACCGGCGAGGATCAGGATGGCGAAGATCGCCGTCGACGACCAGATCTCGGCGATCGAAATGGCGATGAAGGCGAGATGGCCTTCGATCAGCCACGGTATGGCATCCCTGGTGATGCCGAGTGATTGCAGCGCATTGTTCACCAGGCCGATATTGTCGTTGAACATGAACTTGAACTGGAAGCCGACCAGGATCGGCGAGAACATCATCGGAAACATCATCAGCGTGCGCAGGATGCGCTGGCCGCGCGTCGCCTTCTCGACCAGCATGGCGAGGCCAAGGCCGAGCAGCATTTCAAGATTGAGCGCGATGGTCAGCAGCAGAACCGTGCGGCCGAAGGCCCACCAGAAATCGGTGTTGGACAGGATCGAAAGATAGTTCCGGATGCCGATGAAGACGTAAAATGTCTCGGGCTTGGTCAGGCGGAACGGCGTGAAGCTGGAGTACAGGGACAACAGCAGCGGTACCACGACAACCGCCGCCAGCACGATGCCAGCCGGAAGCAGCAGCAGGAATGGCGCGGATGGCTTGAAGCCCTTCATCAGAATTCCTGTAAGGCATTGCATTAGGTTGTCGGCGCCTGTCGAGGCGAGGGCCGGGCGATAGAAGAGTCAAATTGGATCGGCCAGCGCTCTTGCCCGGCAAGACGCGATCGCCTCCCCCATTCATGATGGGGGAGGCAGTCCTGGGAGTAGTTTCTACAGCTTGCCGGCGTCCTGGAGGATTTGCGTTGCCTTGGCAGCCGCTTCGTCCAGTGCCTGCTTGGAGGTCTTGTCGCCGAGGATCGCCGCCTGCAGCTCGGGATAGACGGCGTTCGAGATCTCGATCCACTCAGGCGTCTGCGGCACGGCAAAGGCGTGCTTGGCCTCTTCCTGGAAGGCGGTAAGAACCTCCTTCTTGTAAGGATCGTTTTCGGCCTGCTTCAGGTCCCAGTCCCAGACCGCGGTACGGGTCGGCAGCGGGCCGGCGGCGGCCTCGAGCTTCTGGCTGTCCTCGTTGGTCAGCCACCACACCAGCGAGGCCGCTGCCTCCTTGTTCGGGCAGTTCTCGGTCACCGAGAAGCCATGGAAGCCGGACCAGCCGGTGCGCTTGCCGGAAGAGCCCTTCGGCGCGACTTTCACGCCGACATTGCCCGCGACCTTCGACGACTTCGGATCGTTGAAGAAGCCTGCCCAACCCGGCCAGTCGAGGTTGATGGCGACGGTGCCGGAAGCAAAGCCCTGGCCGAGATCGTCCCAGAGATAGTTGGTGGTTCCGGCCGGCACGGCCTTGGCCTTGTAGAGGTTGACGAACCAGTCGAGCGCCCGGATGCCGGCCTCGGAATTGAAGACGGGCTTGCCGTCCTTGTCGAGGTACTCGCCGCCTTCGGCAACCACCATCTCGTAGAAGCGGCCGTTGATCGCCTCTTCCTTGCCGGCGAACTGCGTGCCGTAGAAATTGGGCGGGTTGGCGAAGAACTCGGCCTGGTCGGTGACCTCCTTCCAGGTGTCCGGCGGCACCAGATCATAGCCATATTTCGCCTTGAACTTGGTCTTGTTGTCGGCGTTCTCGTACAGGCTCTTCTGGTAGTAGAGCGCCGAAACGTCGAACTGGGCGCGCGGCAGCATCTCCAGCTTGCCGTCGATGGTGGCCGACTTGATCGTCGACGGCACAAAGGCGTCGATCTCCGCCTTGGGCAGCAATTTGCTCAGGTCGGTGTAGAGGCCCGTATATTGCGGCGCGAAGGACGAATGGTTCCAGCCGACGCACCAGTTGGTGCTGCCCGAAGCAATGTCGGACTTGAGCTCCTTGTCGATGTCGAAGCCGTTCTTCTTGGTCAGGATGTTGACCTTGGCGCCGGTCGCCTTCTCCCATTCGGGGATGCGCTCGTAGAGTTTTTCATATTGCTGGCCGCCGATCAGCTTCACGTCGACGGTCACGCCTTCGAACTTGCCGGGCAGGTCGCCGGCGAGGGCAGCGCCTGCACCTGACGCAAGCATCAATATGCCGGCGGACACGCCGGAAAGCAGTCTGTTCATTGGTATCCTCCCTTGGTGCGCCTCAGCGGCGACCGCAACTCGTCTGATGACAAGAAGTGCTACATTCATATACAAACAAAACATTCACGGATACGTCAAGGCGAAATTTGTTTCCGCCAGACGTGTTCCTGCGTATATGAAGGGCAAAATTCACTGGAGGGATGAGCCATGGACGACAGCGAAGACGAGCGCTATCGCGCGCCGGCGCTCGACAAGGGGCTCGATATCCTTGAACTGCTGGCGGGCGTCGACGGCGGCCTGACGCAGGCCGAAATCGCCAAGAAGCTCGACCGCAGCCCCAACGAATTCTACCGCATGCTGGACCGGCTGGTGCGGCGCGGTTATGTCACCAGGCTCGACGGCGACCGCTATTCGCTGACGCTCAAGCTGTTCGGCCTGGCGCAATTGCATGCGCCGGTGCGGCGGCTGGTTTCCTACGCCACGCCGCTGATGCGCGAACTGGCCGAGACTTCGCAGCAGGCCAACCAACTCGTTGTTTTTGATCGCGGTTCCGCCGTCGTCATCGGTCAGCAGGAGGCACCGAATTATTGGGGCATCTCGATCCGTGTCGGCTCGCACATCAGCCTGTTCGACACGGGTTCGGGCCATGTGCTGCTCGCCTTCCGCTCGCCGGAAGAGCGGCAGATGATGATATCGGAACATGTCCGCAGCACCGACAAGACGGCGCAATCGGCCGAGTTCTTCACCCGTCTCGACCAGATCCGCGACCGCGGCTACGAGATGATGGCCTCGATGCAGACCGCCGGCGTCTTCAACCTCTCCGCCCCGGTGCGCAGTTCCGACGGCAAGGCGATCGCCGCGCTGTCGATTCCCTACATCACCGTCGTCAACGCGCCTTCGGCGCCCGACATCACAAGGACGATCGAGCTGCTGCTGGTCACGGCGGAAAAGCTGTCGCACCTCGCCGGCTCTGCGGTCGGCTCATCGGCGTAAATTCTTATTTGAATGAAGAATTCCTCCGTGAGATGATTTGAAAAGCCCGGAGGAGGAGCCAGCCATGATCATCGACACCCATCTGCATCTCATCGATCGCTCGGCCCTGCGCTACCCCTGGCTCGCCGGCGTGCCGGCGCTCAACCGCGATTTCGCCTATGAGGATTACGCCGTGGAGGCGCACCGTGTCGGCGTCGAGCGCGTGCTGCATATGGAGGTCGATGTCGATCCGGCCGACATCGAGGCCGAGACCGCTCGTGTCGAAGTACTGTCACGGCAACCCGGCAGCATGCTGGCCGGGGTGATCGCGTCCTGCCGGCCCGAAGAGGCGGACTTTCCCGCCTATCTCGAGCGTCAGCGAGTAACCCCTTTCGTCAAGGGCTTCCGCCGCGTGCTGCATGTGATGCCCGACGAGCTTTCGGAGGGCGCGCTGTTTCGCGACAACATCAAGCGGCTTGGCGGTACGGGCCTGACCTTCGATCTCGTCGTGCTGCCGCACCAGATCCCGAAGGCGATCGCGCTGGCCGATCTGGCGCCCGATGTCCAGTTCGTGCTCGACCATTGCGGCGTCCCCGATATCAAGGGCGGAGCCGAGCATCCGTGGCGCGAACACATGAGCGAGATCGCGCGGCGCCCGAACGTCACGGCCAAGATTTCCGGGGTCGTCGCCTATGCCGATGCGGGCAGCTGGACGGCTGAGACGCTGCGCCCTTACGTCGAGCACACAATCGGTGCGTTTGGCTGGGACCGTGTCGTCTGGGGCAGCGACTGGCCGGTCTGCACGCTTGGCGGCGGCCTGTCGACCTGGGTGGCGGCGACCCATGCGCTGCTTTCAGGTTGCAGCATTGCGGAGCGCGACAGGCTTTTGTCCGCGAATGCCCGCAAGCTGTGGCGGCTCGACTGACTGGGTTCGCTCACGCTTCATAGGCAGCGCCGGGCGCCGGAGAACTTTCCCGAAACAGGCGATTGAGATCGGCAACGACCGCGGCGGCTTTGTGCCGAGAGGTCATGCCGGAAAGGATGCGGTCGGACGCGGCCTGCTGGAACGCCATGTAGCCGTCATGGCGTGGCCGCACCCATGCGCCTTCCAGCGTCGCGCGCGTATCCCGATAGAAATTGCCGGTCGCTTCATTGATGGTCTGGTCCTCCCAGGCCGCGGCATGGCCGGGCTGGCCGCCGGCGGCGGCATAGGCGCCGCGCTGGACATCGCCGCTGGCGACCCAGTAGGCGAAATCGATCGCGGCATCTTTCGCGCTGGAAAACGCCGAAACCGCTATGCCGGTGCCACCGAGCGCTGAACCGACCGGACCAACGGAACCGATGACCGGGATGTCGGCGAAGGCCAACCGGTTTGCCCGAAAACCAGCCATGGCATAGGAAACGTAGCCGTAGATCAGCGGCGCGCAGACGATACGGGAACCGGCCTCTGCCATGCGTTCCGAGACGGCAATCGGATCCATCTCGAAGCAGGCCGGGTCGACCAGCGCTGCGATCTCCCGCATCGTCTCAAACACTTCGCTGCCGGTTCCAAGATCAATGAGATCGCGGGACGGATCGGTCGCGCAAGAATGTCCGAGATTGCCGGCAAGCGTGTAGAACACCATCAGCACATGCGGCGGGCGCAGCGGCAGCAGCACGCGGCCTTGCCGGGCAAGATCGAGCACGTCGCTCCACCGCGCCGGCGGCGCATCGAGCGCGTCCGGCCGCCATGCCTGGACCTGTGTCGCCGCATCGATCGGGAAGGCCCATTGCCGTCCCTGCCAGTTGTAGCTCGGATAGGATTGGCCGACGCTGCCAGAGGCGAGCGCGGCGAGCTCCGTCCCGCGACCGTTGACGTCGAGAGGCTCGAGGCAGCGTTCCGCCGTGATCTGGCCGACATGCGGGTGGTCGATGACGATGAGGTCATAGGCGCGCGCCAGTTCCTCAACGGGGAAGGATTCGAAATCCTGCAGCGAGCGCTTGTCCCATTCGACGGCAACACCAGTCTTCTGCTCCCAGAGAGAGGAACAGGCGACCATTGGGTCGTAGCCACGCGGATGGCTCCAGGTCATGCCTTTGAGCGTGGGCAGGCTCACAGGCCGAACTCCGCGCGGATTGCAGCACTATGCTCGCCGATGCGCGGCGCGGCCCGATCGACCTTGGCTCTGATACCATCGACCCTGAGCGGCGAACTGGTGGTGAGGATCGATACGTCATCCTCGCGCGTCACCGTCTGCAGCATGTCGAGCGACTGGAACCCTTCGCTCGCCAGCATTTCCGGCCAGGTCAGCACCTTGGCGCACCAGATGTCGGCGGGTTCGAGAATGGCAAGCCATTCGTCGATGGTTTTGGTGGCGATCCTTTGCGCGATGATCGCCTTGATGTCGTCGCGCGCGGTGAACCACGACGCAGGCTTGTCGCGATAGGGTGCGAGTTCGCTGAGCGACAGCAGATCGGCCAGCTTGGGGATCGGCGTCATGGCTATGGCGAGATAGCCGTCCTTTGCCGGGTAGACGCCGTAAGGCGCCGACAGATAGGCGTGCGCACTGCGGAAGTTGGAGCGTTTGGGCAAGCGGCGGCCGTCATTGAGATGCGTGGTCAGCACCTCGAACTGGAAGTCGACCAGCGCTTCCAACAAGCTGGTCTCGATATGGCTTCCCTGACGGGTGATGCCGCGCCGCACCAGTGCTGCCAGAATACCTTGCGCGCAGGCCGCACCGGCCAGCATATCGCCGATGGCGAGGCCGAACGGCACCGGCCCCTGGTCCTCGTCGCCGTTCAGCCACATCACGCCGGAGCGCGATTGCGCCAGCAGGTCCTGGCCGGGCCGCTTGACCCACGGACCGTCCTCGCCATAGCCACTGATCGAGGCATAGACCAGCCGTGGGTTGATCTTGCGGACGGCTTCATAGTCCAAGCCGAGCCGTTCGATGACGCCCGGCCGGAAATTCTGGATCAGCACGTCGGCCTTGGCCAGAAGGCCGCGCAGTACCGTGAGATCCGCCTCGTTCTTGAGGTCGACAGCAAGACTTTCCTTGGCCCGGTTGATGGCATGGAAGATGGTGGAATCGCCGCCGATCTCGGTGTCGCTGAGATAGAGCCGGCGCGACAGGTCGCCGCCATCCGGACGCTCGATCTTGATGACGCGGGCGCCGAGATCGAGCAGCCTGAGCGAGCAGTAAGGCCCGGACAGGAACTGGCTCATGTCGACGACGACAAGACCGGCGAGCGGCAATTCGGCTGCTGCCGGCATCGCTATTTCTCCGTCTTGCCGACGAAGTCGGCGGGGTTGCGGTACTTCACCGTCTGCAGATGCTCGCAATAGAGAACGAGTTCGCCTTCGCCCTTGAACACCTCATAGCTGGCGCGGATCAGCCCCATTTCCTTGTAGCGGGGCTTCTTGTCCAGGTTGGAGCGGATCGAATAGATCGTGTCGCCAATGAAGACAGGCTTTATGAAACGTAGTCTGTCGTAGCCATAGGAAAAGGCATTGACGCAATTGGTGGCGACCAGACCAAGGCCTGCCGAAAAGACGAAAGCGCCGGCAATCAGCCGCTTGCCGAAAATGCCTTCGCTCTCGGCAAACATCTGGTCCTGCACATAGGGGTGGATGTCGAGCACCAGCGTGTTGAAAAGGTGGCTGTCGCCTTCCGCCATCGTGCGGCGCAATGAGCGGATTTTCTGGCCGACTGGCCAGTCCTCATAGAACCAGTTTTCGGCGTTCCACACCGGCAGCGCGGCGTGATCTTCAGGCATGTTCTTGGGATACGTCGAGGCGACGCCGACCGTGGGCGCGAAGTCGTTCATGGCCGGCTCCGCCAGTCTTGCCGGAAGTGCCGCGCAATCGTTTGAACACGCGTCAAGGCGCCTGAATGCACGACGTCTCCTCCCTCCAATCTTCTTTTGTAAATAGTATTTTCACATATGAGGCTTCGTTGCAAGCGTGAACAGGCGAAATTCTCACGCCTCCCGCGCGCCGAAGTGCTGGCGGGCAGGGGAGGAAATCATATAGGGATTGTCTGGTCTTTGCCGGCAGCCTGAACCGCGAGGCCCCCTGTTTTCAGGGCGCTCGCGGTGCTGGTCTCAGCGTTTTGCGCGCCATCGAGATCGGCACGCCGATGTGTGTCAGGATCGTGAGCTGAACGCCCGCAATTGCCCATCACATCGAAGGCTCGACAAAACGAGCCGGGCTCAAGCCTGTTGTATTGCCGAGAGCTTCCAGTTCGATCCATTCTCACGCACGAAGGTCCACAGCTCGGTCGTCTCTGTCGGGTGATCAGCGTCACCCTCGACGACCTTGCCGCTGGCCCGTTCGCGCGTCACGTCGCGAGACTCGTAGCGCAAGGCGGCCGTGGCGTAGTCGTGGTCATCCTCGCGCCAGCTTTCGGCCACGTCGGCCTGCAGCAAGTGGATGTCCGTTACCTCGTTCCTGAGACCTTTCTGGGCATTGTCGGCCAGCTCCTCGGACAGGTAGGACACCATCTCGGGGGTCGTCGCCCGGCGCAGGGCGGCATGGTCTTCGCGCCCGAATGCTTCCTGGACATCGGTCAACAGCTGCTGGAATGCGTCGAGATCGGTCTGGGCCAGCGTGATCTCCTCAGAGGCCGCGGCCGGAGAGCCTCCGCCCGATCCGCCGCCAAAGCCGGGAATTGTGAAGGAGCCTGCAGTTTGCTGTTGTGCCGTTGCGCGGTTCTCAAATCGCGAAGCCTGGACATTGCCGGCACCGGCGAGCGCCGGGGCAGGACCACGCGCCGACTGCGAGCGGAAGAACCTGATAGCCAGCATGATTGCGCCACCGATGAGCAGGGCCTGAAGCAAGAAGCCGAACATGCCGGCCAGACCGCCGAAGCCTTGGCCCACGAGCAGTCCGATCAGCCCGCCGAGCAGCAGGCCGCGCATCATTGTTCCACCGAAGCCGCTCATGAAGCCGGGCCTCTGCAGGCCGGCCTGTGGCTGTCGGGCCGCGTTGTTCACGCCGGTGCTGGGCGTCATCGAACGCTCGACCGGAGCGGTCGGCGCTGGCGCTGTTCTGGTCGGCGGCGCCGATTGGAACGTACGCGTGCCGCGACTGCCGAAACTGCCGCCGCGACGGGCCTCGGCATGGTCCATCGCGACCATCGAGAATGCCAGGAACAGTCCGGCAAAGAGGGTGGCAAATCGGCTGGTTCGAGACATCATCGGGGATGACCTTTATCGATGTGGTTTTCGGGAATTTTCAACAAACGCCGGCACGGGTCCCGGGCGTCATGCCGTCAATCGAACAACTCTTCGAAGAACGATTTCTTCCGCTTCGGATAGCGGTGGCCCTGCGAGCGGGAATAATCGTCATCGCGGCCCTGGCCATGTTGCGGCGGGGAGAATGCTGCCGGCTGCGGCGCGGGCGCCGCTTCCCTGCCGGAACGCTCGATGATCTTGTCGAGTTCCCCTCGATCAAGCCAGACGCCGCGGCACTGCGGACAGTAATCGATCTCGATACCCTGGCGTTCGCTCATCACGAGCGCGACGCGGCAGGAGGGGCAAACCATACCAAGGAGGGAAGATGTCATGTGGGGCTCCAAACCAAAAAAGAATGGGCCCGCTTGACCGAAAAGATGGAAACGGGCCCGTTAAAGCGGTCCGACATCACAATCGCCAAAAGCGACAGTCAGAGGGGCCCGGCCCGCACGCAACAGTTAGGGATGCAGAGCCACGCCTTCAAGGGCGATCTTTTCAGCAAGAATGATTTGTTCGCCATCTCCGCTCAAACCGTCACCACGATCTCAGATCGTCACCACGATCTTGCCGAATTGCACGTTCGACTCCAGATAGCGGTGCGCCTCGACGATCTGGTCGAACGCAAAGGTCCGGTCGATGATCGGCCTTAGAGTCCCGGTCTCGAGTCCTTCGAGGATGAACGCCTTGGCGGCCTCCAATTTGGCCGGGTCGCCGGTGATCTCGTGGACGAGGTAGCCGCGCAGCGTCAGCGTCTTGGCCAGCACGGCTGACAGTGGGAATGGCGTCGGCTCGCGGCTGAGGCCGCCATATTCGATGAGAATGCCGCCACGCGCTATCGCCGCTGTCAATGGCTCGAAGATCGGGCCGCCGATCGGATCGAACACGACGCGCACGCCTTCTGGCCCTGCGATCTCATTCAGCCGTGCCGTCAGATCCTCCTCGGCCAAGGCGACGACATGCGCCGCACCGGCGTCGAGGAGAGCCTGCTTCTTGGCCGATGTCCGCGTTACTGCAATCGTCATCGCGCCGATCCTGTTGGCGATCTGGATCGCCGCAAGCCCGACGCTGCTTGAGGCCGCGGTGATGACGACGGCATCTCCACTTCCAAGCCTGGCGATATCGATCAGCGCGCCATAGGCGGTGAGATATTGCATCCAGACCGCCGCCGCCGTCCGCCAGTCGAGCGACGGCGGATGCTTGACCACGAGCCCGGCGGGATAGGTGGCCAACTCGCCATAAGCCGGCCAGCGGATCATCGATTGCGGCGGGATGACACTGACGCTGTCGCCTGGCGCGAAATCCTCAACACCTTCGCCCACCGCCTCGATAACACCCGCCGCCTCGAGGCCAAGTCCTGAGGGCTGCGTCGGCGTCTCGATATAGGTACCCGCGCGCAGCAGCACCTCGGCGCGATTGAGGCCGAGCGCCTTGACGCGGATTTGAACTTCGCCTGGGACCGGTGGAGGAAGCTCGACATCCTCGATGCGCAGAACCTCGGGACCTCCATGCTGGTGAAAGCGAACCACACGTGCCATTCGGGACACTCCAAATCATCTGAACCGAATGAGCTATGCAGCTGAGCTCTCCGGGGATAAATGGCTGTGAAGTGAGAACAGTAGAAACCAGGAGTTCCGAATATGGATCGGCTTGAGAGCATGGCCGTGTTCGTCAGAGCCGCCGACCTCGGTTCGTTCGCAGCCGCCGCAGTCGCACTCGATCTGTCCGGACCGATGGTTGGCAAGCATGTCCGGTTTCTCGAGGAACGGCTGGGCGTGCGGCTGCTCAACCGGACCACACGCAAGCAGAGCCTGACCGACTTCGGCCGCGCTTACTATGAACGCTGCCGCGTGGTGCTGGCAGAGGCCGAGGCCGCCGATGCGCTCGCCGCGGACCAGTTCTCCGAACCGCGTGGCAAACTGCGCGTCACCATGCCGGCGCATTTCGGCCGCCACTGCGTGACCCCCGTGCTACTGAAGCTTGCTCGGCAATATCCGATGCTGGAGCTCGACCTGTCGCTCAGCGACCGCTTCGCCGACCTTGCCGAGGACGGTTACGACCTTGCCATCCGCACCGGCACTCTGGACGACAAGGCTGGAATGATCGCGCGCCGCGTCGCGCGCCAGGGCATGGTCGTCTGCGCCGCGCCCTCCTATCTTCAGCGCCATGGCGAACCGCGGCGGATCGAAGACCTCGCCGACCATCAAGCGATTGTCTACCGCCGGCTCGGCCAGGTGGTTCAGCCGTGGCTGTTTGTGCGAGAAGGGCAACCCGTGCAGGAGATCACGCCAACCGGCCGGCTGCGGCTCGACGATCTCGATGCTATCGCCGACGCGGCTGCCGACGGGATGGGGCTTGCCTGGCTGCCCTACTGGCTGGTGCGCGAGCGCATTGAAGCCGGCGCGCTGGTGGCGCTGTTGCCGGACCAGCCGCGATATCTCTACGACTGCCATGCCCTTTGGCTGCAGACACCGCATCTGCCGCTGAAGGTGCGGCTGGCCGTCGATGCGCTGGCCGCCGCCTTGCCGAAATCGATGGCCTAGCCGTAGCGTCGCAGCCGCTTTCAGTTGAGATCGCGCGGATACTCCTTGACCTCGCTGCGGTCGACGATCCGCTCATCGCCGTCATGGGCGGTCATGTGGGTCTCGATCCGCCAGACTTTTCGCAGCGCCCTTACCGTCGCCTTCACCGAAAGCCGCGCCTGCCAGTCGCCACGGCCATAGGATTTCTCCCAGGTGCAGGTGCCGACCGCCGAGTTCGGATCGCCCGGGTGGATGGTGAACCGGTCGACATGCCTCGCCGCGACAATCATCTGCGTATGCGGATGCCGCACCGTGCCGCCATCATTGACGACCTGATAGACGGTCTCGCCGGTGACCTGGTCCGTCGACACCGAGCGCTGGAAGCCGTCGCCCTTGGCCAGCACCTCTTGCTCCATCGGCGTGGCGCTTTCCGCGCCCAAGAAAGCCCCTAGCGTGTCGTCCAGCGGCTGCGGTGGGCGCACCGGCAGGATCAGCCGGCTGTCGCCGCAATGGATCGACAACGTCGCCTGCTCGGCCGTCGGGAAGACGATCGGCCAGTGCGATGTCGCCAGTGCCAGCCGGATACGCTCGCCGACCTCGAAACGCTGCCCGCAGCAGCGCAGCTTGATGCGGACGGCTTCCGCCTGGCCCGGCACCATCGGTGCGATGTCCAGATCATCGTTGCGGTGGCTCAAGTTGAGGATGCCGTAGCTGACGCGCGAGGCAGCACCTTCGGGAAACACTTGCGACAGCGTCGCGGAGAGAAGCGCGACCGGCTTGTCGGAGGAGAGCTTGACCTCGAATTCGGGGAAACCGAGGATCTCGACTGCTTCGCTCAACGGCGCGGTCTCGAAGATCAAGGCATTGCCTTCTTCCGTGCGCTGGTCGACCGGCAAGGTCGGCATCACGCCATAGCCGCACCAGGCGCCGGAAGACAGGCCGGCCGTCTGCGGCGACGAAATCTCCAGGATCGTATCTTCGCCCTTGGCCTCGCTCAGCACATGAGGGCCAAGGTTCAGCACCTTTTCGCCGACGCCGGGTCCCGGCCACGCCGGTTCCGCGACCCAGCGGCCGGGCCGCTCGTCATAGATCGCCGCCGGCCGTGCGGGGTCCTGGATCCAGGCGCGCAGCATCGGCTCGTCGGCAATGCCGGTGTCGATGCCCTTGAGATACTGATCCCACCAGCGCAGGCACTCCTGTAGGAATCCGATGCGCGGGCCGGGCATGGCGAAGTGCGGATATTTGTGGCCCCAGGGTCCGATCAGGCCTTTGCGGGGACCGCTTAACTTCTCCAGCATCCGGAAGATCGGATTGGGGTAGCCGTCGGCCCAGCCGCCGACGGCATAGACCGGGATTTCGACATCGGAATAATCCTCGCAGATCGAACCGTGCTTGTAGAAATCGTCGCGGCGCTGGTGTTCGAACCAGTCCTGCATCCAGATGCCGTTGCCGTTCAGCCGTTGCTCCCAAAGATCCCGCCAGCGGTCGCCGACGATCAGCGGATCGGGCGGGGTCATGGCGATCGCCCAGGCGGTGGTGCCCCACATCAGATTGTCGCACATCATCGCGCCGCCGAGATAATGCACGTCGTCATTATAGCGGTCGTCGGTCGAGCACAGCGAGACGACGGCTTTCAGCGCCGGCGGGCGGCGGGCGGCGACCTGCAGCCCGTTGAAGCCGCCCCAGCTGATGCCGATCATGCCGACGCTTCCCGAGCACCAGGATTGCCTCGCCAGCCATTCGATGACCGCCAGGCAGTCATCCTGCTCCTGCTTCAGATACTCACCCTTGCACAGTCCCTCGCTGTCGCCCGAGCCGCGCATGTCGACCCGCACGCCGGCATAGCCGTGACCGGCGAAATAGGGATGCGTCAGCGCATCGCGCTCCACCGTTCCGTCACGCTTGCGATAGGGCAAATATTCGAGGATCGCCGGCACCGGATCGGCTTCCGCGTCTTCCGGCAGCCAGACACGCGCCGCCAGCTTGATGCCGTCAGGCATCGGAATCCACAGGTTCTCGATCTCGCGGATTTTTCGCGGGAAATCGGTGACGACGCGGATATCTTGCATGGCGGCTCCTCTCAACGCCCCGGCCGACACTTGTGCCGGTGACGATCCTTATGTGTTCAGCGGGAAATGGCAGGTCAGGCGGCTGTTGCCGACCGTGGCCGGGACGGGGACATCCACCGCGCAACGGGCCTGAGCCTGCGGGCAGCGTGTGTGGAATTCGCAGCCTGAGGGGCGCGCCAGCAAGGACGGAACGTCAGCCGGCAGCGTGATGCGCTGATGCACCCGATCTGGGTCCGGCTCGGGATTGGCCGACAGAAGTGCCGCCGTATAGGGATGGTGCGGGGCGCGGAAGATCGCTTCGGTTTCGCCCTGCTCGACGAAGCGCCCGAGATACATCACCGCCATGCGGTCGGCGATCTGGCGCACGACATGCAGATTGTGAGTGATGATCAGCATCGACAGGCCCATGCGGTCGCGCAGATCGTTGAGCAGGTTCAGCACCTCTCCCTGCACGGAGACGTCGAGGCCGGCGGTCGGTTCGTCGGCGACGACCAGCACCGGGTCCAGCGCGATCGCCCGCGCCACGCCGACGCGGCGCGCCTGGCCGCCGGAAAGCTGGTGCGGGTAGCGGTCGGCGAAATCGCGCGGCAGCCCGACCAGCGCGAGAAGCCGTGTGACTTCGGCGTTCAGATCGCGATCCGACAGCCCGTGAATGACGAAAGGCTCCGACAGCAGCGACCGCACGCTGAGCCGCGGCGACAGCGATCCGACCGGATCCTGGAACATCATCGGCATGCGCCGCCGCACCAGCTTCAGGGCGGCGTTGGACAGGCCTTGCAGTTCCTGCCCTTCAAACAGGATCTTGCCCGCCCTCACGGGCTGAAGACCGTTGAGCGTGCGCGCCAGCGTCGTCTTGCCCGAGCCGGATTCGCCGACCAATGCGAAGGTGCTGCCTCGTTGAAGGGTGAAGCTGACGCCGGAGACCGCTTCGATCTCGGTGGCCCGCCCGGCAAGCCTGGCGGACAGGCCGCCGACCCGGAACGAGACGCGCAAATCGCTGACACGGAGCAGGTCGTCGGAGCTCATGCGCGCACCCTTTCCAAAGGGATATCCGCATGCCAGCAGCGGGCGATGTGCGACCCAGCGATAAGGGCTGCGGGAGGCACGGTCAGGCATTGGGCGTCGGCGCGATCGCAGCGCGGCTGGAAGACGCAGCCGCTCGGCCGATGGCGCAAATCCGGCAAGGTCCCGGCAATGGTCGGCAGGCGAGCCACACGCTGCGACAGCCGCGCGGGGTCGCAGGCCAGCAGCTTCTGCGTGTAGGGATGGCGCGCGTCGTTGAAGATTTCGCGGGTCGTGCCGCTCTCCACCACCTCGCCGGCATACATCACGATCATCTCGTCGCAGAGTTCCGCGATCACGCCCAGATGATGCGAGATGAACAGCACCGAGCAGCCGATGTCGCGCTGCAGATCCTTGAGCAGTTCGATGGTGGCCACCTCCAGCGTCGCATCGAGCGCCGTGGTCGGCTCGTCGGCGATCAACAGCGCCGGTTCCATCATCAGCGCCATGGCGATGGCAATGCGCTGCTTCATGCCGCCGGAGAACTCATGCGGAAACTGCGTCAGCCGGCTTTCCGGATCGGGAATGCGAACCTTGCGCAGCATGGCGACAGAGCGCGCATCCTTGTCCCGCTTCGACAGACCGGAGCGATACTGGATGTCGCGCATCTGCCGCCCCACCGAAAGCACCGGGTTGAGCGCGCCCATCGGATCCTGGAACACGGTGGCGATCCTGAGACCGCGCAGGCCGCGCATCGCGGTGGGGTCGAGCCGGGCCAGGTCCTTGTTGCCCTCGAAGATGATCTCGCCCGATGTGATTTCGCCATTGTCGGCAAGCAGGCCGAGAATGGCATTGATGAGCGTCGACTTCCCGCAGCCGGATTCGCCGACCACGCCGACGCTGCGGTTGGCTGGCACGGAAAAGCTCACCTGCTTCAGCGCTTCCAGCCGGCCGCTCTCGGTGTGGAAGGCGACGCTCAGATTGTTGACGTCGAGAACCGTCATGACCGCCCCTTCAGTCTGGGATCGAAGAGGTCGCGCAAGGTCTCGCCGAAGAAGGTGAAGCCGAGCGTGGTCAGCACGATCGGCAGGCCGCCGGCGATCACGATCCAGTAGGAATCGCGGATGTTGGCGAAGCCGTCATTGAGGATCGCACCCCAGCTCGGCGTCGGCGGCCGCACGCCGAGCCCGAGGAAGCTCATTCCGGCCTCGATCGCCACCACCACGGGAATGTCCATCGATATCAGGATCAGGATCGGGCCGATGATGTTGGGCAGGATATGAACGCGCAGGATGCGGCCGGCGCTTGCCCCCATCGAGCGCGCCGCCATGACATGTTCGGCTGACTTGAGCACCAGCGTCTGCGTCCTGATGATGCGGGCATAGCCCGGCACATTGACCAGCATCACCACCAGCACCACCGCGTAGAGCGAGGGGCCGAACAGCGTGACCAGTGTCAGCGCCAGCATGACGGTGGGAAAGCTCTTCACCGCGTCGAAGATCAGCAGCAGCACATTGTCAAGCCAGCGCGGCCCATAGCCGGCGATCAGCCCCAGCACGACGCCGACGACCAGCGACACCGCCGTCGCGCCGAGCGCGATCAAAAGCGCGACGCGTCCGCCGTACAAAACGCGGGTCAGAAGATCGCGGCCGAGATGGTCGGTCCCGAGCAGATGCAGGAGGCTTGGCGAAGCGAAGCGTTCGGCCGGCGATATCTTGCTCGGCGCATAGCTGGTCAGGGCGCTGGCAAACACCGCCGACAGCACCACGACCGTCACCAGCGTCAGGCCGACGGCGCCGAGCGGTTCGCGCATGATGCGGCGCACGGTGCGCCACATCATGCCGAGACGGAAGCTGCGGGATGGCAGCTCAATTGAAACTTGATCTGACACGGGGATCCAATAGGCCGACCAGAATGTCGGCCGCTACGTTGACGAGGACGAAGAAGACCGTGGTGACCAGCACGGCTCCCGAGACGATGGGGTAGTTGCGCACCGAGATCGCCTCGTAGACCAGCTTGCCGATGCCGGGGCGGGCGAAGACGATTTCGGCGAAAACGGAAGACGACAGCATGTGGCCGATGCCGACGCCGAGCAAGGTGATCGTCGGCAGTACGGCGATGCGCAGCGCGTAGGTGTAGACGATCCGGTTTTCGGTCAGGCCGAAGGCGCGCGCGGTGCGGATATGGCTGGCTTCCAGCGTCTCCAGCATCGAGGCGCGCACCATGCGCGAGATGTAGCCGATCCAGCCAAGGCCGACCGCCAGCGACGGCAGGATGAGGTGCTGAAGCCGGCTGGCGAGGTCGCCCGGCTCACCGGCGCCGATCGCCGGCAGCCATTGCAGCGCGACCGCGAAAACCAGCAGCGAATAGATGGCGACGACGAAGGACGGCACCGCGATCATCGCCACCGACAGCACCCCGATCACCTGATCGACAAAGCCGCCGCGCCGCACCGCCGCGATGCAGCCCAGCGGGATGCCAAGCGCCACCGACCAGGTGATGCCGCCGACCACCAGCGCCAGCGTGAACGGAAGCTGTTCCATCACCACGTCCAGCACCGGCCGGTTCGACAGCACCTCGGTGCCCAGGTCGCCGCGCAGGACCGATCCGTAGAAATGCAGGAACTGCCGCCACACCGGCTGGTCGAGGCCCATGCGCACGCGCAGCGCCTCCATCATCTCCGGCGTCGCGCGAGGGCCCAGCGCAACGGAGGCCGGGTCGCCGGGAATGAGGTAAACCATGGCGAACATCATCATCATGGCGACGCTGATGATGATGGCGCCAAGCCACAGACGCTTGAGGGCGTAGCGGATCATTTTCGGTACCTGCCGGACGGTCTTTGGCGGGGACAAGCCCCGCCCGCCGATATCATGCCGGTTTGAAGTCGGTGAACACGGGTTCGCCGTTCGGCTTCAGGCCGGCCACAAGCGTGTCTCGATTCATGATGCCGGTGACCTCATGCGTCAGGAAAACGTAGTTGCCGTTTTCCTCCATCAGATCCTGGAGCTTCTTGTAGATGACATCGCGTTTTGCCGCGTCGAGCTCGACCATGCCTTCGGCATTGAGCTTGTCGAACTCCTCGCTGGAAAAACGCTCCCAGTTCCAGACGCCGATCTGGTCGCGGGTGAACCAGGCTGTCGCCCAGCTCGGATCCGGCTGCATGGAGAAGCGGCTGATGATCATCTGCAGCTTTTTCCAATAGTCGCCTTCCTTGGCGCCAAGCGTCCAGAAGGTGCCGCTGTCGTTCTGCTTGATCTCCACGGTGAGGCCGACATCCTGAAGGTTCGACTGCACGACCTGCGCCGCGGTCAGGCGCTCGGTCTTGTTGAGGATGTCGAGCGTGATCGTCGTGCCGGCCAATCCCTCCTTGGCGATCATGTCGCGGGCGCGGTCCGGATCGAAATCGAACAGGTTCTTCTCGCGATGGCCCGGCAGACCGGGCGCGATGATGCCGGTGGCGGTGGCGGCGGCGCCGAAATAGGCGGCGTCGACCACTGCCTTGCGATCCACGGCGTACTGTACCGCGCGGCGCATGTTGGGATTGTTGAAGGGGGCAACATCCTGATTCATGCCGAGCCAGACAAAGGCCAGCGAAGGCTTCTCGACCACGGTCGTCTTTGGCGGCGGCGTCTGCTTCAGCCGCGAGATGGAGGAGACCGCGGTCCAGGTGTAGTCGAGGTCGCCGGCTTCGTAGCCGAGTTCGGCCGTCTTCTCGTCCTCGATCGGATGGATGTGGATTTCCGCGAAGGCGCCTTGCTCGTACTTCCAGTCGGGATTGCGCACCAGCACGGTGCGCTGCTTGGGCAGCCATTCCTTCAGGATGTAGGGGCCCGACTGGGCCACCGGCTTGACGCCCATCTTGCCACCGAGTTCGGTGATGGCACGCTTCGACAGGATGGTGCCGGACGGCGTCGGCAAGGTCGATGTCCACAGCGGCGCGAAGGCCTGCTTCAGGTGGATCAGCCCCGACAGCTTGTCCTTGACTTCGACTTCCTTGAGCGTTGCCCAGTCGCCGGAATAGGGGCTCTTATTGGCGGGGTCGGCAATGCGTTCGATCGAAAACTTGACGTCTTCGGCCGTCATCTGGCCGTAGCCATCGGTGAAGCCGATATTGTCGCGCAGCTGGAAGGCGACGGTCAGCGGATCGAGCTGCTTGATCGTCTCCGCCGCCATCGGCCGCCAGCCCCAGCTGTCGCCCGGCGTCGTGACGACGAGGCCGGCGAAGATGACGCTGGTGATGTCGCCTTCGGGCGCCGCCAGCCGGAAGCAAGGGTCGAGCGTCTGGATGTCGGCGTAGGATCGCACCTTGAGGATCGGCCCGTCGCTCGACCAGGAAACTCGTGGATTGACCATCGAGGCGAGGCCGAAAGCGCCGGCTCCGGCAAGCAGGCTGCGGCGCGAAACCCTGGTGTTGGCTAGGATGGACATACTCTACCCCTCTGTTGTTTTCTTGGTCTTGTTTCCAGCCGCTGGCCATTCCCCAAGCCGGGCCGAATGTGTCGGTCATCTAAAACTGCTAATAATAGACACGTATGTCTAGCGAAAATTTTGCCGACATGTCCGAATCTTGGATACGAGCGATCTTGCGGGAAATCTCGATATCCGATCCGACCCCGCCGATGCGTCGGCATGGGCGGGCGGGCAAGGTGAAATGAGGCCGCACAGAATGGTGCGGCCTGGCCTCGCCATTCGGTTGCTGCTGGATCAAGAGCTGGAGCGGAGATGCGCCTCTCCGCCTCCCTTTACTTCCAGATTTCAGCCGCCAGGCGCATGAAATTGCCGCCCAGGACGTCGCGCACGGTCTGCTCGGACTGGCCGCGGCGCAGAAGTACGTCGGTCAGTTCACGCATCTGACCTGGAGCCGCGTAGGTCGTCGCCCCCTCCGGATATTCGCTCTTGGGCCAGAATTGCGGGTTGTCGGAAATGATGCGGTCGATGCCTTTGAAGTCTACCGGAAAGGCGTAGTCCAGTCCGATGCCGACATGATTTGGGCCAACCAGGTCGACGAGATATTCGATGTGGTCAGCCAGCCTGTCTGAGTCAGTGCGTCCTTCTCCCAGGAAACGATTGAGCCCGACAATCGCGACGATGCCGCCGGTGCGCGCGCAGGCCTTTATCTGCTCGTCGGTGATATTGCGGCCATGGCCGCACAGGGCCTTGGCGTTGGAGTGCGAGAAGATGACCGGCCTGTTGGAGTACTCCATCACCTCCATCGAGGTGCGGTAGCCGGTGTGGGTGACGTCGACGAACATGCCGAGACGGTTCATCTCGTCGATGACCTGGCGGCCGAACGCCGTCAGGCTGGTCTCGACATCGTGACAACCGCCGCCGGCGAGGTTGTTCCTGTTGTAGGCAAACAGGATCTGGCGGACGCCCAGATGGTGATAGAACTCCACCATCTCGATGCGGCCGTCGAGCGCGTTCATGCCCTCGATGTCGAAGGTGATCGCCAGTTTGCCCTCGAGCTTGGCCTTGCGGATTTCCGCGACGGAGGAGACCAGCGTGTAGTGCTCGGGATTGGCAAGGATCCAGTGGCGGAAATTCGCCAGGGTCCGCACTGTCTGCTCCCAGGGCAACAGGTCGAAGCCGACATCGATCGACAGATAGTTGATGCCGGCGTCACGCCAGATCTGAAGATTGTTCAGGTCCGCAGCCGGGTCCGGCATGAAGCCGGAATGCGCATCCCATATGATTTCACTGTCGAAAATGGCCTTGGCGGCAGTCGAAACGGTCACTTTTTCCTCGCTCTCTCGGCAACACCAACACGACGGAAGGCCGGATCAAGCGGCGTTCCGGACGTGTGATCCAGATGCAGTGCGCATCAAGTATCAGGCCACAGACACATGTGTCTAGACAGTCCGGAATGAGCCTGTATGGTCGCCGTCGCTGCCATTCGGACAATGCGGCGCGGCTCCAGCGAATGGATGCGCGACGGGTCCTGAACGCATCCTTGTGAGGGTATCCGATGCAACGGGATTTTCGCTCGTCAGTGGAATTCGAAGCCGTCCACAGGTTCTACAGCGATCTTCTGGGCGCACCCGGACATGTTTTCGGCGGCCGCTCGCTGTGTGGTCATCAGGATGCTGGACAGCTTTATTTTATCGGCCAGAGTTTCGAAGGACCGATCGAGGGCGGAACCAGCAGCAGGCTCTACCAGGTCGAGCGCGGCAGTGGCGCGATCAAGCGCCTCAGCGACAGGGAAGCGCGTCAGATCCGCTTGTCGCCCGACGGCACGGTGCTGGCATTCGCCTGCCAGGGTGAAGGTCCTGCGACGGACCTGATCGAGACGAGGTCAGACGGCGCTGTTGTCGCGAGCGTCGCCTTGCGTGGGCGCATCGAGCAGATCGACTGGTCGCCGGACGGCAAAAGGCTTCTTCTCGTGGTTGCCGGCGCCGCCGCGGACCTTGCCGGCATCCATGGCGGCTACGCCCAGAAGCAGCCCGCCAAAGCCGAGGCCTGGCTGCCCGAGGTGCGGCTCGGCGAAGGCGAGGATTTGTGGCGCACCCTGTGGATATGGGATCTCGACGGCACTGCGCGCCAGCTCACGGCACCGCCGTTGAATGTCTGGGAAGCAAGCTGGTCCGGCAAGGACAGCATCGCGGCACTGGTCAGTGACGATCACAGCGAAGGCAGCTGGTACAGGGCGCGGCTGGCATTGGTCGACGCCGGCTCGGGTGAGGCACGGATCGTTCACGCGCCGCGGGACCAGATCGGCTGTGTCAGAGGCAACCCGAGCGGCGACAAGGTCGCGTTCGTGCAGGCCTTCTGCAGCGATCGCGGACTGGTTTCGGGCCTGCTTTCCATTCTCGACGTGACGACGGGCGACGTTGCGATGGCGGACACGCTGGGCATCGATGTGACGTCGATCGAATGGCGCTCGACGACGATGATCCATTTCGCCGGCGCGCGCGGTCCCGAAACGGCAAGCGGAGATTTCTCGCTCGAGCACTCGGTTGCCGCGCAACATTGTGCGTCGCGCGAACTTACCCATGGCGAGTGGGTGCCCGCGTCCAGTCCGATCGGAGACAAGGGCTCGCTGTTCATCGCCGAATCCTGGTCGCGCGCGCCGTTCCTGGCCGAAGAGACCGACGGCACAATTGTCGAACTGGCCTCGCTGGCAGCACAAGGTGAAGCCGGCGCCACAGCACCGTGCGGCACGATCGAGCCGTTCGAATGGACGGCGCCGGACGGGCTGAGGATCCAGGGCTGGCTGGTGCGGCCACAGGCGGTCACCGGCCCGACGCCGCTGCTGGTCGACGTCCATGGCGGACCGGTCTCCGCGCACCGCAACCGCTGGCTGGGCCGGTCGCGCGCCGGCGCCATTCTCGCCAGTCGCGGCTGGACGGTCCTCTTCCCCAACCCCAGGGGCAGCACCGGGCGCGGCGACGACTTTGCCCGCGCGGTGAAGGGCGACATGGGCGGCGCCGACGCTCAGGATATCATCAGCGGCGTTGACGCGTTGATCGAGCGGGGCCTTGTGGATGCCGCGCGCGTCGCCGTGACGGGTACCAGCTATGGCGGCTTCATGTCGGCATGGCTGCCGTCGCAAAGCGATCGTTTCGCGGCGGCGATACCGATCTCTCCGGTCGGCGACTGGTACAGCCAGCACCGGACATCGCAGATCCCCGAATTTGACGAGATCATGCTGACGACGTCGCCGTGGGAATCAGGTGGCGATTATTTTTCGCGAAGCCCTGCCTTCCACAAACAGAAGAAGATCGTGCCGACGCTGATCATGGCCGGAGCCATCGACAAGAGCACACCGCCCGGCCAGGCCGAGGAATGCCATTTCGCGGCGCTCAGATCGGGGGCGCCGAGCGCGCTCGTCATCTATCCGAATGCCGGACACAGCCTGCGCGGCTACCCCGAATATATCGACAGCGCCGCCCGCATTCTGTGGTGGCTGGAAAGACATGTGGGTCCAGCCGGCGGCACCGGACCATCAGCAAAAGGAGACCAGGGATGAGTTCAAACGGCAGCCATGGCAGGGGAGATAACAGGCATATCGCGGTGATCGGCGGCGGCATCATCGGCTGCAGCGCGGCTTTCCATCTGCTGCGGTCCGGCGTGCGCCAGGTGACGGTCATCGATGCGGGCCAGCCGGGTGCTGCAACCACCAGCGCTGGCGCGGGATTTGTCTCTCATTGGTCCGCCGGCATGATCCCGCTCGGCGAAGAAGGCCTCCAGCTGCAGCAATATGGCCTCGATTTCTATCGCCGGCTGCATGAGGTCGGCGTCGAGATCGGCTATCGGCCGAACGGCACCTTGATCATGGCGCTGACCGAGGACGGGCGCGAGCGTTTTGTCCGCCCGGTGCTGGACTCTCCCTATGCGCCGCCGGAAATGCAGGATCTGAACGCCGCGCGGATCGGCCAGAAGATGCAAGGCCTCATCGACCCGGCCCGGGTCAATTCGGCGGCCTACAATCCGCTCGGCATCCAGCTCGACACCAAGCTGGCGATGGGGGTGCTGACCGGCCAGATCAGCGAGCTCGGTGGCATCTTCCGCAGCAAGACACGTGTCACGGCCGTCCATGATGCCGGCGACCGGGTGACGATCGAGACCGACCAGGGCAGCCTTGAGGCCGATGGCGTGATCGTTGCCGCCGGCGCCTGGAACAACCGGGTCATATCGGGCCTCGGCTGGCAATTGCCTCTGCTGCGGGTCGTCGCGACGCGCATCGTCACCGACGACCGTGGGCTGCCGTCGACCATTCCCACCGTCCAGTGCCGCGAATTGCGGCTGTGGCTGCGCGAGACATTCGGCGCCGTCATGTGGGGAACCGGCCGGCACTACAAACCTCTGTACAAGACGAACGATAACGAAATCGAGCCCGGCCAGCCGCACAATCTCAAGCTAATGCAGGAGACCTCTGAGCAGGAGCTTGCCGAGCTGCAGACGGTATTCCCGCCACTGCGCGGTTCGACGATCGCGAGCTGGGCGCAAGGCGTGCCGTGCTACACGCCTGACAACGGCCTCATCGTCGGCAAGGTGCCCGGCAGCGACAACGTCGTGGTTGTCGGCGGCGACAATGAGAGCGGCGTCACCCATGGACCAGGTCTTGGCCGGCTCTCCTGCGAACTGGTCCTCGGGCAGACCCCGTTCGTTTCCGCCGGGCGGTTCCGTGTTGATCGCTACGCCTCCGACGCCTTCAAGTCGGAGGCCGAGATCGAAGCCGCCATGCCGGTCTGGGGCGCGCGTCATGAAGCGTCGCGGTTTGGCCGCGAGGCCTGATCCGTCAGCTGTCGCCGACGCTGACTTGTCAGCTGTCGCCGACGCTATCGAGCAGCGCCTGCGCCACCGCCCTGACCACCGGGCCGGCATTCTTCCTCATGACGATGTGGAAGGAGCCGGCGTGGCGCCGCGAGGTCTTCGTCAGCCGGACGAGCTGGCCGCGACGCAGATGCTCGTCGGCGAATCCGGCCCAGGCGAGTGCCGCGCCGCGCCCGGCGATGGTTTCGTGTATCATCGACATGTAGCCGGTGAACCGAGGTCCATCGAGTTTTCGGTCGGTTCCGATCCACGATTGCCAACTGTCGATCGCGCCCGGCGGCGTCACCTGATGCAGCAGCGGCACCGCCATGAAAGCCTCGGGCTCTTCCGAGGCGAGCGCCGGATAACGCGCCAGGAACGCCGGCGCGCAAACCGGGAACCATTCACCGTCGAGCAGTTTTTCGGTCGCGAATTCGGGCCATTGCCCGGCTTCACCGAAACGGATCGACAATGCCACTTCAGGCTGGTCGAAATCCCTGTAGTCGGTGGATGTCTGCAAAAGCACCCGGCCATCGGCCACCCGCGAGGTGATGAGGTCGAAGCGCGGCATCAGCCATGCCTGCGCGAGGTCGTGGCTGCAGCCGACCACGAATGTATCGCTGTCGTGCGCGGTTAAATCCTCGACCGCTTGCCTGATGGTGCCGAGACCGTCGCGGATCGCTTCGGCCAGCGTGTTGCCGGCCCCGGTGACGGCGACGCGGTTGCCTTTGCGCGTGAACAGCTCGACCGATAGCTGGCGCTCAAGATTGGCGACATGCCTGCTGACCGCCGATTGTGCGATGTTGAGCTCCTGCGCGGCCAGCGTCAGCCCGCCATGCCTGGCGGCGGCCTCGAAGACGACCATGGCGTTCAGCAAGGGAAGCGATGTCTTGAGGGTTTTCACGATCCAAACCTGCCTTCATGCCTTTTCGATATGAAGGTCTATCATATCTGTATTTGCCGCAAGCCTTTCCGCATCGCACACTCTATCGAAACATCATCCTAACGCCAGCGAGCAGAAAGGTGTTTGCCGTGCAGGCCTACACACCGAACAGCCAGCCTATCGACAGAAGCGAGACCGTCAGGCTGATCGACCGGCAACGTCCGGACTGGTCGCTGGAACAGGCCTTCTATGCGGATCCGGCGATCTTCGCGCTGGAACGGGACTTGTGGTTTCCGCGCCAATGGATGCTTGTCGCCCATGCCAGCGAGGTCCCCGAAAAGGGTCGCTACATCGTGCGCCAGCTTTTCGACGAGGAGATCATCGTCGTGCGCTTCGGCGACGGCGAGGAGGACATCGCGGCCTACTACAATGTCTGCACTCATCGCGGCTCGCGGCTTTGCGCCAAGGATGGTCGCGGCAAGCTTCTGGTCTGCCCCTATCATGCCTGGTCATTCAGGCTCACCGGCGAACTGAAGTCACGGCAGGATCTACCGGCAAGCGTCGATCCGGAAGCGCTGGGACTGCACCGCGTGCCCTGCAAGAATTTCGGCGGCCTCGTCTTCTGCGGCCTCGATGCCAATTCGCTGCCCGACATCCAGCCTGTCGCGGACGGGCTGACGGGCGGGTTGCGCGAAAACGGCCTCGACCGTGCACGCATCGTCGCGCGCAAGAACTATCTCACCCGGGCGAACTGGAAGCTGGTGCTCGAGAACTTCCTCGAATGCTATCACTGCCGGCCGGCTCATCCCGAATATTACCGCGTCAACGGCCATGTCAAAGTGACCGCGACCCGCGACGCTGACAAGGCAATCGCGTGGCAGAACGAAATCGAAGCCTGGCACAGCGTCATCGGCGATGCCGAGTTCCACAAGGGTGCGTGGCAGGCGGGCGACCTCGACACGATGCCGTTTGCCATGCACCGCAAGCCGATCGGCTCCGGCCGCAACACGCTGTCCAATACGGGTGAGGGGGTCTCGTGCCTGATGGGCGGCCGTCACGCCTATGATGGTGGCGAAAGCGGTTTCCGCCTCGGACGTCTGTCCTTTGCAAGTGCTGCCAATGACTATGTCACGCTGTTCCAGATGATACCGCGCAGCGCCACGGAAACCGACGTCATTCTGACCTGGCTCGTCGACAAGGATGCCGATGGCGACGTCGACGCCGATGCGATCAGCTGGATGTGGGACGTCACCACGGTGCAGGACAAGAAGATCACCGAGGACAATGCCGACGGCATCATGTCGCGCGCCTACCGGCCGGGCCCTTATACGCCGCTGGAAAGCCAGACCTCGTTCTTCGTGCAGACCTATTTGTCGGAACTGCGGTCGCTGATCACCGGCACGCGCGGCGCGCCGCTCAGCCAGTGGTCTGCGCCGAAGGAGCTTTTCGCATCGCCGAAAGCGGCGAGCTGCAATACGCGGCTGTGATCGGAGATCCGCACGGCTCGGGCACCTTGTGGTTCCCGAGCCGCGCAGCTTTGTCTGCTAGAGCAATTCCAGGAAAAGTGTGAAACGGTTTTCCGTCCGGAATTGCGTCAAAACAAGGAGCTAGAGTTTGCAGTAAGGCGTTACCGGCGCGATGGTGCCGAAATCCCTAGCGATCTCGTAGCCGATGCCGTCGGCCGCCGCCTTGCCGACATAGGAATGGCACAGCGTGTGGTTGTTGGTGGCGTCGACGCGGATCTTGCCTTGCGGCGCGTCGAACTCGATCGACGGCAGCGCGGCCAGCACATCATCGTCCTTCAGCGATCCGGCCTTCTCGGCGGCCAGCGCATAGAGATGCAGGCCGTTGTAGCCGGCTTCGCCGATGCCGTTGACCATCTTCTCCTGGCCGAACTTCTCGCGGAAGCTCGAGATGAACTTCTTGTTGACCGGGTTGTCGAGCGCCATCCAGTAGGGCTGCGGTGCGTAGGTGCCGGCCGCGACGCCGGGCGGCAGCGCGTCCTTGTTGAAGACCTCGTCGAGGGGCGCGATCAGCGGCTGCTTGATGTCGAAGCTGCGATACTGCTTGAGCTGGGTGACGGCATCGTTGCCGACCACCATCGACCAGACGACATCGGGCTTCAGCGACTTGATCTTCTGGAAGGCCGGGCCGAAATCGGTGGTGCCGAACGGATAGTAGTCGGCGCCGATGATCTTGCCGCCGGCCTTCTCGTAAGCTGCCGTGATCGCCTCGGTCATCTTCTGCGGCCATGCATAGTCCGAAGCCATGACATAGATCGTCTTGCCGAGGTTCTCGGCCACCCATGGCATCATCGGATCGACCTGCTGCATCGGGATCGGGCCGGTGGCGACGAAGTAGCGGTTGCACTCGCCGCCTTCGAAATTGGTCGGGTAGAAGAACAGCTTCTTGGCTTTCGAGGTCACCGACAGCGTAGCGCTGCGCTCGGGCGAAATGATCGTGCCCATGATCACGTCGACCTTGTCTTCGTTGATGAGCTTGCGCGCCTTGTCGATGGAGCCCTTGGTGGTGGTCTGGTTGTCTTCGATGATGAGCTCGACCTGGCGCCCGCCAATGCCGTTGGCGGCGTTGAGTTCGGCGGCGGCGAGCTTGTAGCAATTGAGCAGCGTCTCGCCGAGGATCGCCTGCAGCCCGGTGATCGGGATCGACAGGCCGACCTTGACGGTGTCGGCGGCGCGCAGGATCGACGGCGCGCCGACCATGGCAAAGGCGGCCGCGGCGCCGCCTGATTTCAAGACAGTTCTTCTGCTTATCATTGTTGTGTTCCCTTCCAGTCCCAGGCGCGCCCCATGCACGCCTTACAAAGCCAACAGGTCCTTCAGCAGGGTCTCGTCGGCGAACGCCTCCGGCGCGCCTTCATGGACGATCCTGCCCTTCTCCATCACCAGGCAGCGGTCCGATGCCTTGAGAACGAGATCGAGATTCTGCTCGACGAGAACGATCGCGATGCCGCGCTCGCGGGCGATGCGCGGCACCAGCTCGGCGATCGACTGCACGATGTTCGGCTGGATGCCTTCCGAGGGCTCGTCGAGCAGCAGCACCGACGGCAGGCCGCACAGCGCGCGGCCGATCGCCAGCATCTGCTGCTGGCCGCCCGAGAGCGTGCCGGCGACCTGCGCCTCGCGTTCGCGCAGGATCGGAAAATAGCCGAAGATGTCGTCAGGAATGCCGCCGTCACCACGGTCCTTGGCGGCGCGGGTGCCGACTTCCAGGTTTTGCCGCACCGTCAGCTGGTTGAAGATGCCGCGTCCCTGCGGCACATGCGCGATGCCCGCCCGCGCGCGGCGGAAGGCGGGTGCGTTCGTGAGGTCCTGGTCTCCGAGAACCACCGCGCCACCGCTCGCCGGCAAGCCGCCGGCGATGACGCGCAGCAACGTCGTCTTGCCGGCGCCGTTGCGGCCGAGCAGGCCGACGACTTCGCCCGGCGCGACGCTGAGGTCGATGCCGTTCAGCACCGGGAGCAGGCCGTAGCCGGCCGAGACCGCGATCGTCCGCAGCATGGTCAGCGCCTCCCCAGATAGACATCGCGGACCATTTCGTCGGTCTCGATGTCATGGAAAGGACCGCTGCGCAGCCGGCGTCCCTGATGCAGCACCAGCGTTTCGCAGTTCAGCGCCCGCACGAAGCGGATGTCGTGTTCGACGGCGACGATCGAGAATTCGCCCTTGAGCCGCAGCAGCATCTCGGCCGTCGCCAGCGTCTCTTGTGGCGTCATGCCGGCGGTCGGCTCGTCGAGCAAAAGCAGCCGTGGCTCGATTGCCAGCGCCATGCCGATCTCCAGCCATTGCTTCTGGCCATGCGCGAGTTCGCCCGCCAGCGTGGCGGCACGGTTGGTCAGCGCGACCAGTTCCAGCAGTTCGCCAACCGGGCGCACAGGCGAGGGCGCGCCCCAGCGCGCGACTTTCAGATTGTCTTCCACCGAGAGGCTCGGGAAGACAGACGGGATCTGGAACTTGCGGGCGATGCCGAGCCGCGCGATGCGGTGCAACGGCAGGCCTGCGATGTCGTGGCCGAGGAAGCGTACGCTGCCGCTGGTCGGGCGAAGCGTGCCGGTCAGTACGTTGAGGAAAGTGCTCTTGCCGGCGCCGTTCGGCCCGATGATGCAGCAAAGCTCTTTGTCTCGCACGGTGAGGTTCAGCGCCTCGAGCGCCTGCAGTCCGCCAAAGCGGATGCCGACATTCTCGGCCTGGAGCAGGATGTCGCTCATTGCGCGCGCCTCCTGCCTTTGAACAGGCTCTTCAGCCGCGCGTAGATCGACAGGATGCCGTCCGGCAGGACAAAGACGATGATGACGAAGACGCAGCCGAGCAGCAGCGGCCACAGGCTCGGGTTGAAGCTGCTGATCGTCTGCTGCGCGCGCTGGATGAAGATGGCGCCGAGCACCGGCCCAAGCAGCGTGCCACGCCCGCCGACCGCCACCCAGACGATGACCTCGGTGGACAGAAGCAGTCCGGACAAGTCTGGTGCAACCAGCCCTGCCATGCAGACATAGAGGGCGCCGGCAAGTCCGGCGATGGCTGCCGACAGGACGAAGGTGACGAGCAGCCGCAATGGCGCGTTGTGGCCGAGCGCTGCCGCCCTGACTTCATTGTCCTGGATGGCGGTCAGCACCGTGCCCCAGCGGCCACGGCTGATCGACCACAGCGCCAGCACGGCCACCGCGACGATGGCCGAGACGAAGATGTAGCTGGGCAGGTCCTGGCTCAGATCGACATGCAGCCCGCCAAGATCGAACTCGATCGGCGGGATGCCGATCAGGCCGCTGTCGCCGCCAGTGACCGAACTCCAGGAAACCGCGGCCTGCTGGCAAATGACGCCCATCGCCAGCGTGACGATGGTGAAATAGCTGCCGCGGATGCCGCCGAAGAACAGGAAGTAGCCGATGATCGCGGCGACGAAGGCCGCACCCGCCACCGCACCCATGATACCGAGCAGGCTGGCGAAGGGGATGGCGTCATTGAGCGTGACCAGCGCCATGATGTAGCCGCCAATGCCGAAGAAGGCGGCGTGGCCGAAACACAGGATTCCGGTGCGGCCCCAGAAGAAATCGAGGCTTGCGGCAAACAGGCCGAAGATCAGCGCGTCGCGGATCACCGTCAGCTGATAGCCGTCGGCGAAGAGGGGATAGACGATGGCGAGCGCCACGCAGACGGCGAAGATCAGCAGCCAGTTGCGATCCCGGGCGATCATCGCGATGCCCCGTTGAACAGGCCGTTGGGCCGCAGACGGACAGCGACGATGGCCGCGAGCAGCACGATCGCTTGGGCCAGCGATGGCGAGATCTGGTAGTTGAGGATGCTGGTCAGCCCGCCGACAAAGACGCTGCCGGCGACAAGGCCGCCGATCGAGCCGACGCCGCCAACAATGACGACGAAGAAGGCGTTGGCAAGATAGTTCACCCCCATCTGCGGCAGCACGATCGCCAGCGGCGCGACCAGTCCGCCGGCAAGCCCTGCGATGGCCGCGCCGAAGGTGAAGGCAATGGCGTAGGTGCGCCGCGTGTTGATGCCGACGCCCTCGGCCATCTCGCGGTTCTGGATGACGGTGCGGATGTCGAGCCCGAAGGATGTCCGGCTGATCAGCAGGATGACGCCGAGCAAGGTCAGCATGGCGATGCCGATCAGGATCAGCCGGTAGGCCGGATAGACGGTGAAGAGGAGGTCGAGCGTGCCCTCGATCGGCGGCGTTACCGGCTTGGCGCCGAGACCAAAGGTCAGTTCCAGCCCTTGCTGCAGGATCAGGCTGACGCCCCAGGTGGCGAGCACCGTCGAGACCGGCCTGGAATAGAGATGGCGGATGATGGCGAATTCGAGGATACAGCCGACCACCGCGCCGGCGATGGGCGCCGCGGCCAGCCCCAGCCAGAACGAGCCGCCCATGCTCTGGACGAAATAGACCGCGAAGGCGCCGACGGTGACGAACTCGCCATGCGCCAGGTTGGTGACGTTCATCAGGCCGAAGCTGATCGCCAGCCCGAGGCCGACCAGCATCAGGATGCTGATCAGCGTCAGCGCATTGAGAAGCGTGGTGACGAGAAAATCCATCGCGTCAGGCCGCGCTGGCGAGGCGTTGGCGCAGGCCGGCGAGCAGGCCTTCGGCGGCATCGATCACCGCTGCCTGGTGCGGCTGCAGATCCTGCCCGGCCCATTCGTCGATATGCTCCGACAGCGGGTCGACCACTTCGGTGCGATGATTGGCCAGCGTCTCGATGACGGCATGGCCGCAGAACGGCACATAGCCCTCGGAGTAGCCGCCTTCATGGGTCATGATCAGGCGCCCTTGCGAGGTCTCGGCGGCCAGCGCCACCATGCGCGCGGCGAGGCGCCGGAAGCATTCGCTGTTGAGCATCATGCGGCCGAGCGGATCAAAGCCGGACGCATCGAAACCGGAGGCGACAATGACCAGGTCCGGTCTGTAGGCACGCAGCGCCGGCGCGACGACGCGGTCGAAGGTCGCTTCATAGGCGCCGGTGCCGCTGCCGGCCGGCAGCGGGATGTTGATGTTGTAGCCTTCGCCAGCATCTTTCCCGTTGTCGGCCAGCGCACCGCGCCCGGTCGGGTAGAGATTGTCCTGATGCACGGAGATGGTCAGCACCGACGGGTCGGAATAAAACACCGTCTCGGTGCCGTTGCCGTGATGCACGTCCCAGTCGACCACCGCAGCGCGCCCGAGCAGGCCTTCGTGCTGCAGCCGGCGCACGGAGACGCCGATGTTGGAGAACAGGCAGTTGCCCATCGCCTGGTCGGGTTCGGCATGGTGTCCCGGCGGCCGCGCCAGCGCATAGGCATTGTCGACGCGGCCGGTCAGCACGGCGCGCATCGCGGCATAGGTGGTGCCGGCCGACAGCAGCGCGATCTCGAAACTGTTGAGACCGATCGGCGCCTGTGGCCCGGCGAAACCGGAGCCGTGCTCGCTGAGCATGCGGATATCGTCGACATGGCGTTGCGTGTGGACGCGCAAAAGGTCTTCGACCGAGACCGGCTCGGGGATGATCGGCACCAGATGCCGCGACAGGCCGCTGACCTGGATGAGGTTGTTCAGTCGGCGCTTCGAGCCGGGCGATTCCAGATGCCGGCCGGGTTCCACGAAACGGCCGGGAGGCATCATGTCGGCGCTGGAGCCGGTGTCATGCCACATCAGCTGTTCGTGAAAAACGTAGCCTGTCGCCATGCACAGCGTCCTCTAAAAACCAGGTGACGCTTAGCAGGCTTACAACGGCTCCGCCCGCCCCGAAAGGAGGGCTGCGCCTGTTATCTATGCCCCTCCTTTCGGAGGGGTAGGGGCGCCTGCGGACCCTTGCGCGGCGCGCACGGCCTGGACCCGGTTGGTCACCGCGAGCTTGCCGAAAATGTTCTTCAGGTGCCATTTCACCGTGGTTTCGCTCACCGACAGCGCAAGGGCGATATCGCGATTGGACATGCCCTCGGCGAGATAGCGCAGCAGTTCGGCCTCGCGCTGGGTGAGATGTTCCTTCTCAGCGGCTGGTGTGGCCAGCTTGCGCGTCGCCACGGGCATTGTCTGCGCGGCGTCGATGATGCGCGTCGCATAGGCCGACAGTGCGGGATCGGTCTTTGCCTGGGCCGCACGCAGCCGCATCAACCCTTCGACGACAGATCTTCCCTCGTCGACAAAGGAACGGATGAAGCCGGAGGGTTGTGCGAGGCGCAGCGCGTCGAGGAGAGTGCGGTCTGCCTCGCGCGGATCGTGGGCGGCGCTGGCTGCCTTGGCGCGCAGGATCAGCGCCAATATATGGCGGCGCATACGCCCGCTGTCTCTCGTGCGCTCCAGAAGCGCGTCGAAAATCTGCGCTGCGTCGGCATAGGATTTCTCGGCCGTCAGCAGGCGGCCCTCGGCGAAGAACTCGAACTCGTTGGCGGTGGTGATGACCGTCGACGCCTCGGTCTCTTCGCCGCGATGCTCGGCCAGCAGCGTGCGCCCCTCGGCATTGCGGTTCTGGTCGAGCAGCACGCGTATGCGGTCATGCATGATCATCGATGCTAGGCGGCGATACACCGTGCCCCGCACGCGTTGATAAACGCGCTCCAGCATGTCCAGTGCCGCTTCGGTACGGCCGGTCAGCTGCAGCACGCGGGCATAGGTCGGCACGCTGGCCAAGGGATAGACGATGACCGCCGCGCCCTCGATCTGCGGTCCGAGATTCTCGACCAGGGTCAGCGCCTCGCCCGACGCGTTGGTCTCGTAGGCAAGTTCGGCAAGCAGCGTGCCGGCCAAGGCCTCGGCATAGGAATTTGCGCCGATCCGCGCCCTGGCCTCGATGATGGCGTTGCGCAGCAGCCGCTCGGCGGCGGGCAGGCGCCCCGCCGAACGCTCGACGACGGCCATGTAGCAATTGGCGATGGTGACGCCGAGCAGGCTGCCGCTGCGCTCGTGCGCCCGGCGTGCCGCATTGATCGCAGCGCGGGCACCTTCGAGGTCGCCCAGCGCATAGAGGTTGTAGCCAATGACATTGGCGGTCGCGCCCTCCATGAACCAGGCATCGGGCGCGATGACGCGCAGGGCGGCAAGGGCTGTGTCGCGCGCCTGATCGAACTGCTCCAGCGTGCTGTGGACGGCAGCGGCAAGGACCACCAGCTCGGCCTCGATCGTGGTTCCGGTCATGGTGCCTGGGTCATTGCTGTCGGCCGGTCCGGTCTCGACCAGCTTGCGCGCGTTGCTGAGCGTCTGTTGGGCAATCTCGGGCTGGCTGCTGTGCACCGCCAGCCACAGAACCACCAGTTGCAGCCGGATGCGCTGGTCGACCAGTTTTCTGGGCAGCAGCGCCAGCAGCTGCCGTACGTAAAGAAGCTGGCACTGGGCGATGAGGTCGAGCGCGTTGTTTTCGACGAACACCGCCGCACGGGCCTGGTCGCCGGCGGCCAGCGCGTGCCCGATCGCCTCGGTCAGCATCTTGCGCTCGCCGAACCATTCGGCGGCTGCCAGATGCAGCGGCGCGATCATCTCCGGCTCGCGCCGTTCCATTTCGCGGCTGAGGAAATCGCGGAACAGATGATGGTAGCGGAACCAGCGCCGCTCTTCGTCGAGCGGCACCAGGAACAGGTTGCGCGTCTCGATTTCGGTGATCGCCGCCTCGGCGTCGGCCGCGCGCATCACCGCCCGGCAGGCCTCGGCGCTGAAGCGTTCGAAAATCGAGCTGTAAAGCAGGAACTTCGCGATCGCCGACGGCAATTCCAGGAACACTTCGCCCATCAGGAAGTCGGCGACGTTGCGGTTGGCGCCGGTGAAATTGCCGATCACCGTCTCGGGTGCATGCGCGGCACTCAGCGACAGCGAGGCCAGTTGCAGGCCGGCGGCCCAACCTTCAGTGCGCGAGCACAAGGTTTCCACCGTGCCGCTGCTGACGCTCAGGCCCAGCTTCTCGTTGAAGAAGGCTTCGGCCTCGGACGAAGCGAAACGCAGATCGTCGGGGCCGATTTCGAAAACGTCGCCAAGCACCCTGAGCTTGCCGAGCTGCAGGTCGGGCAGGCTGCGCGAGCCGATGACGAAGGCAACGTTTGCCGGCGCTTGCCGGGTCAGGCGCTCCATGAACCGCTTCACCGCCTGCGCCTCGATGGCGTGGTAGTCGTCGAAGAACAGTGTGATGTCAGCCTCGCGCGCCGCCAGACCCGCCACAAGTGCTGCGAGCACGACATCGAGCTGCGGGATCGGGCTCGACTGGAAGGCGAGGTCGAGTTCCGCTGGGTTCTGCACCAGATGGCGCAGCGCCCCCACCAGATGCGACAGGAAGGCACCCTCATCATTGTCTGATACCTCGCAGGACAGCCATGCGGTCAGCCGGCCGAGTCGCACGACTTCCGTGGCCCATTGCGCCATCGTCGTCGACTTGCCGAAGCCAGCCGGCGCGGCGAACAGCACGATGCGCGTGTCGACATGGCGCTCAAGCGTCGACAGGATGGTCTCGCGGCGGACCCATCGGCGATGGTGCGGCGACGCTTGGCTGACGGATTGCGGAGCTGTTCTCATCTAGGTCCGCGCAACCTGCCGGCTCTCCGGGGAGAGCGAGGCTCCCTTGCCATTGCTCCACTCCGCGTCGATCAGGGGAATCTGCGGTGCGGCATTGCGCGGCAACGTTCCCTTGATGCGGGGATCGTCGACAATCTCAAACCCGGTCGCGAAGGGCACAAATCCGCAGGCACTGTAGAACCCGATGACGCTGTGATGGTCGAAGCTGCTTGTATGCAGCCAGATACGGTTCGGATCGAGACGCCATGCGAGATCCAGTGCGCCGGCCATCAGCCGCTTGCCGAAACCTCGGCCGGTCAATGAGGGGAACAGGCCGAAATAGGTGATCTCGATCTCGCTGCTGTCGGCGACGAAGAATTCGACCATGCCGAGATGGGCGCCGGTCTCGTCATGGCCGTAGTAGAGGTGCTGGCGCGGGTCGGCGAAATGCGCCGCGATCTCGGCATCGGACATTTCGGAAACCCGATCCCACAGCCAGGGCGCGCCGATCTCGAGGAAGACCGCCCGATAGGAAGCGCAGTCGGGCATGGCGATCCGGGTCATCGCCAGAGGTTGCGCGAGATCGGGCTGTGGAGCGCGCGCCTCCATCCACGTCACGGCATTGGCGAGCTTGCCCGCCGGCAGGCGCCGGTAGCCAGTGGCGAGATCGGTGATTTCGGCCGGCATCGTGTCTTCGGTGATCAACGCATTCCTCGTCATGTCTTCCAGACAGCAGTATCGGCTTGCTGCATCCGATGCCAACTCCCCAGCGGCGTGGCGGCATCGAACGGCAGCTCTGGCCTGAAGTTTCGGTCCGTATGCCTCTTGCAATTCATAGAAATGGCATATGAGATATGATACACCATCCAGATGAAAGTGAAATATGATGCCTGAGCGGATTGCGGACGAGGCCATTCTCAGCGCGGTCGATGACGGCTTCGCGCGGCAAGTCGCGTTTCTGCAAGACCTCGTGCGCTTTCCCTCGCAGCGTGGCGAAGAACATGCCGCACAATCGTTCATGGCGGCTGCCTACGAGGCTGACGGCTATGCAGTCGACATGTGGCGCGTCGATGTCGATGCGATTCGCGACCTGCCTGGTTTTTCACCCGTGGCGGTTTCCTATGACGACGCCTTCAATGTCGTTGCCACCCACACGCCGCGCAACGCGACCGGCCGCTCGCTGATCCTCAACGGCCATATCGATGTCGTGCCGACAGGGCCGCTCGACCGCTGGGTCCGTGATCCCTACGATCCGGTGATCGAGGACGGCTGGATGCATGGCCGCGGCGCCGGCGACATGAAGGCCGGCCTGTCCGCCTGCCTCTATGCACTGGCCGCCTTGCGCAGCCTTGGCCATCAGCCGGCCGCGAACGTCTATCTCCAGTCGGTGGTCGAGGAAGAATGCACCGGCAATGGCGCGCTCGCCTGCCTGCAGCGCGGCTACCACGCCGACGCCGCCTTCATTCCCGAACCGCTGGAGCCGAGGCTGATGCGGGCGCAGGTCGGGCCGATCTGGTTCAGGGTCGAGGTCGACGGCGATCCGCAGCACGCCTCGGGTGCATTCTCGGCCGGCGCCAATGCCATCGAAAAGGCCTTCGTCATCATCCAGGCACTGAAGCAGCTCGAAATCGTCTGGAACGCGCGCAAGGTCGATGACAAGCATTTCCACGATCACCCGCACCCGATCCGCTTCAACCTCGGCAAGATCGAAGGCGGCGAGTGGACATCGAGCGTTCCGGCGCGCTGTGTCTTCGAGATGCGCGTCGCCACCTATCCCGGCCAGAAGCTCGAAGACGCCAGGGCCGAGCTCGAGGCCTGCATCGCCGATGCGGCGCGCGCCGACCCGTTCCTGGCCAACCGCCCGCCGAGCCTCACCTACAATGGCTTCATGGCCGAGGGCTTTGTGCTGGAGGGCGCCGACGAGATGGAAGCCGTGCTGCGCCGCAGCCACACCGCCGTCTGGGGCGAACCGCTGACGGAACATGTGACCTCGGCGACCACCGATGCGCGCTTCTTCGGCCTCTACGCCGACACGCCGGCGATCGTCTATGGCCCGATCTGCCGCATGCCGCATGGCTATGACGAGGCCGTCGATCTCGACTCGGTGCGCAAGGTCACCCAGACGATCGCCCTGTTCATTGCCGACTGGTGCGGCCTCGAACCCGTCGAGGCTAGGCCATGAATGCGGCCGTCCCCGATGCGTTCGGCGAAACACTCGCCGAGGACGCGCCTGATGTCTCGACTGCCGACGCGCTTGCCATTTTGCGCCGGCATTACGGGCTCACCGGCACCGCGCGCCCGCTGCCTGGCGAACGTGACCATAATTTCCACATCCAGACAGACGGCGAGGGCGAGTTCGTCCTGAAGATCTCCCATCCGGCGGAAGAAGCCGGCTTCACCGACTTCCAGAACAAGGCGCTCGGCCATATCCTTGCGGTCGACCCGACCTTGCCGGTTCCCTCGGTGCGCAAAAGCCTCGAAGGCGAAGCGCAGTTCGCGATCAGTGTCGGCGGATCGGCGCCGCGTATCATCCGGCTGGTCACCTATCTGCCCGGCCAGTTGCTGTCGCGCTCGCCGACTTCTGAGGCGCAGGACCGCATTCTCGGTATCTTCCTCGCCCGCCTTGGCCGGGCGCTGCGCGGTTTCTTCCATCCGGCCGCCGGCAGCGACCTGCTCTGGGACATTCGCAAGGTCGCCAAGACGCGCCCGATGATGGCCCATATCGCCGATCCCCGGCGGCGGGCCATGGTCGGGCGTGCGATCGACTCCTTCGAGGAGCATGCGGCGCCGGTCATCCCGAAACTGCGCGCGCAGATCGTCCACAACGACATGAATTCCTACAATGTGGTGATGGATGCGTCGCGGCCGGAGGTCGTGAGCGGCATCCTCGATTTCGGCGACATGATCCATTCGCCGCTGATCTGCGACCTCGCCATCGGCGCCGTCTATCGCTGGCCGGCGGAAGGTCATCCGCTGGCGCCGGCCGCGCGCTTCGTCGCCGGCTATCAATCGGTGCAGCCGCTCGAGGCGGAAGAGATCGGCATTCTTTTCGATTTGATCCGTGCCCGCCTTGCGCTCATCGTCAACATCGCCAGTTGGCAGGCCGAGCGCTTTCCGGCCAAGCGCGACTATGTGCTGCGCCTCGCCACCGAGGTCTGGGCTTCGCTCGAACGGCTGGACGAACTGTCGTCCGCTGACGCCCGCCGCTATTTTCTCGACCATTCCAATCCGGAGTAGATGCTCGTGTCCCAGTCCTCGCCTTACCCTGCAAATGCCGACGCGGCTGCATCGGAGCGCGCGCTGCTCGAACGCCGCGCCAGGCTGCTCGGGCCGACCTACCGCGCTTTCTACCGCAACCCCATCCATCTGGTGCGCGGCAGCGGTGTGTGGCTCTACGACGCCCAGGGCCGTAGATTCCTCGATGCCTACAACAACGTCGCCTCGGTCGGGCACTGCCACCCGCGCGTCGTCGAGGCGCTGTCGGGGCAGGCCGCCACGCTCAACACCCACACGCGCTATCTCAGCGAGATCATCCTCGACTATGCGGAGAAACTTCTCGGCACCGTTCCGGCCCATCTCGGCCACGCCATGTTCACCTGCACCGGCAGCGAGGCCAACGATCTCGCCATTCGCATCGCCCAGCATTCCAGCGGCGGCACCGGGGTAATCATCACCGATTTCGCCTATCACGGCGCCACGATCGCGACGGCGCAACTTTCGCCGGCGGCGGTCGGGGCAAAGGGCGTACCCGCGCAGCATCGCAGCGTAGCGGCGCCGGACACGTTCCGCGACCATGGCCGGGCCGCGCATGATTTCGCCAGGAATGTCGCTGCCGCCATCGAGGACATGCGCGCAAAAAATATCCGTCCTGCCGCACTGCTTCTCGACTCGGCCTTTTCCAGCGACGGCATTTTCTTTCCGGCTGCCGCGGTCATGCGCGAGGCGGCGGACCATGTGAAAAAGGCCGGCGGTATCGTCATCGCCGACGAAGTCCAGTCCGGTTTCGGCCGGCTCGGCCAGGGCATGTGGGGCTTCGCCAATTATGGCATCGAGCCCGACATCGTCACCATGGGCAAGCCGATCGGCGATGGGCACCCGATGGGCGCCGTGCTGGTGCGGCCGCAGCTTGTCGCCTCGTTCGGCTCGAACACCGGCTATTTCAACACTTTCGGCGGCAATCCCGTCGCGGCCGCCGTCGGCATCGCCGTGCTGGAGGTGATCGAGGGCGAAGGTTTGATCGAGAATGCACGCAATGTTGGCGCCTATACGAGTGAACTGCTGCGCGCGCTGCAGGGCCGGCATGGCGCGGTCGCCGACATCAGGCACAACGGCCTTTATTTCGGCGTCGAGCTGACGGCGGACGGCGACGAGGCTCTGGCTGCCACCAAGACATCAGTGGTCGTCGAAGCCATGCGCGAGGACGGCGTTCTGATCTCGTCCTGCGGTCCGCGCGGCAATGTGCTGAAGATCAGGCCGCCACTGCCGTTTGCCAGGGACAATGCCGAGCAACTGGCCGAGACGCTCGATCGCGCGCTGTCGAACTGGTGATCGGAGCGGGCCGCGCATGCTGAAGCTCGAACATCAAACCCTGAATGACCGCGCCTATGGCGCGCTCAAGCAGGAGTTGATTTCCGGCGGCTTCAGCCCGGGCCAGACACTGGTCATCCGCAAGCTTGCCGAGACGTTCGGCATCTCGACGACGCCGATCCGCGAGGCGCTGCAGAGGCTTGTCGCCGAGCGGCTGCTCGAGATGCAGAACAACCGCTCGGTCATCGTGCCGTTGCTGTCCGCGCCTGCCTTCGAGGAACTGACGCGCATCCGCATCGCGGTCGAGGGACTGGCGGGCGAGATGGCGGCGACCAGGATGAGCGAAAGCGGGCTGGCTGACATACAGGCGACGCTCGCCGGCATGCAGCACGCCATCGAGGCGGGCGACGCCAGGGCCTATCTGACGCTGAACGAGGCGTTCCACTTCGCCATCTACCAGCATGCCGGAGCGCCGATCCTTTTGAACATGATCCGCGACCTCTGGGGACGGGTCGGCCCCTATCTCAAGCTGCTGATGCAGGCCGATCGCTACATCCCGCAGTCCAACGACGCACACCGCAAGATCGTCGCCGCACTGGAGCAGCGCAGCGGCCCCACTGTGCGGACTTTCATAGAAGAGGACATCGCAATGGCGGCCGCTGTTCTGTCGGCAAACCTTGGCACGGCCAGGTGATGGCCTAGCTCGTCTCGTCCAGCCGGTCGCGCAGCATGCTCCAGCCGAGCAGCATGTTGGGCGCATGCCGCAGCAAGGCATGGAATGGGATTGGCGCCGGCGGCGCAAAGGGCAGCGGCAGGTCGCGGGCGTCGGTTCCAGCGGCCCAGTCCGCCAGCACCTTGCCCATCGCCGTGGTCATGGCAATGCCGCGTCCGTTGCAGGCGCGCCCGGCGATCAGGCCGGGCCCGAGGTCGATCAGGTGCGGCAGGAAATCCGGTTCGACCGCTGCCATTCCCGACCAGTTGTAGGCGAGCGGCGGCAAGTCGGGCAGACCGAGATGCCGGCCAAGCCGCCGCCAGATCATCCGCGGTACGCGCGTATCGGCGCCGACGCCGACGACATGCATGCCGCCGCTGATCAGACGGTCGTCCGCGTCGAAGCGGAAGGTGAACAGATTGCGCCTGGTGTCGCCGACACCCTGCCCGCCGGGAAGCAACCGGCTGCGTACTTCACGAGGCAATGGCGCTGTCGCGATCTGGAAGACTTTCAGCGGGAAATAGGTTCGCTGCAATGTCGGATTGAGGGACCAGCCATAGGCGTTGGTGGCGATCAGCACCTTGCCGGCGCGTACCGATCCCGCCGGCGTTTTCAGCATCCAACCATCGGCCATGCGATCAACCGAGGTGACGCGCGTCTGCTCGAAGATCTTCGCGCCGGCCTTCTCCGCTGCATCAGCGAGCCCGCGCGCATAGGCGACCGGATTGAGCACGCCGCCAGAACGATCCATCCAGCCACCGACATAGCCTGGCACGCCAGTCAGGGCTTCGATCTCCTGCCGATCCAATGTGACTGCCGGCCGGCCACGCTGCGCCCATTGCCCCGCGCGTGACTTGACCTTCTCGAAGGCGGCAGGCGAATGCGCCGGCTGGATCCATCCGTTCTGCACGGCGTCGCAGTCGATGCCGTGCTGCCGGATCAGGCGGAAAACCAGGTCGGCGCTGCCGGCGGCGAAATCGATCAGCCTTTCGCCGCGCGAAGGTCCGAGGTGGGCCAATATGTCGACCGGATCCATCTTGGCGAAGTTCGGCACGACGAAGCCGGCATTCCTGCCGGTCGCGCCCCAGGCGATGAATTCGGCTTCGAGAACGGCGACGGAAAGTCCTTTCCCCGCCGCGTGCAGCGCGGTTGAAAGGCCGGAAAAGCCGCCGCCGACAATGGCCAGGTCGACATCGAGCCCGCCCTGTAGCGACGGCCGCTCGCGGCGGCTGCCGCTGACCGCATGCCAGAGCGACGCGCCCTGCGCTTCCTGCCGGACCACGGCATTCATGAGCCGGAACTGCTCTCGCCCGCAGCGATCTTTGCCCGCTTGCTGAAGCGGGACCGCCGCGGCCTGTCGCCGAACAGGCCGTTCGGCCGGATCAGCAGGATGACACAGAGCATGACGCCGATGGCGGCGATCTGCAGCGCGGCGGCGCGAGCCTGCTGTTCCGGCGGGAACAGGATGCTGGTCAGCGTGCCCGAGCCGGCCCATATCGCCCACACCAGGATGCTGCCGATGACGGCGCCGAGATTGCTGCCCGAGCCGCCGACGATCAGCATCACCCAGACCTGGAAAGTCAGGATCGGCAGGTAATTGTCCGGCGCGATGAAGCCGGTGAAATGCGCCTGCAGCGCGCCGGCCAGCGCCATGATGGCGCCGCCGACGGCAAAGGCCTGGACGCGGTAGAAACGCGCGCTCTTGCCGAGTGAAATCGCCGCCCGCTCATCCTCGCGCAGCGCCTTCAAGACACGTCCCCACGGGCTTCGCGACAAATGTTCCAAGGCGAGATAGGCGATCAGCGTCACCACCGAGACCACGGCAAGGTTGGACAGGTTGAACAGTAGCGGCGTCTCGGCAAGGCTTCCGAAGGGGCGCGGGATGAAGCCGATGCCGAACGGGCCGCCCGTCAGCTTCTGCGCATTGAGCGCGACCAGTTGCACGACGACGGCGACGCCAAACGTGGTGATCGCCAGATAGTCGGATCTGAGCCGCAGCGTCGCCATGCCGGTAAGCGCCGCGGCGATGCCGCCGACGACCATGGCGCCGAGCCAGCCGACAAGGATCGGCAGGCCGAAGCCGCCAAGCCGCGCGGCATCGTCCGGTGTCGTAAGCAGCGCGGATGTATAGGCACCGATGGCAACGAAGCCGGCGAGGCCGACATTGAACAGGCCGGTCAGGCCCCACTGCAAATTGAGCCCCAGCGTGACCAGCGAGAAGATCAGCGCGGTGGTCAGGAAGAAGGCGCCGTAGCCGAGCAGGTCCATCAGCGTTCCCTTACACCAAACAGGCCGATCGGCCGCACGAACAGCACCGCCATCAGGATGATGAAGGAGACGGCGGCGCGCCATTCAGCGCCGATCAATTGCACTGCGCCCGCTTCGGCGAGCCCGATGATCAGGCCGCCGAGCACGGCACCGGGGATGCTGCCGATGCCGCCGAGGATGGCGGCGGCGAACATCGGCAGCAGCATGTCGAAGCCCATGAACGGGCGGATCTGCACCAGAATGCCGATCATCACGCCGGCCACGCAGGCGAGCGCGCCGCCGATGACCCAGGTGACGCGCACCACGCTGGCGACGTCGATGCCGACGATGCGGGCCAGTGCCGCGTTCTGGCTCAGGGCTTGCATCGAGCGGCCGGTCTGCGTGCGCGTCATCAACAGATGCACGCCGAGCACTAGCACGGCGGTCAGTAGCAGAAGGGCGATCTGGTCGGGCGTGATGCGGATGCCGAAGCCGACCGGCATGGCGATCTGGATCGCCCGACTGAAATAGGTCGGCCGCGAGGTGAAGGTGAATTCGAGCAGGCTTCTCAGCGCCATCGAGGCGCCGAAGCTCGCCATCACCACGATGATCGCCTGGCCTTGCGAGCGCAACCGCGCAAACAGCACTTTGTCGAGCAGCAACGCCAAGAGGGCAGTGAAGGCCATGCCGACGATCAGTGCCACAATCAGCGGCCAGCCAAAGGAGAGGGGACCAATGGGTGCCACCTTGCCAACCATCGCGCCGATAGCGCTGACGACCGCGAGCGTGGCATAGGTGCCCCAGGCCATGAAGTCGCCATGCGCGAAGTTCGAGAAGCGCAGGATCGAATAGGTGAGCGTCACGCCGATGGCGCCGAGGCCGATCATCGAACCCGTCAGCAGCCCGTCGACGACAAATTGCAGGCTCATGCCGCGCTTCCTCCTTCGGACTTGAGCGGGCGCTGGCCGAGATAGAGTTCAGCGACGACCGGATCGTTCCACAGTTCGGAGGCGATGCCCTCGTGCCTGTCCTTGCCTTCGACCAGCACATAGGCGCGGTCGCCGATGGCAAGTGCAGCCTTGGCGTTCTGTTCGACCAGCAGAATGGTGACGCCGGATTTGCGGATGTTTGCCAACATCTCGAACACCATCGAGACGAATTTCGGCGACAGGCCGGCCGACGGTTCGTCCAGCACCAGCACCTTGGGATGGACGATCAGCGCCCGTGCAACGGCGAGCATCTGCCGCTGCCCGCCCGACAGGTTGCCGGCGGCGGTGCGCCGCTGGCGGACGAGATCGGGGAAGGCGGCATACATCTCCTCGATGCGCGCAGGAATCTCGCGCCGCTCGAGGATGCCGCAGGCAACTCTGAGATTGTCCTCGACCGACATCAGCGGGAAGATGTTTTCGGTCTGCGGCACGAAGGCCAACCCAAGCCGCACCATGGTGTGCGCGGGGGCGGCCGTGATGTCCTTGCCGTCCAGAAACACCGTGCCGCCGGTGATCGGGACGAGGCCGGCGATCGCCTTGATGAAGCTCGACTTGCCGGCGCCGTTGGGGCCGAGGACGACGACGATCTCGCCCTTCCTGACGGTGATCGAGGCGCCGCGCACGATCGGCACGCCGGGCTCGTAACCGGCTTCGAGGTCGCGGACATCGAGAACGATCTCGCTCATGCCGCGCCTCCGAGATAGGCCTCGATGACGCGCGGGTCGCGAGCGACCTCTTCGGCCGTGCCTTCGCTGAGCAACTGGCCGCTCGCCATGACGAGGACGCGATGGCAGAGCCGCGTCACCATGTCGATGTTGTGCTCGATGAGCAGGAAGGTGATGCCGCGCGCATTGATATCGCGGATGCGGTCGATGATGACTTCCAGCAGCGTCGCGTTGACGCCCGCCGCCGGTTCGTCGAGCAGGATGATAGCCGGGTCGGCCATCATGACGCGGGCGAGTTCGAGCAGCTTGCGCTGGCCGCCGGAAAGCACGCGCGCCGGCTCATGCGCAAGATGGGTGAGGGTGACCAGTTCCAGCAGTTCGAGCGCTTTTGCCCTGGCGGCTCTCTCCTGCGCGGCCACCCGCCATGGCGTGACGAAGTTGGCGAGCAGCTTTTCGCCGGCCTGGCCCTGTGCGGCCAGCATGATGTTTTCGATCAGCGTCAGATTGGGCAGCGGGCGCGGGATCTGGAAGGTGCGGCCAAGGCCACGGCCGATGCGCAGATGCGCGGCTTCGCCCGAGACAGGCGTGCCGTTGAGCAGGATTTCGCCGCTGGTTGGCAGGATGCTTCCGGCGAGCAGATCGAACATCGTCGTCTTGCCAGCGCCGTTGGGGCCGATCAGGCCGAGGATTTCTCCCGCTTTGACGTCAAACGAGACATCGTTGACCGCGACAAGGCCGCCGAACCGCCTGACGACATTCCTTGCCGTCAGAACTGGCGCGCGGGTTTCCCCTTGCCGTTTGGTTGCCTCGCTCATCAAACCCTCTGGCCGAAGACGATCGTTGCCGTCTCCTGATTATGATTTGTGATCACACTTGCTTTGATCACGCTATTCGGCTTTAATTTCATCCGCAAGCCGAAAACCGGCCAAGAACGGAATTCCATGCAAAAGGCTGCCATCGAAAAGAACAACGAGGCGATCGCTGCCCAACTGGCGCCGGTCGGCCGCGAAACGGTGCAGGACCGCGTCTACTCCGAACTGCGCCGCGCCCTGATCGGCGGCCTGTTCGAGCCAAGCCAGGTGCTGACCATCCGGGGCTTGGCTGACGCCTTGGTCACCTCGACCATGCCGGTGCGCGAGGCACTCGGACGGCTGATCACCGAAAAGGCGCTGGAGGCGCTGCCCAACCGTTCGGTGCGCGTGCCGCCGATCACGCTGGAACGCCTCGATGATCTCTTGCGTGCCCGCATCCTGATCGAGGGCGAAGCGATCGCGCTGGCCGCCGCCCGCATGGGGCCGCGCCAGATCGCCACCATCGAAACTATTCTCGGCGAATGGGACGAGATGCGGGCGCTGAAGCACAAGAAGGACGTCGATCGTGAAGTGACGCTCAACCAGAGCTTTCACTTCGAAATCTACCGCTCCTGCGGTTCGGCCGTGCTGATCCCGATGATCGAGAGCCTGTGGCTGCAATCAGGACCCTGCATTCGTGTCGCCATCTATGCCTTCTCGGAAGCCGGCGAGGTCGACACCGCCCAGTATCACCGCCGCATCGTGACGGCGCTGTCCACGCAGGATGCGCAGGCCGCGCGCGAGTCGCTGGTCGCCGACATCAGCCGCCCCTTCACCTTCCTGCGCAGCAAGCTGCAGGCCGCCGCCGCGAAAGACCAGACATGACCGCCATCAGGATCACCGAGCCGCGCTCGCAGCTTTCCGTGACGGCGCTGTTGCTGCCCGGGAAGGCCCCGGAAAACGCTGCCTTCCTCTTGGCCTATCTCGGCACGCCACGCGTCGTCCCGGGCATCCATGCGATGTGGACAGGGCCGGAAATCTCCTGTCCGGTTCCCGCCGCCGATCTCGTGGGCCAGGCCTATGCAAAACCGTTGCCGGCCGAGAACGCGACGCTGACGCCGCAACCGGGCGACATCGTGCTGTCCTACGTGCCGCCACGCATGTGGGGCGGCAATCCCAATGCGATCTTCGACATCGGCCTCTACTACGGGCAGGGTGCGCGGCTGCTGTTTCCGATCGGCTGGCTGGCCGGCAGCGTGGTGGCGCAGGTACGCGTCGAAGAGCGTGATCAATTCGCCGCCGCTTGCGGTGTCATCCGCCGCAACGGCGCCTGCGATGTCACCTTCAGCCTGGTGGAGGCCTGAAATGGCCGACGACAGTTTCGAGCTGTTCGACCTTCGCGTCGAGGCGGTCATCCCCGAGGGAAAGCCAATCTATTGCGGCGCCAAGGCCGGCGACTACTTCGAGCTCAAGGGCGAGATGCTGTCGATGCCGGCAGGGCAGGGGTTTTCGATTTATTCGATCTCCGCCGTGTTGCCGCTGCTGGCGGCCAAGCAGCGCCCTACCCACCCGAACGACTGGATGACCTCGGACGCCGAGATCGCCTGTCCCGATCCCAATTGCGCCAGCCGGCTCCGGATCGTCAGGGTGGCCAAGCGGCGGTTCAGCCACGCCGAAACCACGGCCGTGCCGCTGCCGAAAGAGGATGACCTGACATGACCGCCAAGACCTTCGAACTCGGCCCCGGCTACACGATCTCGCGCGTCATTCGCGGCGGCTGGCAGCTGGCCGGTGGCCACGGCGCCATCGACCGCAGCCAAGCGGTTGCCGATCTGATCGCCACTTTCGATGCCGGCATCTGGACCTATGATTGCGCCGATATCTATACCGGCGTCGAGGAACTGATTGGCGCCGCGCGCCTGCGGCTGGCCAGCGAGCGCGGCCTCGACGTCGCCGCCCGGATGAAGGTGCACACCAAGCTGGTGCCCGACCTCGAACGGCTGGCCAGCATCAGCCGCGACTACATCAGGGGCATCGTCGACCAGTCATTGCGGCGGCTGAAGACCGAACGGCTCGATCTCGTGCAGTTCCATTGGTGGGACTATGAACAGCCGCGCTATGTCGATGCCATGGGCTGGCTCGACGAACTCCGGCTGGAAGGCAAGGTGCGCAATCTCGGCACAACCAATTTCGACACGCCAAGGCTGGCGGAAATTTTGGCGGCCGGCATCCCGCTGGTCAGCCAGCAGCTGCAATATTCCGTGCTCGACCAGCGGCCGGGCAACAGCCTTGCGGCACTGGCAAAACAGAACGGGGTCAGCTTCCTCTGCTATGGGTCGGTTGCCGGCGGTTTCCTCAGTGACAAATGGCTTGATATGGCCGAGCCCGCCACGCCGCTCGAAAACCGTTCGCTGGTCAAATACAAGCTGATCATCGATGATTTCGGCGGTTGGGACCTGTTCCAGCACCTGCTTCAGGCGCTGAAGGCCGTTGGCGACCGCCACGGCGTCGACATCGCGACCATCGCCAGCGCCTGGGTGCTGGAGCAGCCGCAAGTGGCGGCCGTCATCGTCGGCGCCCGCAACCAGGCGCATGCGCTGGCCAATGCGAAAATCATGGACGTTGCGCTCGACGCCGATGACCGGGCGCGGATTGCTGCCATCATCGCACAAGGCACCGGCCTCGAGGGAGACGTCTACACGCTGGAGCGCGATCGTCACGGCCGCCACGGTTCGATCATGCATTACAACCTCAATGCGGGGAAGAAATGAGCGGCGAGCCCTCCCTGTTTTCACGCGCCAGCACCGAGGTCATCGACCTGCATCGCTTCTTCGTCGACTGGTTCGTCGCCGCGCGCGCCAACACGGCTGATTTCAGCCGCTTCGAACGCGCCATGGGCAAAGACCTCAGCATGGTGGCGCCGGACGGGCAGGTCCTCGATCGCGAAGCGGTCGTCGATCATGTCCGCTCAAGCCGCGCCTCTTGCGACGACGGTTTTGCCATTTCGATCGAGGACATCCGGCCCGGCTGGCAGGACGCCGATACCATCGTCGTCCTTTATGTCGAAGCGCAGCTGCGCGCAGGCAAGCACAGCCGCCGCCAGTCGAGCGCGGTCTTCACCACCAGTTCATCGGCGCCCAACGGCGTCGAATGGCGACATCTGCATGAAACCTGGCTGCAGGTGCCGGAACGCTGAACAGGCTACAGAATTCAAACTACAGTCGAGTAACGAAAGGGGAACAACAATGAGAAAGACAATACTCCAGCTCACCACAGCACTTGCCCTCGTGACGATGGCGGGTGCCGCGCAAGCCGCCGATTGCAAGATCACCGTCGGCCTCGTCATGGAACTGACAGGCCCGGCCGGCGAATATGGCCAGGCCGGCGCCAAGTCGGTCGAGATGGCCTTCCGCGACATCAACGCGGCCGGCGGCGTGCGCGGCTGCGATCTCGTCACCGACACGCGCGACAGCCAGAGCCAGGGCAACATCGCGGTCGACGCCGCCACCCAGCTGGTTCAGGTCAAGAAGGTTCCGGTCATCATCGGCGGCATCATCTCGTCGGTGTCGATCCCGATCCTGACCTCGGTCACGGCACCGGCTAAGATCGTCCAAGTCTCGCCGGCGTCGTCCTCGCCGACGCTGACGGCACTCGGGCGCGACGGCAAGACCAACGGCATCTTCTTCCGCACCATCACCTCGGATGCGCTGCAGGGCGTCGCCGCCGCCAAATATGCCGTCGACAAGGGCTTCAAGAAGCTGTCGATCATCCACGTCAACAACGATTTCGGCGTCAACATGGTGGCCGAATTCTCGCGCGCCTATAAAGCGCTCGGCGGAACCATCGTCTCCGACACGCCTTACAATGAAAAGCAGTCGAGCTATGCCTCGGAGGTCACGGCGGCGATGGCCGGCGAACCGGACGGGCTCTATCTCGTCAGCACGCCGGTCGACGGCGCCACGGTTGCCCGCACCTGGATTTCGCAGGGCGGCGTGCAGAAATTCCTGCTCAATGACGGCATGAACAGCCCTGATTTCATCGAGTCCGTCGGCGCCGATTATCTGAAGGAAGCCTACGGCACCTCGTCCGGCACCAGCCCGACGGCTTCGACGGAGTATTTCACCAAGAACTACAAGGAATTCTCCGGCATCGAACCGACCAATCCAGCGGCCGACCGTTCCTATGACGCCGGCGCCATCGTTGGGCTGGCGATCGCCATTGCCGGTTCGGAGGATCCGGCCAAGATCAAGGACGCGATGTACAAGGCCGTCGATCCCGCCGGCACGCCGATCTTTGCCGGCAAGGAAGAATTCGCCAAGGCGCTCGGCCTGATCAAGGACGGCAAGCCGATCCGCTACGAAGGCGTCATCGGCCCGGTCGCCTTCGACAAATATGGCGATATCACCGGCCCGTTCCGGCTGTGGAAGATCGTCGACGGCAAGGTGGCGACCGACGGCGAAATGACCACCGACGACGTCAACGCCCTGCAAGCCAAGCTTCAGTAAAACAACTTGTCGTCCGGCGTCGATCCGATCTCATCGCGATCGATGCCGGACGGTCGGCCAGCCCCGCATTGTCACGACCGATCATGAGGCGTTTGCACCGATCGGAGTTTGACCAGAAGCCGATCATGAATAGGATTGGCCGATGTCACCCGAAACACAACAACTTCTGTCTGCTCTCGACAATCGGCTGGGCGCGGGCGGCGTTCTCGCCGGCCTGGATGTGGATCAGCGCTATCGCGACGATCCCGACGGCAAGCTCGGCGCGCTTCCCGAAGCGGTGCTGCGCCCGCGCGACACCGAGGGTGTGGCAGCGGCGCTCGCCGCATGCAACGATCTCGGCCAGCCGGTTGTCATCCAGGGTGGACGCACCAGCCTGGCAGGCGCTGCGCGTGTGCAGCCGGGTGAGGTGGTGCTGTCGCTGGAGCGCATGACCGGCCTCGCCGTTCCAGATCGCCAGGCTGGCAGCATCGTTGCCGAAGCGGGCGCGACGCTGCAGGCGGTGCAGGAGGCAGCCGACGGCGCCGGGCTGATGTTCGGCGTCGATATCGGCGCGCGCGGTTCGGCGACGATCGGCGGCAATGTCGCCACCAACGCCGGCGGCATCCGTGTGCTGCGCTACGGCATGTACCGGGCGCAAATTCTGGGGCTGGAAGCCGTGCTTGCCGATGGCTGCGTGCTGACCTCGCTGAAGGGCCTGCTCAAGGACAACTCCGGCTACGACCTCAGCCAGCTCTTCATCGGCACGGAAGGAACGCTCGGCGTCGTCACCCGCGCCGCGCTCAGGCTGCATCCCAAGCCGGCGTCCGAGGTCAACGCCTTCTGCGCGCTCTCCTCGCTCGATGCGGCGATCGCCCTGCTTGGGCTGCTGCGGCAAAAGCTCGGGCCCCTACTGTCCGCCTATGAGGTCAATTTCGCACCGCTTTATGACCTCATGGTCGCCAGCATGGCCATGCCGGCGCCGCTGCCGGCCGGCTCGCCCGTCTATGTGCTGGCCGAGATCCAGGGCAGCGAGCCCGAACGCGACGGCGAGCGCTTCGCCGAGGTGTTGATGCAGGCGGTCGAAGACGGCGTGATCGACGATGTGGTCGTCTCGCAGTCGCCGCGCGAATTCCGGGCGCTGTGGGACGTGCGCGAGGACGCCAATCGCGTCCTGTTTTCGATCAAGGGTCTGATCGGCGTCGACATCAGCATCCCGCTGGCGCGCATGGGAGCATTCCTGCGGGAAGCGGATATCGCCATTCATGCCGTTGATCCCGGCGCCGACATCTATGCCTTCGGCCATCTCGGCGACGGCAATCTGCATTACCAGGTCCGCACGGTCGATACGGCGGCGGCATATGACATCGTCTATCGCGGCGTGGCCGCGGCTGGAGGTGGTGTCTCGGCCGAACATGGCATCGGCCTCGACAAGAAGAAGTGGCTGCATCTGGTCCGCAGCGATGCCGAGATCGCCACGATGCGGCGGCTGAAGGCAGCCCTTGACCCCAGAAACATCCTCAATCCGGGACGGGTTTTCGACCTTAACCAAGCCGCCTTCTCCCGATGACGATTGCCCGGTACCTCAGGTCCGTTCCGTCGCGACTTGTCTGGGAATGAGAAAGCGCGCGGCAAGCACGCAGAGCAGCACGGTAAACATCAGGATCAGTGCCACCAGCGCATTGATGTCGGGCGAGAAACCAAGCCGCATCATCGCCCACAGCCTGACCGGCAGCGTACTCTGGGTACCGGTGACCAGGATGGTGATCATGGTCTCGTCGAACGACAGCGCGAAGGCCAGGATGGCGCCGCCGACCATGGCGCTCGACAGGTTCGGCAGGATGATACGCCAGAACGTCTGCCAGCCGGTGGCGCCGAGATCGTAGGACGCTTCGACCAGCGTGCGGCTCATCGACTGCAGCCGCATCAGCACCGTGCGGTAGACGATCGCCAGCACGAAAACCGTGTGACCGATGACGACCGTCAGCAGCGAGCGTTCGAGGCCGATTTCGCGAAAGAAAATCAGCAGCGCCAGGCCGCTGATGATCGGCGGCATCAGGAACGGCAGGAAGATGATGAACTGCAGGATAGACCGTCCCGAACGGCGCCCATGATAGTAGAGCGCCAGCAGCGTTCCGCTGACGACCGACAGGATGACAGTGCAGACGCCGACGATCAGCGTGGTGCGCAAGGCGGCCAATATGTCGTGATTTTCGGCCAGCGTGACATAGGTCGAAAGGGTCGGAGACGACCAGTCGACATTGCCATGCGAAATGGTGAAGAACGACGACACGATCGGCACGAACAGCGGGCTGTAGAGCAGCACCGCGACCAGCGTCGTGATCGCAGCCAGAAAGATGGTGGACAGTCGGGGCAGGGCGCTCATACCGAAGTCCCCCGGTTGCGTCCGAAGCGTTCGCCGACAAGGATTGCCGCGATCACCACGATTGCCAGCGCCACCGACAGCGCCGCGCCGAACGGCCAGTTATAGGCCGTGCCGAACTGGCTGTAGAGGATGCGGCCGAAGGTGAAGCCGCTGATCCCGCCGACCATTTGCGGTGTCAGGAAATCGCCGATCGCCAGCACGAAAACGAAGCTCGCCGCCGAGGCGACGCCGGGCAGGCTGAGCGGCAAGGTGATGCGCAGGAAGGTCTGCAAGCCACTTGCACCGAGATCGTCGGAGGCACGCAGCAGCACCTGCGGGATCCGCTCCAGCGACAGGAAGATCGGCAGGATGGCGAAGGGAATTAAGAGCAAGGTCAGCGTTAGCAGGATGGCGTTCATGTTGAACACGAAAAGCGTCGACGGTTCCTGCAGGATGCCGAGCGCCACCAGCGCCTTGTTGAGGAAGCCGTTGAGGCCGAGGATGCTGCGGATCGCATAGATCTTGATGACGTAGCTCATCAGCAGCGGCACCAGCAGCAGCATCAGCAAGGCATAACGCCACCGCCCTTTCAGCGTCGTCAGGAAATAGGCGGCGGGATAGGCAAGCAGGATGCAGATGATGGCGACCGAGACGCACAGCACGATGGTGTTCCAGAACACCGGGAGAAAGACCGGATCGGTGAAGAACCTGACATAGTTGCCCAGTGACAAGCCGTAGACGATCGTGCCCTGGTCGACGCTGAAGAAGCTGTAGCCGAGGAAGATCGCCAGCGGCACCAGGACGAAGATCACCGGCAAGGCAAACGCCAGCACTGTCACCAGCAGCGACAGCCGTCTTTCCGCAGGCTGTGTCGATCCGGCCTCGCTCATGCCAACACCAGATGGCCTTCATGCGGCGCAAACGAAAGCGATACAGCCTCGCCGGATTTGAGCGCGCTGCCGTCGACCCGGCTCGGCACGCGCAGCCGCAAGCGTTGCGCGGCATTGTCGGCGCCGGCCGTGATGGTGGCGACGGTCGACGAGCCGGCAAAGGCCATGTCGGAGATCGTGCCGGAAAAGCGGTTGTCGGTGTCCTTTGCATCCGCAAGGTGCAAGGCTTCTGGACGGAATGCAGCGTAGGCGCTGGCGCCTTCCGCTGCGGCCTTCAAATGCGGCTGGTCACTGATCGAACAAACCAGGCGGCCGAGCGCCGTCTCGATCGATCGCAGCTCGCCTTGGACGGCCCCAAGTTTTCCGGCCACCAGATTGTTCTCGCCGAAGAAGCGCGCGACGAACTCGCAATTCGGCTTGTAGTAAAGGTCGTGCGGCGTGCCGAGTTGGCGGATATGGCCGGCTTCCATGACGCAGATCCGGTCAGCCATGCCGATGGCTTCTTCCTGGTCATGGGTGACGAACAGGAAGGTGGTCTTGATTTCGCGCTGGATGGATTTCAGGAAGACCTGCATCTGCCGGCGCAGTTCGAGGTCGAGTGCGGCGAGCGGCTCGTCGAGCAGGATCAGGCGCGGCTGGCAGATCAGCGCACGGGCGAGTGCGACGCGCTGGCGTTGGCCGCCGGAAAGCTGCGCGGGAAAGCGGTCGGCGAAACGCCCGAGCTGGACCAGGTCCAGCGCCTCCGCGACACGGCGCGCGATTTCCTTGCGCTGGATATGGCGAACCGAAAGCCCGTAGCCGACATTGCCGGAAACGGTCAGGTGCGGAAACAGCGCATAGTCCTGGAACACCGTGTTGAACGGCCGTCGGTTGATCGGCATGCGGCTGATGTCCTGGCCGTCCAGCCGGATCTCGCCTGAGGTCAGCGGCTCCAGCCCGCCGATCAGCCGCAGGACCGTGGTCTTGCCGGAGCCCGAAGGCCCGAGCACGGTGAGGAACTCACCGTCCCGGATCGACAGGTCGATGTCGTGCAGCACGGGAACCGTGCCGTAGGATTTCGAGACGGACCGCAGCGTCAGCAGGTCGGTGTTCTGGTTCATGAAATACTCTCGCATACGCTTCGGCGGTCCGGAACTTCCGGACCGCCGGGTCCTTCGAAGGCATAGAACGGAAAGGTCAGGGCGTGGCCTTGACCTCGTTCCACATGTCCGAACGCTTGAGCGGGTCCTCGACATTGTTGAGCCAGACCAGCTTGTCGTTGCCGCCGGCGCTGCCGGTTTCCGTCACCGTGTTGCCGAAGCCGGTGCGCTCGGAAAGCTCGCCGCTGACCTTCTTGCTCAGCATGAAGTCGATCCATTTCTCGGCCGCCGCATTGTCGCGGACACCCTTGGAAATGACCCAGTTGTCGAGCCAGGCAAGCGCGCCCTCGCTTGGATTGACGTAGGCGACATGGGCGCCGATCTTCTGCAGTGCCTTGACTTGCTGTTGGCCGTAATTGGCCCAGATCAGGGCCACATCATTGTTCTGGTAGATCTGCTGCGCCTCGTCGGCGGTGGTGTAGAAGCTCAGCACGTTGCGCTTGAGTTCGACCAGCTTGGCCTTGACCGCCGCCATCTGCTCTTCGTTGAGGTTGAACGGATCCTTGTAGCCGAGCGTCAGCGCCGTGAACGAGAAATTGTGCTCGCCATTGTCATACGCCAGAACCTTGCCCTTGTAGGCCGGGTCCCACAGAACCGACATCGAGGTCGGCGCCGGCTTGACCTTGTCGGTGTCGTAGATCAGGCCGATGGAGTCGAAGCAGAACGGAATGCCATAGACCTTGCCGTCCTTGGTGACGCCGCTGACCGCCGTCAGATCGCGGAAGCGCGGCAGCACTTCCTTCTGGTTGGCGAGCTTCGTGACGTCGATCGGCGACACCAGGTCGGCCTTGATGTAGCGCTGCAGCTGGGCGGTGTTGACGGCGAAGACGTCGAAGTCCTGGCCTTCGCTGCCCTTGATCTTGGCCCAGATCTCGTCATCGCTGCCGATGAAGACGACATCGACGCCGATGCCGGTTGCAGCGGTGAAGTCCTTGACCCAGTCGGCATCGGCGTAGCCGTCCCAGGCCAGAACCCGCAGGTTCGCGGCGAGCGCCGCCGATGTCATCAGGCCGATGCCGAGCCCGATCGTTGCCATTCTTAGAAACAGTTTTTTCAGTCCCATTTTCAATCTCCCATTGTCATTCTGGTGGACCGCAGTTTCCGGACTTTTGCCGTCACAGCTGGGTGACAGCGACCAGTCCCTCGTCCGGCACCGACACCATCCGGTTGCGCAGTGGTTTGCCGAATGTCTGTGCCTGGATTTCATATTCGTCGCCGGAAGCCGTCTTGACGCCGGAGGCGTAGCTCATCACCGCCGCGCCGAAGAAATAGGCATGCAGGTCGCCCGCCCTGCGGTGCATCGGGTAGCGGAAATGGAAGTGTTCGAGATTGGCGATCGAGTGCGACATGTGCGCCTCGCCCGACAGGAACTCCTGCTCCCAGATGACAGTGCCGTCGCGCAGGATGCGCGAATGGCCGCGCACTTCGTCGGGCAGGTCGCCGATCAGCAGCTCCGGCCCGATCGAGCAGGAGCGCAGCTTGGAATGGGCGAGATAGAGGTAGTTCTCGGCCTCCGTCACATGGTCGGAATATTCGTTGCCGAGCGCATAGCCGATGCGGTAGGGGCGGCCGTCCGGCCCGTTGACATAGAGGCCGACGATCTCAGCCTCTTCGGCGCCGGCGCGTGCGAAGGCGGGCATCGGCAGCTCAGCGCCGGGCGGCACGACGCAGGTGCCGACGCCCTTGAAGAACCATTCGGGCTGGATGCCGATCTGCCCGGCGGCGGGCTTGCCGCCCTCCAGGCCCATGCGGAAGATCTTCAGCGAATCCGATTCCTCGGCGTCCTCGCCATGGGTCAGCACATGCATCTTGTCGCGTGCGGCGGCACTTCCGGTATGGGTCAGGCCCGTGCCGGTGACCAGGAAGCGCGCCGGTTCCGGATGGTCGACCGGGGCCAGCACCCGACCATCGCGCAACAACTGGTCGTAGTCGATCGTCGCGCTGCCCGTCCGCCTCTCGACCAGCGCAACGATCGACGTGCCCTCGGCGATTGCCGCTTCGGCCAGCTCCAGCACGCTGCTGGTCTTTTCGAGCGGGTGCAGATGATTGCCGTCATCCGAGACACGGCCAACCCGTCTGCTGCCGTCGGCCATTCTGAACTGTACAAGACGCATGAACTAACCTTCTTCCTTTGAAGCCGTACGGGTCACACCCAGCCCGCATCGACGATGAACTGCTGGCTCGTGCACATGCGGCTGTCGTCGGCGGCGAGGAACAGCGCCATGCGCGCGATATCGGATGGCTGCAGCCGGTCGGGCAGGCACTGCCTTTCCGCGATCTGGCGTTCGCCGGCCGGGTTCAGCCACAGCCGCATCTGGCGCTCGGTCATCACCCAGCCCGGCACCATGCAGTTGACGCGGATGCGCTCGGGGCCGAGTTCGCGGGCCAGCGCCCGCGTCATGCCGTAAACAGCGGCTTTCGCGGTGACATAGGCTGGGCAATCCGGATCGCCGACCATCCAGGTGATGGAGCCGAAATTGATGATCGAGCCGCCGCCCAGCGTGCTCATCTGCGGACGCACCGCCTGCGCCGCGAAGAACTGGTGGCGCAGATTGACCGCCATGCGGTCGTCCCAGTAGGCGACCGTCACGTCCTTGGTCTGGTGGCGGTCGTCATTGCCGGCATTGTTGCACAGCGCCTGGATGGGGCCGTTGTGCTGCATCGCCTGCAGGGTTGCCGCCTGCAACTCTTCGACGTTGCGCAGGTCGCAGGGAATGAACAGCGGCGCGGTATGTCCTTCGGCTGCAATCGCATCGACAAGACGCCGGGAAGGCTCCTCGGCCAGATCGACAAAGGCGACACGGCTGCCTTGCGCGCAGAAATGGCGTACCAGGCTTTCGCCGATGCCGCTGCCGCCACCGGTAATGAAGACGCTGCGGCCCTTGAGGCTTGGGTAGATGGCGTAGCTGCCGATTTCATCCGTCATCGCGCGCCTCTCTAGTGCGAATGCCGAGGAATGCCGGCATCGCGTCTGCCGACGAGAAAGTCGAAATCGCAGCCCTTGTCCGCCTGCAGCACGCGCTCGACATAGAGGCTCTGGTAGCCGCCTTCCGGCGGCGCCGGGGGCTTCCAGTCACGCCGGCGGATTGCGAGCTCCTCATCCGACACCAAAAGCTCCAGCCGGCGGCCGGCGACATCGAGCTCGATGAGGTCACCGTCGCGCACCAGCGCAAGCGCGCCACCTGCGGCTGCTTCCGGTGCCACATGCAGCACCACGGTGCCGTAGGCGGTGCCGCTCATGCGCGCGTCCGAAATGCGCACCATGTCGGAGACGCCCTGCTTCAGCAGTTTGGCCGGCAGCGGCATGTTGCCGACCTCGGCCATTCCGGGATATCCGCGCGGCCCGCAGTTCTTCAGCACCATCACCGAGGAGGCGTCGATGTCCAGCTCCGGATCGTCGATGCGCGCGTAGTAGTGCTCGATGTTCTCGAACACCACCGCCTTGCCGCGATGCTGCATCAGTTCGGGCGTTGCCGCCGACGGCTTGATGACCGCCCCATTGGGCGCCAGATTGCCGCGCAGGATTGAGATGCCGCCTTCCTTGGTCAGCGGCTGGCTCAGCGGCCGGATCACCTCGCTGTTATAGTTGGGCGCACCGTCGATCAATTCGCCGATGGTCTTGGCGCTGACGGTCATGGCGTCGCGATGAAGAAGCCCCACTTCATCAAGCGACGCCATGACCGCAGCTAGCCCCCCGGCGTAGTAGAAATCTTCCATCAGGAACCGGCCCGACGGCATCAAATCGACAATGGTTGGAACGTCGCGGCCAAGGCGGTCCCAGTCGTCGAGGCTGAGATCGACACCGACGCGGTTGGCGATGGCGATCAGATGCAGCACCGCATTGGTCGAACCGCCGATCGCACCGTTGACGCGAATGGCGTTCTCGAATGCTTGCCTGGTAAGGATCTGCGCGATCGTCACGTCCCTGCGCACGAGATCGACGATCTGGCGTCCGGCCATCTGCGCGAGCACGCCGCGGCGCGAATCCACCGCCGGGATCGCGGCATTGTCCGGCATGCCGATGCCGAGCGCTTCGACCATGCTGGCCATGGTCGAAGCCGTCCCCATCGTCATGCAGCTGCCCGCCGACCGGCTCTGGCCCTGCTCGGCGGCGAGGAAGTCGGCGACCGGCATGCGGCCGGCCTTCACTTCCTCGGCGAATTTCCAGACATGCGTGCCCGAGCCGATATCCTGTCCGCGGAACTTGCCGTTGAGCATCGGCCCGCCGGAAACGGCGATGGTCGGCAGGTTGCAGGACGCAGCCCCCATCAGCAGCGCCGGCGTGGTTTTGTCGCAACCGACCAGCAGGATGACGCCGTCGATCGGATTGCCGCGGATGGACTCTTCGACATCCATGCTGACCAGATTGCGAAACAGCATGGCGGTGGGGCGCATGTTGCTCTCGCCCAGCGACATCACCGGGAATTCGAGCGGCAGGCCGCCGGCTTCATAGACGCCGCGTTTGACGTGATCGGCCAGCGCACGGAGATGGGCATTGCACGGGGTCAATTCCGACCAGGTGTTGCAGATGCCGATCACCGGGCGGCCGTCGAAAGCGTCGGCGGGGATGCCCTGGTTCTTCATCCAGCTGCGGTGCATGAAGGCGTTCTTGCCCTCACCGCCGAACCAGGCCTCGGACCGCAGTTTGCGTTTGGTGTCCGTCACGATGTCTGTTCCCGATCCTGGCGGCGCTTGTTGCGGTTCTCGACGCTGCGGCGCACGTCTTCTTCGGCATTGTCGATGAGTACCAGCAGTGCCTTTTGCGCGCCGGCCGCGTCGCCGGATGCAATCTTTTCGGCCACTTCCCGATGCAGCGGTAATGAGTGGCGCTGTCCGTCCGGATTGTCGTTGGAGAGGCGAAAGCTCATCACCAATGCGGTTTCGACCAGTGCGGCCAGCGAGCCGATCAGCTCGTTGCCGGTCATGCGCAGAATGGTCTGATGGAACAAAAGGTCGGGCTTGGCGAAGCGGTCGCCGTCGTCGACAACCGCTTCCATTTCGGCCAGCGCGGCATTGATCTCGGCAATCTGCGCCGGTGTGGCGCGCTTGGCCGCGAGTGCGGCCGACATCGGCTCGATGGCTCGCCGCAGCTCAAACAGCGCCCGGACATCGTCGGCACTGACGCCGCTGGCGTAGCGCCATGACAGGACGTCCGGGTCGAGGAAGTTCCAGTCGGCGCGGGGACGCACCCTTGTGCCGGTCTTCGGCCGCGATTCGACAAGCCCCTTGCCGGCCAGAACCTTGATCGCCTCGCGCAGCACCGTGCGGCTGACACCCAGCATCTCGCTGGAATCGTCGGCATTGGGCAGTGCCTCGCCGGGCAGGAAATCGCCCTGCACGATGCGCAATCCGATCTGCTCGACGACAGTCGCATGCAGCGCCGTCGAGCCGCTGGAAACCGCCACCGCAACCCTTGACGTGCGCGCAGTGCTGAAAGATTTCTTATTCTTCATACTATTCATATGATATGTCTTATCGGCATTGCGGTTGGAGTCAAGGGAGGGGGGAGTGCCGATGACAAAGAATTCCGCTGCCGTTGCCGAGCAGCATCAAGAGCTGGTCTCGATCAGCGATGGCATTGCGACTGTCGAGATTGCCCCTGCCGCCGGCGGCGCAGTGGCGTCGTATCGCTGGCGGCAAAACGGATCCGCCGTGGATTGGCTGCGCCCTGCGGATCCGACGGCAATCGACAGTCGCGACGCCGGCGCCATGGCCTGCTTCCCGCTGGTTCCCTATTCCAATCGCATAAGGGGCGGGCGCTTCGCATTCGCCGGCCGCACCGTCGAATTGCCGACCAGCTCCAACGATCCGCATCATGAGCATGGCCATGGCTGGCGTCGGCCATGGACGGTCGTGCGGCACGAAGCCAGCACCACCGTCCTATCCTATCGCCATGCCGCCGATTCCTGGCCGTGGAGCTATGAAGCAAGGCAAGCGATCTCGCTGGTCGAGGGCAGCCTGGTCATTGCCATCTCGTTGCGCAACCTGTCGGACGCGCCGATGCCCGCCGGCTTCGGGCTGCATCCCTATTTCCCGTCGACACCGTGGACGCATGTCCAGGCGCGGGTGTCCGGCATGTGGGAGACCGATGCGGAAATCCTGCCCACCCGGCACGTCCTGCCGCCCGCTGGCGCCAACCCGACCACGGGCTTCGACGTTTCGGAGACGGAGTACGACACGGTCTTCACCGGATGGGCGCGCCGCGCCCGGATCTCCTGGCCGGAGCATGGGCGGCAGCTGGACATCGAGGCCGAGGCGCCGCTCGACTTCCTCGTCCTCTACACGCCGCCCGGCGAGCCGTTCTTTTGCGCCGAGCCGGTCAGCAACATCACCGATGCCTTCAACCACAGGGGTGACGCGGGCATCGACACCGGCTGCATCCTGCTGGCACCCGGACAAATGCGATCCGCAAGCGTTCGCTTCACGCCTTCGCAGGCGATCTGATCATCAAACCGACCGCCCAAGCGAGGCCGGGTCAGAACGGATAATGCTGGCCCGGATCCTCGATCGTCACCCAGCGCAAATCGGTGAACTCGGCGATCGAGGCCTTGCCGCCGAAGCGCCCATAGCCCGAACCCTTGACGCCGCCGAACGGCATCTGCGCTTCGTCGCCGACGGTCGGGCCGTTGATGTGGCAGATGCCTGCCTCGATGCGCGCGGCGACCGCAAACGCGCGCTTGATGTCACGGCTGAACACGGCTGACGACAGGCCGTATTCGGTGTCGTTGGCGACACGAACGGCCTCCTCCTCGCCCTTCACCCGGATCACCGGCTTGACCGGCCCGAAGGATTCTTCGGCGTAGACGCGCATCGCCGGCGTGACATGGTCGAGCAAAGTCGCCTCGACCACGGTGCCGGTGCGCTTGCCGCCCGCCACCAATTTGGCGCCCTTGGCGACGGCATCCGCAACCAGTTCCTCCATCTTGTCGGCCGCCTGGCTGCTGATCAGCGAACCCAGCACGACATGGCCGCGCGGATCGCCGGCCGGCAGTCTCGAGGCGCGGGCAGCCAGCTTGGAAACGAACTCGTCGGCGATCTTTTCGTCGACGATCAGTCACTCGGTCGACATGCAGATCTGGCCCTGATGCATGAAGGCGCCGAAGGTGGCGGCGTTGACCGCTGCGTCGATGTCGGCATCGTCCAGCACCAGCAGTGGTGCCTTGCCTCCGAGTTCGAGCAGCGCAGGCTTCAGATGCCGGCCGGCAAGTTCGGCGATGATCCTGCCGACCTTGGTCGAGCCGGTGAAGTTGACGCGCTTGACCGAGGGATGCGCGACCAAAGCTTCGACAATGCCGGCGGCATCCTTGGGATCGTTGGTGACGACATTGATGACGCCCTTGGGCAGGCCGGCCTCGACCAGCACCTGGCCGATCAGCCGGTGCGTGCCGGGGCACATTTCGGAGGCCTTCAGCACCACGGTGTTGCCGCAGGCGATCGGCATTGCGATGGCGCGGGTGCCGAGAATGACCGGCGCGTTCCACGGCGCGATGCCGAGGCACACACCGGCCGGCTGGCGGATCGCCATGGCCAGCGTGCCCGGCTTGTCGGAGGGGATGATCTCGCCCGAGATCTGCGTCGTCATCGCCGCCGCCTCGCGCAGCATGTTGGCCGCCAGCATGACGTTGAAGCCTGCCCAGGGACCGGTGGCGCCGGTCTCCTCCATCATCAGCCTGGTGAACTCGCCGACCTTCGAGACCATGACGTCAGCAGCCTTGCTCAACAAGGCGCGGCGCTCGCCAGGTCCGGTCTTCGACCAGGCCGGGAAGGCGACTGCTGCGGCTTCGACTGCGGCATTGGCGTCGGCGATGCTGGCTGCGGCGGCGCGCGTCGCCAGTTTGCCGGTGAACGGGTCCATGCGGTCGTAGCAGGCCGAGCCGGACGCATCCCTTTTGTCGCCGTCGATCAGAAGTCCGATATCCATTGTAGTCTCCATCGCCCCGATTGGAGCTTCGTGATTAGAAGCCGAACATTTCGGCATTGATCGATGCTTCAAGGCCGCCGTCGACCGGCACATTGGCGCCGTTGATCCAGCGCGCACCGTCCGAACACAGGAACAGCACCACCGGCGCGATATCGCCCGATGTGCCGGCCCGTCCAACCCTGGCAATGTCGCTGTCGACACGGGCGTCGCCAAGCACGGTTCGGAACTGTTTCAGGATCGGTGTCTCGACCGGTCCGGGGCTCACCGCATTGACGCGGATGCCACGGCGTTTGAACAGATCCTGATGCGCCGCGCGGAAGGTCCACAACAGCAGCAACTCCTTGGAGACGGGATAGCCTTCCTCGTTCCTGACCGCGTGCGTGCAGACCACGTCGGCAACATCGGGGAAGCCTTCGATGCCGACCATCGAGGCGGCGCGGTTGAGATTGGCGCGCCAGCCATAGCCGGCAATCGACGCAACGTTGACGATGGCGCCGCCTTCGCGAAGTCTTGGCGCCAGACCTTCCGACAGAGCCCGCAGCCCGAAGAAATTGACGGCCAGCGTCGACGCCGCGCCAGTGTTGCCGGAGAGGCCGGCGACGTTGCAGAGCGCATCGAGGCGCTGCGGCAGGCGGGCGATCAGCTCGTCGACACCGGCCTTCGACGAGATATCGGCCTTGACGAAGCTGCCGACTGGAGCAGTCGGCTCACGCACATCGACGCCGATCACGTCGGCGCCAAGCTGGCCGGCAAGTTCCGCCGTGCGCGCGCCGATGCCGGAGGCGACACCGGTGATGAGGATCGTCTTGCCGAAAAGCATGGTCATGCCTTCTCCCGATATGGTGTGGTTTGCTGTGGCGAAGGCGTCGCATCGCCATCGGCGGTGGCAGGGAACCTGACGCGGTAACCGACCGGCAGCAGGCGCAGGCCAAAACGCTCCTCGATCGTCCCCCACAGGCCGCGCGGCAGGAAAAGCGAGAACAGCACGGCGGTGGCGCCAAGCCCGACCAGATACCAGACACCGGTGCCGCCGAACCATGTCTCGATGAGGAAGAACACCAGCGCGCCTAGAATGGCGCCTTCGAACGTGCCGATGCCGCCGACCAGCACCATGAAGATCATGTAGGCGGTCCACTGCACATTGAAATAGGTCTTGGGCTGGAAGGTGATCGAGGTCGCCAGCCACAGCGCCCCGGCAATGCCGATGCCGAAGGCGGCAAGCACGAACAGCAGCCGCTTGGTGCCGGTGACGCGCACGCCGACCGAAGCGGCGGCATCCTCATTGTCGCGGATCGCCCGGATCGCCGCACCCGTGCTGCCGCGCAGCAGGCCAAACAGGATGGCGAGCAGGGCGGTCATCGACGCCAGCGCCAGCCAGTAGATCGCTGCCCGCCTGGCGCCGGCGTCGTAGGCGTTGAGCGAGATCAGCGATGTGCCGGTTTCGCCTTGCACCAGCCGGTCGAGATTGACCAGAAGATGCGTCAGCGCCGCGATCACCCACATGCCGATGGCGAACTCGCCATTCCTCAGCCGCAGCATGAACAGCGACAGCGGCCAGGAGACCGCGCCAACGATAAGTCCGGAGGCGAACAGCGCGAGGAAAGGGTTGAGGCCGGCATCGGCCAGCCGGATGGCGAAATAGGCGCTAAGCCCGAAGAACACCTGTTGGCCGACCGAGACCAGGCCGCCGAATCCGGCCAGCGCATTCCACATCGCCGCCAGGATCACATAGATGAACAAAGCCGTCATCCGGTCGACCGCGCCGGCCGACAGGAAGTGCGGCGCGATCGCCAGCAGCGCGATGATGACAGCCACCGCAATCGCGGCGATGCGCGACGTCGCCGTGCCGCGCTCGATGGCTGGCGAGGTCGAGACGGCGCTCATGTTGGCTTCCTCGTGGGCAAGCGCAGCAGGCCGCGCAGGCCGAGGCCCGAAGTGGAGAGCCGAATGAACAACACGATCAGGAACGCGACATGGCCGCCGATCAGAAAACCTTGCGGATGCACTTGCGCGCCAAGTGTCTGGGCAAGCGCCAGCACGATGCCGCCGATCAGCGTCCCCCAAAGCGAACCGGCGCCACCGATCACCGCCGCCTCGAAGGCGAACAGCAGTTGCGGCGCGCCGGCATAGGGATCGAAGGTGGCGCGCATGCCGAGGAACGCGCCGGCAAGGCCGACCGTGACCATGGCGATGGACGCGGCAATGGCATTGGCGCGGTGCGCATCGACACCGACTAGGCCGGCAGTGTCGGGGTCTTCGGAAGTCGCGCGGATCGAACGCCCAAGCCTGGTGCGGGTGAGGAACAATTGCAGCCCGCCCAGCAGGATGACGGCGGCGGCGAACATGATCACGGCGAGCTTGCCAACATAGATGCTGCCCGGCCATTCCCAGGAATCATAGGACAGGCTGCCGATATAGGGCGCCAGCGAACGCGTATCGGCGCCGAACTGCTCGAACAGCAGGTTGTCGATGACGATGGCGAGGCCGAACGTGGTCAGGATCGGCAGCAGCGCGCCGCCGCGTGCGCTGCGTTCGAGCAGGAAGCGCTGCAGCGCCCATCCGATCGCCGCCATCAACGGCAGCACGATGAGCAGGCCGACAAAGGGCGAGATGTGGAACCGCGAGGCGAGCCACCACAGCGCAAAGGCGGCGAACACGGCAAGGCTGCCATGGGCGAGGTTGATGATGCGCATCACCGAAAACATGAAGGACAGGCCGCAGGCGATCAGCGCGTAGTAGCCGCCGAGAAGAATGCCCTGGATGATCTGGTTGCTCATGCGGGAACGCTCCCGGGGCTTTTCCGGTGCAGGCCGAAATAGGCCTTCGTCACATCCTCGCGCGAAACTGCCTTGCTCGGCCCTTCGAGCGCGACACGGCCTTCGAGCATGCAGATGACCCTGTCGGAAACCGCGAGCGCGCGGTTGAGGTCCTGTTCGACGAGGATGATCGTCGTGCCGGAGGCGATCAGCCCTTGCAATGCTGCATAGACGCGGTCGACGATCAACGGCGACAGGCCGAGCGAGACCTCGTCGAGCAGCAGTACTTCGGGATTGCTCATCAGCGCGCGGCCGATCGCTGTCGCCTGCTGCTCGCCGCCTGACAGATGGCCTGTCTTGGCGTGGCGGCGCGGCTTCAGATTGGGGAACATCTCCAGCACCTTGTCGACGTTCCAGTCACCCGGCCGGCCGGCGGTCTTGCCAAGCAGGAGGTTCTCCTCGACCGTCATCTGCACGAACAGTTTTCGCCCCTCAGGCACCAGCGCGATGCCCATGCCGACACGCTTGTGCGACGGCACGCTGGTGAGATCAGCGCCGTCCAGCAGCACGCGGCCGGCTGCCGGCTGATGCGCGCCGGCGATTGCCCTCAGTAGCGTCGTCTTGCCGGCGCCGTTGGCGCCGACCAGCGCCAGCGTTTCGCCGCGTTCGATCGTGAAACTCACGCCGCGCACCGCTTGCAGCAGGCCGTGCCGGACAACCAGGTCCTCGACTGAAAGCAGGCTCATTTCGGGCCTCCGCCAAGATAGGCGCGCACGACCTCGGGGTCGGCCATCACCGTTTGCGGATCGCCGTCGGCGATGATCTTGCCGGCGTCCATGCAGATCAGCCGCTCGGCCACCTGCAAGAGGATGTGGACGATGTGCTCGATCCAGACGATGCCGATCTTGCGGCGGCGCAATTCCTTGATCGTGTCGACGAGTTCGCCTGCCTCGCCATCGGTCAATCCGCCACCGATCTCGTCCAGCAGCAGCAGCGTCGGTCTTGCGGCGAGTGCGCGTGCCAGTTCCAGCCGCTTGCGGTCGAGCAGGCCGAGCGTTTCGGCGCGCCGGTTGGCAACGCCGAGCATGCCGCACAGGTTCAGCGAGCCGAGCGCTTCCTCATAGGCCTCGTCGCGGCCAAGGCCGGCGCCATGCGACGCGGCGACGAAGACATTCTCGAAGGCGGTCATGCCGCTGAACGGTTTGGGCACCTGGTGCGTGCGCACCAGGCCGAGCCGGCAGCGCTGCGTCGCCGACAGCGGCGTCACGTCGCTGTTTTTGAAGCTGACGGTGCCCGAGCTTGGCGGAAAGGCTCCGGCCAGCACGCTGAGCAGCGTGGTCTTGCCGGCGCCGTTCGGACCGACAATGCCGACCGCCTCGTCGGCTTCCATGGTGAAGTCCACCGCATCCAGCACCACAAGCGCGCCGAAGCGTTTGTGGATACCGGCGGCAGCGAGGATCGCCTGTTGTTGCGGATGGGTCACCAGGCGATCCTCGTCAGCGGTCCATCAGCCGTTGTAAGGCAAAAGCTTGGCTTCGACAGGCACGTTGGGATCGGTGGCGTTCTCGGTCACGACGTAATCGAGCGGGAACTTGCTGCCTTCCTTGGCGGCCACCCACTGTGTGCCGATAATCGGGCCGGGCGAGACATTGGCCACTGGGCCGCTGGTGAAGTCGACCTTGCCGACCATCGTCTCGGTTTTCAGCGTGCTCAGCGCCTTGGCCACGGCGGCCTTGTCCTTGGCGTCGGTGCTTGCCTTCAGTGCCTCGAAGCCGGCGTCGAGCAGCGACATCGAAGCGCCGAGCTGCTGCGTCCACTGCTTGCCGCTCGCCGCCTCGTAGCCGTCGGCCAGTTCGATGCCGGAGACGCCGGTCAGGGGCGACTTGTAGGGGAATGCCTTGTGCCAGTAGGCAGCGCTTGAAATCTTCATGCCGAGATCGCCGAGTGCCTCGATGTCGGAAGGGAACAGACCGGTCTTGGCGACCTGGCAGATCTTGATCTGCTTGATCAGGCCTTGCTGTGCTGCCTGGCGCCAGAAGGCGGCGAAATCCGGCGGGATCGGGAAGGAGTTGAAGATCTCGACGCCTTCCTGCTTGAACAGCGCGATCTGCGAGGAATAGTCGGTGGTGCCGGTCTCATAGGCGCCGGGATCGACAATGGTGAACCCTTGCTTGGCCAGCAGCGGCGCCAAATGGGCGCGGATGGCATTGCCGTCGGCGTCGTTGGGATACATGACGCCGACCTTCTTGTTGGTCTCGATCAGGTTCCATTGCGAGATATAGGCCTTGAAGAACTCGCCGACGCCGAAGCCGAAATGATAGGTCCATTTGAACGGCGAGGGCGCATCGGGCTTGGCGCCACGGCCGAAATACCAGGCTTCCCACGGCATGACCGTCGACAGGCAAGGCACGCCGGCGGCTTCGCAGGCGTCGGCCACCGGATTAATCACTTCCGGCGTTGACACCGCCAGCATCAGATCGATGGCCTGGTTGTTGATCAGGTCCTTGGCCAACTGGCCCGCGCGGGAGGGATCCGATTGCGTATCCTGATCGAGGATCTCCACGCTGTATTTCTTGCCGCCGATCTCAATGCCGCCGGCCAGCGCCTTGCGGGCGAGATCGAGCACATAGCCGTCGGTCTGGCCGAAGCCGGCGAGCGGCCCGGTGCGCGGGCTGACAAAGCCGACCTTGAGCGTGTCGCCTGTCTGGGCAAAGGCGCCGCGGCCGCCAAGCGTGAGAGCTGCGCCACCAGCGATCGATGTGGCAATGAACTGGCGCCGCGAAATGCCCCCAGTAATGGATCTGCTGCCGAGTGCGTGCGTCATATGTTCCTCCCTTTGTGATCCTCCATCGTCACAGTGCACCACCGGTTTGGTTCGGTAAAATGATATTTTGCGGTCTTTCATTAACCCCTGGGTTAGGAAATTTCAGATCGCGACAACATCCGGTTCGAACGACCGGACGCGTCAGCTGCCTTGCCTTGCCGCTTCGCGGATGGTCTGCAGCAGTATGGAGAAGGCCGGCGAGGGCGCCGTGTCGGTCCGCATCGTCAGGCCGACCGGTCCCTTGGTTTCCTCGGTGTTGACCGGCAAGGCGACGAAGGCGCCGCTGCCAAGTTCGTTGGCAACGACGCCGGCCGAAATGATCCAGACAGCATTGCTCTGCCGCAGGAAGGCGCGGCCAAAGGAGTCCGAGACGGTTTCGATCTCGGTTGCCGGCGCGGTCATGCCGTTGGTGATGAACAGGCGGTCGACAAAGGGACGGATGACGGATTCCCGTGTCGGCATCAGCATCGGGAATTCGTCGAGCCGTGCGAACACATCCTGTCCCGGATCGAGCAGCGGATGTCCCGCCCGCACCACGAACAGCACCGGTTCGGAATAGAGGTGCTCGAAGAAGAAGCCGGTCATGTTCTCCGGCGCCGCCAGCCGTCCGACGACGAGATCGAGCGCGCCGGTGCGCAACTGTTCGAGCAGCACCGCATTCTCGCCGGTCACGATCTTGATTGCCGCCCCTGTGCTCTCCCTAAGGAACAGGCTCATGGCGAGCGGCATCACCCGCGCCGACACTGTCGGCAGCGCGCCGATGCGGATCGGGTGCCGGTTGACCGCTCCGTCCTGCCGGACGGAATCGACGCCTTGCTTGAGTGCCGTGATCGCCGTGCCGGCATGGCGAAGGAAGATTTCACCGATGCGCGTCAGCCGGATGCCGCGGCCATCGCGTTCGACCACCGCCACACCCAGCGCCTCTTCCAGCTCGCGCAATGTCTTGGTCACCGCCGGCGGGCTGACATGCAGCAGGTCAGCCGCTCGCGCCACGCTTCCTTGTCGCGCAACTTCAAGGAATGCCTGCAGGTGGCGGAACCGGATGCGGCTCTCGGACATGGATTTGATAACCCCTGAGTTAATGAAACGGCGCAAAATATCATTTTACCGAACCAAACGCCTTGTGCAATGTGGAGACGGAGGACCGAAATCGTGCCATTCGTCACCATCGGCGGCATCACGCTGCACCACCGCCACATCAAGGCGACCGGCAATGCGCGCCCAATCATATTCATCAATTCACTCGGCACCGACTTCCGGATCTGGGACGAAATTGTCTCGGCGCTCGATGGTGAAATGCCGCTGCTGATCTATGACAAGCGCGGTCACGGGCTGTCCGATATCGGCGACATCAGGTCGATCGACGATCATGTCGATGATCTCTCGGGGCTCATCGATCATTTCGGGCTGAGCAAGGTCGTGCTGTGCGGCCTGTCGGTCGGTGGCCTGATCGCACAAGGCTTCTATCGCAGGCGCCCAGAAATTGTCGAAGGCCTGATCCTGTGCGACACGGCCCACAAGATCGGCACGACAGCCAGCTGGAACACACGCATCGCGACAGTCGAAAGCAAGGGCATCCAGGCCATTGCGGATGGCGTGCTCAAAGTGTGGTTCACCCCCGCCTTCCATTCGGCGCGTCTGGCCGAACTGGACGGCTATTGGAACATGATGACCAGGCAAGCGCTTGCCGGTTACATCGGGACTTGCGCGGCCGTTCGCGATGCGGATTTCACCGATGCCGCACGCCACATCGCGGTGCCGACGCTATGCGTCGCCGGCGACCAGGATGGCTCGACGCCTCCCGATCTTGTCCGCTCGCTGGCCGAGCTGATCCCCGGCGCGCGCTTCGAGATCATCCGCGACGCCGGACATATTCCTTGCGTCGAACAGCCTGAAGCGCTGATCGCCCTGATCCGCAGTTTTATCGCATCGCTTGCCCCTGGAGCAGAAACCCATGGATGAAGTCCCCGGCAACGCAGCCAGATATCGCACCGGCCTCGCGGTGCGGCGCTCGGTGCTCGGCGACCGCCATGTCGACCGGGCCGAGGTCGCCGCGACCGATTTCGACCAGCCTTTCCAGGAGTTGATCACCGAGGCCGCCTGGGGAACGGTGTGGGCGCGGCCGGGCTTCACCAAGCGTGAGCGTTCGATCGTCACGCTGGCGCTGCTGGCCGCACTCGGCCATGATGAGGAGGTTGCCATGCATGTGCGCGCCACCGTCAACACCGGTGCTTCGCGCGACGATATCTGCGAGGCGTTCCTGCATGTCGCCATCTATGCCGGCGTGCCGGCCGCCAACCGTGCCTTCAAGATCGCCAAGGACGTGTTTTCGGAAATGGACGGAAGCCAGAATGACCGCTGAGTCCGGCTCGAACCGGAGGCCCGAAACCGGCGCCTTCTTCCAGCGCGACCGGACCTGGCATCCGCCAGCGCTGACGCCGAACTACAAGACCTCCGTGCTGCGCTCGCCACAGAAGGCGCTGCTTGCCTTCGACAACACGCTGTCGGAAATAACAGGCCCTGTCTTCGGTCACGCCATGCTGGGCGAACTCGACGCCGACCTGATCCACAATTTCGCCAGGCCCGGCGAGAGCGCGCTTGGCGAGCGCATCATCGTCTATGGGCGGGTCCTCGACGAACGCGGCGTTGGCGTGCCAGGCGCGCTGCTCGAATTCTGGCAGGCCAATGCCGGCGGCCGCTACCGCCACAAGAAGGATGGCTATCTGGCGCCGCTCGACCCTAATTTCGGCGGCTGCGGCCGCGCCATATCAGGCGAGGATGGCGGCTATGCGTTTCGCACCGTCAAGCCCGGTCCCTATCCCTGGCCGAACGGGCCGAACGACTGGCGGCCCTCGCATATCCATTTCTCGGTCTTCGGCCACGGCTTTGCACAGCGGTTGATCACGCAGATGTATTTCGAGGGCGACCCGCTGATCTGGCAATGTCCGATCGTGCGCGGCATCCCCGACAAGGCAGCCATCGAAACGCTGATCGCCGCGCTCGACATGCAAGCGACGGTCCCCTTCGACGCGCGCGCCTACAAGTTCGACATCGTGCTGCGCGGCCGACGCGCGTCGCTGTTCGAAAACAGGCTGGAGGGCAATTGATGGCCCAGTCGCTCGACCGGCTCAGGGAAAGCCCCTCGCAGACCGCCGGACCTTACGTCCATATCGGGCTGACACCCAATTTCTGCGGCATCGGCGGTGTCTATCCGACTGACCTTGGTGCGACCATGGTCAACGACAAGACCAAGGGCGAGCGCATCGGCCTGCGCATCCGGGTGCTCGACGGCACCGGCACGCCGCTCAAGGACGCATTGATCGAGATCTGGCAAGCGGATGCGGACGGGCTCTACAACTCGCCGGCAGAACTGCGCGGCGCCGCCGATCCGAACTTTTTCGGCTGGGGCCGTTGCGCGACCGACATGGACACCGGCCTGTGCGCGTTCGAGACGATCAAGCCGGGCCGCGTGCCGTTCAGGGATGGAAGCCTGATGGCACCGCACATCACGCTCTGGATTGTCGCCCGCGGCATCAACCTCGGCCTGCACACAAGGCTGTATTTTTCCGATGAGGAAAAGGCCAATGCGGAAGATCCGATCCTGGCGCGCATAGAGCACCGCGTCCGTGTGCCGACGCTGATCGCCGAGCGCACGGGCGATATTTATATCTTCGACGTCCATCTCCAGGGGGAGAAGGAAACGGTCTTCTTCGACAGCTAGGAGCAATTCCAGGAAAAGTGTGAAGCGGTTTTCCGTCCGGAATTGCGTCAAAACAAAGAGTTAGACCCGCGACATGACCGTATCGCCTTTCGACCATCCACTGCTCTCCGCTCTTCTCGGCGACGAGGAGGCGGCGAGGCATTTCTCCGTCGAGGCGGAAATCGACGCGATGCTGGCCTTCGAGCGTGCGCTGGCGGAGGCGGAGGCTGAAAACGGGGTCGTCACCAGCGATGCGGCGGCAGCGATCGTGACGGCGCTTGCCAAATTCCGTCCCGATACCGCCTTGCTGCGGGCTGCCGTCGCCAAGGACGGCGTCATCGTCCCGGAGCTCGTGCGCCAGATCAGGGCAGCGGTCGGCGAGCCGCACGGCCGGAAAGTGCATTTCGGTGCGACCAGCCAGGATGCCGTCGATACTGGCCTGATGCTTCGGCTCAAATCCGTCGTCGAGCATCTCGATCTGCTTTTGACCGAAACCGTCATGCGCCTTGCCTCACTCGAAGAGCGCTTCGGAGGCAGGGCGCTGACCGGAATGACGCGCATGCAGCCGGCGATCCCGATCAAAGTTGCGGATCGCGTAACAGCCTGGCGGGCGCCGCTGCAACGGCACCAGGAAAGATTGTCCGAACAATCGAGGCGTCTGCTGGCGGTGCAGTTCGGCGGTGCCGCCGGCACATTGGAAAAACTAGGCGACAAAGGCCCGACGGTGCGCGCGGCCCTCTCAGCAAAGCTCGGCCTCGGCGACGGGCCGCAATGGCAGAACCAGCGTGACGGGCTCGCCGACTTTGCCGGCCTGATGTCACTGGTGACCGGCAGCCTCGGCAAGTTCGGCCAGGACGTCGCGCTGATGGCGCAAGGCGGAACCGAGATAGAGCTTTCCGGTGGCGGCGGCTCGTCGGCCATGCCGCACAAGCAGAACCCGGTGAAGGCCGAAGCGCTGGTGGCGCTTGCCCGCTTCAACGCCACGCAGCTGTCCGGCATGCATCAGACGCTCGTGCATGAGCAGGAGCGCTCGGGCGCTGCCTGGACGCTGGAGTGGCTGCTGCTGCCGCAAATGGTCGTCGCCACGGCCGCGTCGCTGCGCCTTGCCGCCGGACTGGCCGGACAGGTCGAAAGTCTCGGCCACTGATGCGCACTCAAATCGTCATCGTTGGGTCCGGACCGTCCGGCCTGCTGCTTGGGCAGCTGTTGGCCGGCATCGGCGTCGAGACGGTCATCCTGGAACGCGCGAGCCGCGAGCACGTGCTTGGCCGCGTGCGGGCAGGGGTGCTCGAACAAGGCACGGTCGAATTGCTGGAAGAAGCAGGTGCTGCGGCACGGCTGCATGCCGAAGGGCTGCCGCATTCCGGCATCTCGCTCGCCTTCGACGGACGCTTGCACCGCATCGACCTCGAGGCACTGACCGGCGGCAGGCATGTCACCGTCTATGGCCAGACCGAGGTGACGCATGATTTGATGGACAAACGCGACGCGGCAGGGCTGACCACGATCTACGAGGCGGCAAATGTCGCTCTGCACGATTTCGACGGCGCCGCACCTTTCGCCACCTATGACCGGGACGGGGTCGCGCATCGCATCGATTGCGACTTCATTGCCGGCTGTGACGGCTATCACGGCGTCAGCCGCAAATCGGTGCCTGAGCGTGCGCTGAAGACCTTCGAGCGGCAGTATCCGTTCGGCTGGCTCGGCGTGCTGGCCGAAGTGCCGCCGGCCGATCACGAACTGGTCTACGCCAATCATGAGCGGGGTTTTGCGCTGTGCTCGATGCGCTCGACGCACCGCAGCCGCTACTATGTCCAGTGCCCGCAGGACGACCACGTCGAGGCGTGGTCGGATGAGCGCTTCTGGGACGAGTTGCGCCGACGCTTGCCGGAGCAGACGGCGGCAAGCGTCGTCACCGGGCCATCCTTCGAGAAATCGATCGCGCCGCTGCGCTCCTTCGTTGCCGAGCCGATGCGCTTCAGCAGGCTTTTCCTGGTTGGCGACGCCGCCCACATCGTGCCGCCGACCGGCGCCAAGGGCCTCAACCTCGCCGCCAGCGACGTGCGCTATCTCTTTGCCGGTTTTCGCGACTTCTACCGCGACAAAACCATGGCTGGCATCGATTGCTATTCGCAAAAGGCGCTGGTACGGGTCTGGAAGGCGGTGCGCTTTTCCTGGTGGATGACGACGATGCTGCACCGCTTTCCCGACACCGGCGAGTTCGGCCAGCGCATCCAGGAGGCTGAGCTCGACTACCTCGTGCAGTCGCGTGCCGCATCGACCGCGCTCGCCGAGAACTATGTCGGCCTGCCCTACTGAAGGCTGCGGATCATCCGGCGCCCTGCTGCCTGGCGAAATCAGACAGTATCGGGCGCTGCCCGTTGAGGATTTTCACCTCGGCCTCAGGCAAGGTGAACCAGCCTGCTCTGTCGACCTCCGGGAACGCCTTGAGGGATCCCGATCTTAGCGGCCATTCCATGGTAAAGCTGTTGCTTTTGATGGCGGCCACATCGATGTCGATCATCGCTTCGACAGACCAGGCCGTGACGATCTTGCCGCCCGGTTGCCTGTAGTCGCCGAGACGCTCGAAGGAGCCATCGACCTTGACGCCAAGCTCTTCCCTGGTCTCGCGTTGCGCTGCGGTCAACTCGTCCTCGTTCTCGCCGACAAGGCCCTTCGGTATCGACCAGGCACCATCGTCCTTCTTCGCCCAGAACGGTCCGCCTGGGTGAACCAGCAACACCCTGAGATCGCCGTGGCTGTGGCGATAGATCAGCAATCCCGCACTGCGTTTTGCCATTTTATACGTCCGTTTGCGAAGCCGGCAGCCCGCCGATGGTCCCTGAATCGTTGACGCGAACCTTGCGCCAGGGGATTGCGACGCTATGTCAGGCGCGTCTGCATTGCACCTCACCCGCGAGTCCGGCAATCTGATACTATCGCTTATTTGGCGGCACGAAGGCTAGGTGACGATGCAACTCGGTCTTATTGGCTACTATAGCGACTTCGTGGTGTATCCGCTGGTGATCGCGGTGCTGGCAGTGGCCGGGCTGCTCGAGGCCGGCGAAGAGAGTGCGCCAGGCTGGATAGGCACGGTCCTCGCCTGTCTCGGCCTCTGGACGCTGACCGAGTACCTCCTGCACAGGTTCGTCCTTCACCACATTCCCTACATCAAGGACCTGCATGATCGTCACCATGTCGAGGAGCGCAGTTCGGTGGGCACGCCGACCTGGCTCAGCCTCGGAGTGCATGCCCTGGTCGCGTTTTTGCCGGTTTGGTTGGTTTCAGATTTTGCCACCGCCAGCGCGGTAAGCTGCGGGCTGATGCTGGGATATCTCTGGTACATCAGCGTCCACCACATGATTCATCATTGGCATCCCAGCCATCCGAGCTATCTCTACACGCTCAAGCGCCGACACGCCGTGCATCATCACATCGACGAAACGGCCAATTTCGGTGTTACGTCGGCACTTTGGGATCGGGTCTTCGGTACCGCGCGGCTCTGAAGCCAGGGGCTTGGCGCCCCGCCGCTCAACGCTTCTTGCCGCGACCGCCGGGAGACTTGGCTCCGCGAGGCCCGCTCTGAACCGGCGTGTTGTTCTGGTTTTCGTCGGACAGCTTGCGCCAACGGGCAAGGCGCTCCGGGTCGAGCGTCCCGGCCTTCAGGGCCGCCTGCACCGCGCAGCCCGGCTCGTGCACATGCGTGCAGTCGCGGAACTTGCACAGCGGCGCGAGCTCGGTGATTTCGGCAAACAGCGTGTCGATGCCGGAAGCGACGTCGCTGACCTGCAGCGTCCGCATTCCCGGCGTGTCGATCACCCAGCCGCCGCCGGCAATGGCGTGCAGCGATCGCGACGTGGTGGTGTGGCGTCCTTTGGAATCGTGCTCGCGAATGCCTCCGGTCTGTTGCGGCGATTGCTGCGCCGATCCGGCCAGCGTGTTGACCAGCGTCGATTTGCCGACGCCGGAGGAGCCGATCAGCGCCACCGTCTGGCCAGCGCCGCACCAGGCAGCCAAGACGGCTGCCGCATCCGATGTACGGGGGTTCAGCATCACGACCGCCAAACCACGCTGCAACGCCGCAGCCTGCCTTTCATACGCCTCGGCGTCTTCAGCGGTATCGGCCTTGGTCAGCAGGATCACCGGCGTCGTTCCGGCCTCGTTGGCCAGCGCCAGATAGCGCTCGAGCCGGGCGGGATTGAAGTCGGCATTGCACGAGGTGACGATGAACAGCGTGTCGACATTGGCCGCGGCAAGCTGCGGCACCCTGCCGCCCTGGGTGCGGCGTTCAAGCACCGTCTTGCGGGTCAGGCGGCGCTGCACAAGCTTGTCATGCGTGTCGACGAGCACCCAGTCGCCGACGGCATAGTCGCCGGTGTTCGCCTGCGCCGGCAGCGTCAGATCGACTGGCCCTGCCTGGGACAGGCCGGTCAGGCGGTCGCGATGGACCGTGGCGATACGCGTCGGAACGAGATTGGCTTCGCCGGGCTCGAGCTGGTCACCGAAAAATTCAGTCCAGCCCAGGCTGGCGAGCGATGGCATGGAGTGATCCGTCACGGCTTTGACCACGGCGTCACGGACATTGGACAGTATCCCTGGCAAAATCGAAGGAGAGGCAGACCGCAACCTCGTGATGGGCGATTGCCCAAGCCGTGTATGGGCGGCACGGCGGCATTTGGCAAGCAGGGCCATGGTCGATGGTCGAGCGGCAAGCTTCTACAGCCTATCCCTTGATCGCCGAGCCGACGATGGAATCGACGAAAAAGCGCTGCAGGAAGACGAACAGCAGCAGCGGCGGCAGCACGGCAAGCGTAGCCCCCGCCATCACCAATCCGGTGTTGACGGCGCCCCTGTTATAGCTGAGCAGGCGGCTGAGGCTGATGACGATCGGATAGGCGTCGGCATTGCCCTGCAGCACGGTCAGCGGCCACAGATAGCTGTTCCAGTGGTAGACGAAGGCGAACAGCGCGAGCGCTGCGATCGCCGGTGCGACGCTGGGCGCCACGATCTTGAACAGGATCAGCAGCTCCGAGGCGCCGTCCATGCGCGCGGCGTCGATCAGATCGTCCGGCACACCTGATATGAACTGGCGCATCAGGAAGATGCCGAAGGCATTGGCGAGGTTGGGCACGATGATGCCGGCGAGGCTGGCGTTGAGCCCGATCGAGCCGACCAAGCGGTAGAGCGGGATCAGCGTCACGATCGGCGGCAGGAACATGGTGGCGATCAGCAGGGAAAACAGCAGCGACTTGGCGGGGAAGTGGTATTTGGCGAAGGCGTAGCCGGCCATCATGCTGGTGAGGAGGATGCCGGCGGTGGTGATCGAGGCGATGACCAGAGAGTTCCACATCGAGCGGCCGACATTGACCACGCCCGAAACCTTCTCATAGGCGTCGAGGCTCGGCGTGCCGGGGATCCACACCGGTGGCACCTGCATGCTCTCGGCCGGGGTCTTGAGACTCGACAGCACCATCCACACCAGCGGGAAGGCGGAGGCCACGGCGACGAGCAGCATCAGCGTTGCCAGCAGCGCCTTGCGGCCCGACGGGCGTCTGCGCGGCAGCCAGTCCGACGATCTCGCGCTCATTCGTCGTTCTTCCGGTTGGCAAAAGCGAACAGTGCGCAGATCACGACGATCAGCGACAGCATCAGCATGACCGCCATGGCCGAACCCAGCCCGCCCTGCGCGCGTTCGATGCCGACGCGGCGGATGTGGTAGGTCAGCACATTGGTCGAGCCGACCGGCCCGCCTTGGGTGATCAGCGCCACCGGCTCGAACACCTGCACCGCGTTGATGATGGCGATGACGGCGCTGAACAGAAGCGTGCGCCGCAGCAGCGGCAGGGTGATGAAGCGGAACTGCTCGCGCCGGTTGGCGCCGTCCAGCTTTGCCGCCTCATAGAGGCTGCCGGGGATCTGCGTCAGTCCGGCGATCGCCAGCACGGTGAAATAGCCGACCTGCTGCCAGACATTGAGGAAGACGATCGAAATCAGCGCCGAGCGCGGCGACGACAGAAAGGGCTGCGGGCCGATGCCGACCAGGCCGAGCATCTGGTTCAGTGGCCCTTCGCTCGGCGAATAGAGCTTCGACCAGACCAGCGCTACCGCGATCATCGGCACCATGTAGGTGGCAAACAGTACGGTTCTCAGCGCCGTGCCGCCGGCAACGTCGCGCTGGTAGACCATCAGCCCGAACACCACGGAAAGCGGCAGGATGAAGATAACCGACAGCGCCGTATAGATCGCGGTGTTGGCAAGCGCGCCCTTGAAATCGCGGCCGACCGAGGTCGGGCCAAAAATCTCGTAGAAATTGTCGAGGCCGATAAAGCTCGCATTGGAGAACGGCGTCTGCGTCGACCAGTCTTGGAAGGACAGCCACACGGTGAGCAACATCGGCAAGAGGACAAACACGCCGATCAGCGTCACGGCGGGCGCCAGCATGATGCCCGCCGAGGCACGGTACCTGTTGATCATGGCTCCAATCTACTTGGCGGCACGCTCCAGGATAGAGGTGGCGTCGGTCTGCGCCGTCGCCTGCGCATCCTTGGCCGAGACCTGGCCATACTGCAACGCTTCGAGCGTCTGCTGCAGGGATTCGCTGAATTCCTGGCCGCCCGGCACCACCGGGAAGGGTTTGGCGTCGGCCAGCACGCTGACGTAGCCGGACAGGAATTCCGAGCCGAGCTTTTCCTTGTGCGTCTCGATGTCGGACAGGCGCGATGGCAGGATGCCCATCGACATCAGGATGTCGGACATCGCCGAGGCGCCGTTCTTGCCGGATTTCGGATTGTTCAGCCAGGCCAGGAAATCCCATGCCGCCTTCTGCTCGGCCGCGCCGGCATTGGCGTTGACCACGGTCATCCAGGAATAGGAGATCGAATGCGGCTTGTCGCCGCTTGGACCGACCGGGATCGGCGCGGTGGCGATGTCGGCGAACTTGTCGCCCATGCCGCCCTTCAGCGCGCTCTCCCACCAATTGGCCATGATGATCATGCCGGTCTTGCCCGAGACGAAATTGTCTAGGAACGGGCCTGTGGTGTTGGCGTCGGCCGTGGCCATGGCCGGCACGCTGGCGCCCGACTTGATCAGCTCTTCGTAGAGCTGGAAGGTCTCGGCGGCCTGCGGGCTGTCCAGCACCGGCTTGCCGTCCTTGACCAGGTCGCCGCCGTTGGACACCAGCAGCGAGGCGAAGGGATGGACGACGCCCGCCGCCCAGGAATTGATCATGCCAAAACCCTGCTGACCGGCATCCTTGTTGGTCAGCTTCTTGGCCGCGTCCTTGAACTCGTCCCAGGTTTTCGGGGCAGCAGCGATGCCGGCCTGCTTGAACAGCGCCTTGTTGTAGTTCAGCGCGTAGACGTCGATCTCGTTGGGAATGCCGTAAAGCTTGCCGCCGACCGAAGCGGCGCTGACGACGCCTGCCGGCCAGGCGCCCTTGACCTCGCCGGCGACCGCGTCGGGGGCAGGCGCGACAAGCTTGTCATGGGCGAGTTCGGGCAGCCACAGATCGTAGATGCCGCCGATGGTCGGGCCGTCCGAGCCGCCGCCCTGGGAGCGCAGCGTGGTCAGGAGATCGCCGAACGGAACGGCGCGTACGGTGACGCTGACGTCCGGATTGGTCTTCGCATAGTCCTTGGCCGCCGCTTCCAGCAGCGCGACGGTCTCGGGCGACCAATGCGTCAGATAGGAGATGTTGACCGATTGCGCCCAGCCAGTGACGGGCAGCAGCGCCAGGCTCGCGGCCAGGGCCAGTTTCGAAGTCCAGGCAACAGACATTCCTCATCCTCCACTTGGCATATCGATCACGATGACGTTATGACAACATGAGACGATCGCGCAAGTGCCTGTTTGTGAAAAAGCTATGGATGACATCGAGTGGAATTTCTTGGCCGCCGCTTAAATGGGAAATTTATTAATGTTTAACAGTATGTTATGACTAACACTTGAGCAAAAGAGGCTACAGTCGCCGCTTCGCAAACGCGCCAGACCTCTTGCGAATAGCGCTATGTCGTTATAATGACTTTCCCCGAGCTATTGACTCTTTCGTGGTGCCGAAGCGTCGCGAGACGCCAAAGACTGAGAACAATGGGAGACTGGCAATGAGCATGCTTTCAATTCACCGACGCGCCGCACTTGGCCTGATCGGCGGCCTTGCCGCCGTCTGCGCCGGCGCCTTCACCACCGTGCCGGCCAAGGCCGACAGCACCGTGACGCTGTGGAGTTGGCGCACCGAGGACGAAGCCGCGATGCGCCGCATCTTCGATGCCTTCGAGGCCAAGAATCCGGGTATCAAGGTCAACATCCAGTTCACGCCGGATGCCGATTACCAGAACCGGCTGAGCACGGCGCTGCGCGGCGGCCGCGGGCCTGATATCGCCCAGCTCAAGGCCTATGGCGAATTGCAGCCTTTCGTCGATGCCGGCTATCTCGATGCGCTCGACGACAGCGTGCCGGAATTGAAGAACATGGCGGACGCGGCGCTTGGCGGCGCGCGCGGCCGCACCGACGGCAAAGTTTATGGCGTGCCCTATTCGGTGCCGATGATGGGCGTCTTCTACAACCAGGACATCTTTGCCGCCCAGGGCATCGAGATACCCAAGACCTACAAGGATTTCGTCGCCGCCTGCGACAGACTGAAGGCGGCGGGCATCACGCCGATCGCCACCGGCGGCGCCAATGGCTCGGCCTGGGAACTGGAGATCGGCGTCGGTGTCGTCGGGCCCACCGTCTACGGTCCCGGCTTCTACGACGAGATGATGGCCGGCAAGGCGACGTTCGAGGATCCACGCTATGTCGCGGCACTAAAGCGCTTCGCCGAGTTGAAGCCTTATTTCCCCGATGGTTTCGCCGCCATCGACTACACCACCGCAACGCAGCAGTTCATCGGCGGCAAGGCGGCGATGTTCCTCGGCGGCTCGTTCGAGAATGGCAGTTTCAAGGCGCAGAACCCGAAGCTGAAATTCTCGATCTTCCCGTTCCCCGCCGATGATGCGGGGGCAAAACTCTACACCTCGGCCTTCTCCGACGGCTCCTATGGCCTCGTCTCCGAAAGCGCCAACAAGGAGGCCGCGACCAAGGTGCTGGGCTTCATGGCCTCGGCCGAGTTCGCTCAAGCTTTCGCCGATGAGCTCGGCTGGCCGCCGGCCCGCACCGATGTCACGGTGAAGGACCAGGTGCTGGCTGAGATGATGGAGATGTCGAAGAATTCGACGCCCTACCTGACGCTGGTTGGCTTCCGCTGGCAATCTCCGACGGCCTCCTCTGTCCTGCAGTCGGAGATCATCGACATGGTCGAAGGCAATATCGCGCCGGAGAAGCTGGCGGCCGACATGCAGGCCGCTGTCGCCACCTGGTTCAAGCCGAAGCAGTAAGGAGCCGGGCCGGTCGCGTCGCGGCCGGCCTCTCGTTCGGACAGACATCGCATGGTTCACCCTCGCCGCAAAAGCAGCCTTCGTCGCACGCAGCAGCGCATGGCCGTGCTTTTCATCCTGCCGGCGCTGGCGGTCTATGCGCTGTTCGTCCTCTATCCCTTGGCGATGTCGCTGTGGGGCAGCTTCTTCCTCTGGAAGGGCTTGCGCATGGTCGAATTCGCCGGCCTGTCGAATTTCTCGCGCCTGTTCGTCTTCCCCAGCGGCGCCCGGCTCTATGGCGCGCTGTGGCACAACACCGCCTGGTTCTTCGGCATCATGGTCTTTCAGAACGGCATCGGCCTGCTGTTCGCCTGGCTGCTGTTCCTGCGCGACAAGGGGGCTGCCTTCTTCCAGTCGGTGTTCTTCTTCCCGGCGGTGCTGAGCCCGGTCATCGTCGGCGCGCTGTGGCGCCTGCTTTTGGCGCCGGGCGGCGTCGCCGAATGGGCGCTCAACGGGCTCGGCCTGCATCAGGGCAGCCTGACCGTGCTCGGCAACAGCTACACGGCGCTTTGGATGCTGATCGCGGTCGATGCCTGGAACTGGATGGGCCTGCCGGTGCTGATCTATACAGCTGGCTTGAGACAAATCTCTGGCCAGATCTTCGAGGCGGCAAAGCTCGATGGCGCCGGCGATGCGCGCATGCTGTTGTCGATCGCACTGCCGTTGCTGATGCCGGCCATCGGCACGCTGACGACGCTGTCGTTCATCAACACCTTCAACCAGTTCGACATCGTCTATGTGATGCAGGGCGTGCAGGGCAATCCGAGCTATTCGACCGACACGCTGGTGACCTATTTCTACCGGCTGGCCTTCGGCGCGGAGGGCGCTGTCGGCATCACCGATATCGGCCTGGCACTGGCGCTGGGCACCATGCTGTTCCTGATCCTCAGCATCGGCACGCTGATGATGCTGCGCTTCTTCGATCGCCGCACGGTGCAGCTATGAGCGCGCTGGTGAACTCGCAGAGGTTTGCGATCTCGCCACGGCTGGCGCGGCTGCCTGGATGGACCGTGCTGGTCGTGTGGACGGCTGCCGTTCTGCTGCCGCTCTACATCCTCGTCGTTTCTTGTTTCAAGACCACGGCGGAGATCTACGACAACCGGCTCGGCCTGCCCAAAAGCTTTGCCTTCGACAATTTCGTCAACGCCTGGACGCGTGCTCACCTCGGCCAGAACTTCGTCAACAGCCTGATCGTCACCGGCGGTGCGGTGGTGCTGACCATCGTCGTCTCGGCCATGGCCGCCTATCCGCTCAGCCGCTACCGGCTGGGCTGGAACGGCATCATGCTCGGCCTGTTCCTGGCCGGCATCATGCTGCCGATCCGGTTGGCCTCGGTCGAATTGTTCACGCTGATGCGCAATCTCGACCTGCTCGATTCGCTCACCGGGCTGATCCTCGTCTATTCGGCGATCCGCATTCCCTTCGCCGTCTTCATCTTCGCCAACTTCATGCGCGTGCTGCCCTCCGAACTCGATGAGGCGGCGCGCATGGATGGCGCCGGCGAGGTCCGCATCCTGTTCCAGATCATCCTGCCGATGGTGAAGCCGGCGGTGTCGATCGTCGCCATCTTCACCGCCATCGCGGTGTGGAACGACTTCTTCTTCCCGCTGATCTTCATCTTCGACGACCGCTACAAGACCGTGCCGCTGGCGATCAGCGTCTTTGTCGGCCAGTTCCGCACCGACTGGGGCCTGGTGTTTGCCTCGCTGGCGATCTCCATGGCGCCCATCCTGATCATGTATTGTCTGCTCGCCCGCCAGATTCGCGAAGGCGTCGGCGCCGGGGGAGGCATGAAATGATCGAAGACAGGATCTACGCCGCAAGCTCCATCCTGGTGGTGGGCGCGCACGCCTTCGATGCCGAGGTCATCGCCGGCCCGCTGGCGGCCGCCACGGTCAAGCGCGGTGCGACCGTGACCTTCCTGCACCTGACCATGGGCGAACAGGGTCACCCCTGCCTCATCCCCGAGCACTATTGCGTGCAGAAGGAAGAGGAAGCGGGCAGGGCGGCCACACGCCTCGGCGTCAAGGTGCGCAGCCTTGGCCTGCGCGACGCCTTCCTGCCTTCAGACGACCAGACGGCGCTTGAGGTGTGCGACGTCATTCGCGAGCTCAGACCGGAGATCGTCATCACCCATTGGCACGGCAGCTGGCACAAGGACCATCGCGCCGCCGCGCATCTGACGCAGACCGGTATCTTCTTCGCCGCACTGCCGACTGTTGCGAGCGACCATGCGGCGCATACGCCGCAATTGCTTTTGTTCGGCGAGAACTGGGAGGACGATGACGGTTTCCGCCCGGAGCATCTCGTCGATGTCAGCGACGGCTTCGAGGCCTGGAGCGAAGCGGTCAAGGAATACGAGCTGGCGCGCGGCCTGAGCAGCTTTCCCTATGTCGACTATTACAGCGCGCTCTACCGGCTGCGCGGCTGCCTGCGCGGCACGCGCCATGCGCAGGCCTTCGCGGCGGCGTCGCATTCGTGGAATGCGGGCAGCGGTCTGTTCTCGCCGCCGTTCCGCAAGGGGCCTGGCCGATGACGCGGGTTCTGGCCATCGATCTCGGCGGCACCAATCTGCGCGTCGCCGTCCACACCGGCGATGTGCGCATGCTGGAGGCGCTGAGCCGCGAGGCCGCACCTGCGAGCCTCGACGCCTTTGTCGTCCGCATCCGCGCGCTGTGCGCCGAGGCGGGGGCGGTGGAGGCGCTGGGCATCGCGGTGCCCGGCCTGGTCGAAGGCTCGATCTGCCGCTGGGTTCCGAACCTGCCCTGGCTGGACGGCGTCGACGTCGCGAGACTGTTTCCGGGCCTGCGCATCGCGCTTGGCAATGACGCGCAGATCGCCATGCTCGCGGAAGCCGTCGAAGGCAGTGCGAAAGGCATGTCCGACGCGATCCTGCTGGCGATCGGCACCGGCATCGGCTCGGCCGTGCTGGCCAACGGCCGCATCGTCGCAGGCGCCCGTGGCGGCGCCTGCTCGTTCGGCTGGGCCTGCGCCGACATCGAGGATGCGGGCGAGGAGCGCAGCGGCTGGCTGGAGCGCGTCGCGTCCGGCCGGGCGCTCGACGCCCTGGCACAACAGATCGGCTTGGCGGATGGCGGCAGGCTGATCGACGCCGCCCGGGGCGGCGAGAAGGCGGCACTTGCCGCACTGGAGGCGCCGGCGCGTCGGCTCGGCACTGCGCTCGCCGGCGCTGTCGCGCTGCTCGATCCGCAGGCGGTGCTGATTTCCGGTGGCCTGGCGGATGCGCTGGACATGATACGGCCGTCGCTGCTTGCCGCGATGCAGCGGCACCTGCCGCCACATCTCAAGCAGATTGTTCTGCGGCCCGGTCAGTTCGGTTCTCGCGCGGGTCTGGTCGGGGCGGCGCTGGCCGGGCTGGCGGGAAGAGAGTGGAGGCAGGTGCGATGAGCGAAGCGAGCTTTCAGCAACCGGATCGCAGACGACCGGAGCCGCTCTGGTATCAGGTCGAGGAAGCGATCCGCGCCATCGTCAAGAGCGGCGAATGGGCGACAGGCGACCAGATCCCGGCCGAAGACAGGCTGTGCGCCTTGTTCGGGGTCAGCCGCATCACGCTGCGCCACGCCTTGCGCAATCTCGAGGAGGCCGGGCTGCTGCGGCGCGAGCATGGCCGCGGCACCTTCGTGCGCTCGACCACGCTGGTCGCCGGCACCCGCGAGCTGACCAGCTTCACCCAGGAGATGGGCAATATGGGCGTGGTCGCCGGCTCGCGCCTGCTCGATTGCGGCCTGACCACGGCCAATGCCGCGGCGGCCGGCGCGCTGGAGATCGAGGAGGGCGATCCGGTGGTGCGCATCCGCCGCTTGCGGCTCGGCAACAACGAGCCGATCGGCATCCAGACGGCGCAGCTCTCGGCCGTGCGCGTGCCGGGTTTCCTCGACGCCGGCCTGCTGCAGGGATCGCTCTACGAGGCGCTGGAGCGTCATTACGGCATCGTGCCGGTCGCGGCGCGCGAGAATTATCGCGTCGGCGCGGTCGGTGCGGCGGATGCCGAACTGCTCGATCTCCCGGTTGGAAGTCCCGCCTTCGTGGTCGAGCGCATCACCACCGACGAGCGCGGTCCCTTCGAATTCACCGTCTCCATCATGCGGGGCGACCGCTACGAAATCCGCTCGACGCTGCGCGCCGGGCGCGTCCCGTCAACCCCAAGAAGCTGATCCATCCCAAGCCGACACTTAAACAGGAGTACCCACGTGTCCGATCTCTACATCCACCGTCTCGCCGCCCTCATCGACCAGGCGGCGAAAGCCAACGAAGAAGCCTTTGGCCAGGCCGCCAGCCGCTTTGCCGACACGCTCGAGGGCGGCGGGCTGGTCCATCTCTACGGGTCCGGCCATTCGGTGCTGCCGGTGCAGGAAGTGTTCCCGCGCTACGGCAGCTTTGTCGGTTTCAACCCGCTGACCGACCCGCGCGTCATGTGGCACAACGTGCTTGGCGCTGGCGGCGTGCGCGAGTTGCTGTGGTTGGAGCGGACCGAGAAATACGCCGAAAAATTCCTCGACCACCAGCCGCTCAACAAGGGCGACTCGATCATCATCTTCGGTCACAGCGGCCGCAACTCGTCCGGCATCGACACCGCACTCTATGCCAAGAAGCGCGGCATCTTCGTCGTCGCGGTGACCAGCAAGAACAATCTCGACAAGCCGGCGACGCACTCCTCCGGCAAGCGGCTCGCCGATGCGGCCGACCTCGTCATCGACACTTGTTCGCCGATCGAGGACGCGATCGTGCCGGTCGAAGGCTGGAGCCGTCCGGTCTCCGGTTCGTCGACCGTGCTCGCCATGATCCTGGCGCATGAGCTGATCGCGCGCACGGCCGAGCAGCTCGCCAAGCGCGGCATCGAGCTGCCGGTCTTCGCCTCGCCGACGATTGCCGGCGTGACGCTGCACGACACCGACGTCATCTACGGCGTCTATCGCGAGCGCATGCTCGAAGCCCAGAAGAAGCACCTGCCGACCTTCCAGGCGACGATGCGCGGCGAATGATCGAATGATAATTTGCGATCGGGAGGCGCCGCGTGCGCCTCCCGATTGACTGCTGCCGTCCCAGCAGATTGCGCGCCATTTCACGGCCCGACCACGCCCACACACCGGAGAAGCCCGCGCCGCACGTTAACCGCTTCTTCACGGCGCCGCGCATGCCCGCCCGTTGCGCTGGCTTGGATCTCTCGCACTCCTGTCACCCGCCAATCAGCATCCCTGGCCTTTGGCGTGATACCCCCTGTTACGATCGCCTAGTGCTTGCATCGATGCGCCTATTGATTTCAGGGCGTCAATAAATAATTTGACGTACGTAATGTTTTTGCATTGTATTGGGAACTGTGAAAATTTGACTGAATAAGTTCGGTCAAGCATTGCCGCTCCCGGGCAACGGCCGCATGACTGTGACGGCCGGATCGGTCCGGCAGGCGAATGGGGAAGGGACCTGACATATCGATGGCGGAGAAGACGCACCGCACGATGGATGACTTCGCCCAGGCATGTGGCGTGTCTCGGCCGACGCTGTCCAAATATTTCGACGATCCGGCGAGCGTGAAGCCGGCGACGCGAGCGCGCATCGAAGCTGCCCTGCGCTCCTCGGATTATCAGCCGAACCTTTTCGCACGCAATCTCAACCGCAAGCGCACCCGCAACATCGGCATCGTCGTGCCGACGATCACCGATCCGTTCTACGCCGAGATGGTCAGCCGCATCGAATTTCGCTGCCGTGACGAGGGCTACTGGCCGATCGTCATCTCCTCGCATGGCTCGCCGAAGCTGGAGGCGGAGTCGGTCAGGACGCTGCTATCGCTGAAGGTCGCCGGCGCGATCATCGCCCCGCTCGGCCTGGCCTCCGACCGCAGCGTCTTCGACAAGCTCGGGCAGGACATTCCGATCGTCTATTTCGACACCTATATCGAGGGCGATACGCCGTTCGTCGGCAACGACAACCGGCAGAGCGTGTCGACCATCGTCGACTATCTCTGCCGCTCGGGCGAGCCGCCGGCCTATCTCGACATTCCGCATGTCAACCACAACTCCGGCGAACGCCAGGAAAGCTACATCCTTGCGATGGAGACCGCGGGCTTCAAGCCGGTCGTCATCGAGGCCGCGCGCGATTACACGTGGGACTTCGAACGCATCGGCTACGAGCAGACGGAAAAAATGCTGGAGGCCGGCACCTTGCCTGGCCGCACCATCCTGTGCGCCAACGATCGTCTCGCCTTTGGCGTGATGGCGGCCGCGTATTCGCGAGGCCTGAAGGTCGGCCGCAGGCCCGATTGCGATCTGCGCGTTGCAGCACACGACGATCATCCGCTGAGCCGCTACACCTGTCCGGCGCTGACCACCATGGCGCAGGATTTCACTGCCATGGCCGGCCGCAGTGTCGAGATCCTGCTGGCCTTGCTGGACGAGGCCGACCCGCCAAAGCAGGGCATGGCACGCACCGTCAAGCTCGGCGCCACCCTGGTGATGCGTCAGTCGGCCTGAGCGTCAGCGACCCCTCTCGAAGTGGCGCCAGGCAGCCACCGCCTCGGCCACGGCTTGCCGAGCAGCGGGAATATGGCGTCCCATCGAGACGAAGCCATGGATCTGGCCCAGCCACTGCCGCGGGATCACAGGCACGCCCGCGGCTTGCAGGCGCGCTGCGTAAGCTGCCCCTTCGTCGGCGAGGATGTCACAGCCGGCCAGCGCCACGAAAGCCGGCGCGACGCCGGCAAGATCAGGCGCCAGCAAGGGCGAGACGCGCCAGTCCAGAATGTCGTCGGGCGTTCGCACATAGTGGTCGCGGAACCAGGACATGGTGGTTGCGGTGAGGCCGAAGCCGTCGCCGAAACGCCGGTAGCTGTCCGATGTCTGCCGCGCATCGGTGTTGGGATAGATCAGGATCTGCGCCGCAAGGGACGGCGCAAGCCCGTCGCGGGCGAGCAGCGCCAGCACGGCGGCGAGGTTGCCGCCGGCACTGTCGCCGGCCACGCCGATGCGCGCCTTGTCGATGCCGAGATCGGCCGCATTCTCGGCCATGAAACGAAGGGTTGCCACGCAATCCCCGAGCCCGGCGGGAAATTTGTGTTCCGGCGCCAGGCGGTAGTCGGGGCAGACAATGACGGCGCCGCCGAGATTGGCCATCAGGCGGCAGATCTCGTCATGCGAATCGAGATTGCCGATGACCCAGCCGCCGCCATGCAGATAGAGCAGCGCCGGCGCCCCGCTTGGCGGCGCGCCGATGCCGCGATGGATACGCAAAGTGATGGGGCCGTCCGGCCCGTCGATCTGCTGTTCCAAGGTCGTTGCGACCGGCTCGTGATCGCCCTGTAGCGTCGGGAACGAGGCGTTGTAGGCGGCGCGCGCCGTCGCCACGCTGCCTGTCTCGAACGGCTCACCGCCGGCTGCACGACCGATTTCGAGGACGCGCAGCGCATCCGGATCGAGCGTCATGATCATATCCTCAGGCCAGCAGGTCGCTTGCCTCTTCGTCGGTCAGCAGGATCGGCTGGACGACATCGCCTGAGACGGCGACCGAGCCCTGTGTTTCACCGGAGCGCAGGATCGCCTCCATGATCTCCAGCACATGCAGCGCGAGGCTGCCGGAGGCGCGTGGCGTGTTGCCGGTCTGAAGCGAACGCACCAGATCGGCGACGCCGAGCATGCGGTAGTTGGCGCGATCGGGTGCCGCGTAAGGCCAGTTGCGGGCGCCGTAGAGCTCGCCCTCGCTGGCAAAATCCTTCCACTCGGCGCCGCGTTCCGACAGCGACACCGTGCCGCCGAACGTGTCGGGGTCGGGCAGGCGCAGCGAGCCCTCCGTGCCGTGCAGCTCGATCGGGTGGTTGGAGTGGCGAAAGACATCCCACGACGCGCCGAAGGTGACGGTCGCACCGGAGCGGAATTCGAGCAGCGACAGCACGTTGGTCGGCGTGCCGACCTTGAATGTGGTGTTCTTGAACGGCCCGTCGGCTGATATCAGCCGCTCCTCCTGGCCGCGCGTCGCCATCGCCATGACACGCTCGACCGGGCCGAGCAGATTGACCAGCATGGTCAGGTAGTAGGGACCCATGTCGAACACCGGGCCGCCGCCCGGCTGGTAGTAGAATTGCGGGTTGGGATGCCAGTGCTCCATGCCGCGCCCCATCATGAAGGCGGTGCCGGTGACCGGGCGGCCGATGGCGCCCTCGTCCATCAGCCGGCGGGCGCGGCGTCCAGCGGCACCGAGGAAGGTGTCGGGCGCCGAGCCGAGCAGCAGGCCGCGCGACCGCGCCTCGTCGACCAGGCGCTGTCCATCGGCGGCCGAAGTGGCGAGCGGCTTTTCGGTGAAGACGTGCTTGCCGGCCGAAAGCGCGGCAAACGAAATGTCGAAATGCGCCGCCGGAATGGTCAGGTTGAGGACAAGATCGATCTCGGGGTCGGCCAGCAACGCATCGACGCCGAGTGCCCGAATGCCATATTCCTTGGCCCGCACCGCCGCCATGTCGGCCGAGATGTCGGCGCAGGCGCGCAATTCGATGCCGCCGAAGAGGGCGGCATTGCGCAGATAGGTCATCGAGATATTGCCGCATCCGATGACGCCGATTCCGAGTTTGGTCGTTGATATCCCGTGCATTTTCGATCGTACCTCCCAATGCGCTCATGGCATGCCGGATCCGTCCAGAGGTAACGGATCACTTTCGCAAAGGGCTATACAACATTTTAAATATTGACGCGCGTAAAATTTTTATACAACATGCGAAAATGCTGGCGCGATATCCGGAGGCTGCCAGCCCTAGGAGGAGAAAATGACCGACGTGAAAAAACGGCCGACCGCCGATGCGGATCCCGTGGGTTGTGAGCGCACTGGATATTTCCGTCGCGGCCAGGGACCGCGACCGGGTCAGGCATAGATCACCTTGGCCCCGGTCCTATCAAGCTGGCTGCGTATCGGGCCGGACAGGCCATCGTCGGTGATCACAACATCGACGCTCGACAGCGAAAAGGCCTTGGAGGTCCCGCTGACGCCCCATTTGCTCGAATCCGCAAGGAGGACAACGCGCCGGGCCATGCGCACGAGGTTTCGCTTCGTTCGCGCCATGTCTTCGTTCACGTCGACCACATCCAGTGACGAGTCAATCGCATGCGCTCCAACAAAGACCTGATGCGCTACCAAGCCGCCGAGAGCCGTGTCGGCATCGGTGATCAGCGTGCTCACCGTGTCTGGATAGACCCGGCCACCGATCATGTGAACGTCGAGCCCGGGCCGATGCATCAGATGCTGCACGATATTCATCGCCGTGGCCGCGACCACGACATTGCTGAGCGGCGGTAACAGCATGGCAACCTGCATCAATGTCGAGCCGCCGTCGAAGATGACCGATTGGTTGTCCTCGAACAGTTCTACCGCTGCCCGGGCGATGCGTTTCTTTGCATCGAGGTTTGTTTGCATTCGCCGGGCGAACGCGGCCGTGGTCGAATCTGTGGTCCGGGTCACCGCGCCTCCACGGGTCTTGGTCAGCAGTCCCTTGCGGTCCAGTATCTCGAGGTCGGAGCGCACCGTGACTTCCGACACGCCAAAATCGTCTGACAGGTCCTTGATGCGCACCTGTCCGCTGCGTTGCACTTCACCCAGGATCGATTGGCGTCTCTGCTCTGACAACATTGCCCTGTCCTTGCCTCCATGCGCCAAGCGATCGCTTTGGCCTCGGTTCACTCTACCAAAAATATGCGAATTCGAAAGCTTTCGAAAGATTGCATTTGTCATTTCTTTCGCAAACACTGGGTCCAGGGTTTTTAAATCAATCGATTGGAGAGTTTTGGACTCATGAGCCTCGGAACCAAGGTGCGCCTGGCGCGCCTCTTCTCACATCCATCGGGGAATCTTTTTGGCGGCGCGGTCGACCACTTTGTCGGCTATGGCGACGTGCGCAAAGGAGGTCTTGCCGACCTGCCGGGCGCGCTTGCACGCGTCATGGTAGGCAAACCCGACTATGTCAGCATCCAGCCTGGCACCGCGCGTCATCTGTGGCCGCAATACGCGGGCAAGGCTTCCCTGGTGATCCAGGCCGGCTGCTTCACCCCAGACGATCGCATCAGTGAACTGATTGCAACGCCCGAGGATGCGGTGCGCGCTGGCGCCGATGCGTTGGCCGTGGCCATTCCGGTGCGCGGCGCGACCGAGGGCAAATACATACGCTGGCTGACCGATTCGGTGAATGCGGCGGCCCGTTACGGCATGCCGGTGGTGGCGCATATCTACCCTCGCGATTTCACCGACGGGGCAAAAATCGTCTTCACCCCCGACGAGATCGCCTATGCGGCACGCATCGGCTACGAGTCCGGCGTCGACGTGATCAAGATCGGTTACACGGGCGATTTCGAGTCGTTTCAAGAGACCGTTCGGACCTGCCCGGTGCCGGTTGTGATCGCCGGTGGTCCGAAGACCGACACGCTGCTCGGCGCCCTTCAGCAAACGGCGGACGCCATCCGTGCCGGCGCGCGCGGTGCCGTGGTGGGCCGCAATCTCTGGGGGCATGGCGATCCGGAAAAGGCAGCGATTGCCTTTCGGGGCGTCATCCATGACGGCCTTTCGGCGCAAGACGCCCTGGCGAAGGCGGGGGCCTGAACGATGCCCGCCGTCCCTTCAATCCTCGGCTTCGGCGCTATTGCGATCGACGACATCGTCTATGTCGATCAGCCGTTGTCGGCGGGTAAGGGGAAGGTTCTGCAAAGTGCCCGAGCTTTCGGGGGAAATGTCGCGACGGCGCTTGCCGCCGTCGCGCGGCTCGGCGGAAGCGCCGGGTTCGTCGGATGGCTGGGCAATGCCGCGGACGACGCCGTGCTGTGCGATCTCATTGAGAGCGGTGTTGAAACCGCGTTCGCGCCACGCCACGCCCACGCACGCCCGGTGCGCTCACGCATCACCGTCGGCTCGGACGGAGAGCGGTTCATCGCATATGACGACGACGCGATGCTGGGCACCACGCCGGATTTCTCAGACGAGGTCCTCAACCGGGCGACCGTCCTGATCGTCGATAGTTACGCGATCCGGTCGATGGATGTCGTGGCTCGGGCTAGCGATCTCGGCCTTGCGATCCTCGGCGATATCGAATGGAGCAGCGGCCCAGCCACGGAGCGGCTGATCGGGCTCTGCAACCACCTCATTCTTCCGCTCGGCTTTGCGCGGACCGCTACGGGCTGCCGATCGCCCACCGAGATGCTCGATGCATTGTGGTCGCCGTCGCGATCCGCCGTGGTTCTGACCGATGGCGGCAGGGGCGTGTACTATCGCGGACGCGATGAGACAGGGCTCTGGCACCTGCCTCCGCACCGGGTTGCCGTCGTCGACTCGACCGGCGCCGGTGACTGCTTTCACGGCGCCTATGCCCATGCATTGACGCGCGGTGCCGACACCGCAGGCCGGGTCGCATTCGCGGCCGCGGCGGCGGCCCTTTCGATAACGGGGCGGGGCGGGCGCGAGGCGCTTCCGACCGACGACCAGGTCACGGAACTCCTGGCATCGACGAGCGCGCCGTCGGCAGTCGAACTCAAATATGCGCGGCTCGATACCGGAACATAGCCCGAACTATCCGAAGAAATATTTCGCAGGTGAACATAGGCCGAGGACAATCATAAAAATCAGTGGCTTAGACTTGTGGAGGGAGGAATATGGCAGAAGTCGTTCTTGAGAATATCTGCAAGACATACGGGAACAATTTTCACGCAATCGACCAATTGAACCTGTCGGTCGAGGACGGCGAGTTCTTGATTCTCGTCGGGCCTTCTGGCTGTGGCAAATCCACCGCGTTGCGGATGATCGCGGGATTGGAGGACGTCACCAGCGGCAGCCTTCGGATCGGCGGCGTCGACGTCGTCGACATGCCGCCCAAGGACCGCGACATCGCGATGGTCTTCCAGAGCTACGCCCTCTACCCGCATATGACGGTGTTCGAAAACATCGGCTTTTCGATGCGGCTGGCAGGCAAGTCGAAGGCCGAGCGCAAGAAGCGCGTGGATGAGATCGCCAAAACCCTTCAACTGACGTCTCTGCTGGACAGCAAGCCCGCGAATCTTTCAGGCGGACAGCGTCAAAGGGTTGCCATGGGGCGCGCCATGGTGCGCGAGCCGGCAGCCTTTCTCATGGACGAACCCCTTTCCAATCTGGACGCGAAACTGCGTGTTCAAATGCGCGCCGAAATCACCAGCCTGCAAAAGCAGCTCGGCGTCACGACCATATATGTGACCCACGACCAAACCGAAGCCATGACGATGGGCGACAGGGTCGCGGTGTTGAAAGGCGGCGTGCTGCAGCAGGTCGACACACCCAAGAGGCTCTATGAATCGCCGGTGAACGCCTTCGTTGCCGGCTTCATCGGGTCTCCTTCTATGAACCTTTTCGAGGCGACCCTGACGGGTGACGAACTGATGTCCGGCGCCTTAGCCATCCGGCTGCAGGATGCAGCCTTCGTGCGCAGGCCGGGCTTGAGGTCGTATGCGGGGCGCAAGGTCGTGTTCGGGATACGACCGGAGGATCTCTATGACAGCAGCCTCGAATCCGGCCGCAAGTATCAGACGATACCGGCAAAGGTGACCTCGATCGAAGAACTTGGATCCGAACAAATCGTCCATCTCAACATCGACACGGTCCGAGTGGACTCCGGCGACCCGGACGCAGTCCAGGATTTCGGCCTGGCGTCGAACGCGGTGGCGAAATTCGAACCGGTCAGCACAGTCCGCTCCGGCTCGGAAATCCGGTTGGCCCTGGATGACACCAAGCTCCATTTCTTCGATCCCGAGACGCATCTGGCGATCTGAATATCCGCGGCAAGGCCCGCAGGCGAGGGTGAGGCGCCTGCGCAAGAAGACTTCTGAATAACCAGACGATCGTCCGCATTGTGCGGTCGATCCCAAAGAAGGAGGAGAAAATGATGTTTCGTATTAAACCCGCGATGCTGAAAATAGCCGCGGCCGCATGGTTGCTTGGCGCAACCGGCGCCATGGCGGACACGACGCTGGAATTCACCCAATGGTGGGAGCCCGAATTGCCGGCTGGCTCGCTCAGGGCAATCATGGATGACTTCGAGGCCGCAAACCCCGGAGTCAAGGTGACGCTGGTCAGCGGCCCCTACGCGACCACGCGGGACCAGATCTCGGTTGGTGCTGCAACCGGAACGCTCAGCGACGTCGTCGGTCTCGACGGTGCCTGGGTGAACAATCTGAATGCGCAGAACGCACTCGCCGACATGAACCCGATGATGGATGCGAGCGGTTTCGACAAGAGCCAGGTCGCGGACATCATCAAGGTGGATGGCAAGGCGGTGATGTTTCCCGTGGCTTCCTTCGTCTATCCGGTCTTCGTGAATTTGGACCTCGCCGCCCAGGCAGGCGTGACCAAGCTGCCGTCGACCCGTGCGGAGTTTCTCGAAGCCGCCAAGAAGATGACGAAGGCCGACAAGAACCAGTATGGCTGGGTGCTGCCCCTGTCGCTGCAAACGCCATCCGGCGTCCAGAACGACATGATGTCGTGGGTTTGGGCTTCGGGTCAGTCGATGATGGCGAACGGCAAGCCGGACCTTGAGGGCAAACCGGTGGTGGATATGCTCACCTTCGTCAAATCACTCAACGACGCCGGCACCATCTCGCCCGGCATCGCCACAAAGACCGAGCAGGAAAAGGTCGAGGAGTTCGTCAACGACCGCGTCGGAATGATGATCGACTCGCTCGCGCATGTGAACCTCATCCGCAAGCGCAATCCCAAGCTGAACTTCGACCTCATCCCGGTCCCGGTGGTGGAAAACTATACCGGCAAGCGCGGCCTTCCCTATGCCTCCTGGGGCATCGGCATCTCTGCTGCCTCGAAACATCAGGAAGAGGCCTGGAAACTCGTCCAATATCTGATGAGTGAAAAGGTGAACGCCAAGCTCGTGTCGCTTGCAAACGCCTTCCCGGGCAACGTCAACGCCAAGCCCGACTTCGTGACCTCGGACAAGGCTTTCGGCAAGGCTTTTGAAATCTTCAAGACCGGTTATCTCGCCAATGAGTTCACGGGCCTGCCGGTGGCTGAAGACCTGATGACCCAGTTCGACGTGCAAGCCCAGAAGATGCTGGCCGGCGAGCAGTCTCCCGAACAAGCCGCCGCCGCCGCTCAGAAGGGCTGGATGGCGAAATTCTGATCGGTCTGTTCCCGTTTGCTATCTTCGACCGGGTGGCCTGACTTCGGGTAGGCCACCCGGCAACAACGGATCGGCAATTTGAGATGAACCTGTTTTTGAAGCTTACCTTCTCTTGAAGGCGTATCCCAAGGTTGGCACATGACCCGGCAAAAGCGCTCCCACCACAAGCTGAAACGAGCGGTCGCACCGTACCTCTATCTGTCGCCCTCGCTGCTCATAATCGGGCTTCTGATGCTGCTGCCGATGGTGACGGTGATTGCCTACTCGTTCCAGAACAGCGCGGTGCTGCGTCGTGACCCATCCTTTGCCGGACTGAAACACTACCAGGCGATCTTCGACGACCCCGTGTTCTGGGCTTCGCTGTGGCACACGCTCTACTTCACGTGCATGAGTGTCATTTTCCACATGACCATCGGCATGGCCTTCGCGCTCATGCTGAACAGCGACCGCATCAATCCGACGCTGCGCAATATTCTGCGCGTGCTCTACATACTGCCCTGGCTGTTCACCGCGGTGATTATCGCCGTGATCTGGCGCCTCCTGCTTGAGCCGAACGGTGTCGTGAATAGCATTCTCATGCAAATCGGCATCATCGGTTCCAAGGTCGAATGGTTTTCCTCGCCTCAGACCGCGCTGCACGCCGTCACATTCGCCAATATCTGGGCGGGTTATCCGCTCTTCATGGTCAGCCTGCTCGCGGGTTTGCAGGGCATTCCCAAGGATTTCTACGAGGCCGCCGATATCGACGGGGCAAAAGCCTACCAAAAGCTGATCTTCATCACCATCCCGCAGCTGATGCCGATCATCATCAGCATCTCGCTGCTCGACTTCATCTGGACCATGCAGGTCTTCCCGTTAATCTGGATAACGACGGGCGGTGGCCCGATCTACTCGACCGAGGTCCTCAGCACCTACACGTACAAGCTGGCGTTTTCGAGCTACAACCTGTCACAGGCGTCGGCGAGCGCTGTGGTCATCCTGCTGATCTCTCTCGGCCTGACGCTGTTCTACATCCGTTATCAGAAGGCTCGGTAGTCACCATGAGGAAACGAAACTCTGGCAAAGACAAGCTGATCACCGTCGCGCTGCATGTTGCTCTTGCGGCTGGACTGTTCTTCGCAGCCTTCCCGATCTACTGGATGCTGAGCAGCTCGTTCAAGTCGAACACCGAAATCTTTGCCCTGCCACCGACCATCCTGCCAAAGGCCTTCACGCTGGAAGCGTATGCAGCCATCCTTGGCGACCCGGTAAAGGTGCGCTTCTTCTTCAACAGCTATTTCGTGGCGGGAGCGGTGACCGTGCTGACGGTGCTGATCGCCTTGCTGGCGGCCTACGGGTTCAGCCGCTTCAATTTCCGCGGCAAGGGCAGCCTGAACACAATCATCATCAGCACGCAGACGATTCCGCCGATCACACTTTTGATCCCCTTCTTCGGGCTTGTCGTCTCATACGGTATCTTCGATACCTACGTCGCACTGATCCTGACTTACCTGGTGTTTACACTGCCGTACGCGATCCTGCTGATGACGGGATATCTGAACACTTTGCCCCGCGATCTCGATGAAGCCGTGGCTGTCGATGGCGGCAGCAGTTGGACAGCGCTTTGGCGGGTGATCGTCCCGATTTCACTGCCTGGTATCGTGGCGACGTCGGTGTACACCTTCCTGTTGTGCTGGAACGAATTTCTCTTTGCGCTGACGCTGACGAAGTCGACGTCCATGCGCACCGTCCCGATCGGCATCCAGCTGTTGATGGGGCAGCACGCCTTCGAATGGAACCAGATGATGGCGATGAGCGTGCTCGGCTCGCTACCGCTCTTGCTCATCTACCTCGTTGCCCAGAGGTACTTCCTCGCCGGCATGACCGCGGGCTCGGTCAAGTAGGATGTCCTTCCCACGGCGACGCAGAGTGGCATCAAGCAATAAGCGGTATCAAGGAATGAAAGTATGAACGTGAAAGACCTCAAAGTCGGCTGCCAGACCTTTACCTGGGAAATGCTCGGCGACCGCTTTACCGGCGGCCCCGACGATCTCTTGAAGGCAATTGCCGATGGCGGCTATTCAGGCATCGAGATCACCGACACCATGATCGGCCGCTATGCCGACAGGCCGTCGCAATTCGCCGCGGCACTGAAGTCATCGGGCCTTACTCTTGTCTCCTTCGCCTTCGGGTCGAAGAGCGGTTTCACCCTCGCAGAGGAGATCGGCGCCGACCTCGAAACCGCCAAGCGCTGGATAGACTTCGCCTCCGCATTTCCTGGTGCGCTGGTGTCGATGGGCTCTGCGACGGTGGTCTCCGACGGTCCGCGCGACGGCAAGTTCGCCATCGCGGCCGAAATCTACAACAAAGCCGGCGAGCTCGGGCGCAAGGCCGGCGTCCAGGTCGCGGTGCATCCAAGTTCGCACCACAACACGCTGCTCTTCGACCGCACCGACTACGACACAATCTTTGCCTTGCTCGACCCCGATCTGATCGGCTGGGTGCCGGATACCGGCCATATCCTGCGCGGCCACAAGGACATGGCCGACACGCTGCGCACCCACCGCGACCGCATCCGCTACATCCACCTCAAGGATGTCGACGCCAACGGCACCTGGGCCATGCTGGGCAAGGGCGTCTGCGACACGCCTGAAGTCATCGAGATCGCCAACACCGCGCCACGCTTCAACGGCTGGCTGGTGCTGGAGGAAGAATCCGAAACGGCCGCTGCCGATCCCGCCGGCGCGGTCAAGACCAACCGCCAGACAATGCGCAGCTACGGCGCCTGAAGAACGAGACGATGATCAAGAAACAGGACAGACGCCTCAGGGTCGGCGTGCTCGGCTGCGGCCCCATCGCGCAGTTCGCGCATCTGGAATCCTGCGTGAAGGCCGCCAATGCCGACCTCTACGCCATCTGCGACGCCGCACCCGACCTGCTCGCCCGCATGGGCGCCACCTACGAGCCGCAGAAAATGTATTCCGACTATGAGGCAATGCTCGCCGATCCCGAGTTGGAAGCGGTGATCGTCGCCACCTCGGACGCCTATCACGTGCCGATGTCGATCAGGGCGCTCAACGCCGGCAAGCATGTTCTGTGCGAAAAGCCGATCGGCACTTCGGTCGAGGAAGGCGAGGCACTGGCCGAGGCGGTGAGGCGCTCGGGCAAGGTGCTGCAAGTCGGACACATGAAGCGCTTCGACCCGGCGCTGGAGGCGGCGCGCGACTTCGTCCGCGACGAGATCGGCGAGGTGCTGGCGCTGAAGGCATGGTATTGTGATTCCACCCATCGCTACACCAACACCGATGCGGTGCAGCCGCTGCCTGTCACCAGCAAGCTCGCAAGGAAGCCCGCGGGCAATCCCAAGGCGGATCTCAGGCAGTATTTCATGTTGGCGCATGGCTCGCATCTCGTCGATACGGCGCGGTTCCTGTGCGGCGATATCGTCGCCGTGCGTGCTCGGCTCAATGAGAAATTCGGCGCCTATTGCTGGTTCGTCGAGACCGAGTTCGCCAGCGGAGCGCTCGGCCATCTCGACCTCACCGTCGCCGTACGGATGGACTGGCACGAAGGTTTTCAGCTCTATGGCGAGAATGGCTCCGTCATCGCCAAGACATTCAACCCCTGGTACTTCCGCGCCAGCGAGGTCGAGATCTTTCACGAGAAGACCGCCACCGCCCACAAGCCGCTCGGCGCCGACGGTCATTTCTTCCGCCGCCAGCTGGAAGGTCTTGCCCAAACGGTTCTGGAAGGCACGCCGATGCGCGGCGCCAATGTCGAGGACGGCATCGCCTCGATCCGCGCCATGGTCGCCATCGCCCGCTCGGTCGAGACCGGTGAACGGGTCGAACTCGCCTCGGTTTCGGGAGCGGTGTGATGCGTCTCGGCATCTTCGCCAAGACTTTTCCGGGGATTGAGCCGGCAGCCGTGCTGGCTGGGGTGAAGCAGGCCGGATATGAGACGACGCAGTTCAACCTCACCTGCGCCGGCCTGCCGTCGATGCCGGATGTCGTGCCGGCAGATGCGGTCGCTTCCATCCGCGCCGCCGCGCAATCGACCGGTGTTTCGCTCGCAGCACTGTCGGGCACCTACAACATGGCGCATCCCGACAAGGGCGTCCGCGACGATGGCCTTCGGCGTCTCGCTGTCGTCATCGAGACTGCTGCTGCCCTGGACATCCCGCTGGTCACACTCTGCACCGGTTCGCGCAACGCCGCCGATCAGTGGGCCTATCATCCCGACAATGCCACGCCGGCAGCCTGGTCCGACATGGCCACCGAGATGGAGAAGGCGCTGGCGCTTGCCGAAGAGGCCGGCGTCGATCTCGGCATCGAGCCCGAACAGGCCAACATCGTCACCTCGGCCGGGGACGCGACCAGGCTGATCGCCGAGATGGGATCGAAGCATCTGAAGATCGTGCTTGATCCGGCAAACCTGTTCGAACACGCGACGTCGGACGAAGCGCGTGCCATTGTCGCCGCAGCCATCGACGAGGCCGCCGGCCATATCGCCATGGCGCACGCCAAGGACCGCTATAGTGACGGCCGCTTTGCCACATCAGGGCAAGGCATCGTCGATTTTCCGGATTTTGTTGCACGGCTGAAGGCAGGGGGCTTCGACGGGTCACTCGTCACCCACGGCCTGTCAGCCGACGAAGCCCCCGGCGTTGCCGCCTTTCTGCGAGGGCTCCTCTGATGGGCGCCACGCCGGCGATCCTGCTTCGCGACGACGCAGCGCTTCGTGTCTTCGATACGGGGCAGGGGAGGCTTCCCGTCATCTTCCAGCATGGCCTCGGCGGTGACGCAGCACAGGTCGCGCAGAACTTTCCCGATGGCCCGTCATACCGCCGGCTCACCATCGAATGCCGCGCGCAGGGCGGCTCTGGCGCCGGCACGACACGGCCCTTTTCGATCGCGATGTTCGCCGATGACGTGCTGGCCGCCGCCGATGCGGCCGGCCTCGACCGTTTCGTCGCCGGCGGCATCTCGATGGGCGCGGCCATCGCGTTGCAGCTCGCAGCGAAGCACCCGGACCGGATCACTGGTCTCGTCCTTGTGCGCCCTGCCTGGGCTTTCGATGCGGCGCCGCAAAACATGCGCCCTTACGTGGAAGTGGCGGAGCTCATCCGCGACCGTCCACTGGCAGAGGCGCGCGATGCCTTTGCGGCCTCGGCGACAGCGGCCCGCTTTCGCACCGAAGCGCCGGACAATCTTGCTTCCCTGCTTGGCTTCTTCGCGCGCGACAACGCGGCCGTCTTCGCCGAGGTGATGCAAGCGATTGCAAACGATGGACCTGGTGTCACTCAGGCAGAGGCTGCCGGACTCGCAATCCCGGCCCTCGTCGTCGGCAGCGGCATCGATCTCGTCCATCCGCTGGCCATCGCTCGCAGCCTTGCCGACGCCATCCCCAACGCCGCCTTTGCCGAAGTGACGCCGAAGCCCACCGACAAGGATCGGCATTTCGCCGAGATCCGCGCCGCCATCGGCAGCTTCCTCAAAGATCGTTTCAACAAACAGGACCAGTCATGATCTCGAAACCTCTCTCCGGCCCGGCCGCCATCGCCGCATTGCCGCGCGATCGCATGATCGCTGAATTCTCGCTGTGGTCGGCCAATCTCGCCAATTTCGAGAGCGACCTCAGGCGTATCGAGCCCTATGTCGATCTTCACCACATCGATGTTGCGGACGGGCATTTTGCGCCGTCCTTCCTGTTCTTTCCCGATCTCGTCGCCCGCATCGCGGGGCTGACGGCGAAACCCATCCATGTCCATCTGATGGTCGATGCAGCAATCGTCGAGGCGCAGACGCGCCAGTTCATCGAGGCCGGCGCCGACATGATCAGCGTTCATGCCGAGAATGGCGAGGCGGGGTTGCGCGCCGCTCGGCTGGCACGCGAACTCGGCGCCGAGGCCGGCGTCGTGCTCAGGCTGGAGACGCCGGTCGAGACGGTGACGCCTTTCGTCTCGGAGGTCGCGTTCGTCACGCTTCTGGGAACCGCAATCGGCGTCAAGGGACAGAGCCTGTCGGACAAGGCCTGCGACAGGCTGGGCGCTGCCCGCGCCATCCTGAGAAAGGCCGGCCGCGAGGCGGAAGTGGTCCTGGCGGCCGACGGCGGCATTCGCCACGAGACGGTGCCGTTGCTGTGTGCCGCCGGTGCCGAAACCGTGGTTCTCGGTTCGCTCGCCTTCGGCGACAAGGATCTCGCCGGCCGCATCGGCTGGCTGCACGGACTGAAGGTCGCGGCATGACGATAGAAGCCGCCCTTGCGATCGATCTTGGTGGGACGGAGCTTCGTGCCGCCCTGGTCGACCGTGAAGGCAAGATCCTGGCATTCGCGGCGGTGCCGACGCAGGCGCAAGCCGGCCCCGACGTGGTGATCGGCCAGATCGAGGCGCTGGCCGCGACCGTCCATGCCGAGGCACCGGCACTCTCTGTCGTCGGCGTCGGCGTCGGCGCGCCGGGACCGCTCGATCCGCTGGCCGGCATCGCCGTCGGCCCGCCGACACTCGCCGGCTGGCTGGACGTGCCGCTTGCCGATATCCTCGAGCGGCGGCTCGGCCTGCCGGTGCGGCTGGAAAACGACGCCAATGCCGCGGCACTCGGCGAATGGCGCTTCGGCGCCGGTCATGGCGCGCGCTCGCTGGTTTTCGTCACGGTTTCCACCGGCATCGGCGGCGGTGTTGTCGTCGACGGGCGCATCCTGCATGGCCGCCGTGGCCTTGCCGCCGAGATCGGCCATATGACCATCACCAATGAAGGCGAGCGCTGCATGTGCGGCGTCATAGGCTGCTTTGAGGCCATCGCCTCGGGAACCGCGCTCGGCCGCCGCGCCACCGCTGCCACGGCCGCCGGCGACGGCTCCGCCTTGCGGCGCCTCTCGGCGGACGCGGAGGTGACCGGCCGCCATGTCGTCGAGGCGGCCCGGCTGCAGGACGGTCTTGCCTCGGCCTTGCTGGACGAGGAAGCGCGCTGGCTGGGCGTCGGCTTCACCAACCTGTTGCATCTCTATTCGCCCGATGTGCTGGTCGTCGGCGGCGGCATTGCCAATGGGCTCGACCTGATGCTGCCGACCATCGAGGCGACCATCAGACAGCGGGCCATGCGCGCCTATCGCGACGTGCCGGTCGTTCCGGCGCAGCTTGGCCGCCATGCCGGGCTCGTCGGCGCCGCCAGCCTTGTCCTGTTCGACGATGTGGGCACGATCGCCGCCCGCATGCCTGTCGGCCCAAGCACATATCCGGATACGAGGAGGGACTTCAATGGCTGAGCTCAAGCTACGCGGCGTGCGCAAGTCCTACGGCAATGCCGAGGTCATCAAGGGCGTCGACCTCGATGTCGGCAACCGCGAGTTTGTCGTCTTCGTCGGCCCGTCCGGCTGCGGAAAGTCGACGCTGCTGCGCATGATCGCCGGCCTCGAGAAGATCACCGCCGGCGAACTCATGCTTGACGGCACGCGCATCAACGAGGTCGACCCTTCAGAACGCGGCCTCGCCATGGTGTTCCAGTCCTATGCGCTCTATCCGCATATGACGGTCGCCGACAATATGGGTTTCGCGCTGAAGATCGCCGGCCTGCCGGTCGCCGAGCGTGACGCCAAGGTCAAGGCGGCAGCCGAGGTGCTGCAACTGTCGCATCTGCTCGAACGGCGGCCGAAGGAACTGTCCGGCGGCCAGCGCCAGCGCGTCGCCATTGGCCGCGCCATCGTGCGCCAGCCGAAAGTCTTCCTGTTCGACGAACCGCTGTCGAACCTCGACGCCGCACTGCGCGTCAACATGCGGCTGGAGCTGATGCAGCTGCACGAACGGCTCGCCGCCACCATCGTCTATGTCACGCACGACTAGACCGAGGCGATGACCATGGCCGACAAGATCGTCGTCCTCAATGCCGGCACCATCGAGCAGGTCGGCACACCGCTCGATCTCTACGCCAGGCCGGCCAATCTCTTCGTCGCCGGCTTTATCGGCTCGCCGAAGATGAACATGCTGCCGGTGCGGGTTCTCTCGGCCAACGCGGATGGCGTTGCTGTCGCCTTGCCGGGTGGGTCCAGTGTGGTCGTTCCGGTCGAGGCCGGCGCGCTTGCGCCCAACAGCGAGCTGCTGCTTGGCATAAGGCCGGAACATATCCGCATTTCAGATGCGGGCCAGTTCAAGGGCGAGGCGGTGCTGGCCGAACGGCTCGGCGGTCTGACCATTCTGCATGCCGACATCGGCGAGAAGACGAGGCTTGTCGTGCAGACCGAAGGCACTGACATGACCCCGCTGCACAGCCCCATCACGCTGCAGGCCGATCCGTCTCGGTGCCATCTCTTTGCAGCCGACGGCAAGGCGCTGGCGCCTCTGGTCAAAACCAGCACCGTCTGACATCGCCAACACATGACAAATGGCCGGACGCAAGGATGCGTCCGGCCATTGGCATTGCTGTGCGACCGTGGACTACTCGGCGGGAACGACGTCCGCCGGCAGGCTGTCATCGGCCGTGCCTGCCAGGGCCCTCGCCAGCTTGGCCTCGTCGAACTCGCCTTCCCAGCGCGCCACCACCAGTGTGGCGACGGCGTTGCCGATGAAGTTGGTCAGCGCCCGGCATTCCGACATGAAGCGGTCGACGCCGAGGATCAGCGCCATGCCGGCAACGGGAACCGCAGGAACCACCGAAAGCGTCGCCGCAAGGGTGATGAATCCGGCTCCGGTGATGCCGGCGGCGCCCTTGGACGAGAGCATGGCAACCAGCAGCAGCAGGATCTGGTCGCCGATCGACAAATGGATGTTGGTCGCCTGCGCGATGAACAGCGCCGCCAGCGTCATGTAGATGTTGGTGCCGTCGAGGTTGAAGGAATAGCCGGTCGGGATGACCAGACCGACCACCGAGCGCTTGGCGCCGGCCTTCTCCATCTTTTCCATCAGCGAGGGCAGGGCGGCTTCGGACGAGGAGGTGCCCAGCACCAGCAGCAGCTCTTCCTTGATGTAGCGGATCAGCGCCAGGATCGAGAAACCGTTGTAGCGGCAGACAGCACCCAGCACGACGAACACGAACAGAAACGACGTCACGTAGAAGGTGCCGACCAGCATGGCGAGATTGATGACCGCGCCGATGCCGTATTTGCCGATGGTGAAGGCCATGGCGCCGAAGGCACCGATGGGTGCCGCCTTCATCAGCACGCTGACCAGCTTGAAGATCGGCGTCGTCAGCGCCTGCAGGAAGTTGAGGACGGGCGTGCCCTTGTCGCCGACCAGCGCCAGCGCAATGCCGAACAGCACCGAGAAGAACAGCACCTGCAGGATGTCGCCGTCGGCGAAGGCGCCGACGATCGTCGTCGGGATGATGTTCATCATGAAGCCGGTGACCGACTGGTCGTGCGCCTTGGCGGCGTAGGTGTTGACGGTCGAGGCATCGAGTGTCGCCGGGTCGATGTTGAAGCCGGCGCCCGGCTGCACGACATTGGCCACGACAAGGCCGATGATCAGCGCCAGCGTCGAGAAGGTGAGGAAATAGAGCATCGCCTTGCCGGCGACACGCCCGACCTTCTGCAGGTCGCTCATGCCGGCAATGCCCGTCGTCACGGTCAGGAAGATGACCGGGGCGATGATCATCTTGACCAGCTTGATGAAGGCGTCGCCGAGCGGCTTCATGCTCTCGCCGACCGACGGATAGAAATGGCCGAGCAGGATGCCGACGGTGATCGCGACGAGCACCTGCACGTAGAGTTGGGCATAGAAAGGTTTGCGCTGCGCGGCAAGCGCGCCTGAATGGTCTGCGATGTGCATCGAACTCTCCCTGGCCGGATGGGCGAAAACGGACCGCCCTGCGTGACTTCTCCCATCGCGGCGCTCCGGTCGCACGCCGCTAGCCAGGAGTTTTGCAAGCGTCGTGCCAGATCGGGGAAGGGCCGGAATCCCGGGATTTCCGCCTGTGCCGTAGGCCGCGCGGGCAATGCCTGTGCGGATTTCCGCACAGCCAGCGTTTGCCTGGGCGGATTTTCGCATTACACTGGCCGCAAGGTTGCGGGCAAAAGGGAGAGGGCAGACGACGCAAGCAGGCACCGATAGCGAATCCCAAGGGTTTGCCGGGCGCGAATTGCTGGGCGAGGCGGTGGCCCGGCTGCGCAATGGCCGCTGGCTCGTCGTGGTCGTCGCCCTTGCCGTCCTGGCCGGCGCGATCGTCATCGCCGGGCGCATTGCCTCCGGCCAGGCTGCCGACAATCTGCGCGACACAGCGCTTGCCGCTCTGCCGCTGGCGGCGGGAACCCTGACCGGCGAAATCGAAAAGCAGCGCCTGGTTCCATTGGTGCTGGCCCGCGACGATGCGGTGCGCGGCGCGCTGCGCCGAGCCGGAAAGATGCAAGAAGCGGCCCTCAACGACAAGCTCAAGGCGATTGCCGGCGATGCCTCGGCGTCCGCCATCTATGTCATCGACACAGCCGGCATCGCGATATCAGCCAGCAATGCCGGCGAACCGGCCAGCTTTGTCGGCATCGACTATAATTTTCGGCACTATTTCCAGGAGGCGATGGCGAACGGCGCCGCCAGCCAATATGGCCTCGGCACGATCAGCGGCAGACCGGGCCTTTACCTGGCCAGCCGCGTCGACGATGGCGGCAAGCCGCTTGGCGTTACGGTGTTGAAGGTCGAACTCGATCGCGTCGAAGCCAATTGGCGCTCCAGCGGCTTTCTCGTTTTCGTCACCGATGAACGCGGCGTGGTGCTGGCCACCAGCCAGCCCGACTGGCGGTTTCATGCCCTGGCACCGCTCTCCCCCTCTGACGCCGCCGCCGCCCATGACCAGCTTCAACTGGCCGATGCTGCCTTCGAACCCCTGCCGCTGCGGCGCGGCGCCGGTGACGGCCTGGCGACGATCGACAGCGCCGGCAAGCTGCGCCAGTTCGTCGAGGTGGTGCAGGACCTGCCCGGTGCTGTTCCAGGCTGGCGTCTCTGGCTGTTGACGCCCGCCGACGCTGCTCTCTCCTCCGCCGCCAACACGGCGCGCCTGACCACGCTGCTCGGTCTGTTGCTGACGGGCCTGCTTGCCTACGTGCTGACCCGGCGCCGGCGCACGCGCCGGCTGAGGCAGGAAGCGCTGGCGCGCATGAATGCCGAACTGGAGAGCAGGGTCAGCACGCGAACGGCCGAGCTGACGCGCTCCAACAACGCACTTGCAGGCGAAATTGCCGAGCGTGAAAATGCTGAGGCCAAGGTCCGCCGGCTGCGCGACGATCTCGCCCAGGCCAACCGGCTGTCCATTCTCGGCCAGATCGCCGCCGGCGTGGCGCATGAGATCAATCAGCCGGTCGCCGCGATCCGCACCTATGCCGAGAATGCCGGCCGCTTTCTCGACAGCGGCAAGACCGAACCGGCCAGTGGCAATCTGACGTCGATCGTTTCGATGACCGAACGCATAGGCGCGATCACCAGCACCTTGCGCACTTTCGCCCGCCGGCCCGGCACTGCTGCCTCGCCGCTGCCGGTGCGCGAGGCGATCGACGGCGCGCTGTCGTTGCTGTCGGGGCGTATCCGCGATTCCGGCGTGACCATCGTCAAGCCGCGCGGCAACGTGTCGCCGGCGGTCATGGCGAGCCGCATCCGGCTGGAGCAGATCCTGGTCAATTTGCTGCAGAATGCGCTGGACGCCATGAAGGACCAGCCCGATCCCCGCATCGAGATCGAACTTGCCGAGCGCGACGACCGGGTGCTGATTTCAGTGCGCGACAACGGCCCCGGTCTCGGGCCGGAAGCGGCCGGCAATCTGTTCATGCCGTTCCAGACCACCAAGGAGAAGGGGCTTGGCCTCGGGCTGGTGATCTCGCAGGAGATCGCCCAGGAATTGGGCGGCACGCTGCGGCTCGATCCCGGCAGCGCCAGCGCCCCCGGCAGCGCCAGCGGCGCCTCCTTCACCATCGATCTGAGGCGAATAGAATGATTCAGGGATCAGGGCTGGTCGCGCTCGTCGAGGATGACGCGGACCTGCTTCATGCCACAACGCAATTGCTCGAGCTTGCCGGCTTCACCGTGGCCGCGCTCGACGCCGCCGAGGCAGCACTGGCCGTCGTCGACAGGAATTTCGAAGGCGTTGTCGTCAGCGACATCCGCATGCCGGGCATGAACGGGCTGCAGCTGTTCGATCGTATCAAGGCGATCGACCCCGACATACCGGTGATCCTGGTCACCGGCCATGGCGACGTCGATCTCGCTGTGGCCGCGCTCAAAGACGGCGTCTACGATTTCATCCCGAAACCCTATGCCGGCGATCGCCTTATCGAGGCGCTGAAGCGGGCATCGGAGAAGCGGCGTCTGGTGATGGAGAACCGGCGGCTGCGCGAAGCCGCGGCACTGGCCGCCGACGGTCTGCCGCTGATCGGCGAAGCGCCGGCCATCCGGCGCCTGCGCGAGACCTTGCGCCAGATCGCCGACATGGATGTCGACGTGCTGGTGGAAGGGGAGACGGGAACCGGCAAGGAAGTGGTGGCGGACCTGCTGCACAGATGGGGCCGGCGCCGCGCAAAACCCTTCGTGGCGCTGAATTGCGGGGCGCTGCCGGAGACCGTCATAGAAAGCGAACTGTTCGGCCACGAGGTGGGCGCGTTCACCGGCGCGCAGCGGCGACGGATCGGCCGCATCGAGCATGCCAGCGGCGGCACGCTTTTTCTCGACGAGATCGAATCCATGCCGCCGGCGCTCCAGGTCAAGCTGCTGCGGGTGCTCGAAACGCGCAGCCTCACCCCGCTTGGCTCGAACGATATCAGGCGCGTCGACCTCAGAGTCGTTGCGGCAACGAAGGTCGATCTCGGCCGGCCGGACCAGCGCGGCGATTTTCGCGAGGACCTCTATTTTCGCCTCAACGTCGTGACGCTGCGCATTCCGCCTTTGCGCGAACGACGCGGCGATATTCCGATGCTGTTTGGGCATTTCCTCGGCAAGGCTTCGGAACGGTTCGGCCGGCCTGTCGCCAAGGTGAACGCGGCGGTCAGCGACCATCTCCAGTCGCACGCCTGGCCGGGCAATGTGCGTGAACTCGCGCATTTTGCCGACCGCGTCGCGCTCGGTCTCGGACCGGAGGATGAGGTGAGGGCGGTGTCCGCACACGTGCCGGAGCCAGAGGCAACACTGCCCGAACGGGTCGGCCACTACGAGGCGCAACTGATCCGCGACGCATTGCGCGACCATGGCGGCGATGTGCGCAGCGCCATCGACGCGCTCGGCGTGCCGCGCAAGACGTTCTACGACAAGCTCAAGCGCTACGGCATTGCCGCGTCCGAATTTCGCAACGGAGGCGATGCGGAGCCGCACCCTGTTCGCGGACAGGTATAGACATTGCGCAAATGTGCCGCCCTTCGTAACGCTGCGTTCCTACCCAGCCGCCCATCTCGGAAAGATCCATGAAAACGACACTTGAAACGACGGCAAATCCCTTGCCGGAAGAACTCGCCTTCCTCGGCGAACGGCTGACGGCGTTCAACGACGGCGATGTCGGCGCGTCCGAAAGGAAGGCGCTCGCGGTGTTCGTGCGCGACGAGGACGGCACGGTCGTCGCCGGCATTTCAGGCTACACCTCCTGGGGCTGGCTTTACGTGCAGTGGCTGTGGGTCGATGAGCGGCTGCGCGGCCAGCACATGGCCGGCACAATGCTGGATGCCGCCGAACAGGAGTCGGTGGCGCGCGGCTGCCAGAACGCCTGGATCGATACCTTCAACCCGAATGCCGCCACGGTCTATCAGCGTCAGGGATACGAACCCTTTGGAACGCTTGCCGATTTCCCTGTCGGCCGTAGCCGCATCTTTCTGAGGAAGAAATTGGTTTCCTGATCAGCCAGCAAGTTTTCCGCCGCGCATCGGTTGCGGTGCGCCGGTGGTGCTTGGAAAACTGATCGGCAGGCCGCGCAGCACGCGAACCGCGAGGAAGGCAAAGCACTCCGCTTCCACCGCGTCGCCGCTCCAGCCGAGGCTTTCGGCCTGCACCACCTCGACACCGGCGCGGCTGGCCAGCATTGCCATCATTGTCGGGTTGTGGCGGCCGCCACCGCTGACGACCAGTTTCTTCGGCCGGCTTGGCAAAAGGTCGAGCGCCTTGCCGACAGCGTCGGCGGTGAAGGCGGTAAGCAGGGCCGCGCCATCCTCGGTGTCCAGGCCATCCGCCATTGCGGCGCCGAAGTCGAAGCGGTCCAGCGATTTGGGATAGGCTTTGCTGAGATAGGGGTGCTGCAACAGCTTGGCGAGCCGGGCCTCATCGACCGTTCCCGCACGGCCGAGCGCGCCGTCGCGGTCCATTTCGCCGAGCCCTTTCGATTTGATGAAATCGTTCAGCGGCGCGTTGGCGGGGCCGGTGTCGAAGGCAATGACATTGTCGGCGCCATCCCACCAGGTGACGTTGGCGACGCCGCCGAGATTGAGCACCGCCACCTCGCCACTGGCGCCGGCGCTGCGCATCAGCGCGGTGTGATAGGCAGCGGCCAAGGGCGCGCCTTGCCCGCCGGCGCGCATGTCGGCCGAGCGGAAATCGTAGGCAACCTTGGTGCCCAACAGGGCGTGCATCAGCTCGCCGTCGCCGAGCTGCCGGGTCTGGCCGAGACGTCCAACCTGCGGCGCACGATGCAGCACGGTCTGGCCGTGAAAACCGACGACGCCGATATCGGCCATCGTCATGCCATAGCTTTCGACCAATTCCTTGACCGCCGCCGACTGGGCACGTGTCAGGGCTTCCTCCGCGGTGCGAAAAATCGCCGGCTCCGGCCCGACGAAATTCCAGGCTCTCGCCGCCGTCAGCGTCTCTTCCAGCAGGGAGCGGATCGACGGGGGATAAGGCATCAGCCGATAGGTGCCGAAATCCTCGATCCGCTCGCCATCGGTCTTGATCAGCGCGACGTCGATGTTGCCGTCGAGCACGGTGCCGGTCATCAGGCCGACGGCCCAGATTGGTTCCATCATCTAGCTCCTAAAATCCATTGACGAGATCGCCGACCGCCTGCCGAAGCGAAACGATTCCACTGTCGAAATGACGTGTCGGATGGATCCGGTTGGTGAGCAAGGTCCAGGCCTTGCCTCTGTCGAAGTCGATCCACAGCCCGGTGCCGGTAAAACCGGTGTGGCCGATGGTTCCCGGGCTGCATAATGACCCGCCGGACCAGCCCTCATAGGGGCGCTCCCAGCCATGGGTGCGGGTGGCGGACAAGGGCGCACGCATCAGCGCGATTGAACGCTCCGAGGCGCCGATGCCGTCCAATAGCCCTTGCGCGAAATCGAGGACGGAAGCGGCTGTTCCGAACAGGCCGGCATGCCCGGCACCTTGCAGCGCCGAGCAATTGTCATCGTGCACCTCGCCGGACAGCACTCGGTGCCGCCAGGTGCAGTCCTCGGTCGCTGCGGCGACATCGGGCTCCGTTGACCAGGCAAAGCCCGGACCGGGATCCATGTCCCGGATCGTCTTTCCCGACAGCCGCTCCAGCGCGAAGCCGAGCAGGATGAAGTTGATGTCGGAGTAGACGGGATCGCGGGCCCGCCATTCGCGCTGCAGGATGAAGGCGCGCAGCAGCTCGGGATCGCGCCCATAAGTGTAGATTGGCTCGACGGCCGGAAACGGCGGCTGGTGGCCAAGACATTGGCGAAACGTCACCTTCCGTTCCCAGGCCTCGGCATCATACTGGCGCAGGTCCGGAAGCACAGAGACCAGTGGCGCATCGAGATTGATGACACCGTCTTCCGCCAGCGCCAGGATGCGCGGCGTGGTGAAGATGATTTTGGTCAGGGATGCCAGGTCGAACCAGGTGCTGTCCTGCATGGGGCGGGGCTTCGGCACGAGTTGCGCCGAGCCGATTGCCCTGGTGATGCGGTTGCCGTTACGATCGACAACGCCGAGCACGCCGCCGGGAATGCGCTGGGTGGAAACCGCCGTTTGAAGCGGTTGGAAGGCGCGGTCGAAGAGCTGGACGAGGTCGCTCAAGGCCGGCCTCCATCAGAGAGGCCGCGATCCGTCACACCCCCCTCTGTCCTACCGGACATCTCCCCCGCAAGGGGGGAGATTGGCAGCGTTGATGTCCCGCCAACCTTCCAACGCTGGAGATTGGCGAAAGCCATGGCGACATCTGATCTCCCCCCTT
>NZ_SMYZ01000038.1 GCF_004919685.1 Mesorhizobium norvegicum | reverse complement strand
ACTCATCTGCTTACGACACGCCATGTGGCCCCACTTGCCTCTCACAAGCCGCTCCTGTATGAGAACCGCCATGAACACGCGCGCCACCAACGCTTCCCGTCCGACCGGTTTTTCCGGCGAGACCGTGCGCGCGCTGGCCTCGACCCTGCTTCTTCTCGGCCTTATCGGCGATCGCCGGGTTCGCTGAAGGAGCGCCCGGCGGTCGAACCGCCGCGCAAGCGCATGCTCCTTGGCAATCACATCAAGCGAACGAAATTCTGGTAAAGGCGCCGCTCGCCATCAATCCACCTGAAGGTGGATCCATGAGCCGCCGGGAGAAACGACGATGAACGCACGAGAAGAGATCCGCTCCGATGCCGCGGTAGCCGGCAAGGATGCGACTAGAGGCATGCCTGACGCAGCCCGCAAATATCAGCCCTATCCCACCGTCGGCCTCACCGACCGCACCTGGCCCTCGAAGGTCATCGACAAGGCGCCGATCTGGTGCTCGGTCGACCTGCGCGACGGCAACCAGGCGCTGATCGATCCGATGGGCCACGAGCGCAAGGCGCGCATGTTCGGCCTGCTGCTCGACATGGGCTTCAAGGAAATCGAGATCGGCTTCCCATCGGCCTCGCAGACCGATTTCGACTTTGCCCGCTGGTGCATCGAGGAAGGCAACGTACCCGCCGATGTCTCGCTCCAGGTGCTGGTGCAGTGTCGGCCCGAACTGATCACCCGCACCTTTGAGGCGCTGAAGGGCGCCACCAACCCGATCGTCCATTTCTACAATTCGACCAGCGAATTGCAGCGCCGCGTCGTCTTCGAAAAGGACGTCGGCGGCATCAAGCGCATCGCCACCGACGCGGCCAAGATGATCACCGACATGGCGGCCAAGGCCGGCGGCGGCTTTCGCTTCGAATATTCGCCGGAGAGTTTTACCGGCACTGAGCTCGAAGTGGCGCTGGAAATCTGCAACGCCGTCACCGAGATCGTCAGGCCGACGGCGGACAACAAGCTGATCGTCAACCTGCCATCGACGGTCGAGATGTCGACACCCAACATCTATGCCGACCGCATCGAATGGATGTGCCGCAACCTCGACAACAGGGAGAACCTGCTGGTCTCGCTGCATCCGCACAATGACCGCGGCACCGGCATCGCCACCACCGAACTCGGCCTGATGGCCGGCGCCGATCGCGTCGAAGGCACGCTGTTCGGCAATGGCGAGCGCACCGGCAATGTCGACATCGTCACGCTGGCGCTCAACATGTACACGCAAGGTGTCGATCCCTTGATCGACTGCTCCGACATCAACCGGATGAAGGACGTCTACGAATATTCGAACCAGTTGAAGATCCCCGAGCGCCACCCCTATGTCGGCGAACTCGTCTACACCGCCTTTTCCGGCTCGCACCAGGATGCCATCAACAAGGGCATGAAGGCGCTGAAGAAGGCCAATACGAGCCTTTGGGAAGTGCCCTATCTGCCGATCGATCCGGCCGATGTCGGCCGCAGCTACGAAGCCATCATCCGCATCAACTCGCAGTCCGGCAAGGGCGGCATCGCCTATGTGCTGCAGGCCGACTACGGTCTCAACCTGCCGCGCAATTTGCAGATCGAATTCAGCCAGGAAATCCAGGCGATCACCGATGCCGAGGGCAAGGAAGTGCCGGCCCGGCGCATCTACGAGCGCTTTCTCGAGACCTATGTCGATCAGCCTGCCGCGCGGCTGAAATTCCTCGATCACCACACCTATCCCAGCACCGAAATCAAGGGCCGGCGCGTTGTCGAGGCCGTCATCCTCGACCAGGGTAAGGAAGTGACGATTACAGGCACAGGCACCGGTCCCATCGACGGCTTCGTCGATGCGCTGTCGCGTCATCTCGGTGTCGAGATGTCGGTGCTCGACTATTCCGAGCACTCGTTGCAGCGCGGCTCGAACGCGTCCGCCATTTCCTATGTCGAGATGGAATATCCCGGAGGCAAGCTGTTCGGTGCCGGCATCAACACCAACATCGTCGCCGCCTCGCTGGAAGCGGTGATGTCCGCCGCCAATCGTATCATTGGCAAGAAAGCCGGCTGACGCACGACCAGAGCAAAGATCGGGACCGTCCCAACCGGTTGATCGGTTCCGATCTTTCGAGCCATTAACCACCGCGGAATTATCCGGTGGGGTACGTGATCGCATAATGGGTGTATGCTTGTGTGGCGGTGCGGGAACTATATGATCGCGCCTCAACCTGTGCCGACTTCGAGAGGATCGACACTTGCAGCATGCCACGCCTGCCGCCCCCGCAGTGCGCGAGACACTGGAGCGACTGCTTGCCAGCCAAACGTTCGGTCGGTCCGAGCGTGCGCGCAAGCTGCTGCGTTATCTTGTCGAACGTGAACAAGCCGGCGAAGGCGACAGGCTCAAGGGCTTCTCCATTGCCATGGATGTTTTCGGCAAGGACGGCGATTTCGATCCGTCGACCGATGCCGTGGTGCGGGTGCAGGCAGGCAGGCTGCGCGAGCTTCTGCAGCACTATTTTGCCAATGAGGGCATTGCCGAACCCGTCCGCATCGCCATTCCGCGCGGCGGCTATGTTCCTGCCTATGAACTGAACGCGATCCGGCTGCCGGATGTTGCCGAGCTCAAACTCGACGGCGCTGTATCCGCCGATCCGCCCAACGACGCCAGCACGGGCATGCTGCACGCGGTATCGCTGGCTTCCGTACCGTCTTCGCCCGCCCCCTCGGTGGCGCGTCATCTCCGCTTCTTCTGGGTGGCGATCACCCTGGTCATCGCCATGCTGGGCGTATTGATCCTTCGACAGGGCAGCACTGCCTTGCTGACGGGCGGCGACATGTCGGCAACGCTCCAGACCGCCGGCGCAACCGGCAGCATCGTGCCATCGGCAATGGCTGACGTCCTGCCGCTCGTCCATATCGGCGTCAAGGCGGAAGGCGCCGATGCCAGTCGTGTCGCCGCGTCGTTGCGTGCCGGCCTGAGCGGCTTCGATACGATCGACTTCATCGGCCGCGACTCAGCCACCGATCCAGCGGACGATGCCACGAGCTTCATATTCGACATCCTGCCCGGACCAAACGCGGGCGACATCACCATCGAACTGCAAAGCATGGCGTCCGGACGGGTGCTTCTTTCACGCAATCTCACCCCTGCCGACAGCGCACCTGCCGCAGTCGAAGACCGTATCGCCGACATGCTGAGCTCGGCCCTTCCCGCCTCGGGCACGATCTACAACTATATCGAGCAGACCGGCGCGCCAAACGGTCTGACGCAATGCCTGCTGCTCAACGATAAATATTATCTCGACCAGAACGCCAGGACCCATGAGGCTGCCTATCGCTGCCTCGAAAAACTGGCCAATGGCGGAGCGAAATCCTCGCTCGTCTATTCGGAACTTGCCTCCCTGCATCTCGAGGCGGTCTCCGATCATTACGCCTATCCACCCAATGCGACGATTGAAAAGGCAATGGAGTTTGCCCATCGCGGCGTGCAGATGGGGCCGACCAGCCCTTATGCGCATCGCTCCTACGGCTACGTCAGTTCGCGCCTCGGCAACACCGACGAAGCGATCCGCTGGATGCGCAAGGCCTACGAACTCAATCCCTATGATCTCGGCATGGCTGCCACCTACGGCTATGGGCTGATCTTCGCCGGCCGCTACGCGGAGGGAACGCCGATCCTTGCCCATGCCGTGGAGACCTTCAGCGGCCACTCGACATGGTGGGATTACGGACTGTTCGTCGGCGAGTTCATGCAGGGCGACATGAACAAGGCCATCGCGGCCAGCACGGCACTGAGGACGACGGCAACGAAATCGCACTATCTGGCGGCGCGGCTGATCGGCGCCAAGGCTGCCGGACAGGACCATTTGGTGAGCACGCTGCTGAACCAACTGACCACCGAATTCCCTAAATTTGCCGCCGATCCGCGCGCGACCTTCGTCGAGCGGAAATATCCAGCCGACCTGACCGAGCGGCTGGTCCAGGCGCTGCGCGCCGCCGGGCTCGGCAACCCAAGCTGACACCATCAACCTCCGCGGATTGAGCGCGCCGCGTCCCGATGGATTTCCTGCACTCTTTCGCATGATGCCGATCAAGCGCCGAGTTCTGTCCGCAACCGTACGAATCGCGAAAATTTTACTGGCCATCGCTGTGGACTAGGAGCAATCCAGCCACAATTGGTGTCGCGCATCCTGCAATAACAAAAATCAGCTTTCATGACCGCATCGCTTTTTGCCGCCGAACAGGGTGTTGGCTCGAAGGCCATCGTCCTGCTGCATGGATTCGGCGGCTGCCACGATGTCTGGCGCGAGGTGATTTCCTCCCTGGCACCTTCCACGCACACACTGGCCTATGATCTGCCGGGGCATGGGTTGTCCCTCGATTTTCCCGCCGCCGGTCCGGCCAAGGTGGCGGCAAGGGCCGTGCTCGCCGATCTCTCGGAGCGTCGCCTGAAGCGCGTTCATCTCGTGGGCCACTCGATGGGCGGTGCGGTGGCGGCGCTGATGGCGCTGTCCGCGCCCGAAAAAATAGCCTCGCTGACGCTTTTGGCGCCGGGCGGCCTTGGCCCCGAGATCAACGGACCACTGTTGCGTCGCTATGCCGTCGCTGCGGATCGGTCCGAGATCCGGGCCTGCCTCGCCGCCATGTCGGGGCCAGGGACCCGGCCCTTCGATCGCACCGTGGACGTTCTCTGGGAAATGCGCAGGCGCCCCGGCCAGTTGGAAAAACTCGTCGAGATCGCAGCCGCCATGACCGTGGACGATCGGCAAGGCGTCATCCCGCACGATCGTCTCGACGGGCTGAACATGCCGGTGATGGTGGCGTGGGGAACCGACGACGCGCTGCTGCCCTTTACCCAGGCCGATGATCTGCCGGCGCATTTTCATGTGCACCATGTGCTGGAAGCCGGCCATATGCTGGCCGAGGAAGCCCCCGACCTCATTGCCGAGATCATTCGCCGCAACACCAACCGCCGCGCCAGGCCACAGCGCCAGAAATTAGCCGCCACGGCCAACTGACCTTTTCGCGCACAACACCTTCCTGAGCCTCGATCTCGTCCATCTCGCCAGTGCATTTTGCCGGCGGCTGTGTTAACCCCGTGTTAACCAAACCCGCGAGGCAGACGCCGATGAAGGAAGCAGGCGAGAAGACCATCGACCAGTCGAAGAAACTGTCCGACGCCATCCGTGATGTGAAAAATGCCTTCGCCGACCGCGACGATGTCGTCGTCGATATGCGTGAGGCCCATCGCATGCGCCTCGATCTGCTTGCCGCCGAGCTGGCGCCGGTTTTTGCCGATGTTCCGGCCGACATGGACAATTTCGACTTTGTCGTCTCGTCCGGCTTGCAGCCGCGCCTGTGGATCGACGCCGTCAGCCATGTCGCCATGGGACGCGACCGCCGCACCTATCGCTTCCTCAAGGACACCCGTATCGGCCGGGTGGTGCTTGCCGAATCCACCGAGATGAAGCCGGTTGTCGATTCCGTGACGCGCTATGTCGCCGAGCGTATCGTCGAGCGTCAGAGGATGATGGAAGGCGGGGTCGAGCCGGCTGTCGCCGGTATGAAACGCGCCGATGTATCGGAAGCCGAACCGCCACTGCGTGCGATGACGCGCGGCAAACGCTGGTCGGCCTTCCTGTCCGGGCTTGGCCTGGTCGCTGCCGGCGCGCTGGTCGGCCTTGTGGTGTCGGTCGTCTTGTTCTGGGACCGTATCGTCGCCATGGTTGTCAACTTGCGGCCATAGCGGCTCCAGCCGCGGCACCGAGCTCCAGCGTCTGCAAATCGGATGGCGGTATGGACGGCCCGGTCAGGCCGCGCCGTGTCAGCCGGATTCGCCAATTGCCCTTTTCACCGTCGATGTCGAACAGATTGTACTGCGCCGCCGGGTGCTTGCCGCCCGGCGCCTGGCCTGCGGCAGCAACGCCGACCGCCGGGATCCTGATGCCTCGACCGCCGATGAAGAACAGCGACGGCAGATGCGAGTGGCCGTGCAGCACAAGTTCGGCGCCATGGCGGCGAATGATCTTGTGAAAGCGGGCGATGCCGAACAGCCGCTTGTGCTGCGGGACCGCGCCGCGCACTGGCGGATGGTGGATCATGATGGCGCGGAACAGCCCCTGTTCGGCGGTATCCCGGAGGATTTTGCCGAGCCGCTCCGCCTGGCCTTCCATGAAGAACCCATTGGCCATGAAGGGTGCTGTGGCGCGTGCCGTCGAGACGCCGATCAGCGCGACATTGCCGCGCACGCGCAGATACGGGAACGCGTTGCGGTCGACCGGCGTGTTGATGCCGTCGCCGCTCATCCACGCCGCCCAGGATCGGCAGACCTTGTCGAAGGCGCCGGGCACATAGGCGTCATGGTTGCCCGGAACGACCGAAACATCATGCGGCGGTCCCAGCGTCTCCAGCCAGTGCCTGGCCATCTCGATCTCGCCGTCCAGCGCCAGATTGACCAGGTCGCCGGTGACGGCGAGGTGGTCAGGCGTGTTCGCCTTGATGTCGGCGACGATCGTGTCGATGACGGCGTCATGCATGTGGCGGCGGCGGTTGCGCTGCCAGTTGACGTAGCCGAGCACGCGCTTGGAGGCGAGATCGCGATAGGATACATCGGGGAGCGGCCCCAGATGGACATCGGAAATATGCGCGAGCCTGAACATTTCTCCTTCATAGGCGACCCGCGCTTGGCTTTCCACCCACGGTTTCGCAGCTGATGGCGAAGCCTGAAGATGCCTTCCGCCAGGCCGGCTGGGCGGGCCTCAGGGCCCGGCTGTTCCATCTCTATTTCGTGCTGCGGCGGCCGATGACGCTTGGCGTGCGCGGCCTGATCCACGACACGGCGTCCAATTCCGTCTTCCTCATTCGCCATACTTATGTGCCGGGCTGGCAGCTTCCCGGCGGCGGCGTCGAAGTCGGCGAGACGCTGGCCGAGGCGCTGGCACGTGAACTGGCCGAGGAAGGCAACATCGCGCTGACCGCCCCGCCGGTGCTCAAATCGATGCATTTCAATCGTCGCGCCAGCCGCCGCGACCATGTCGGCTTCTACCTGATCGAGCATTTCAGCCAGACGGCGCCGAAACTGCCGGACCACGAGATCGCCGAAGCCGGCTTCTTCCCGCTCGACCGCTTGCCCGAAAAAACGACGCCGGCGACGCTGCGCCGGATCGCCGAAATTTTTGGCGGCGAGCGGCCTTCGCCCTACTGGTAGATCAGGCCGCCACTTTTTCGAACCGCGCCCGGTCATGCCATGCGGCATAATCCAGTTCCGGGCCGGCAGGCACGATCCGCGTCGGATTGATCGTTTCGTGGCTACCGTAGTAATGCGCCTTGATGTGATGCAGATTCACGGTCTCGGCGACACCAGGCACCTGGTAGAGGTCTCGCAGATAATTCGACAGGTTCGGATAGTCGGCGATGCGGCGCAGATTGCATTTGAAATGGCCGACATAGACCGGGTCGAAGCGCACCAGCGTGGTGAACAGCCGCCAGTCGGCCTCGGTGATACGGCCGCCGACGAGATAGCGCTGTTTTGACAGCCGCTCCTCCAGCGTATCCAGCGCCGCGAACAATTCGCCGAACGCCTCTTCATAGGCGCGTTGCGTGGTGGCGAAGCCGGCGCGGTAGACGCCGTTGTTGACTGCTGGATAGACCAGCGCATTGATGCGGTCGATCTCGCGGCGCAGGTCCTCGGGATAGAAATCCAGGCTGGCGTCACCCCATTCATCGAAGGCTGAATTGAGCATGCGGATGATCTCGGAAGACTCGTTGGAGACGATGGTCTGCTCCTTTTTGTCCCACAGCACCGGCACCGTCACCCGGCCCGAATAGGCGGGATCGGCTTTGGCATAGATCTGGTGCAGGAAGTCGAGGCCGTAAGGCGTGTCGCCGGTGGCGCCGTCCTCAGCCACGAACGTCCAGCCGTTGGCGCCCATGAAATGATGCACCACCGACACCGATATGATGCCTTCCAGCTTCTTCAGCGCGCGAAAGATCAACGTCCGGTGCGCCCACGGGCAGGCAAGCGAGACATAGAGATGATAGCGCCCGGGCTCGGCCTTGAAGCCGCGCATCCGGCCTTCGGCCGGCGCCCCGTCAACGGTGATCCAGTCGCGCCATTGCGAGTGCGTTCGCAGGAACCTGCCGCCATTGTCCGCCGTATCATACCAGCGATCCTGCCACCTGCCTTCAACCAGCAATCCCATGCAAATCTCCTTGCGTCCTGTTGATTGATGTAGGCGCAAGATTGCCCTGTCGAAGACGTCAGGTGCTGAACAGACCGTCACTTGGCAGAAACGACGGACAAAAACGGCCGATTGCAGCGGCGGGAAATTGATGCTAGCGGACAATCCGCATGTTCGACTTTGCTTTGATCCGGTTTGACCGACGACGAAAGGGCGCCCGCGCTTGATGAAGCGCTGACTGGCGAACGCTGCCGTTTGCAGCAAACCTTTCCTCCTTACCGGAACGCAAAGACCATGAGCCTTGCCGACGTGAAATACCTGCCGGAAACCCCGGCGCATGACCTCCAGATCGAAGCCATCAACGACGAAGCCTTCGGGCCCGGCCGCTTTGTGCTGGCCGCCTACAAGATCCGCGAAGCCGGAGGGCATGAACGCTCGCTGTCCTTTGTCGCCGTCGACGGCGACCTTGTTGTCGCCTCGGTGCGCATGACCCGCATCGCCGCCGGCGCCGGTCGTGCGCTGATGCTCGGGCCGCTCGCGGTGCGGCCGGCCTTCAAGAATCTCGGCATCGGCCGCCGGCTGGTGGCAATCGCGCTGGAGGCCGCCGCCAAGGTCTGCGCGCCCGCCGTCATGCTCGTCGGTGACGAACCCTATTACGGTCCGCTTGGCTTCAAGCGGATCCCGCGCGGCCAGATTTCGATGCCGCGCCCCGTCGATCTCGACCGGCTGCTGTCACACGAGATCGTACCGGGCGCGGTCGCCAGGCTCTCGGGCGAGGTCTGCCACGCCGATCAGGCCAGGGTGGCCGATCCTATCGCGGCGATGGCTTGACCTTTCCCGTCGATCTGGCGCCTGATCCGTCCCACTGTTCCTGAGATCAAAGGATGACGCCATGAACCCGAACGGCCAGATCGCGATCGTCACCGGCGGCGGCTCCGGTCTTGGCGAGGCAACGGCGCGCGCGCTGGCCGCCAAGGGCGCCCGCGTCGCCATCTTCGATGTCGGTATTGACCGCGCGGCGAAGGTCGCGGCCGAGATCGGCGGCATTGCCGTCCAGTGCGACGTCAGCAGCGCCGACAGCGGAACCGCTGCATTCGCCGACGTCGCCGCCAAGCTTGGCGAACCGCGTATCCTGGTCAATTGCGCCGGCATTGCCATTGGCGTGAAGACGATCGGCAAGGATGGTCCCCATCCCCTCGATCAGTACCGCAAGGTGATCGAGGTCAATCTGATCGGCACGTTCAACATGATCCGCCTCGTCGCCGAGCGCGCGTCAAAGCTCGAGCCGCTGCAAGGTGGCGAGCGCGGCGTCATCGTCAACACCGCTTCGGTTGCCGCCTATGATGGCCAGATCGGCCAGGCCGCCTATGCGGCGTCCAAGGGCGGCGTCGTCGGCATGACGCTGCCGGTGGCGCGCGACCTTGCCCGTTCAGGCATCCGTGTCTGCACCATCGCGCCCGGCATCTTCAAGACGCCGATGATGGCCGGCATGCCGCAAGAGGTGCAGGATTCGCTGGGCGCCGCCGTGCCCTTCCCGTCGCGCCTGGGCGAGCCATCCGAATATGCCGCTCTCGCCCTGCACATCATCGAGAACCAGATGTTGAACGGCGAGACCATCCGTCTCGACGGCGCCATCCGCATGGCGCCGAAATAGAAGGTCATGAGCACCGGCCTGTCCGCTGCCGGGAAGACCGGTCCGCTGGCCGGGCTGAAGGTGATCGAGATGGCCGGGCTCGGCCCCGTGCCGCTGGCCGGCCTGTTGCTGTCGGAGATGGGCGCGCAAGTGCTGCGCATCGAACGGGCGGGGAAGAGCCAGCTCCTGTCGCTGCCGGATGAGTACAACATCGATCGCCACGGCCGCGCCCTCCTGCGCCTCGACCTGAAGCGCCGGGAAGGCACCGATCTGCTGCTGCGCCTGGCCGAAAAGGCGGACATCTTGCTCGAAGGGTTTCGTCCCGGCGTCATGGAACGGCTTGGCCTCGGCCCGGAGGCAGTGCTGGCGCGCAACTCGGCGCTGATCTACGGCCGCATGACCGGCTTCGGCCAGGATGGGCCGCTCGCCGGCCGCGCCGGCCACGACATCACCTACCTCGCCTATTGCGGCGTGCTGCACGCAATTGGCCACGCCAACAACCGCCCCGTCCCACCACTCAACCTCGTTGCAGACTACGGTGGCGGCGCCATGATGCTGGTTGCCGGTATGCTGGCCGCCTTGTTCCAACGCTCGCGCACGGGCAAGGGGGAGGTCATCGACGCCGCGATGGTCGAAGGCGCCTCGATGCTGGCGGTGCCCCTGCACGCCTTGATGGCCGCCGGGTTGTGGAGCGAAAAGCGCGGCGCGAACCTGCTCGATTCCGGCGCCCCCTTCTACGACACCTATGAGACGGCAGACGGACGCCACATCGCCATCGGCTGCCTCGAGCCGCAATTCTTCGCCGAATTCGTCAGGCTGCTGCCGCTCGACGAGCGCTTTGTGTCCGGCCAGTACGACAAGGCACTGTGGCCGCCGATGCGCGCGGCCATCGCCGATCGGGTCCGGCAGAAATCGCGCGACGACTGGGACCTGCTGTTTGCCCAGACCGATGCCTGCGTCGCTCCCGTCCTGTCGCTGCAAGAGGCGAAGCACCACCCGCACAATCGGGCGCGCAACGCCTTTGTGAGGGCGGGTGCATTCGAGCGCCCTGCCCCGGCGCCGCGTTTCTCGAGCTCGCAACCGACACTGGCCACTATGCCCGGCGATGAGGATTTGTCGCCGGCGACAATACTGGCACGTTTCGGCCTTGCGAAAGCCGAGATCGACGACCTTGTCAAATCCGGTTTGCTGACCGATAACTAGAGAAGAAAAATCAACTTATTGCGGTGCTGCCTTGGACGAACCGAAGAAGGACGTGATCCGCGAGACAGACGCCGAAGCGATCCGGCTGGGCAAGACGCTTCTGCGCAGCGCCCGCTTTGGCGCTCTGGCGGTGATCGAACCGCAAACCGGCTGGCCGCTGGCCAGCAGGGTCGGCGTGGCCACCGACATCGATGGCGCGCCGCTGATCCTGGTGTCGATGCTCTCGGCGCGCACCGGGGCCCTGCTTGCCGATCCGCGCTGTTCCCTGTTGCTTGGCGAACCCGGCAAAGGCGACCCGCTGGCGCACCCGCGCCTGACTCTGGTCTGCCAGACGGCACGGCTTGAGCGCGGATCAAGCGAACACACCCGCGCCGAACGCCGCTATCTCAACCGCAATCCCAAGGCGAAACTTTACGCCGGTCTCGGCGACTTTTCGATCTTTCGTCTTGAGCCGCAACGCGCCAGCCTCAACGGTGGCTTCGGCAAGGCCTATCAGCTCGATCAATCGGATCTGCTCACCAGCGGACCGATCGTCGAGGAACTGGCGGCGAGCGAACAATCCGCCATCGACCACATGAACGCCGACCATCTCGACGCGATCGCCGTTTATGCAAAGCACTTCACGAAAGTGTCCGGTAACGGCTGGAGCGTTGCCGGATTCGATGCCGATGGTATGGATCTGGTGTCGGGCGACGATGTTTGCCGGGTCTTCTTCCCACAACCCCTGGCGGCAGCACGCGAATTGCGACACGTTCTGGTCGAAATGGCCAGGGTCGGAATGGCCTCGGTCGACGCTGGGACCGGACTTAATTATGATTGATCAAAAGCAACACTTGAGATTTAAATGAAATGCTCTACCTTTTGTTGATGACGCTGAATCGCATGCGCCGATTCACGAGTGAGTTTATGGAATCAGATGCCATTGCCCCCATGGCGTCAGGATGAACAAGAAGCATGGGGGATCGATGGTCTCGACAAAGCTAATCGTCAACGCCGAAGCGGCGGCCGAATTTCTCATGCTGATGGGCAATGAGAAGCGGCTGTTGATCATGAGCTATCTCGCCGACGGTGAAATGTCGGTCGGCGCCATCGCCGAGAAGGTGATGCTCAGTCAATCCGCCCTGTCCCAGCATCTGGCCAAGTTGCGGGCGCTCGACCTCGTCGAAACCCGCCGCGACCGGCAGATGATTTACTATTCCTGTAAATCCGACGCCGTGCGCGAACTGCTCCATATGCTGGACGGCATTTTCGGCAGCGGCAAGGATGACCTGTCCCAGATGGCGCACCGTTTGCGCCGTGCCGGAACCTGACCACCCTGTAGCCGCTGTCCTCGCCGGCGACTTCAGAGCGACATGCGCCCATCCGGGCGCACAGAGGTAGCTGATCGTTTTCAGAGCGACATGCGCCCATCCGGGCGCACAGAGGTAGCTGATCGTCTCGAATTGTCGCATCGTGCTTTCCGAACCAAAGGTGAGCGCCGCGGATCGGTCCGGATTTTCGGGCCGATGCGACGGCCGCGAGGAATGCATGGATCCCATTCGCATTGACGACCCGCAAGATCCGCGCGTCGCTGCCTATCTCGACATCCGCGAGCGCGACCTCGCCGGCCGGCAAGGCCGCTTCGTCGCCGAAGGCAAGGTGGTGCTCGACCTGCTGCTCTCGGCCGGACGTTTTGCCGCCGAATCGGTTCTGGTCCTGGAAAACCGGCTGGCCGGCCTCGAGGATATCCTGCGCAAAGCGCCGGCCGACCTCCCGATCTATGTCGCCACCAGCGCGGTTATGGACGCAATCGCCGGATTTCACATGCATCGCGGCATCCTGGCCATGGGACGCAAGGGGGCGCCGCAGTCGGCTGAGGCTCTTCTCGATGCCTTGCCGGCCCGGGCGCTGGTCGTGGTGCTCGTCGGCATCGCCAACCATGACAATATGGGCTCAATCTTCCGCAACGCGGCCGCCTTTGGCGCCGACGCGGTTCTGCTGGATGCAACATGCTGCGATCCGCTCTACCGCAAGGCGATCCGCGTTTCCGTCGGCGCCGCGCTGAAGATCCCTTTCGCATCGTTCAACGACGCCGCCGACTTCACGACGATGCTCGTCCGGCGGGGCTTCGAACAATTCGCGCTGTCGCCACGCGGGCTGACCGACATCCGCGATGCGCAGCGGAGCGAGCGCCTGGCGCTCTATCTCGGCACCGAGGGCGAAGGCTTGCCGGACAGCCTGCTTGCAAGCCTGCACACTGTGCGGATCACCATGTCGGAAGGCTTCGACAGCCTGAACGTCGCAGCCGCATCAGCCATCGCGCTGCATCATTTTTCGGCAAAAGAGAGCTGATTTCAGCTTGTCGCGTCAGCCTTCTGCAAATCCCGCACGCGGTCGGCAAGACTGCGGTTGCCGGAGCGTGCATCCGAAGGTGCCGCCAGCGCCTTGGCGATCGGCGAACCAGGCCCCTCGAGCTTGGCCGTCAGATGGACGACCTCCGCCGCGAGTTCGTTCATCTGCTCGCGCAGGGCGGAGCTGCCGTCCGTGGGATTGGACACGGCCAGCGCGGTGAGGTCCGCCTTCAGCCGCTTGTTCTCGCGCGCCAGCGCCGTTAGCCTGGCCTCGAGCAGCTCACGGTCGCTGTCGAGCTTGGCGATTGCCTTGTCGAGGTCGTCGCTCTTGATCGTTTCGCCGCCCTTGCCGACCAGCCGCAAGGCCGGTGCGCTGTCTTCGGCTTTCGATTTTTCGCGCATGCGCGCCAGCTCCTTTTCGCGGCGGTCGAGCTTGTCCTCGCGATCGGCAAGCGTGGCCAGCAGCCGTTCGACCTTCTTGTCGAGCTCGGCGGTCCTTTTCTTCTCGGCTTTCAGGGCGTCGCGTGCTGCCTTGCTTTCGGCAGCGATTTCCTGGCCGCGCCTGTCGGCTTCCTTGCGCTGGCCGCGCAGCAGCGCAATGTCACTGGCGAGTTTCTGCATTTCGGATTCGCGCGCCACGAGCTCGATCTGCCGGCTGCTGGAGGAAAAACTGGCGTCGTCATACATGCGCTCCAGCTTTTCCAGCTCGAGCGCGCGCTTTTCCAGCTTGCGTTCGGTTTCCTTGAGCCGCTCCGAAAGCTGATGCAACTCGCCCTCGCGCTGATGCAACGCTTCATTCTTGGCGCCGAGTTCGGTCAGCGCATGGTTCTTGTCCATGCGCTCGACCGCCAGCCCCTTCAGGGCCTCGCGGCCGCGATTGATCTCGACGAACTGTTCGGCCGCCTTCTCGCGCAACGCCTTGACGCTGATTTCGAGGCGGCGCGTCGACATGGCGTACTCGGCGCGGATGCGGTCCTTGTCCGCCTGGATCTCGGTTTGCGTCAAAGGGATCGAGCCTTCGACACGTTTGCGTGTCAGGGCGACGGCGCGACGCCATATGGCCGGAGCCACCATAAGCGCTAGAAAGCCGGCGCAGAGAAAGCCAAGGACGAAGAACAGGACCGACTGGACCAAGTGACTACCCGTTGTGGACGGCAACCATCAAACCAATGCATGTCGCCCAAAAATGGGAACCGGTTCTGGGACAACGACACGCAACAAGAGCGCTTTTGACTGTGCCACGTTGACATGGCGGAAATCCAGCGTTGCGGCAAGGGTTTGCCGCAACGGTACGGGTTTAATGCATGTCGCCCAAAAGCGGTCCCGGTTTTGGGAGAACGACATGCATAGGCCAAAGACCTTCAGCTCAGAACGGATTCCAGGTGGCGCGCTCGGTAAGCTTCAGATAGCCGAGATTGACGCCAAGCCGGGCACCGACACCGGTGCGGATCGGCACCAAAATCACATTGTTGTTCTTCAGCACGTTGAAGCCTACACCAGCCACCACATAGGCCGAACCGGCGACGCCGCCATAGCGGTTGTAGAGGCTGCCCACATCGTCGAGATTGTAGACCAGCATCATCACCCGCGACCCCTCGCCGCCGAAATCCCAGCCGAGCGACGGGCCTTGCCAGAACACTTTGTGATCGCCGGCATTCTTGGTGTAGAGCGTGCCTTCGCCATAGGTCAGGCCGCCGATCAGCGCGCCCGAGCCCTCTTCGCCCAGCAGATAACCGTTAGGCAGGCCGTAGGAAGCAAAGATCTTCTCGACGACCGTGGCGAGCCCGCCTGATGTCGCGCCGAAGAACTTGTGCCCGGAATCGACAATCTCCTGAGCGGTGTATTCCTGGGCCCGCAGGGCTGAAGTCGAGAAGACGAGAACGCCCAGGAGCGTGACCGCCATTGAGAAGACACGGAGAAAGCTCCGGTCGTAGTATCGGGAAAACATGCTTCCAATCTCCGTCAGGGAGCACCTTCGCCGACGCCTCGCACCCCGTACGGCTCTTTTAGCCGGCCGTTAAGGGTAACTGTTACGGGCAAACTATGCCGTAATCCTTTTTCAACCATTAAGCTCCCACATGAACATGGCGGTTCGAAGGCTGTTTGGGGTCGCTCAAGTGGGGCCGGCGGCCTGCGTGAACACGCCATTTGCCACATCCACAATTTTGGATTTGTTGCTGCACGCACGGGTGCTGTGTATTCAGAAAGCCCGAGGAGAGAGTGCGTGATTCGTATGGGCAGGCGACGATCGATCGCTCGGCCATGAGTTATGAGATTTTGCAGGGATTTTCGCCGATGGCCGAACTGTTCACCCTTTCCGCACCCGATCTGGCAGCGCTTTTGTGCAGCCGGGTTTGCCACGACATCATCTCGCCGGTCGGCGCGATCAACAATGGGCTCGAACTGCTCGATGAAGGCGGCGCCGACGAAGACGCCATGAAGCTGATCCGTCAGAGCGCGCGCAACGCTTCGGCCCGCCTGCAGTTCGCCCGCATCGCCTTCGGCGCCGCCGGCTCAGCCGGCATGCTGATCGATACCGGCGATGCCGAAGCGGTCGCCATCGCCTTCCTCAAGAACGAAAAGCCGGAACTGACCTGGAACGGGACCCGGGCACTGCTGCCCAAGAACAAGGTCAAGCTGCTGCTCAACCTGATCCTCGTCGCCAACGCCGCCATTCCGCGCGGCGGCAAGCTTTCGGTGACGCTGGAAAACCTCGAGACCGAACCGCGTTTCGCACTTGCGGCGGCTGGCCCGATGCTGCGTGTGCCGCCGAAATTCCTCGAATTGCATTCCGGCCACAAGCCGGAGGAGCCGATCGACGCGCATTCCGTGCAGCCCTATTACACGCTGCTTCTGGCGCGCGAGGCCGGCATGACGATATCGATCCACGCGACGCCGGAAGAAATCGTGCTTTCGGCGGCCTGATAGCGCGGTCGAGAAGCTGAAGTATTTTTACATCGAAATCTGTAGTTCCGGCCCATCGACATGAAGTGCGGTTAGTCGCCTGGGCAGTGTCGAAGCATTCGCGAATAAAGCAAGCAGCCGCCATCTTTGTAAAAATTTTACCTAACGCCTTTTCGGCTTCTTTACCAGATTGGCCTATGGTGCGTCTGGATGCCCCCGACGCTACCGGATTGCCAGAAGGCAAAGAGGACCCGGAAATGAAACGCTGCATGTTCGTCGACGATTCAAGCGTCATCAGGAAGGTTGCAAAACGCATCCTGGGCGGCTCCGAAATGATTGTCATCGAGGCAGCCAGCGGACTTGACGCGCTGGAGATGTGCGCCGCCGACATGCCCGACATCATCGTCGTCGATGGCGCCTTGCCTGATGTGCCGGCGGTCGATCTCATCCGTCGCGTGCGCGCCATGGAGAGCCCGATAAGGCCGCAGATCCTGATTTCACTGGTCGAGCTCGATATCGCCTCGATCATGCGGGCCAAGCGCGCCGGCGCCCAGGGCTATCTCTTGAAGCCGTTCAACAGGCCGCAACTGCTCGAGCGTTTTCGCACCTTGAAGATCGCACCTGATTCGGCGGCGTTGAGCAATTCCAGGAAAAGCGCGTGACGGCCTTCCGTCTAAAAGTGTGCAAAAACCAATAGTTGTCAGCTATAATGCAAAAACCCGGCCGAGGCCGGGTTTTTTGTTCGAACGTGTTCGTCGCTCAGGCGCTGACGCGGATGTCTTCCGGTTCGCGCAGCACATAGCCGCGACCCCAGACCGTCTCGATATAATTCTGGCCGCCGGATGCCGCGTCGAGCTTCTTGCGCAGCTTGCAGATGAAGACGTCGATGATCTTGAGCTCAGGCTCGTCCATGCCGCCATAAAGATGGTTGAGGAACATTTCCTTGGTCAGCGTCGTGCCCTTGCGCAGCGAGAGCAGCTCCAGCATCTGGTATTCCTTGCCGGTCAGGTGCACGCGCTGGCCGCCGACTTCGACGGTCTTGGCATCGAGGTTGACCACCAGGTCGCCGGTGGTGATGACCGACTGGGCATGTCCCTTGGAGCGCCGCACGATGGCATGAATGCGGGCAACCAGCTCATCCTTGTGGAACGGCTTGGTCATGTAGTCGTCGGCGCCGAAGCCGAGGCCGCGCACCTTGTCCTCGATGCCGGCCATGCCGGAGAGGATGAGGATCGGCGTCTTTACCTTGGAAAGGCGAAGCGTTCTCAAGACCTCGTAGCCCGACATGTCAGGCAGGTTGAGATCGAGAAGGATGATGTCGTAATCGTAGAGCTTGCCTAGATCGACGCCCTCCTCACCGAGATCGGTCGTGTAGACGTTGAAACTTTCCGATTTCAGCATCAACTCGATGCTTTGTGCGGTTGCACTGTCATCTTCTATCAGCAGAACACGCATTTCATTCCCCTTTTCTGCTGCCGGACCATTTCACGACCCGTCCGGACCCGGAGCAGTGGTTGCCTTGTGCAGAGGCTGCCATCAAATGGTTAACAAAACCTAATTTCCCGTCCACGACGGTACCAGATTTTTTAACCTCTTTCTACACCCTCTTGAATCTAATAACGAATCTCAGAACCAAATCCTAATGCAACACATCAACAATCTGGACTAAGTGACTCCAGGGACTCATCGACGTCGCTTCCGCATCGGCGGCCGGAATTTTTACCCGGCCTTAAGTCCTGACCCGTATGATTAACAATGCCCGTAAACGAATGGTTACCGCCGGCAAAAAACTTTAGGGTTTTGTTTCCCATAGTTCGGGGAAAGCCGGTGGACACGGGTGCGGCCTGGGCGTTTCCAGGTGGTTTGGACGATAAGTGCGGGTGTGCGTTTCCGGGAGTACCGAATCATGAAGTCACGTGAAAACCTCGTTCGGCTGAAACAGTTTCAGGTGAATGAGAAGCGGCGGCAGCTGCTGCAGCTCGACATGATGATCGCCGAGTTCGAACGCATGGCCGTCGAACTGGAGCTTCAGATCACCGCTGAAGAAAAGAAGGCCGGCATCACCGACATCAACCATTTCGCCTATCCGACCTTCGCCAAGGCGGCGCGTTTGCGCCGCGACAACCTCAGAAATTCGCAAAGCGACCTCGCGCAGCAGCGAAGCACTGCCGAATCATTACTCGGCGAAGCTGAAGCGGAGCTTTCCAAGGCGGAAATGCTGGAATCGCGTGACACCAAGATCCGCGAAGCCGAAATCGGCGGCCGCAGCGCCATGATCGGCTGAAGCCGGCCTGTACACGACATCAGCGCTTGCCACCCGGCGAGTGCATGATCTCGGCTTCCAGCCTTTGGCGGGAAGGCCGCCAAGAGAACTGAAAACCGCCCTAAGCGGCCCAATCCCCTTCACCATCGGCAATTGCCCTTGCACGGGCATCCTTGATGTCCGGTGCATGCTGCTCCGCCCATGATCTGATCTGGGTAAGCAGTCCCGCCAGGTTCTGGCCGAGTTCGGTCAATTCATATTCGACTCGCGGCGGGATGACCGGGAAGATCTCGCGCCGCACCAGTCCGTCGCGCTCGAGCACGCGCAGCGTCTGCGTCAGCATCTTCGGCGTAATGCCTTCGAGCTTGCGGGCAAGCTCGCCATTGCGCAGCCGGCCTTTGCGCAACGCGCAAACCACCAGATAGACCCATTTGCTGGCCAGCATCTCCAGCACGGTGTGCGAGGGGCACGTCCGCCGGAAAGCATCATAGCCGAAACCGCAGTCATCCTCACTATCCATAAGGTGCATATATATCAAAAAGGTACATACTAGACAACAGACAATTACTATCCAAATGATAGTGGCACCAACCAAGCAGGAGACATCTCAATGCGTGCCGTTATCCAGAATTCCGTCGGCGGACCCGACGTCCTTGTCATCGCCAACCAGCCCGACCCCACACCAAAGGCCGGCGAGGTGCTGGTCCGCGTCAAGGCCGCCGGCATCAATCCGGTCGATGGCTCCGTCCGCGCCGGCCACTATCAGCTGCTCGGCGAGCCGCCCTTCATCCTGGGCTGGGATATCTCGGGGACAGTCGAGGCGCTCGGCGCTGGCGTCACCGGCTTCAAGATCGGCGACGAGGTGTTCGGCATGCCGCGCTTTCCCAAGCAGGCGGCGGCCTATGCCGAACTGGCGGCTGTGCCTGCCGATGAAATCGCACTGAAACCGAAGGGCGCCGACCACCTCCAGGCAGGCGCCCTGCCATTGGCCGGCCTGACCGCCTGGCAAGGCCTCGTCCGCCATGGCGGACTGAAATCGGGCCAGCGCGTATTGGTGCATGCGGGGGCCGGCGGCGTCGGCCATCTGGCGGTGCAGATCGCCAAGGCGCGCGGCGCCTATGTCATCGCCACCGCCAGCCCGGGCAAGCTCGATTTCGTCCGCAAACTCGGCGTCGACGAGGTGCTCGACTACACCAAGGGCGATTTTGCCGACCAGGTTCGCGACATCGACCTGGTGCTGGACCCGATGGGCGGCGAGCATGCCGAACGCTCACTGAAGGTGCTCAAGCGCGGCGGCGTGCTGGTGTCATTGCTCAATGTCAGCGACGCCACCAGGGCGCAGGCCAGTGCGCAAGGCATCCGGGTCGAGCGCATGTCCGTCGTACCCGACAGGGAGGGCCTGCTGGAACTGGCTCAGTTGATCGATGCGAAAGAGCTCGCCGTCCATGTGGCCAAGGCATTCCCGCTCGACCAGGCGGGGGCTGCTCACGCCTTCCTCGCCACCAAGCCAATCGGCAAGGTGGTGCTGGCGGTCTGACCGCCGCAACAATCGCGTCAAAAACAAAAGGGCGCGGAGTGCCGCGCCCTTTGATCGTGTTCAGACCGGCTCTAGTGCCGGTATTGCTGGATGCGCGTCGTGCGCAGCCCGGCAAGGCCATATTCGTCGATCGACGCCTGCCAGGACAGGAATTCCTCGGTGGTGAGCTTGTAGCGTTGGCATGCCTCGTCCAGGCTCAAAAGCCCGCCGCGCACTGCCGCAACCACTTCCGCCTTACGCCGGATAACCCAGCGACGTGTATTCGTCGGCGGCAGATCGGCAATCGTAAGAGGGCTGCCGTCAGGCCCGATAACATACTTGACTCTCGGTCTAACCAGATCGGTCATCGTACTCTCTACAAAAAACTCAAAGACCCAATCCCCGCCACGTTACCGCCACAGCTTTAAAAATTGCCTAAGCAGACCCTAATGACTAGGTAAGGATCATGAACGCCGCGTTAGTCTTTTCACCGGCATTTGAAACATCCGCCCGGAAGCGCCTGCTACACGCGGAAAAATCCGCCCATTCCCCGGACCGGTCGCTGCTTGTCGATCGGCCCTGCAAGCTGGCGTAGCCGCAAAGCTTGACCTATATTCCCGTCATTGGCATTCAGACGCCGTGCAGAACGAAAGAACCATGAACAGCCTCGATCTTCCCGGACGCCCCGAAAACACCCGCATCGTCGTTGCCATGTCGGGCGGTGTCGATTCATCGGTCGTCGCTGGCCTGTTGAAGCGCGAGGGCTATGATGTCGTCGGCGTCACCTTGCAGCTCTACGACCATGGCGCGGCGACGCACCGGGCCGGCTCATGCTGCGCCGGGCAGGACATCGACGATGCCCGCCGTGTCTCCGAGACGCTCGGCATTCCCCATTATGTGCTCGACTACGAGGAGCGCTTCCGCAAGGCAGTGATCGATCCCTTCGCCGAGAGCTACGTCGCCGGTGAGACGCCGATCCCCTGCGTTTCCTGCAACCAGACGGTGAAGTTCGCCGACCTCCTGGCCACCGCCAAGGAGCTTGGCGCCGACGCGCTGGCCACCGGCCACTATATCCGCTCCGGCGCCAACGGCGCCCACCGCGCGCTCTACCGGCCGGTCGATGCCGACCGTGACCAGAGCTATTTCCTGTTCGCCACCACGCAGGCACAGATCGATTATCTGCGCTTTCCGCTTGGCGGGCTGTCGAAGCCGCAGGTTCGCGCCATTGCCGAGGAGATGGGGCTGACGGTTGCCGCCAAGCAGGACAGCCAGGACATCTGCTTCGTGCCGCAGGGCAAATATTCCGACATCATCGCCAAGCTGAAGCCGACGGCCGCCAATCCGGGCGACATCGTCCACATCGACGGCCGCGTGCTCGGCCGCCATGAAGGCATCCTGCGCTACACGATCGGCCAGCGCCGCGGCATCGGCATCGCTTCCGGCGAGCCGCTTTACGTCGTCCATCTGGATGCCGACCGCGCCCGCGTCGTGGTCGGCCCGCGCGAGGCGCTGGAGACGCACAAGATCTATCTGCGCAACATGAACTGGCTGGGCGACGGACCTCTCACAGACGTCCCTGCAGGCGGCCTGGAGCTGTTCGCCAAGGTTCGCTCGACGCGCCCGCCGCGCCCGGCCGTGCTGCATCATCGTGCCGGCGCCACATGGGTGGAACTGGTCGACGGCGAGTCCGGCATCGCGCCGGGCCAGGCCTGCGTGCTCTACTCCGATGACGGCAACGAGGCCCGCGTGTTCGGCGGCGGCTTCATCGAGCGTTCGGAGCGCGGCGCCGAGGCCGAGGCCATGCTGACCCGGCTTGCTGCCAGGCCGGCGCAGATTCCCGCGGAATAAATCCGCTTTCAGGAATTCGATTTGGTGTGCGTGACCGTGCCTGCGGTCAGGATACGCAGCACCCTGATGGCTTCCTCGCCGCTGGTGCGCGGCTCGGCACGCGTCTCGATGCACTGGATGAAATGCTCCAGCTCGCGGGTCAGCGGCATGCCCTGGGCAACCGCGACATAGGACGGCTCATTGGTGGTGAAGGCCCATTGGCCGCTGTCCTGCCACACCGCATGGCGGTAGACGGCAAGCTTGCGTTCCCATGGCTCGACATCGTCGAACACCGCCATCGCCTTGGTGCCGACCACGGTCAGCCGCCGCTCGCGATAGGGATTGAGACGCGAGGTGAAGAGATGGCTGCGCAGGCCGTTGGGAAAGCGCATGTGCAGATGCGCGAAGTCGCTGAGATTGTCGAGCAGGGCGGCCCCCTCGCCGCGAACCTCGATCGGCTCTGTGCCGGTGATCGCCAGGATCATCGACAGATCGTGCGGCGCCAGGTCCCACAGCGCGTCGTTCTCGGTGTGGAACTTGCCGAGCCCGAGCCGGTGCGAGTGGATGTAGCGGACTTCGCCGAGTTCGCCCTTGTCGATCAGCCCTTTCAGCGTCTCGAAGGCGGGATGGAACCGCAGCACGTGGCCGACCATGAAGACGCGGCCATTGTCCTTGGCCGCCTGCACCGCACGCTCGGCGTCGGCAACCGTCAGCGCGATCGGCTTTTCCACCAGCACGTCCTTGCCGGCCTCGACGGCACGCACGGCAAGGTCGGCATGGAATTGCGGCGGCAGTGCCATGACGATGGCGTCGATATCGTCACGGACGAACAACTGGTCCGGCTCGATCGCCAGGCAGTCCTGCTCGCTGGCGAAGCCTTCGGCACGCGCCCGGTTGGTGTCGGAAACCGCGTGCAGCGCGCCGAGCGCCTTGAGGGTGCGGATGTGGTTGCTGCCCCAGTATCCGCAACCGAGGACTGCAATGCGCGGCTTCATCTGTTTCAAACTCTAAAAACTCGTGGCCGAGACATAGCGACGTGCCCCCCCGAACTCAACCCCGGCGGCAGCAACCAAATGTCTGCGCGGTAAAGCTTTTCGATAATGACGATAAGCCGGCAAGCCGGTTGCTTCGAAGCTTGACAGGCTCACCCTCCCAACCTTATATCCGCGCGACCTTGGCGAACGCCCCCGACATGCCTTTCGATTTGAGGCGGATTTCGGGCCTTTCGCCGCCCTGGCGGGGTAGCTCAGTTGGTTAGAGCACGGGAATCATAATCCTGGGGTCGGGGGTTCAAGTCCCTCTCCCGCTACCACCCTAAACCCACTATCGTACGTAATAGTGGGATCTTGCCTGTGGCGCTCCTCGGCCACCGCGCGTTCCCCAGCATAGCGCGCTTGGGGAAATGTGTTGCCGCCGATGAGGGCGGAAAGCTTGCCTTTGACCTCGACCTCAATACCCTGGCGCGCCCCTTTGGGATGAACTGTCACACTGTGAACGAGCGCGCGGAAGCTCTTCACCAGCGCGCCTTGATCGTCATTCGCATCGGCGTGATGAGCTAAAACCGAAGCGAGCTCGTCGACCGTTTTGACATACCTCTCTATCGTCGCTGGATGTACGGCAAGGGTTGACGGCGCCTCTTCAAGATTGGCGAGTTCTGCCTCGGCCTCGATGCGTCGACCTTTCAGTTCGGCAATGCGTTCTCGGGCGTCGTCATCCCCAATGACTCCCTTGACTACTAGGTCAATGTTGCGTTGTCGCTCGGCTTCAATCCGCGCGATCTTTGTCTCGAGGGTGGTCCGAGCATTGGTTGCGCCGGCTGCCAGCCGTTGACGCTCTTGATTATAATTCCGCGCGTAAATCTCGATGAGGCGCGGGTCCTTCAGCTCATCACGCATTCCATCCAATACAGCTTTCTCTATGTTCCGCAGATAGACTATGCGACGATTGGAGCAGCTGCCGCTCTCACGAACTGTCGAGCAGCGGATTCGTGTTTTGCCAGTTTTGTCGCGGTCGTGCACCGACATTCCCGAACCGCAGCCGCCACATCGTAACAGGCCCGAGAGGAGGTGCGGCGGCCGACGCTTCACACTCGATTTCAGGCGGGATCTTTCTGTCTTCAAGGCCTGCGCGCATCGCCATATCTCTTCGTCAACGATACGCAGCTGTGGGACGTCAATTGTCTGCCACTGGTCGCGGCTATTCGGACGGGACAGACGCCTGCCGGTATCTGGGTCCTTAACCATCCGAACCTTGTTCCAGACGATGCGTCCAAAATAAAGCTCGTTCAAAATCATTCCCGCGCCACGTTGTGCATTGCCGTTGATGGTCGAGGCGTTCCAACGAGTGCCGCGCGGCGGACAAACGCCTTCGCGATTGAGATCTTGTGCTATTTCGCGTGGTGGTCGGCCAGAGGTGTAGGCCGCAAAAATCCGGCGAACAACCTTAGCCTCCTCTTCAACGATCTCCAGTTCACCGGGTCTCCCGGGAACTGCCCTATAGCCGTATGCGCGACCGCCGGCATGGCGCCCGTCCCGAACCACTCCGGCCATTCCTCGGCGCACCTTTTTTGCACCGTCCTCGCGCTGCATCTGGCCCACCAGACCTCGAATCCCGATCAAGATTGCGTCAGCCGTGCCGTCGTGAACAGCTTGGATCTCGATCTCCAGGAATGACAGTCGTTTGTGAAGCCCCGCGAGATCCTCCATATCGCGCGAAAGGCGATCGAGTGCCTCAACAATGACGACATCAAACTTTCGTTCGCGCGCCGCATCCATCATTCTCATCAGGCCATCGCGGCCAAACATCGAAGCGCCAGAGCGAGCTTTGTCCTCGTAGGCCGCAACCACATCAAGCCGATGCCGCGCAGCATACGCGCGGCAAAGGACTATCTGGTCATCGGTGGATTTCTCGTTCTGCAGCTCGGTCGAGAACCGGGCATAGATGGCTGCGCGTGTCATTCATGAACCTCGCCGTTACGACCAATTGCTTCGACATCCCATTTAGATGTCGAAGCAGATAGCCTCACGGCGAGATGATCGCGCCTAGCATCGGCAATCGCAAGAGCTTCCACGAACCGAACTAGCATAGGATCGAGCGCATGTTGCACCGCCTGATGCGTGCAGGCATTTGGCCCAGCGGCATTCCGCTTGTTCACCGATTGCTTCATCGGAGTGAAGGATGTGGGGGCCTTCAGCGTTAAGGAAGCGGACCAAGCGCATGTTCGTACAGATCGGACACGACGACGTGCGAAAGGGACAGGCGCCAGCGGGATCTTCTCGTGAGTTTGTTGAAACGTCATTGCGACCTGAATGGGTCAACCCGCCGGTTGTCGATCCGAAGCCTTCGGTTCAAATCACGGACACGCAACCACCGATACCGACATTCGCTGATCGTGCCGATTTGACGATTGTAGCCCGACGCATTGATAAATCTGGTGGGCCCGAAGGATGTGCCATAACCGTTGATTTCATTGGCTTTTTCGTGGGTCAGAATCAGAAATCTTCCCGTATCGTTCCGCATGGTCCCTCCCAGAACCACCGCGAAGCGGTTAGCGCAGTGGTCTGAGCGCAGGTCCATGAGGCCCACTTAACCAACTGAGGCCAGCTGACCTGGCGAAATGAAACCAGCGTCGATCCCACTATTGCAGGCCGTTAGGCGTGTGATCTTCGGGTCTGTTTGAGCCCTGCTCACGGAATGTCGCCGACCATGCCGGAGAACAGCACTGAGCCGCGCTGCTCGAGGAGCGACAGCGAGGTGTAATCCAGGATCGATAGGCCTCCATCGGCGACCAAGGTCTGGCCCGTGATGAACGAAGCCTCATCGCTCGCAAGGAACGCGACAGCCGCAGCAATTTCGGCCGGCGTACCCATCCGGCCGAACACGCTTGGCGCCACAGTCCAGTCGCCGGCACCCGATGCGGGCGCCGCTGTATCGGTTTCGGTGGCAATCCAGCCTGGACTGACGCAATTCGCCCGGATTCGATGCGGAGCGCCTTCGATGGCCAACGATCGTGTGAGCGCCTCAACGGCCGCCTTGGCGACGCAGTACAGGCCCCAGTTGCCGTGCAAGGTAGCCGTAGACGATATGTTCACAATAGCACCTCCGCCGAAATCCCGCAGCAGCGGCAAGGCGTAGGAGGATACAAAGTAGGTGGAGTCCAGGTTAGCGCCGCGCATCTTGTCCCACCTCGCTCCGGGGCGATCGCCCGGTTCGATCCCGCTCCGGCGCGAACCGGCGCCTGCGTTGTTGACAACAACCGCCAGCCGCCCCCATTGGCCGGTCTGGCCGATCAGGTCCTCGACTTGATGTTCCTCCGACAGATCGCACTGGAAAAAGCGGGCTTCACCTTCGATCGCCTTTGCTTCCGCTTCAACGGCGCGGCCCTTTTCGCGATCGCGGCCTGCGAACGCCACCCGGGCTCCCTCTTTCAGGAAATAGTGGACGATACCACGGCCTATCCCCGAATTCCCGCCGGTCACGAGAACGTCTTTACCTCTAAAGCGCATGGTACCTCCTGCAGACGATACAGATGCGCGCATTGCGGCATCTCTGATCCATTCCGCTGAGAAACGGGGGACCAAAGCAGGGATATGCTCCGCTCTTCAATTCAGCGTCAGTGCCACAGCGGGTCGAGGATTGGACATCGAGCGGGAGCGAGTTCTTCCCTGGCAGCGGGATGAGCCATATCCGGCAGTTTTTTGAAGTCATGGTCCTTTATTGGTTGAAAACTGCTGTCAGGTCTTCTCGTGTTCGCCAGGAGTTGCAGAAGACCTTCGGCGCGTGATCTGGAGGGCAATGACTTGGGCCGTCGCCGGCTGCGTAGCTTACGACAGCAGAGTTCTGTTTGTGCGATCGGGTTGATGCTGAGCGTGCAGGCCGTGCTTCGGCGATGGCTTCCGGAACAAGGGCTATCGCGGGATCGCAGGCAACCAGTTACACGAGCGTTTCAAGGTCGCTGACCACGAAGACTGTGCGACGCTCGATGCCAATCTCCAGAAAGGCGCGGTCGACGAGTTTCCGCGTCCCCCAATCCGACCGAAATCGACGAATGGTTCGTCTTTCAACGCGGAGAGCACCCGTCACGGCCGGCCAGGGCATGATTCAGCGCACTCGCGAGCTCGACACATCTGACGGATGGCGGCGTTATTTTTGTGTGGCATGGTGGATCAATCGTGAGGATTCGATCTCGTCCGCTTAACGCCACATCGGTGAGTTTTCATCTCTGCACCGACGCCCAGGCCGTGGCGATCTAGATATTGGGAGTTGTTATGTCGCTTAGTCGCGCTGAAGTGTACGATCTTTCGATATTCCTGCTCATCGTACAGTATCGCAGTTTTAGAAAGGCGGCGGACAATCTGGGCGTAACCGCATCAGCACTCAGCCACAGGGTAAAAGCGCTTGAAGAGCGACTTGGAGTAAGGCTGCTAAACCGCACAAGCCGAAGTGTTGCTCCAACAGTAGCGGGAAGCGCGCTGGCCGAAAAAGTGAGTGCTGGCCTCGATCTTATCAATTCCGGCTTGGAAGAACTGCACGGGCACCACGAAGGGACCGCCGGTAGTGTGCGGTTGAATGTACTGCGCGATGCGTCAACTTTACTTCTGCGCCCGGCATTGCCGATCTTCTTGCAGCGCTTTCCCAATATCGAACTGGAGATTGCCGTCGACGATCACTTCGTCGACGTGACAGCGGAAGGCTTCGATGCCGGTCTCAGATATGGTGGCACGATACCGGAGGACATGATCGCCATTCCATTGACGCCGCCACTCAAGTGGGTGGTCGTCGGCGCACCGGCTTACTTCGAGCGCCGCGGTCGGCCGGAATTGCCTGACGATCTTCATTCCCATCAATGTATCCGCATCCGCACGGGGCGAGGGCAGATTTACAAATGGGAATTCGAGCAGGGCGACGATCGGCGCGAGATCGACGTTCCTGGCTCACTCATCTCAAGTGAGTCTGCCTTCGCCATCAATGCTGCGATCGACGGTATTGGTCTGTTTTATTGCTTGGAAAAGCTCGCGAGCCCTCACCTTGCGGCTGGACGGCTGGAAGTGGCACTGCCGCAATGGTCGTCAATCGGCCCACCATTGTCCATGTACTATTCGAGTCGCCGGCAACTGCCCTTCGGGATCAGCGCCCTTGTTCAAGTGATACGCGAACTCAATCCGCTGAAATGAACTTTGCGGAGGCCGGACCATGGGTGACAATCAATTGGCCATCGATGAGCACAGCTCACTGATCTGATTACCTATCACCCATTGATTCATTAATCGACGATGCTATTCAATCTCTCGAATGCTGCGCGGCCGATGGACCGGAATGGCGCATGCAATGCAAATACGAGGCTTGAATGTACGTTGCAGATGCCAAGAGATACGACGCGATTGCCTACCGCCGCTGTGGTCGGTCCGGGCTGAAGCTCCCGCCGATTTCGTTGGGGCTGTGGCAGAACTTCGGTGGTCAAGATGTCTTCGAGACCGGCCGGTCGGTGATCCGGCGTGCCTTCGACAAGGGCGTCACTCATTTCGACCTGGCCAACAATTATGGCCCGCCCTACGGGTCGGCGGAAGAGAATTTCGGACTGGTCCTCAAAAAGGACTTTTCGAGCCACCGCGACGAGATGATCATCTCCTCGAAAGCCGGTTGGGATATGTGGCCGGGTCCTTATGGCGCGGGTGGATCCCGCAAGCACCTGCTTGCTTCGCTCGAACAGAGCCTGAAGCGAATGGGTGTCGAATATGTCGATATCTTCTATTCCCACCGCCCGACACTGGATGTTCCGCTCGAAGAAACCATCGCCGCGCTCGTGCAGATGGTGCGGCAAGGCAAGGCGCTCTACGTCGGAATTTCATCGTATGGGCCAGAGCGGACGCGGGAGGCAGAGCGCATCCTGCGGGCTGAAGGCATTCCCCTGCTTATCCACCAACCCTCCTACTCGATGCTGAACCGCTGGATCGAGGACGGGTTGCTCGATACGCTGGAAGAGCTTGGCGCCGGCTGTATCGCTTTTTCGCCTTTGGCCCAGGGGCTGTTGACATCAAAGTACCTGAACGGCGTCCCGGACGGCGCGCGTGCGGCGCGTGGCGGCTCGTTCGACACAAAGTTGCTGAGTGATGCAAACATAGAGCGTGTCCGCGGACTGAACGCGATCGCAAGCGACCGCGGGCAGACACTTGCCCAGATGGCGATCGCGTGGACCTTGCGAGATCCACGCGTAACGAGCGCGCTGGTGGGCGCGCGCAACGTGGCCCAACTCGATGATTCCCTCGGCGCTTTGGAGAAGCTCGAATTCAATACCGAGGAACTCCGCAAAATCGACGGGTACGCAACCGAGGGCGGCGTCGACCTCTGGCGAGCTCAATCAAAGGCAGCCTGAGGAGACGATGGCATCGGCCCGCGACGCGACAGGCCCGATCAAATCCCTGAAGGAGCAAGACCATGGAGTATCGCAAGCTTGGCAATAGCGGCGCCGTCGTCTCGGCCTATTGCCTCGGCACCATGACTTTTGGACACGAGTCCGACGAAGCTACGTCGTTCGCGCTTATGGATGATTATGTCGAGGCCGGCGGCAATTTCATCGATACGGCCGACGTCTACAGTGCCGGCGTGTCAGAGGAGATTATCGGCCGTTGGCTCAAGAGCAAGCCCGGAACCGCCAAGGATCTGGTGATCGCCACCAAGGGTCGTTTCCCCATGGGCGCGGGACCGAATGATCTCGGCCTGTCCCGCAAGCATCTCGGGTCAGCGCTCGATGCCTCGCTCAAACGCCTGGGCGTCGAGCAGGTTGATCTTTACCAGATGCACGCCTGGGACGCGCTGACGCCGCTGGAGGAGACGCTGCGCTTTCTCGACGACTCGATCCGTAACGGCAAGATCGCCTATTACGGGTTCTCCAACTTCCTGGGCTGGCACCTGACCAAGGCGGTGTGGCTGGCCAAAGCCAATGGCTACACACCACCCGTGACGCTGCAACCGCAGTACAGCCTGCTGGTCCGCGACATCGAACATGAGCTTGTGCCGGCCTCGCTCGACGCCGGTATCGGCCTGCTGCCGTGGTCGCCGCTGGGCGGCGGATGGCTTTCGGGCAAATACAAGCGCGACCAGGTGCCGGCGGGCGCCACGCGCCTTGGCGAGAATCCCACACGCGGCATGGAAGCGTTCGCCGCCCGCAACGCCAGGCCGATCACCTGGAACGTGATTGGCGCGGTGGAAGATACCGCGAAAGCGCTTGGGGCGAGCATGGCGCAGGTGGCGCTGGCATGGGTCGCCGCGCAGCCGGCGGTCACGTCGGTTATTCTCGGGGCCCGGACACGAGAGCAACTGGCCGACAATCTCGGTGCGGCCAAGCTGAGGCTGACGGACGAGAACATTGCCAAACTCAACGTGGCGAGCAAACCGGAAATGTCGGAATATCCCTATGGAACGGGCGGCATAAGCCAGCGCGACCGCAAGATCGAGGGTGGCCGCTGACTTCGGCGGCACGCCAACCGCATCGATAAACATCAAAGGAGGCCAGCATGTCCGCATCCGATACCCCAGGCAAGCGCATCGTCTTTACCGGCGGCACCGGCAAGGCCGGCCGGCACGCTATTCCCTACCTGCTGGAGCGCGGCCACGAGGTGCTCAACCTCGATCTGGTGCCATTCGCCCACCCCGGTGTCAGGACGTTGATCACCGACCTCACCGACAGCGGGCAGGCCTTCAACGCGCTGTCGATGCATTTCGACAGCAGCGGGCTCACCACGGGCAAGGGGCCTGCGCCGGTGGATGCTATCGTGCATTTTGCCGCCATCCCCGCCTTGTTGCTGCGCCCCGACAACGTCACCTTCCAGGCCAATGTCGCTTCGACCTACAATGTCATCGAGGCGGCGACAAAGCTCGGCATCCGCAAGATCATTATCGCCTCGAGCGAAACCACCTATGGCATCTGCTTCGCGGAAGGGGACAAGGACTTCCACCAGTTTCCCCTGGAGGAGGATTACGATGTCGACCCGATGGACAGCTACGGCCTGTCCAAGGTGGTGAACGAGAAAACGGCGCGCGCCTTCGCCATGCGCTTCGATACAGACATCTATGCGCTTCGCATCGGCAATGTAATCGAGCCGCATGAATACGACCGGTTCCCGAGTTTCGTCGCCGATCCACCGTCGCGCAAACGAAATGCCTGGAGCTACATCGACGCGCGCGACCTGGGTCAGATCGTCGATCTTTGCGTCCGTAGGGACGGTCTCGGCTTTCAGGTATTCAATGCCGTCAACGACACGATCACCGCCAATGAGCCGACCGAGGCCTTCTTGAGGCGTTGGTGCCCTGATGTGCCGCTCACCCGCCCGATGGGCGAATTCGAAGCGCCGCTGTCCAACCGCAAGGCGCGCGAGGTACTCGGATTCCGCGAGGAGCATAACTGGCGGAAATATGTCTGACGAAGGCGCTGGCGCGGTGTGGGAGTACCGGCCGTTCGTTCCGCTCGTCCTGGGGGCAAAACGACACCCGAGAACTCAAAGCACAGCCGTCGCGACGAAGAAATGGAGTAGGATCGTCAGCGCACGCTGATGATCTCTGCGATCGGACCAGAGTCCGAGGCAGCATCGATCATCGCCCCGGCCGCTTCAGAGCGCTTTTCCAAGACGGAGCGAACTCTGGATCTGCACGTGGGTCATCGACAAAGGAGACCGTTATGAATGTTGGTTTCATTGGACTCGGGCGCATGGGTGCTGGAATGGCAGCCAATCTTTTGAAGGCCGGGCATGACGTTACCGTCTACAACAGGACGCCCGGCAAGGACGAAGAGCTCGTCCAGATGGGCGCCCGGTCTGCCGCCGAGGTTGCGGAAGCCTGCGATGGCGAGATCGTCGTGACGATGCTGGCAGACGACCATGCGGTCAAAAGCGTGGTGTATGGCGACCAACGCATACTTGCGAGCCTGGCCAAAGGCGCGATCCATGTCTCCTCCAGTACAATTAGTGTTGCCTTGGCGGAGCGGCTCGCAGCCGATCACGCCGCAGCCGGCCAACGCTTCGTCGCTGCTCCCGTGTTCGGTCGGCCTGAGGCTGCGGCGGACGGAAAGCTCTTTGTCGTTGCCGCCGGCGAGTCGGAGGCGGTCACAACCGCGACTCCGTTCTTCGACGCCGTTGGGCAGAAGACTTTCGTTGTATCCGAGACGCCCAAGGCCGCCAATCTCGTGAAACTCAGCGGCAATTTCCTGATCGCTTCGGTCATCGAATCACTCGGCGAGGCGCTTGCACTTGTCGGTAAAGGCGGCGTCGATCGACATCAGTATCTCGATATGCTCACCTCGACGTTGTTTGGCGCTCCTGTCTATAAGACCTATGGCGGGCTGATCGTCGATCGAAAATTCGAGCCGGCAGGCTTCGCTGCACCACTCGGCCAGAAGGACATCCGGCTGGTGCTCGCGGCGGCCGAAGAGCTGCGCGTACCGCTTCCCATCGCCAGCCTTCTGCGTGACCGCTTCCTGAGCCTGCTCGCCCATGGCGGCGACAATCTCGACTGGTCGGCGCTTGGTTCGCTTGCAGCAAGAGATGCTGGGGAGGCAGCAAAGTAGGGACCCGCGATTCCGCGCCAGCAAAGGCAGACCAGGAGGTGGCCCCCTGTCCAAGGATCGACCTGACTGCGCATTTCATTCAAAAAGGATCGCAGACCGGGAGCGCTCTTGGGCGGCCACAGCTTTCTTGGATACTGCCCTGCGCGCCGCGGAACCGCTCGACGTGGCCAAATCGACGATCGCTGAGCACGCTCTTCCTTGTTCGGACCACTCCCGTTGGCTCAGCCGCACGAGATGCTCGCCGAACTGCGCGAGGACAATGCAACGCTGGTCGCGAGCATGCGCTCGATGCACGATCTCTGCGACGAATATGGCGATGTGGCCACCGCCAGCCTTATGGAAAACTGGATCGACGAGGGCGAGAAGCGCGTCTGGTTCCTATTCGAGACGCTGCGCGGCACTAACGGATAACGCATTGCCGCCGCGCGGCGACGGGGTCAGCTCGAATTAGCCAACGGTTTGAGGATGCTCGCCATGACTGCTTCGATCCGACCGGTCTATGGCAGGGAAAATGCAGACTTTCCCCCTTGCCACATGAGCGCCCAACCATCCCATTTGCACGTCGTTGCCGCCGATCACCGCACGGATCGCTCAGCGCTCTTTCGGCGCCAGAATTTCTGTATTAGGTGTGACGTGTGTCTTGGATGAGAAGGAGAATCGACGCGCAAAGGGCCCAAATGTTTTCTTTCGAACGCCATGAGCTTAGCCGAGATAATTGAACTCACCTGTGAATATTTTCGGGTAAGCCTTTGATATACATTAATGTGGTGGGCCCGGAGGGACGTCATCTTATCAACAAAATCAACCAGTTAGCGGGTGGTTCGCCACACCATATCCTTCGTATGTTCTCGTATGGCCTGGCGAACCAAAGAACCAAGAAGACAATTAGTTTCCATGCGAGCGTTGCCTCAGTTCTATCCACAAAAAAGGTCAATCAATGCATTTTTTGATCACAGCGCTATGAGCGCAGCCGCATTTGGGCCGATAGTGGACCGTCTGCTGCAGAGAAAAATAGGGCAGAAGCAGACTCCCACGCGAAATCGACGGACTGTCCGCAGAACCCAAATTTGAGGGCATCCTACGCTGAGCGTGTGCGCTAACCCAGAATTCCAAACAAGTCTCCAAGATACGGGGCACTGTCTGATTTATTCAACGCATGGGTTATGTATGTTGTTCATTGTCCCGTAAATTGAAATCTTGTAATCTCCCAGAAAGCTCGTCAGCATCTCCTGGCGAAAGTCCCGTCAACGGCGGAACCAAGCGCAGCCAATTTGTGTCCTTCTGGATGATCGACAATGCTGCTTTGACCGACGCTACCAGCGGAAACCGGGTAATCGCCTTTCGCATCTCAGTTGCTAGCTTCAAGGCTGTGCTCTTTTCGTCGGCATTGTCACTTCTCCAAGCTCGACCAGCAGCCGGCCCTGTGACATTTGCGGTCGCGGATATACAACCTGCGAATCCCATTTCGGTCGCTGTCGCTAAAGACCCTTCGGCACTCGGAAACACCAAAAACCCTGGCAGGCTTTTGGCAACAGCGGCTGCATAGTCGAGATCGCCGGAGCTGTCCTTCAATCCAAGTATCTGTTCCGGATAAGCGCTTCTCAATCCGACCACGCTCTGAAGATCGTAAGGCACTGCCGACATCGCCGGAAAATTGTAGAGATACAGCCGCAAGCCATCGCAGCCGATGGTCTCAATTAACGCGCGGAAATAGGCCAGCAAGCCTTCCTGGCCGATGCTTTTGTAGTAGAACGGCGGAATGACGAGTGCGCCGGCAAAATCGAGATCCCGTGCGGCAGAAGTCAGCATGCAGGTGTCGCCGAGGGCTGCAGCCCCAGTGCCGACCATGAACCGGTCAAGCGGCAAACCCGCTTTAGCAACTGCTTCCATCGCGCCGAGTCGCTGCGCAACGGAAAACGAGGAGGCCTCCCCGGTCGTGCCCAGCAGATTGATGCCGTCGCAGCCTCCCGGCCCGAGAAGCCATCGGCAGTGTTCGATAAGATGATCGTTGTCGATCTGCCAAGTCGAAGTGACCGGCGTGGCTGCGGCGGCTATGACACCGTGCAAATTCATGTGCTTGTCTTTCTGTGTTAAGGCTGCGTGTACGACGTCTTGACCGTCGTATAGAATTCCGCCGCGTAGCTGCCTTGTTCGCGAGGTCCATAGGAGGACGCTTTTCGTCCGCCGAACGGAACATGGTAGTCGACACCCGCCGTGGGCAAATTCACCATCACCATGCCGGCTTCGGAATTTCTCTTGAAATGAGAAGCGTGGTTCAGGCTGGTCGTGCAAATTCCTGCCGAGAGGCCGAAAATTGTATCGTTGGCAACCGCCAGCGCTTCTTCGTAGTCCTTGACACGAATGACGCTCGCGACCGGTCCGAATATCTCTTCACGGTTTATGCGCATGCTGTTGTTCGTCTCGGTGAAGAGGGCTGGCTGGAGGTAAAAACCTGGTGTTTCGCGGATGAGGTGTTGGCCACCCCATGCCAGCTTAGCGCCCTCGCCACAGCCGATCTCGATGTAAGACATGTCCTGATCGAGCTGCGACTGGTCAACGACCGGACCAATATGAGTTCCGGCCTTGAGTCCGTCATCGACAGTGACCGTCTTCAAACGATCGATTACAGCGGAGACGAACCTGTCGTGGATCGCCTCAGTTAAAATCAGCCGTGATGACGCCGTGCAGCGTTGGCCCGTGGAAAAGTAAGCCCCGTTGATGGCGCAGTCGACAGCGGTAGAAAGGTCGGCATCGTCAAGCACGACGAGCGGATTTTTACCCCCCATCTCAAGCTGGAATTTGCGCATCTGTGCGACACAAGCGGCCGCGATCCGCTTGCCAGTTCTAACAGATCCAGTGAAAGTAACGGCGTCGACCCTCGGGTCCTGAAGAATGACGTCACCAATTTCAGATCCTCGCCCCATAACAAGGTTGAACACGCCTTCCGGAACTCCAGCGCGCACGATGATGTCGGATAACGCCCAGGCCGAGCCTGGAACGAGTTCGGCTGGCTTGAACACAACGCAATTTCCGTAGGCTAGCGCGGGAGCAATCTTCCAGGCGGGTATTGCAATGGGGAAATTCCAAGGGGTTATCACTGCAACGACGCCCACTGGCTCGCGGGTGATCTCCACATCAATTCCAGGACGGGTTGATGGTATTTTCTCTCCCGCCAACCGCAGCACCTGACCCGAAAAGAAATCAAAGATTTGGGCGGCGCGAAGAACCTCGCCGGTCGCCTCAGGCAGCGTCTTGCCCTCCTCCCGCGCGAGGAGCCTGCCGAGTTCATCCTTCCGCGCCAGGATTTCGTCGGCCACCGTCTTCAGGATATCGTGGCGTCGCTGGATACCGGACTTCGACCAAGCCGGAAAGGCAGCGTGAGCAGCGGCAATGGCTGTCGATGCCTGCTCACGCGAGGCCCGCGTATAGACTCCGATAATGTCCTTCGTGTTTGATGGGTTCGTATTCTCGGCGGACTCGCTGCTGTCTGACCAAGAGCCGGCAACGAAATTCTTATGCAACGTCATGCCTGGTTGGTTTCCTTTTTTTGGACGTCCACCACATTCGGGTGGTCCATATCGGAACGAAAATGTGCCGTGGCGCCTCCGGGCTCGCCCCAGCCGGTAACGGCATCCCCAAAGAACTCGGCGTTGATCTCGCGAAACGCTTGTTCGTGCTGGGGCAGATCGTCCTCCGAGAAGATCGCGTCCACCGGACAGATCGACAGGCAGAGCCCGCAGGAGATGCATTCATCCGGATGGATGTACATCATACGCCCGCCTTCGTAGATGCACTCGACAGGGCACACGTCCTGGCAGGCGCCGTCTTTGACGTCGATGCAATTGGCAGCAATTACGTAGACCATTGTGGTTCCGTCAGCGCCCAGTCCAAACCGGCGCGCGCTTTTCTTGGAATGCCTTCACCCCTTCGTCCTGATCCTGTGAATGCAGCGCGTCGACCAGTTCGGGAAGACGCAGCATCTGTGCATCCTTGGGCCGCAGGGTAACGGCACTTCGTGCCAGAGCTTTGGTTGCCTTCAATGCCAGGGGCGCACATGCCAGTATGTCTGAAACCCAATTGTCGACGGCCGCATCAAGGTCGTCCGCGGCCACCACTTCGTTGACCAGGCCAATGCGAAAGGCGTCTTGCGCGCCAATCTTCTTACCGCTCAGCAGCAAGCCCATTGCGTGCACGTGTGCGACACGACGCGTCAGCAGCGCGATACCGCCGGTCATGGCGATGCGTCCCACGCGCGGCTCTGGACAGCCGAATGTCGCCGCCTCGGATGCAATCACGATGTCGCAGCCCAGGACCATCTCCATGCCACCGCCGAGAGCATGACCATTCACCCTCGCGATCACAGGCACGTTGAGCGTGTCGCGAAGCGCGATGCCGCCGAAACCGCCGGGCCTTGGCGCTGCCCAATATTCGAGCCCGCTCATGGTCGAGCCGCTTTTCATGTCGGCTCCGGTCGAGAAGGCCCGGGAGCCTGCACCGGTCAGCACGACAACGCGCACATCGTTGTCTTTCTCAATCGCTTCCCAAATGCTGACAAGCTCCGCCTCAGCCTGAGCATCGATGGCGTTCATCCGATCTTGCCGGTCAATCGTCACACGCGCGACGTGATCGCGCACATTGAAGTGGATGCTCATGCTGCTTTCCTGTTCTGGTCGTAGGCCAAGACGCCTTCGGCAATCAGCGACGCTATCTTTTCGTCGGAATATCCCGCCTCCTCCAGAATGGCGCGCCCGTCGGCGCCGAGGCCCGGCGGCGAATGTCTGATCCTGAAGCCGTCGTCGCTCATGGATAAGGGCGTTCCCAGAAGTGCGCCTTGAGTATCCTCGACGATGCTGTTGTTGGCGGCTGTCTGGTCGTGATCCAACGCCTCCTTGAGAGACAGGACGGGTGCGCACAACAAGTCCTGCTCTTCGAGCTGGGCCAGCCAATAACTGGTGGTGCCGGTCGCAAACCGTGCACGCAGGCGTGCCTGCAGATCGGCCTTGTTGAGAACCATCGCGGAGAATGTAGAGAAACGTTCATCCAGAGACAGATCCGGAAGCTTCAAGGCTCTGCAGATGTCGCGCAACGGATGCTGCTTGAAAGCGCCGACCAGGACCAAGGCTCCATCGAGGGTCTCGAACGTCCCGGTTAGTGGGAATGCCGCCCAGTTCAGCTCCTGCTTGCGCTGCAGCAGCATTGCTGCTTCCTGCATCTGCATCGCCAGCATGGATTCAAACAGCGATACTGAGACCGATTGTCCGCGACCTGTCTTATCCCTTTGCAGGAGGGCCAGCAGGATGGCTTGCACCAGATGCATGCCGGCTGAATAGTCGGCGAGCGCAGTGGGGTATATTGATAGAGGTGATTTGACCTCGGCTCGACGAGACATGGCGCCGGAGAGTGCTTGCGCCAAAGTGTCCTGACCGCCTTTGTGTGACAGCGGACCGATTTGGCCAAAACCGGAACCGAATGCCGAGATAATTCTCGGATTGATCTCGACCAGCTTTTCGTGGCCGAAACCCATGCGTTCCATCACGCCGGCCCGAAAATTGTTCACCACGATATCGGCGCTTCTGACTAGGTCGTAGATCACCTTTTTCGCCGGTTCTTTGCGCAAGTCGAGCGCGATGGACCGCTTGTTTCGATTGAGACTTTTGAACACCGGATTGTTCAAACCTTCCGGATCGTCCGCAATGGCGGTTCGGGAAAGATCACCAAATCCTGGGCGCTCGATCTTGATGATATCGGCGCCGTAATCGCCGAGGACCTGTGTGCAGCACGGACCCAGCATGACTTGTGTGAAATCGATGACCTTGATGCCAGCCAGGGGTTGTTCGCTTGCCGTCTCCATCACTGATTTACTCCGCTGCTGCCATTTCGGGGGATGCATTTGCTGACGGGCGGTCGCCGGGATCGGCGCCTTGCTGGCGCAGTTTGCGCTGCAGCTCCGCTACGTCGATCCGATTGAGGGCCAACCCTTGCTCGAGCGCCATCGCTGCGGCCACCCCGGCAGCTTCTCCCATCGCCATGCAGGGAGGAATTTCCCGCGTGATCCTCTGCGCCGCGGCAGTGGACGAATAATGCCGTCCGGCCACAAGCATGTTGGCGATGCCCTTCGGGAGCAGCGACCGGTAGGGATAGTAGTAATCCCGGCCGCGAGCGACGCTGTCGCCGAAATGTCGTCGCGACGTCACGTCTTCCTTGGTGACGACGTATTCTCCCTCCAGCAGCCGCGACTGACGAACGCCAACCTGTGGAGCAACATCGACAATGAACGCTTTGGCGAATCCGGGCATCTTGGCTTTCACGAAAGCCAGCAGCTCAGCAATCTTCTCACGGCCTTTGAAATCGGCCCGTGTCAGATCTTCAACAGACAGGCCGTCAAACCCGGCCATATGCGGGCAGTTGCACCAGACAATGCCCGGCAAAGGTGTTTTCAGCCACCAGCGCTCCCACGAGCCACCCATGATCCGCTTCGCGTCGCGATCGAGCAGCGGGAACGCTGCGGGCTCCTCATACTCAAATCGCTCGGCCTCCTCTGTGTCGACACCGCCAAGGCGAAACACGGTGGTGACGACGAAGGAGCCCTTGCTGTGCGCCGAACCGGCTGATGCCGCGACGTCGAGATCCCCCGTCGCATCCACGACGATCTTGCCGAGTACAGCCTGCCGCCCCGCCTTGGTCTCGCAGATCACGCCCTTGACTTCACCGTCCGCAACAATCGTGCTGGAAAACCACGAATGAAGCCTCAGCGAGACCCCTGCCTCCGTAATGATATCGTTGCTCGCTCGCTTGAACCCGTCCGGATCAAAGGCAGACGCGTAGCAAATGGGCTGGGGCTTCTCGTGGGAATGGAAGTCATACACACCCCATCGAGCCCAACGCTGAAAAATCTTTTTGTCTGACACCCAATCCTGGGCCGGAGGCGTCACGCAAAGACCAAGCTTTGTCATGCGGTCAATGAGTTCCGCGCAGATTCCCCGGACGGAAATTTCCGTGCCGTTCGACATGTCGTCGAGCACCAGGACCATACCGCCTGACGCCAGTCCGCCAAGATACGGGTATCTTTCAAGTAGCGTCACCGACAACCCATTGCGGGCTGCCGACACGGCGGCCGCTATCCCGGCTGGCCCTCCGCCGACAACCACCATGTCGCTCGACCCGACGACGGGAACCTGCCCACCTGGCTCTGAAATATAGTCAAGATTTGCCATGGATGGCACTCCCGTTCAGTTCGTGAAAACGTTGCGCTGGATCAAGCCGTCTCGTCGACATTCCAAGAAAGTGTGCGCTGCTCGATCCACGAGATTGTCGCGAAAAATGTTCCCGACAGAGCGGCGCCCACCACTATCGTGGCGTACAGGAGAGGCGAATTGTAGTTGTAGGTGGCTTGGATGATCAGCGCGCCAATCCCCCGGTCGGCGCCGATCCACTCCCCCACGATGGCACCGATGACGGAGGTAGAGGCTGCGATCTTCAAGGCCGAAAACAGATAGGGCAGCGAGTTCTTGAACCGCAGCTTTTGAAAGACCTCACGTGGCGAGGCAGACAGTATCCTCATCAGCTCCAGCTGCTGTGGGTTCACGTTCTTCAGCCCGCGCGTCATATTCACCAGCGTCGGGAAAAAGCAGATCATGGCGGCTATGGCGACCTTTGCTTCCATCCCGTTGCCAAGGAGAAGAACCAGGATTGGGGCATAGGCCATGACCGGTATGGTGTGGACCATTACGGCTATCGGAAAGAATGCTTCCTCGGCGGTCCGCTGGTAGACGAACGCGGTCGATAGCAAAACCGCCGCGATGTTGCCGATCGCAAACCCACAAAATGCCTCGACGGCAGTTGGCCACAGGTTGGCCATCAAAATTGAGAACTTCTCTACGAACACCACGGCAACCGCGCTCGGCGCCGGTGCGATGAAAGACTTTATGTCAAAGAAGCGGACGCCAGCTTCCCAAATGATGAGGAGCGCGATTCCGGCCGCTAGCGGCAGCAGACGCTTCCTCCAGGCCAGATACCGTCTGGCCGCGTTGAAGCGCGCCTGAGCTTCCGTATCATTGGCGAAGCCCTTGTTTACCGCCAGCGCATGAACAGGCATCGCACTCATCAACATGTCTCCAGAATGGCGCGAAGGCGTCCGGCAAGTTTGGTGAATTCGGTCGTTTCGCGCAGTGCTATTCGACGCGGGCTGGGCAGGGAAACCGGCACAATTTCTTTGATGCGGCCTGGATTTGCAGCCAACAGCAGCACCCTTTCAGCCAGAAAGGCGGCTTCGTAGATCGAATGGGTCACAAACAGGATTGTTGTGCCGGTGCTCGCCCAGACGTCCAACAATTCCTCGTTGAGCCGGTCTCGGGTGATCTCATCCAGCGCGCCGAAAGGCTCGTCCATGAGCAACAGCCTCGGGTCATTGACCAAGGCTCGCGCTATTGCCACACGCTGTCGCATGCCACCCGAGAGCTCGTGAGGGTAGGCATTTTCCCATCCTGAAAGTCCGACCAGAGCGAGCAGTTCGGCCGGAGAGCGCCGGCCCGGACGGCTGATGCCACCCACCTCAAGCGGTAGCGCTACGTTTTGCAGCGCCGTGCGCCATGGCAACAGTGCGGCATCCTGGAAGACAAATCCGATGTCTCGTCTCGCCCGTGCCAGGGAGGGAGATCCTCCAAGCACGGTCGCGTTGCCCGATGTCGGCGCAATGAGATCGGCGATGACCCTTAGCAACGTGGATTTGCCACATCCGGAGGGGCCAAGCAGCGTCAGGAATCCTCCGATCGGCACCGAAAGATCGATGTTCTCGAGAGCGGTAACGGTCCCGCGATCTGTGGTGAAACGCACGGACACCTTGCGAAGATCGATGGCGCTAGCTTCGGTGTCGGAGTTGGATCTTGGGTTCTCGAATGCAGCAATCTGAATTGTCATTATCTCAACCGATTTTCGGGCGATCGTTCTTGGTGGCGTCGAGAATGGATGTTGTTTCGACACTGTCGAGCGACGGCTTTCCGGCCGGCAACTGCCCTAGCGTGTCGAACATATCGATCTGGCTTTGCCAGACTTTCGGATCGAAGCTGCCCCAGCCGTTGAACTTGGTTTTGTCGGTGAAGGCGAAACCCAGCATGATGGGAGCGGTCAGCATCTCGTCCTCTTTCACAAGGTTAGGATACTCCTTGATCAAAAGGTCGACGGCCTTTTCAGGGTTGTCGTGAGCGTATGCCCAGCCTTTGCCTGCAGCCCGGACAAACGATGCGAGCAATTCCTGCTTGGACTGCAAGGCATCGTGGGTTGCGTAATAGGGCAGCGCGTAGAGTTGGACGCCATTGTCCCACAGCCGCATCGTAATGAAATCTGGACCCAGAACGCGCAACGCCGTCGTGCTGGTCTCCCAACCGGCGATGGCATCGACCTGGCCGCTCGCCAGCGGCGTCAAATCCGAGCCGATGATGACCTTTTGAATTTGGTCTTCGGTGATGCTGTTTTTTGCCAGGACGGCGGCCAGCAGGTTCTGCCCCGACACCTCCACGCCAATTCTCTTGCCGATCATATCGGACGCTTTGCGGACTGGATTCTTCGGCAATGAGAAATAGGCGTAGGGGTGCTTCTGGGCCCCGATCGCGAAGGAGGTCACGGGGATGCCTTGGGAGGAGGCAAGTATGACTTGCGTGCTGGACGACACCTGACCGAATTCGTAGCGACCGCTAGCCACCACCGCCACGCCGTCGATGTTGGGGCCACCAGGCTGGATAGCAAGATCAATTCCGGCCTCTTCGAAATAGCCAAGTTGCTTTGCCACAACCTCGCCCAGTTGGTTGCCGCCGGCGAGCCAGCTAAGCTGCATGTTGATCGTCTGCACGCCTGATGCGGTGCGACCCCGGGTGGCAACTATCGTCGGCATGGCAAGAGCGCCCCCGACAACCAAGCCGGTCTTCAGCAGGGACCGTCGCGAAACACTACCTTTGAACATTGTCGTCTCCCATTCGATTGAGCTTTTAAGCTCCGTTGCACCCGGCCCTCTATGTCTTGTCGACTTCGTTTTGGAGGACGCCGACATAATGGACATGAGAAAGTGCTGTCGGGAAGCGCAGATTTTCGCTATGAGCGATGCCAGAAAGGCATCACTTAGGGCTGCGACATGCATTCGTCCATCTTGAAATATATCGATCAGGTTGCTCGACTGGGATCGATCCGCAAGGCAGCGGGCGTCTTGAATGTTGCCTCTTCAGCGGTCAATCGCCAGATCCTGAAGCTGGAAGCCGATATGGGTGTGACGATCTTTGAACGGCACGGGAACGGGGTTCGCCTGACGCCGGCAGGCGAAAGCGTTGTTCAGCATGCACGCGAAACATTGGCGAAATGGCAGGATATGCGGCGCCACGTCTCTTCGCTAACGGGCAACATCCACGGCGAGGTGAAAGTCATTTCGATACCGTCGGTGATGGTACGCATTCTTCCTCGTGCGATCGAAGCAACCGCTAAGGAAAATCCCTACATTTCATACCGTGTCATCGACGCCAGCCCGCGCCAGAACACCGAGGAAATGAGAGCCCAACGGCCTGATGTCGCCGTTCAGTTTATCGACGAACGCTACAAGAAATATGCTGTCGTAGCGCGAATAAGAATGCGCCTCGGTGCTATTGTGAACAAGAATCACCCCCTTGCCGAGCGCGATCAAGTCTCGCTTACTGAATGCGCCGACTTCCCTGTCGTGATGCTCAATGAACCGTGGATTCTCGACGCAACCGCCGAGGCGGAGTTCGTCCACAGTGGAGCCGAGTTCAATCCCGTGGTGACAACAAACTCACTGCAATTGACCAAGCACATTATCTCGACAGGGCTTGGTCTGGGGTTCTTCACTCCACTGGGATTCATCGACGAATTAAAGAGTGGCGAGCTAAGACATGTGCCTCTGGCCGAACAGGATCTTCGGGCCAGCGAAATTGGGCTCCTGGTGCACTCGGACCGACAGGGCAACGCTGCAGTGAAAGCAGTTTGTAATAACCTTAAAGCTCAGTTTGTTGAGCTTGAGAGAGACCTGACTGCCGCATTGAGATAACTGGTATGCTGCGCTGGATTGCATCGCGCATATTCCGCAGCCGTCGTTAGCGCAAACGACTATACGGGCCAATGGTGCTCTCAGCGGCTGGCCGGTAACTCGACGAAACGGTCCCGTCGCCTGCCTGGACCGACTTGGTGCTCATCGCTCCATCGTAACGCCTGCAGCCGCCGGCTGGTTGGCGTGATGGCAATGAGATATGGCCCGACCCCAGGCGACGATCAGCCAGAGATAGATTACGGGGCCGTCGTGACGACCGTCCGATTGAACGTCAACAAAGTCTGCTTTTGGCATCCGACTGTGCTGATTGCCGCGGCCGACATGAAGGCGCAAAGCTGCCATTCGGTAGAAGATGAATGCGGTCAGCGAGCGGCTATCAGCTTCTTGAATCAATTTGGGCGAACCGCTTCGTAACCCATTGACAAATAACGATTATGTTAGTCGCAGAGGGACGTCGTCTTTTCAACAAAAACAAACGGTTACCGGGTGGTTCGCCAAACCGTATCCTTCGTATGTTCTCGTATTCGGTGGCGAACCCAGTAATGAAGACTCCAGTTGAGGCTCTGCTCTGCTCGCCTCGTCACATCGTCGAAAGCAACGACGCAGAGGCGTAGGATTACAAAGCATGTTGGTTGCAGGGGGCGCAACCACCGATCCGCTGACGGTGGCCATCTGAATGGAGAATTCGTCTCGATGCAAAACAGCACAATAATCCTGGTGCACAAGGATCCCGCTCGATACCCCACGGGCACGAGCCGTCACGAACCACCGTGGAGTACTTGAAGGGCCTATCGGGAGGTATTTTCCCGGCGAGCGAGCAACCGCATTCAAACGACGCAATTTCGGGTTCCATCGAGACTTCGACGACCCGTCGTCGTCTTAGACTCTAGCGAATCCTTCAGACATCCAACCCTGGAGATCTCCCAGAAGTTGGGTCTTAACATCCTGGTTCGCAAAGGATGCACGGATTGAAGTCTCAGCCACAGCGCAACACGTCGCTTTATCCCATCCAAAAGTCGTGGCGCAGCGCTCAAATTCGTCAACCAACCCAATCTGCAGCAATGCCGGGTCGTCGGTATTGACCGACACCGGTACCCCAGCCTTCCGCAAAGTGTCGATGGGATGCTCCTCAAGACTTTTATATAGGCCGAGAACTATATTGGAGGTAGGGCAAATGCCTAGCGGTACTTGCCTGTCACGAAGCACCTTTATTAGATCACTATCCTCAACAGCGCGAACGCCATGGTCTATGCGATCTGCTTCCAGAAGGAAGATCGCATCTCGTATGCCTTCCGGCCCACTTGATTCTCCGGCATGCACGGTCTTTTTGAACCCGGCAAGTCCAGCGCGTCTAAATGCATCGGCAAAACGAGGACCGGTGCGCCCGGCGGTCATTTCATTGCCATCGATCGACAATGCAACTACCCGCGGGTGACGAAATTGCGTCAGCATATCAACCAGCTCGAGAGCTTCCTCGCCCGTTTGCTGGCGAAGAAGGCTTATGCAAAGGCCTACGGGTGGCATGCCTTCCTGCTCAGCGGCCCGAAATCCAGCGTCGAGTCCATCAATGAAACTCGCCAAATCATTCCGCCAAAGCTTCCAATGTGTCGGATTCACAATCAAATCAGCGTAGCCGATACCCGAATCCTTAAGGCGCTTGCTAAATGCATAGGCCGCCTTGGCAAGCTGATCCTTCGTGCGGCTTAGGCCGCAAATAAAATCCAGGAAGTCAAGAAACTCGGCAAGGCCAGAGAATTTAAGCAGATCGGTTTCGGGCCTTGGCAACTGGAGGCTGTTTTCCCGAGCCAGTTCGACGATGGTGGAAACGTCAAAACATCCCTCCAGATGCACGTGAGTTTCGGCCTTTGGAAGCGACTTAAAATCAAGATTCATGAATTTCTCCCAACAATCTGAGTTCGTCCCGGCGAGAAATTGTTCGGACAGCAACGGGGGGAGCCGTCCATTCCCGCGGATGCCAATGCGGAAAACTTCAATCAATCCATAGCTCTGAACTTTTGCCGCTGCGCACCCAGCCCATCGATGCCGAGTTCCACCACGTCGCCATCCCTCAGGAAACGCGGCGGTTTCATACCCATTCCGACACCGGGCGGCGTTCCTGTGGCAATGATATCACCGGGGTGCAGGGACATGAATTGGCTGAGGTAGGAAACCAGGAAAGCCACCCCATAAACCATCGTTCTTGTGGACCCGTCCTGCATCTTGCTTCCGTTCACTTCGAGCCACATCCGCAAGGCCTGAAAGTCAGAAACTTCATCCTTCGTTACCAACCAAGGTCCTACCGGCCCGAACGTGTCACAGCTCTTACCCTTGGTCCACTGACCCGACCGCTCGGTCTGATACGCTCGTTCCGACACATCATTCACCACGCAGAAGCCGGCCACATAGCCAAGGGCATCTTCTTCAGTGACGTATTTTGCCGTCTTGCCAATAATGACCCCAAGCTCGACCTCCCAATCGGTCTTCTGGGATCCCCGGGGAATGACGACATCGTCATACGGGCCCGCGATTGAGGACGTGGCCTTCATGAAGATGATTGGCTCTGGCGGTACGGTCGCTCCGGTTTCCGCGGCATGATCGGAATAGTTCAGGCCGATACAGATAAACTTGCCCACTCCAGCTACACATGGACCTATGCGTGGGTGGCCATTGACCTTCGGTAGTTTTCTCGGATTAAGCTTTGCCAACTCGGCGAGCGCCTTTGGATCGAGCGCCTCCCCGGAAAGATCGTTCACTTGGCCAGACAGGTCGCGAACCGTCCCATCATGGTCAACCAATCCGGGTTTTTCGGCGCCCGGATTGCCATATCGTACTAACTTCATACCCGCTTCTCCTGAGTGTTTTAGAGCGCCCAGCCGCCGTCAATCACATAGGCCTGCCCTGTTGTGTAACTTGCTCCAGCGAGGTGGACGACGAGGTCGGCTACTTCTTCCGGAGTGCCAAGCCGGCCCATTGGCTGCCTGGCGATAAAAGCAGCTCGCGCCTCTTCGTAATTGCCCTGCGCACGCATCCGTCCGTCCAACGAAGGACTTTCCACCGTCCCCGGGCAGATTGCATTGCACCGCACACCCCGACCGACATAATCCGCAGCCACAGACTTCGTGAGGCCGATCACGGCAGCCTTCGTGAGCGAATAGGCAAAACGATTTTGAACGCCCTTGATGCTCGAGGCGACAGAGGACATGTTGATGATGGAGCCTGCTCCGCGCCCTGCCATGCCAGGAAGTACTGCGCGTATGGTCCTCACCATCGAGTGGACGTTCAAATCAAGCGCAAACTGCAGTTCCTCGTCCGACATCTCAAGGATGGTTCCGGCATGTACGAAACCCGCACAATTGAACAAAATGTCGACCCGCCCGATGTCGGCTACCGTCGCCTTGATTGCTTGGTCGTCCCGAACATCCAATGCGCGCGTCCGTATGCCGGACACTCCCCCCAGATGGGAAAGACCCGGTTCGTTGATGTCGGTTGCAATCACAATCGCACCTGCGCGTGCCAAGGCGTGCGCACTCGCCTCTCCTATTCCCTGGGCAGCGGCCGTGATCAGAACGGTCTTTCCAACAAGACTTTGCATTCTTTCTTCCCCTGAACTGTGCGGACCCCGACGAGGCATGGACGTCAGCATTGGCCGATGCGGTCAATGATTGTGTCGGGGCGGCCGCCGAGAAATATCCCTGAACTCAATGCTCTCCTCGATGCAGGCCCCCTCCGACAATTGCCCGACGGTCTGCCTGTAAATTCGCTGCCATGGGGTAGCGTCCGCAGGCACGCCTGGGAAGCCGTCGCGCATGCGTGTTTCAATCTCGGCAGCATCGACCAGCGCGTCGCAAGTCCTTGCATTGAGATCGATCCGGATGAGATCGCCTGTGCGCAACCACGCAAGCCCTCCGCCGATGGCGCTTTCGGGAGACGCATTCAGGATTGAGGGACTGTCAGCCGTTCCCGATTGGCGCCCATCGCCAATCGTTGGAAGGCTCAATATTCCCCTGCGCAACAGTCGGTCCGGTGGCTGCATGTTCACCACTTCGGCGGATCCGGGCCAGCCGACCGGTCCACTTCCCCTGATCACCAGAATGCTGCCTGTGCCGATCTCGAGCGATGGGTCGTTTATGCGGTTGTGATAGTCTTCGGAGCCGTCAAATACGACGGCCTTTCCTTCAAATATCCCCTCGCGTCCGGGCTGGGACAAATACCGTCGACGAAAATCCTCGGAGATCACGCTCGTTTTCATGATGGCGAAATCGAAGAGGTTTCCACGCAAAACCAGGAAGCCGGCGCGCTCCTTCAATGGCGAAGCGTACGGGCGGATCACTTCACGGTCCTGCGACTCGCGTCCTTCCAGATTTTGAGCGATCGTAAGGCCCGTGACCGTCGGACACGATCCATCAAGAACTCCGGCTTTCAGGAGCTCCCACATGACGGCAGGAACGCCGCCAGCGCGATGGAAGCGTTCACCCAAGAACGCGCCTGCGGGCTGAACATTTGCGAGGAGCGGAATATCATACGTGGACCTGCCAGTCGTCGTGGAACAGATCGACGCCCGCGTGCCGAGCCATGGCAACCAGATGGGGTTGCGCATTTGTCGAGCCTCCAATCGCCGTGTTCACTTTGATGGCGTTCAGAAACGCTGCCCTGGTGAGGATGTCAGAGGGTTTCACATCATCGCGCACAAGCTCGACTGCCCGGCGGCCCGTCCAGTAAGCCATCTGCCCTCTCTCGCGATAGGCGGCAGGAATTGCTGCGCATCCTGTTAGCGACATGCCGAGAGCTTCGGCGATGGCATTCATCGTCGATGCCGTTCCCATCGTATTGCAATGTCCTACCGACGGCGCGGACTCGAGCGCCGCTTTCAGGAAGCCCTGCTTGTCAATCTCGCCCGCGGCAAGCCGCCGCCGTGATCGCCAGATAACCGTGCCGGAGCCTACCAGGTCGCCTTCGTGCCACCCATCGAGCATGGGACCGCCAGAGAGAACGATTGCCGGAATGTTCACGGTGGCAGCTGCCATCAGCGCGGACGGGGTTGTCTTGTCGCATCCAGTCGTCAGCACGACGCCGTCGATCGGATAACCATAGAGGATCTCGACAAGTCCCAGATAAGCCAGATTTCGGTCCAGGGCGGCGGTGGGGCGCTTGCAGTTTTCAAACAGCGGATGTGTCGGGAATTCAATCGGAATGCCACCCGCGTCACGAATTCCGTCTCGCACGCGCGCAACAAGTTCGACATGCACCCGGTTGCAGGGCGTCAGGTCGCTGCCGCTTTGCGCTATCCCGATAACAGGCCGGCCGGACCGCAACTCCTCCGGGGTCAGGCCGTAGTTCATGAAGCGCTCAAGATAGAGCGCGGTGAGATCGATATGCTCGGGATTGTCGAACCAATCCTGGGATCGAAGTCTTTTGTGGGCGCCTTGGTCAGTCGTCATTGCGGTAGAAGCCCACGCCGCGCCAGGTTCTGCATCAGCGCACCGACGCCGAACGTCCATGGTTCAATCGCGTCGCACCAATTCACAACATTGATTAGGCTTCCCAGGTTAGGGCTCGATATCCGTACTTCGTCGCCAACTTCGTGGGTGAAGCCCATCCCTATGCCCTTTCGATCCTGCACTGGAGCAAACATGGTTCCGAGGAAGAGGATCAAGCCGTCGGGATAGTGGTGGTTGACGTTAATCGTCTGCCGAACAAGGTCCGCGGGCTTTCGCGATATGGCGCTCATAGGGCTTTGCTCTTTCAGCGAAAAGCTGTCCCGGCCCGTAATCTCAAGCGACACGATCGCCCGCTCGACATCTTCCAGCCCGAAACTGGCGTCGAAAATCCGTATGAATGGTCCGACTGCACAGGCGGCATGATTATCCTTTGCCTTGCCGAGCAGCAAAGCGGAGCGGCCTTCGACATCTCTCAGGTTGACGTCGTTTCCCAAAGTGGCGCCGCGGATTGCGCCATGCGAATTCACCACGAGAACAATCTCCGGCTCCGGATTGTTCCAATGCGAGATCCGGTTGATCCCGACCTCAGCACCGCAGCCCACTGATGCCATGGGCTGGCCTTTGGTGAATATCTCGGCGTCCGGTCCGATAGCGACTTCCAAATACTGCGACCACATTCCACGTTCTTGCAGGACGTCCTTGACGTGCTCAGCCGCGGTCGAACCTGTTATAACGCCTCGCAGACTGTCGCCCAGAACCGGAGCTAGCTCAGATCTCAGTCCCTCTGCACGATGCGGATCGCCATTTGCGCGTTCTTCAATCACACGCTCCAGGGCGCTGCCTGCGAACGTCACGCCGGCGGCCTTCACAGCCTGGAGATCGCAAGGTGCAAGCAGCGCGCCTGAGGGCCCTCTGTTGCCACCGCTGCTGAGAAAGTCATCGACGTTGCCGAGCATAGGCAACCGCTCTGGATCGTCTAATGCTTCGTGGAGCGTCGGGATTTCGAGCAGCCCTGATACCGTAGGCGCGACACGCGACAAGTCACGCAACTTGTCCCCATCGACCAGGACCGGGCATGGCCCGCCCGCCTCGTTCGACCATACGCGCCCAATCAGGAGTCCGGCACTTCCCTGCGGAAGCAGGTCATTTGCGGTTACTCGCGTCATCACAACTGTCCTATTCAATAGTGCCGTTTGAAAAGCTCTCTAGGAGTTTCTGGCAATGAGGAGGCACAGGTCCTCGTCTTCGGCTTCAAACAGTTTCTGCATTTCGGAAAAAGGATTGCCGTCGAGTCCAAGAACCTTCGCAAACGCCGGTTCGGTCTTGAAACCTTGCAGTCGCTCGGCAAAAACGCGTTGCCGCAATGTCTCGCCGCCCAGCGCCAGAAGGCGTTGCTCGACGACGAAATGACGCCACGCCGCCTGATCGACAATGCACCGACGATCCCCAAAGATCTGGAATTTCCAACCATCGAAGAAGAAATCGCAGACGACGCATCGTTCGCCAGAAGACCACTGCCTCAAAGAGAAGTCGAGGTGGTAGCCAAACGAACCCCAGACGACGTCTGCAAACTGCTCATAGTTTAACGTATGACAGATGATATCGATGTCGCTGTTCGGCACGTCGATACCAAGTGGTGGGGTTCCAACGATACGCCAATCGAAATCTGCCAAATGTTCGACTACGCGGGCACCTATAACGGCGTCCACGTAGTTTGGTCGAAATCCGTCGGAAAGCGCCGGAACAACACTCATTCAATGATCGCCTACCGACGCAATAATGAACGCTCTAAACCTCTACGCGGCTCAGGAACATTTCCCGGAAACGGTCCCGGTCAACGTCGCGAAGGACTTTGGTCAAGGGCATATCAGGCCACTGTCCATCTCCCCCATTGGCCCCGTTCGTCCGGCGATCGGCAACGGTCATCCCACGGGTAATCGAGCCTTTGAGCTCGACTTGAACTTTCAACCTTTCCGACGCTGTCACGATAGTCGGGTCGGAGACAACGGCTACGGTGAGAGCGGAGTGCGCCGCACAAGCGTAGCGTCCAAGCTTTTTTGAATAGAAGTTCATATAGAACGGCATCATCGCCGCCAGGTAACGGCCCTGCGCGCTGCCAGCCTTCAGTCTTTCGAGATCGTTTTCATCGAGCAGGGTGTCGTCGGTCACGTCGAGGCCGACCATTTCGACCTCCCATCCGGATTGCTGCAGCACCATCTGTGCGCTTTCCGGATCATGCCACGCGTCCGCTTCTGCCACGGGAGTAACGTTGCCGGGCACATAGACCGCCCCTCCCATCCAAACGACTTTCTTGAGATAGGTTGGGAGGTCGGGATCGATTGCCAGCGCCAGGGCCAGATTGGTGAGCGGCCCGAGAGCGATGTAGCTGACCTCTCCAGGATTGGCGCGCGCAAGTTCAACCGTAAGCTCTGCAGCCGACGCCTTGATCGGCTTGACCTTCTTTGCCTTTTCGAAGCCAGCGTTACCAACGCCGTCGTCGCCATGGACGAACGGTGAGTAGTTTGGGGTGCCGACCAGCCCGCGACCAGCGCCTTTTGCAAGCGGAATGTCTGTCCGATCGAAAACCTCCATTAGATAAGCAGTGTTCTCTGTCGTAAGCTCAACGCTGACGTTTCCGAAGATCGACGTGAATGCCAGAACGTCCAGTTCCGGCGATCTGAGCGCGAGCGCGCACCCCATCGCGTCGTCCACGCCCGTGTCGGTGTCGACAATTACTTTCGTCTTCATCGTATTTCCCTTTTATGCATTCATGAGATTCCACGGAAATCAATGTCCGGAAGACCCGTGGCGGTCTTTCCGCTAGCGCTCGCCTTTGACGTAGGGCCTTCCAGCCCCCGCAGGCCCTTCCGCCCGGCCCACAACCCCGGCGAGTAGGAGGATCGTGAGTAAATAAGGCAGCCCCTGGATCAATTGCGTCGGGACTTCGAACCCAGCGAGGACGGAGCCTTGAAGCCGCCCTTGGATTGCGTCGGCGAAAGCGAACAGAAGGCAAGCGGCAAGGACCCTTCCCGGACGCCAGTTGCCGAAGATCAACGCCGCGAGCGCCATGAACCCCTGCCCAGCGGTCATGTCCCGATAGAAGGCCCCGCCTTGGACGATAGCAAGATAAGCGCCAGCCGCGCCGCAAAGCGCGCCGTTAATGACCATGGCCGAATAGCGAAGCCCGACAACCGAGACGCCTGCCGTGTCGACGGCTTCCGGTTTGTCGCCGCACGCCCGCAGCCGCAGGCCGTAGCTGCTGCGATACAGAATAAACCAGGTCGCAAGCACCGTCGCGAAAGCGAGGTAGCCGAGGATTGTGTGGCCGCTCAGCGCAACATTATACAGAGGCCCCACCACTGGAACGTGAGCGATACTCTCCGCGAAGGGAAGTTTCAGGGCTGGAAACCTGGCAGCATCGGCAAGCGGGGTCGTCTGGCCTCCCCTCTGGTACCAGGCGATGCCGAGGAACACGGTCAGCCCGCTGGCGATGATGTTGATGGCCAATCCAATCACGAGTTGATTGCCGCGCAGCGTGATAGAGGCGAAGCCTTGCGCCATGGCAATGACGATTGCCACTGCCATGGCCCCAGCCAATCCAATCCACGGATCTCCGGACAGCGAGGCGAATGCGCCTGCGGCAAAGGCTCCCACCAGCATTTTGCCTTCTAACCCGATGTCAATCAGGCCGGATGTTTCCGCGTAAAGGCCGGCAATTGCGGCAAGCAAAACGGGGACAGCAAGGCGAAGTGCGGAGGCGGTGATCAGGAGTAGAGCGAGGTAGTCCATTAAATGCGCTCCCCAGCCATACCCATCCGGACCAGCACGGCCTCGACCGCGCTTGTGGCGAGTGGACGCAACACATGCACGAGCCCGCCGGCGAACAGGATCACCAGGCCCTGGAGGACAATGACTACGTCTCGTGAGACCGATGGAAACAGGAATGAAAGCGAGGCACCGCCCTGATAGAGCGCGCCGAACAGGATCGATGCCGGGATGATGCCTGCCGGATGGTTGGCCCCAATGAGTGCAACAGCGATACCCGTGAAGCCGTAACCAAAGGCAAAGTCGAGCATCAGCCGATGCTGGGCCCCCATGATCTCATTGACGCCAATCAGTCCGGCAAGCCCGCCAGAGATGCATATCGCCTGGATAATCACGCGATTGACCGGAATCCCCGCGAACGCCGCCGCTTCGGAGTTGGCCCCGACCGCACGCAGCTCGTACCCCCACCGCGTGTGCCAGACCAGATAGGTCACGAGAACGCAGCAAACCAGCGCCACGAGAATCGTGACGTTGAGAGGAGACTCAGGGACCTGAACTCCCACCGCAGCAAGGATCTGATCGAAGCGAAGCAGTTCGAGGGAAGGCGAGATTGCAGCACTCGCCGGTATCATGGAACCGGCCTCGCGGAATTGATTGACGATCAGGTAGATCATCAACAGGGACGCCAGGAAGTTGAACATGATCGTCGTGATGACGAGATGGCTGCCGCGCCGCGCGACCATATAGGCGGGAACAGCGACCCAGATGGCGCCAAAAGCCATCGCCGCGACAATCGCGAAGGGCAAGGCAACATACCAGGGAAAGCCCGGCATCGCGAAGCACAGCAGCGTTACGCCGAGACCGCCGAGATAGGCCTGTCCCTCGCCGCCGATATTGAACTGGTTGGCCTGCGCAGCGATTGCCACGGCCAGACCGGCGAAGATGAAGTTCGTGGCATAGTGCAAAGTGTAGCTTAGTCCGTCCAGGCTTCCGAAGGCGCCCTGAAGCACGACATCCAATGCGGCAATCGGATCTTCGCCTACTGCCAGGATTAAGATGCCGCCAAGCGCGACCGCGATGAAGATGTTGATGAAAGCGGCCAGAACGCCGCCGACGACCGTTGACATGCGACGCATCAGCCTTCTCCTCCGCCAATCTGCTTGATAGCGCTGTCGCGCTGCGAACCGGCCATCATCAGGCCGATCACTCGTTCGTCGAATTCATCGCGCAGCAGTTCACCCATCGAACGGCCTTCGAACATGACCAGGATGCGATCCGAAAGATCCATCACCTCTTCGAGCTCTACCGACACAAGAAGGATGGCCTTGCCGGCTTGCCGCTGCGCGAGGAGCTTGCGGTGGATGCTCTCGATGGCACCGATGTCGACGCCCCGCGTCGGCTGGCCGACCAGAATGATCTCGGGATCGAGCGCCAGCTCCCTGCCGATCACCAGCTTCTGCTGATTGCCACCGGAAAAAACACGGATCGGCCGATGCGGATCGGGAGGCCTGACATCGTGTGCGATCATCAGCTCGCGACACCATTCCGCAACTTTGGACCGCACGATCCAGTTGCCCAGCCCGGCTACCTTGCCGGACCGCTGCAGCCCAAGGACGCTATTTTCCAATGCGCTCCATTTCGGCACGAGACCGTGGCGCAATCGATCCTCAGGCACATGGGCGACACCGCTGGCCCGCACTTTGATCGGAGACGCCGGCTGGTTTGGCGTGACGGTTAGAGACCCGAGCTGGATACTGCCGTCCGATGGGCCAACGAGACCTGCAAGCATCGAAAGCAATTCGGTCTGGCCGTTTCCGGAAACGCCCGCAACTCCAAGAATCTCTCCGCCATGAACGTCGAACGACAGGCCGGAGACCCTTGCCGTTCCTGACGGATCACGGAACGCCAAATCCCGGACCCTGATCCTTACGTCGCAAGTCGCAGGCGCCCTGACGTCCGAAATACGCCCGACTTTTCTCCCAACCATCATCTCCGCGAGGGAGGCGCGGGTAACCGAATTTGTCGGTGTGGTGACAATACAGCGTCCCTGCCTGAGCACCGTCACATTGTCCGTCACCTCCAGGACTTCCTGGAGTTTGTGGGTGATCAGGATGATAGTCTTGCCCTCGGCGGCGAGGCTGCGAAAGACATGGAACAGACCTTTGGCTTCGTCGGGCGTCAGCACGCTGGTAGGCTCGTCGAGGATCAGGATTTCCGCGCCTCGATACAGCGATTTGACGATCTCGACACGTTGCTGGACGCCGACTGGGAGGGATCGGATCGTCGCATCGAGAGGGAACGCGAGGCCATACCGTCGCTGGATAGCCGTCACCTTTTCACGACAGGCGCTGATCCTCCCGCCAAGCCAGAACCGGCCTTCGGAGCCGACGATCACGTTCTGCAGAGCGGTCAGGCGGTCTACGAGCATGAAATGCTGATGAACCATGCCAACGCCGCGTGCGATGGCAGCCGAAGGACTTTTGATCGAGACCTGCTTTCCGTTGAGCCTGATCTCGCCGGCATCCGGTTTGTACAGACCGAAGAGCGCGCTCATGAGCGTCGATTTTCCGGCTCCATTCTCACCGACGATGCCGTGGATCGTTCCCGCGCGGATCGCGAAACTGACGTTGTCGTTGGCGAGAAGCGACCCGAACTTCTTGGTCAGCCCGATGAACTCGATGGCGGGCGGCACTGCCTCCAAGATCGACTCTGGTTTTGTGATTAGCATGCTGCCCACCCTTCGGCCGAAACCATCCCACGTCTGAACGCTGCATCGGCCAGCAGGTCGCGCAAGGCGGCCTCGGTCACCGATGCAACTTGCATTTCATCATTTGGATCGAGAAGACCGTTCGTCCAGCGGATGGAGCCGACGGAAAAAATCTGGCCGCCGCCGTCATGCCGAAAAAGCACCATGTCTCCCCTGACCATGGCATGCAGTGCAGCCCTCGGATCAACGATCAGGACGTCGAGGTCGGCAAACTCTTCGACGGTCGGCACATAGCCGGGCGGCATGCTTTCAGCACGCGCAAGAACGATCGCGTCGGCACGAGAGCCTAGTTCCGGAGCGTATCGGTCGAGTTCTAGACCGGCTACGCCGAATGGGCGGTCTCCGATCTTTCGGAATGCTGCCGCCAGATATCGGGGAAGACTTTCCGGCTTCAGTGACGTTTCGACCTTGTAGGTTCCGTCACCTGAAAAACCGTGTGCGCAGTAGCCAATGCCGAAGAGCCTGTTTGGCGCGCGGCCCAGCCCGCGCCAGATGCCCCCCTCACGACCGTCAAGCTGCTGACGCCGTTCGCCTTGACCTGTTGACCAGGTTCGCCCGCCTTCCGCCCTGCGCACCTCGATCAACTCGGGCACGTCTGCATTCAGCCCGATCGACCAGTAAAAGCCGTTACCGCCCAGATACATGATCGACCCCCCTGTCGCCGCAAAATCCTCATAGGCATCAAGCAGGGATGCGCTGGCGTATTCGGGATGGGAACCTGTCAGAATCACATCGTACGGGGCGAGTACCGAATGTCCGCCGTCATGCAACATCTCGTCGGTGAGGATGTCGAAGTCGATGTTCAGGTCGTGAAGCCATCCAACGATCGCAAGGTCCGCGGAGAATTGATGCGGGAATCCTTGCAGTTGGGAATCGAAGTCGGCCCTGGTGGTGACCTGCGGCCTTTTCAGTGACGCCAGACACACGCCGGATCCGTCGCTGTGGAGGCTGTAGAGCGATTTCAGGCCGTGATCGATTGCATAGTCATACAGTGGCTTCGAAACCGACGTCTTCTTTCGCTGAAACACCTTTGGATCGGCCTCTTCCGCAAAGGTGTTGTTGGTATAGGCTCGATACGAGAACGTTGGCAAAACCAGCGCGACGCGTGAACTCGAGGTTGATGACGGCGGCACAAACAGAGGCACCGCGTCGAAGCTCGCACGATCCGTCCAGTCGACGTCCCTGAATGCGGAAAGGATGATCGAGCAGGCGCCCACAGCACTTGCTGGGACAGTTAGCTCAAAATCAACGGGCCATCCGGCATCGCCAAGGTCGTCGCGGTGAAACCAGACGGCATCATATTGCGAACCGAAGTCGCGGAAGTCGTTGTTTCTCCCATCCCAGGAAGATGAGGTAACCGCGCGGGTGGGGCTATTGAGAAATTGGCCTGGCTGACAATTGCCCCATTCGTCCGGCGCGCTGAATGGTCCTTGTTCGAAGGATCCGAAATTCCAACGCGCGATGCGCTCCGATGTTTCGGGAGATACCAAGACCTGCGCCAATGTGCGCACTGTGCCGAACAATGAGGGAGACGCGATCTTGCCGTCAAAGTCGCCGCGTATCCCATCGGCTGTAGACCGGCCGGCGAGTGCAAACCCTGTTAGAAAAGTGCTGTGAGGAGCGCCGCCTAGTCGAACGGTCTCGGATTGCGCTGACGAGCCGTCAACGGAGGCATCAAGCACTCCATTGGAGGGATCCAGCCGGACAGCGATTCTCTGCCATCGCAGGAGATGAAGTTTGAGGCCATCAAATTTCCTGATTTCTTGGGCGTCCGGATTTCCGGCGGCTACGAAAAGCACGCCCGATGGATCATGACGCAGACTCAGGTGCCACTGCTCGAAACCAATCGTAACAACGGTTCCGCCATCAGTGCCGAAGCAAGTTGGGAAAAGATCGAAGACCAGAACCAACGCGGCTTCGTTCAACTGATGGGTGACATCGCTGGAGAAGAAAGAACCGAGTTTCAGCGGCCGCTCGACAGCCGGATATGGCCCGCTTCGCGCTTCGTTGATTTCAACTGTTTTCGACGACCAGTGCTGGGAAGTTTCAATCGCTCCGAGGTGGCAGACAAGCCGCGCGTAAAACGACGGATGGCGAGACGAGACCCGAACACCAACCTTCTCCCCGGGTGAAACCACCCACTGATCCGTATATCCGGCGATTTGCAGCATCTGCCTTATCAACCCGTCATTACTCTTTGGGGCAGGAGTTGGTCTCGATGTACTCGGGCACCTTGACCTTGCCGCTCGCGATGTCGGCCTCGATTGTCTTGACCTTGGCGATGTCATCATCAGTCAGAAGTGGACGATTGTTTTCATCGAGATACCAGCCAACGCCGCCTTCCTTGACGCCGAGCCGCAGCACTCCTGCCTTCCAATTTCCGTCCGATGCATCAGACAGCGTCCGGTAAACGGCAACATCGATTCCAGCCGTTGCCGAAGTAAGGACATGGCCTGGATGCACGCCATTTTGGTTCGTTCCGACGCCGATCGCCAATTTGTCGGCATCGGCCGCGGCCTGAAGAACTCCCATCGTGGTGCCTCCGGCAGCCGCGAAAACGATATCCGCGCCTCGATCGTATTGACCGAGAGCGAGTTCGCGGCCGCGGGCCGGATCCGCCCAGGCAGACGGCGTCGTCCCGGTCATGTTCTCAATGACCTTGATGTCGGGACGGGTATGCCGGGCACCAGTCTCGTATCCACATTCGAAGCTACGGATGATTGGGATATCCATTCCGCCGACAAAGCCGATGGATCCTGTCTTGGTCTTGAGCCCGGCGAGTGCTCCAACTATGAAAGCACCTTCATTGTATGCGAACTCGATCGATTGGACGTTTGGAAGATTGACCTTGCTGTCGATGAGCACAAATCTTGTGTTCGGATACTGGGGAGCAATCTTTTCCAGTGTGAGGGCCCACGGAAAGCCAACGGTTATGATGGGATCGGCGCCCCTTTGCGCGAACGTCCTCAAAGCCTGTTCGCGCTGGGCATCATTGTTCGGTTCGAATTCCAGAAAGGGTACGCCCCTCTCCTTCTTGAATTTTTCAGCGCCGTTGAACGCGTTCTCGTTGAAGGAGCGATCGAACTTGCCGCCGAGATCGTAGAGCAGAGCAGGCTTGATGTCGGAGGCAAGGGAAGAGGACGTCAACTCCAGCGCCAGGATGGCAGCGCAGAAGAATGAAGAAAACTGGCGTAACATTTCTATTCTCCTATCGAACCAGGCAGGCGATGACTGCCTGGTGGGCGCTATTTCACGGCTGCCAGTTCGGTTCCCGGTGGACGGAACGGCGACGATCAGCGGTCGGGGCTCAGAGGTGACCAGGGCCGCGAAACGGAACGCGCAGCACACGGCCCATTTTCCTGGATGCCACGGGCTTCAGCCGGCAGGACACGAGTTGGTTTCGGTGTATTCGGGCACCTTGACCTTGCCGCTGGCGATGTCAGCTTTGACAGCGTCAACCTTCGCGATGTCGTCATCGGTCAGAAGCGGGCGATTGTTCTCGTCGATAACCCAGTTGACACCCCCCTCCTTGACACCGAGACTTGTGGCCCCAGCCTTCCAGGTTCCGTCGGCGGCATCAGAGAATGCCGTGTAAACAGCAACGTCCGTCGCCGACATCGCAGATGTCAGCACGTGGCCGGGATGGATGCCGTTTTGATTGGAGTCGACTCCGATCGCGAGCTTGTTGGCGTCGGCGGCCGCCTGCAGAATGCCCATCGTGGTACCGCCCGCTGCCCCGAAAATGATGTCGGCGCCTCGATCGAACTGCCCCAGCGCCAACTCGCGGCCGCGCGCCGGATCGGTCCATGCTGACGGGGTGGTGCCCGTCATGTTCTGCAAGACAGTGACTTTGGGGTTGGTGTGACGGGCACCGGTCTCGTAGCCGCACTCGTAGTCACGAATAAGCGGAATATCCATGCCGCCGACAAAGCCGACGGTGCCAGTCTTGGTCTTGATGCCAGCCAGCGCTCCGACAAGGAACGCAAGTTCGTTGTAGCGGAATTCGATGGATTTCACGTTCGGTAGGTCGACGGTGTTGTCGATGGTGACGAAACGGGTCTTTGGATATTGAGGAGCGATCTTCTCCAGGGCCAGCGCCCAGGTGAAGCCGACCGTAACGATGGGATCAGCCCCTCGTTGGGCAAACGTCCGCAAGGCTTGCTCGCGCTGGGCGTCGTTGCTCGGTTCGAATTCCGAGAAGGAAATGCCCTTCTCCTTCTTGAATTTCTCCGCGCCGTTGAACGCGCTTTCGTTGAAAGAGTGATCGTACTTGCCTCCAAGGTCGTAAAGGAGGGCCGGCTTGATGTCGGCTGCGAAGGTCATGGTCGATCCGAGCGCCGTCGCAGCAGCACACGTCAGTGCATAAAGCTTGCTTCTCATAATCTGTTCCCCGGTCTCTTTGTTGGCCGTTTTTTGCTGCGATCGTCATCGCTGTGTTTGTCATAATGTATACTTTCTAACAAATCAAGAGGGTAGATCGTAATTGGCGCTCATGCATGCGCTACAGGTCGATCAGAAAAACGCTGGATGTGGCTGTGATCATGAGCTGCCGATGATCGGCGCCGCCAAATGCCAGATTTGCTGCAGGCTCGGGCGCAACCGCCGCAATTCGCGGCCCAACTCGTGATTGGCTAAGGTAATCGTCACGGATGACCGGGCGCCCCGTACGCCAGGACATAGCCGCTGTGATCGGTCTCGCCCAGGCCCTGTGCAACCAAAGCCTCGAAGACGTCGAGGGCCTTGTTTGCATGCCACAAATGACAGAACGTCTCGGAGGACCTGCCCTTGGCCAAACGAAGATCCTTCAGATGGAGTCGCATCGTCCCGCCTGCCGAGAAATCGCGCGCAGCCATACGCGGACCGTGCAGACGCAACACTGCGCTGTCGGCAAAACCTCCCTTGAGCGCCGCGAGCAAACTGGCGGCGTCGAGGCCGTGCGTTTCGGCGAACGTCAATCCTTCGGCCAGTGCCGCGATCGTAACCGCCACGATGATCTGGTTGGCCAGTTTTGCAGTTTGCCCGGCACCTACCGGACCAAGGCGATGCGGCGTTCCCATTGCTTCCAGGATCGACTTCACCCGTTCGAAGTCTTGGGCCTCGCCTCCAGCAAAGATGGTGAGAGAGGCGTTCAGGGCCCCGGCAACGCCGCCAGAAACCGGAGCGTCCAGATAAGCGCAGCCACGCATCGCAAACCTTTGGCGATGCTCGCTGGCCAGTTCGGGTCCGGAAGTCCCCATGTCAACGATGATCGTCCCCGGCCGCAGCCTGTCGGCGACGCCCGCACCGAAAAGCACGTCATTCGTGGCAGCGCCATCAGCAAGCATTGCAACAACGGCGGTGGCACCCTCGACCGCTGCGAGCGGCGAAGCAAGGAATTCCACAGCTGCTGCGAGGGCGCCCGGTCTTCGATTGGATCTTGTCCATGCGCAAACGCGAAACCCTGCCTTCGCGATCGCATTGGCCATCGGAACGCCCATCTTGCCCAAGCCGAGAAAGGCGACATGCGCGGGCGGTCTTAGAGTGTCGCTGGCCATCGCCTACGCCGCCTTGGCTAGGGGACTGTCGGGGTGCAAGAGGCCGAGAGACATCAATTCTTGCCAGAAATCCTGCGGGATGCTGACGTCCAGCAAGCGCGCGTTCTCTGTTGCCTGGGTCGGCGTTCCGGCCCCCGACACGACGCTGGCAACAATTGGATGGCGGAGCGGGAACTGGAATGCGGCTGCTTTGAGTGGAACGTCGTGTCGGAGGCAGACCGCCTCTATCCGCTTTGTTTTTTCAAGAATAGCCGGGGTTGCGGGCAGGTAGTTGTAATAGGGATTGGTGGTCGTCGTGCCCGTAGCTAGGATTCCGGACGCGTAAGGAGAGCCTACGATGATCCCAACACCTCGCTCTCGGCAAAGTGGAAATTCTTCGTTGAGCACATTCTGATCGAGGAGCGTGTAAGGCATCGCCACCAGGAAAAAGTTGAGGTCGAAGCGTCGGAGAAATTCCGGGATTGTGCCAAGGATGTTGACGCCAGCCCCAATGGCCGAAATCTCGCCCGAACGGCGAAGTGCTTCCAGGGCGCGCCATCCGGATCGCTCCAAATCCCTGAAGTGATGTTTCACGAGGTCTTCGGATCCGATTTCGGCGACGTCAAGATCATGGATAAGCAGAAGATCGATCGTGTTCAGCCCCAGCCGCATCAGGCTCTGGTCATAAGAACGCATGATCCCTTCATAGGTGTAGTCGAACCGGTGCTCGAAAGGCAGACCGCCAGCCCAGAATTCGCCCTTGAAAGATGCCGGATCGCTCGGCCGGTGAAACGTACGACCAACTTTCGTAGACAGCACGAATTCGCCGCGCGGCTTTTGCCGCAGCAGGGTGCCGAAGCGCAGTTCGCTCAATCCGCGCCCATACCAGGGCGACGTGTCGTAGTAGCGGATGCCTGCGTCCCATGCCGCCGACATCGTCTCCTGCGCAGCAGTCTCGTCTACACGGGCATAGATTTCGCCAAGTGGAACCCCACCCAAACCAACGGGCGATAGCAAGACGCCGCTGCGTCCCAGCTTTCTCGACGAAGCGGTCATTGGGCCTTCGCCGCCTTCTGCGCTTCCGACTGCACTTCACGATGCTGTTTTAGATATCCCATGATGTGGCGCTCGATCTCCTGATCAAGGGCGCCTCGCTTCCGGTCGCGGATCATCTCGACAAGCAGTTCGTGGTCGCGGATCGATGCTTCGTAGTCGAAGGCGACATTCCTCTCTTGCATGAGAAAAACCAGGACACCACGAGCGAGCGAATCCCAGATCGGCTTGAGTACCGGGCTTTGCGAAAGCTCCACCATCCGGCTGTGGAATCTCAGGTCAGCGCGGCAGTATGCAAGCTGGTCGGACAGCTTGGCCGCCCGACGCATTTCGTCGATCGAATCCTGCAGCTCGCTGATGATTTCAGGCCGGGCAGCAACCTGTTTCAGCAGGCGCCGAAGTGCGATCCGCTCGACGCTTAGGCGCACCTCAAGCATCTCCGATGTCTCATCCGATCCGAACTCAGTGATGAAGGTCCCACGATTGGGTTCCGTCGTGACAACGCCCTGCGTCTGGAGAATTCGAAGGGCCTCGCGAACCGGGATTCGACTGACGCCCAGGAGCTGACAAATATCTTTCTCGAACAACCGCTGTCCGGGTTGCAAATCGCCATTCGCCAGCAAAACAACGATATGTTCCGCTACCTGATCGGGAAGATTGCGATGCTTGAATTGCGGTTCGAATGTCATGGCCTACCCAGAATTGGTGCTGTCGATTTCAAATTGTCGCGTCAATCAGCGGCTTTCGCCGCTGCAGGAATCCGGCCACCGCCGTGACTATCATATCGTGGTCTTGCTGCGTCATTGGCAAGCTGAGATTGATTTGCCCCCTGCGTGCCGCGTAAACACCCGCATCGAGGAGATCGAAGTGAAACAGCTTCATGAGATCCTTCGATTCGTGTGCAACGTCCTCGGGGCAGCTGATCTCGCCGCGGACGAAATGGATGTTCATCACGGAGCCACAGCCAGTGAATTGAACCGCGGGCGATATAGCCTTGGCGGTTTTGTTTAGCCGGTCTCGCAGTTTTTCCCCTTCATCAAAAAGCCTCTGGGATTGCTCCGTCGTAAATACGTCCTTCAAGCCTACCGCACCGACCGACATCGAGTACACGTTATTGTTGAACGTACCGGCATGAGGAAGAGCGTCGGACCGCATGGGATTCATCAGATCCATTATTTGAGCACGGCCACCAAAAGCGCCGAAGGAAAAGCCGGCGCCAAGGTACTTTCCCAGAGTTGTAATATCGGGGAGGACTCCGTGAATCTGCTGCAGTCCACCTGGGCCCATTCTGGACGTCACCACCTCGTCGAAAATCAGCAGCGCTCCAACGGCAGTGCATCGCTCGCGGAGCATCCGCAGGAACTCAGCCCTTGCCGCTATGCAGCCGCCATTGCTCATCATCGGCTCAATGATTATTGCCGCCAAATCCGACCCCAACCTATTGATCGTTTCTGCGACCCCTTTATCGTCATTGTAACGGCACACGGTCCAGTCGAACGGGACATTCATTGTGCTACCGCCACCGCCGAAGACAAAGACGCCGCCATGATAGGCGCCCGAAAAACACAGCAGCTTCCGACGGCCAGTTGCGATTCTTGCTAGGGTTAGCGCGTATAGATTTGCCTCTGTTCCGGAATTGCAGAACCGAACAGTTTCTATCCCTGGAAACCGGGCACAGACGAGTTCTGCGAGCTCGATCTCCGCCGCGCCTGGAGCACCATTGGATACGCCGCGTTCCGAGGCTGAAATCACTGCCCTCTGAATGCGGTTATCTGCATGACCGTAAATTCCGGCGGTGAATTCCCCGAGAACATCGAGGTATCGGTGATCATCGATGTCGCGAATGTACGCACCCGCGCTATCGCTGACATAGAGGGGGAATGGATCGAAATGCAGCGCGCTCCGGGTGTTCCCACCCGGCATCGATTTTTGTGCACGCTCGAAAAGTTTCCTGCTGCCTTGGTTCTTTGATGCGTACAGCTGCATCGCCTGATCGACCGCATCGACGAGGACGCTGTTTCTGTGTTCGTTCGGACCTGCCGACTGTTTCAAGGATCCCACCAGGCCTTCGACCGCTGCATTCATGTTAGCTTCCCGAGTTAATGTATTAAAGTATACATTATGTGAACGCGTTGTCGAGATGCCGTTTAGCGTTTCGAGCAACGAAAAAGGCCGGATCGCTATGATTTTGACTTCGCTTCGAGGACAGCAAGGAAGGGGTCTCTGTAAGGCCTGTCGGGCTGCCGGTCCTGGACATGACGGATGATCTAAGCAGGAATGAGCAAGACACCTTCGTCTTTCCGGGCACGGTCGAGGGTAAGCCGCTGGTTGGCTTCCCTAAATATTGGAAGAAGGTTCTCAAGGGGACCACACTCGAGGACATAACGCCCCACGTGCTCCGCCATAGCTTCGCCAGCATCGCCAACGACCTCGGTTTCACAGAAGCTACCGTTGCGGCTCTGCTCGGTCATTCGCGTGGCACAGTGACGAGCCGATACATCCATACCGTTGATACCGCGCTGATCATGGCGGCTGACACAACCGCAGGGTACATCGATGGACTTCTGGAGGGAATGCGCTTTACGCGAACATCGTACGCCCTCGATCGCCCGGCAAGAGGGGCCGCTCTTTCGCGTCTGTTTCCTGAGGTCGCGGCTGACGAGGATGTCGACGTCGAAACGCTTGCAGCATAGCCAAGTGCTGTGTTCGCCAAATCGTCTGGGGTGCCTGCGCGGCTACATTCCGTCTCTGACCGGTGTGCCTCTCATCAAGCCTGCGCCGGCCATGGCGCAGGTTCGAACCGCGGAGGCGCAGCTACCGATACCTATAGCGGACTGGTCCCGCTTGGCCCCGATGTCTTCCAAGAAAATTGTGGGCTCGAAGGCCGTAGGAGCTTAGAAAAACAATGGGTTAGCGGCTATCCAACGCTGAGGCACACGTATTTGATATCTAAGTAGTCATCCGCTCCGTACTTAGAACCCTCCCGACCAAGGCCAGACTGTTTGATTCCGCCAAATGGCGCCATCTCGCTTGAGATCTGGCCGGTGTTAATGCCTACCATTCCCGTTTCCAGCTCCTCTGCGACGCGGAATATCCGGCCGAGATCACGCGAATAAAAATATCCTGCGAGACCGAACTCGGTATCGTTCGCCATCGCAATAACCTCTTCTTCCGTGTCGAATGAGAAGAGCGGCGCAAGCGGACCAAAAGTCTCCTCCCGAGCGATTGTCATTTCAGAAGTGACGTTGACCAGGACAGTCGGCAGGAAAAACTGGTCGGATGCCCTGTTGGGCTCGCCCCCTACTGTGACGCGTGCGCCTAGGGAAAGCGCGTTTTCCAGATGTGCGTTGACCTTCTTCACTGCGTTCGCATCAATCAGCGGACCAAGTTCGGACCCTTCCGCAAAACCGTTGCCGACCCTCAGGCGGCTGACGCGCCGGGAGAATTTTTCCGCGAACGTATCGTATATTCCGGATTGAACGTATATGCGGTTCGCGCTGACACACGTCTGTCCGGCGTTGCGGAACTTGGCCGCAACCGCTCCTTCAACCGCGGCCTCGAGATCGGCGTCGTCGAACACGATGAATGGGGCGTTGCCGCCAAGCTCGAGGCTGAGCTTTTTGATCTGATCAGCTCCCTGTCGCATCAAGATCCGGCCGACATTTGTTGAACCGGTGAAAGAAATCTTCTTGACCAGTTCGCTGGCGCACAGCGTCGATCCAACCATTGCAGCGTCTGTGGAGGTGACGATATTGAACACACCAGGGGGCAGGCCGGCGCGTTCGGCGAGCACACCGAGTGCAAGTGCCGACAGCGGCGTCTGCGCAGCAGGTTTCGCGACGAGCGAGCAGCCAACGGCCAGCGCCGGCGCGAGCTTGCGCGCGAGCATGGCGCTCGGGAAATTCCATGGCGTAATGGCGCCAACAACACCGACCGGCCTCTTCACGACGAAGATACGCTTGTCGAGCTGATAGCTTGGGATTACGTCGCCATCGATGCGCTTGGCTTGCTCGGCAAACCATTCGACGTAGGCTGCCCCGTAAAGCACCTCGGTTTTAGCCTCCTGCAGAGGCTTGCCCATCTCCGCGGTAAGGATGATCGCCAAATCGTCTGCGTTTGCCACGATCAGGTCATAGAACGTGCGCAGGCTCGATGCGCGATCTTTCGCGGTGAACTTTGCCCAGGGCTTCTGCGCCCGGTAAGCGGCGGCTATCGCCAGGTTAACCTCGTCCGCCCCAAGATCCGGGACTGCGGCAATCTTTTGCCCGGTGGCTGGGTCGATAACGTCGAACGTGGCTCCGCTTCGAGCTCTTGTCCATTGGCCGGCGACAAGAGCCTTTTCCATGAACAGAGTGGAATCTTTCAACTTCGATGCCAAGTCCGATGCGACCAAGGTTTCCTACCTCCTCAACGAGAACGGCGAGACCGCCGGTACAACGTGGCGTGCGATGCCGATGGTATCTTGTGGAGCCACGCGTCTTTGAAAAATCCCGCAAGCATCCTAAGTCACAAATCGAAGTGCCAGACCTTCGAAACGATTTGCCACTTGCCGTCGAGCTGCACGAAGGTGAGATCGTCGACAAACCTTTTGGGCAAGTAGACGTCTTTGACCCGAACATGTGCTGTCGTCGGACTGCCCACGGACACTGAAAGGATTTCATCCTGGCGGTGATCGCCCTTCTCTTGAGGGGACGGGCGGCTAGCGACCATGTCCATGTATGCATCGACAGTCAGGTTGATGAGTTTTCCATCAGTGGCAGAGTAAAGCTGTGCCTGAGGATGGAAGACGGAGCGAAACCCTTGGACGTCTCCGAAGAACAGCGCGTCCAGATACATCTGTGCCGCCTTGCGGACCGCTTTCGTGGCTGCGTTTGTCGTGTCCATATCCTGTCCTCGTCTAGGCGGCGCCACGCTCGAACTCGGCATCGGCGAGTTCTAGGCCATGATCGAGAGCAGAGATGAGCGTATCCAGTTCGTCGTCGGAAATGATGAACGAAGGCGCGAGAAAGAGCGAAGTCTGTTCGCCGCTGGTGCCTATGACGGCACCGGCCTCGATGGCCTGAGCAGCAACACGCGATGCAATCGGCGCCTCGATCGTGTCTGCATACCAGTGGCGCCAGTCGGGACCGTGCAACTCGATGGTCCAATGCAGACCAAAGCCGTCGACGCGGGCAACGCTCGGATGCTTGCGAGCGATCTCGACGAGCCGTTGCTGCATCCGCGTCTCAAGCTCTTTGACGCGGCGGATGATTTGTCCATCCGCCATCACGGAAAGGTAAGCCCTTATGGCCGAGACCGCGCTTGGGTGCGCGCGGAAGGTGCTATAGGTCTGCCAGCTCTTGTCCTTCATCTGGTCTACAACGTCCTTCGACATCACGACGGCTCCGGCTGGGGCGGATCCACCAGCCAGGCACTTCCCGAGCGTCACGATGTCTGGACGGGTTTCGCCGCCTTGGAACGCGAACCAGCGACCACTACGACCTAGGCCCGTCACGACCTCATCGGCGATCCACAACGACCCTGCCTTGCGGGCGGCATTGGCAACATAATCCTGATATCCGGAATCGTAATAGATGCCGCCTTGCGTGTAATCTATGATCGTTGCCGCGACCGAAGACAGTATCTCTTCCGTACCCGCCATTCGCTCGGCGAGGGGCCGATTGTCGGAAACGCCGCCATACTTCGCATTGACAGGAGCTGGGAGGATACGGACCGAAGCTTGCGATGGAACTGGCTTGCTGCCACCACCTTGAAGGGCAAGGCCGCCATGCCAGTGCGGCTGCACTGTCATCTGGCGAGCGAGGCCAGCCATACCGTGATAGGCGCGTTCGCGTGTGGCCAGTTCTCTGCGCCCGGTTAGAGCCTGGCAGAATGTCAGCGCTAGGTCGTTGGCCTCGCTGCCACTGAGGAAAAAACGGACGGCCCCAACCCAACTTTTCTCTTCGCCGAAGGCGATATCGATCAGGTCCTCGGCAGCGGCCTCACGTTCAGCCCAGAACCAACCTTCGTTGATGACCGGGTTCGAAGCCGCCTTCTTCATTGCCTCCACCATAACGGGATGCTTGTGGCCGAGCGGACCGCCTGTATTGCTTCCATCGATCAGCCGGCGACCGTCCGCGAGAACGAAATAAACACCTTCCCCGTCGATCACTTTGATGAGCGGGTCCTTGCCCGCATTGAGTCCAGTTTGCAGAAGTCTGCTCATGCGGAGCCTCCTTAGATGTAAGCGTTTGATGGCTTTTCCGGTATGTGGGCGCGATGCGCGACTAGTGGATGTGTTCGTACACTTGCCGAAGGAATTCCTTCGTACGCGGATGCTTCGGCCTGGCAAAGAATGACGCCGGCGCGTCTTCTTCCACGATCACCCCGCCATCCATGAAGATCACTCGATCAGCCACTGTCCTTGCAAACCCCATCTCGTGAGTGACGACGATCATCGTCATGCCTTCCCGAGCCAGATCGATCATGACGTCGAGGACTTCCTTGACCATCTCGGGGTCCAGGGCGGAGGTAGGCTCGTCAAACAGCATCACCTTCGGCTGCATACAAAGGGCACGCGCGATTGCGACACGCTGCTGCTGTCCGCCTGACAACTGTCCCGGATACGCATCAGCCTTGTCCGCGATCTTCACACGCTCCAAGAGGCGCAAGGCCCGAGCCCGTGTCTCCTCACGAGACAGTTTCCTCACAATTCTCGGCGCCAGCATCAGGTTCTGCAGCACAGTCAGGTGTGGAAACAGATTGAATTGCTGGAAGACCATGCCAACCTCGCCGTTGAGATCGACAATGTTTTCACAGTTGGGGTGCAACTCGTGACCATTTACCAGAATCTGCCCGCTGGTCCGCGTTTCCAAACCGTTGATACACCTGATCAGAGTGCTTTTTCCCGATCCCGAGGGGCCGCATAGCACCACCCGCTCGCCAGCAGTAACGGCGAGGCTTATGCTCTTGAGCACCTGCAGCGACCCATAGGATTTATGGATCCTGTCAAGGCTGATCATTGGTGAGCCTGAGGTCATTTTCTATCTCGGTCAGGTAGTTCAGGTTGCGCGCTGCAAGCGGAGTTCGCCGGCACCGTCGAGTGCCAGAACGTCCACGACACGAGGGCTGACAGGCGCGATGAACCGGCCTGTCGAAAATCCTCCCAAAGGAAACGGAAACGCTGTTCGCCGACGGAGGCGCAGGCCAGCGACCGCCGGCGCGAGATGGATATTGATCACAACGGTTCGCATCGCAGCTCCCATCTTCGCCACAGCGGCGCATAGACGGGAGCAGCTAGCGGTCGTGAGACGTTTCCGTCTATTCGATCTTTTAGCGCCTTACATCGAAAAATCGAATATAAGCGCTAGCGCCTTTTTCGGCCGATACCGCCTTCAAGGGGCTGTATCGACTGCGAATGCTGCGCTGATTTCCGAATTTTAAATTCTCGAACTCTGTTGACGAAATTTCTGACGAGAAGGTTTTCTTCGGCGTTGGTTTTGTGAAGAAGGTAGAAAGGCGAATAATAGTCGGTGCCGTCTGTAGTTCTCACCCTCGTAAGCGAAGGCAGGATGTCAGCGTAGTGCACGGGCAGATAGCCGATGAAGCGGCCTGATTGTATCAGAAGCGCTTGCGACTCTATCTCCTCTACGACTGCACCGGGGTTGAGGTGCCCAACTCGCTCGAGATCGTATCGGTGCAGATAGCGGCGCGCGACAAAAGCATAGCGTTTCAACTCGGCGGTCTCAACGAGTTCCTGGCTTGCCAGTGGATGATCGTTTGCGCAGAAGATCGCGTGCTGCTCATTGAAGAGAGGGATATAGACGACGCCGACGGTTTTTCGGGTAAATGCGCCGGCGATCGTAACGTCTCGCGCCCCTTCGATGACTAACCGCTCCATATTGCCAGGCGAGTCCATGAAGATCTCGATCACGGTCTTCTTGGCGCGGTCGTTGAACTCACCGAGAATTGCCGACAAGTCCCAAGCCCGGTTGGTAATCATCGCGTCCGCTATGCCTAGCCGCAATACACCCTTGAGTTCACCCGAGATCGAGGCAGCGGTATTCTGAAACCGGTCGGCGGCTGAGAACAGGTCCCCACACGCGTCGTAGGTCTGCTGCCCGGCCTTTGTGAGCGCAAATCCTGATCGACCTCGGTAGCACACGCGAAACCCGAGCCTTTTCTCGAGATCGGCCAGTTGCGTGGAAAGCGTCGATTGAGACACGTTCAAAGTGAGCTGCGCCCCGACGAGGCCGCCCGCCTCGACGATCGCGCGAAATGTACGAAGCAACTTGAGATCAATGTCGTGAACGCGTCGCATAACATTCCCTCCTCATCGGCAAATTCAAAATGTTACATCGGCATGCCCGATACAACACAGGTTAATCGCTATTTTTCTGACGCAAGAAATTCGCCATGGATCGCCCGTTGATGGGCGACCCGATTTTGAGAGCTCTCGTTTTGCCCACCGCGCATATGCCGGCTGAAAAAGAGAATTTGGAGAAGCAACTATGACCACATTCAATCAACCGCTTGGCGGCAATGACATGCCACGCTTCGCAGGTATTACGACGATGATGAGGTTACCTCACGCGCCGGACGCGAAGGGACTGGACGCCTGTTTTGTCGGCGTACCCATGGATATTGGCACGTCGAACCGGAGTGGTGCACGGTTTGGTCCTCGTCAGGTTCGCGCTGAATCGGTGATGATCCGCCCCTACAATATGGGAACTGGAGCCGCCCCGTTCGACAGCCTCCAGGTCGCGGACATTGGAGATGTCCCGACGAACCCTTATGATTTGAAGAAGTCGGTGCGCATAATCTCGCAATTCTTCGACGGCATCTTGAAGTTCGACTGCAAGCCGCTCGCAATAGGGGGAGACCACACCCTCACATATCCGATCCTGCAAGCGATGGCGCGCAAGCACGGTCCAGTCGGGCTCATCCATATCGATGCACACGCCGACATCAATGAGCATCAGTTTGGCGAAGCCATTGCGCATGGAACACCGTTCCGGCGCGCTGTCGAGGAAGGTCTTCTGGACTGCAAGCGTGTGGTTCAGATAGGGCTAAGAGGGTCCGGTTACGCCGCAGAAGATTTCGACTGGCCGCGTGGGCAGGGATTCCGCGTCGTCACGGCGGAAGACTGCTGGCATAAGTCGCTTACTCCGCTGATGGCCGAAGTCCGACAGCAGATGGGCGACGGCCCTGTCTACGTGAGTTACGATATCGACAGCCTCGATCCCGGAATCGCCCCTGGCACGGGGACGCCGGAGATCGGTGGGCTCACAACCATCCAGGCCCTGGAAATCATTCGGGGGTGCAAAGGGTTGAATATCGTCGGCGCCGATCTGGTTGAAGTGTCTCCACCTTACGACACTACGGGAACAACAGCGATCACCGCTGCAAACCTACTTTTTGAACTGCTTTGTGTCATGCCTGGCGTGATCAGCAGATAGGGGGTTGGGCTGGCGCGTGCGACGCGCCAGCCTTTCCGACGTTCCATACTCAAGCGCTCGCAAAAAAATCTTCCCGAGGCTGGCCCTGTCGCAAGGAACTTTGGCGCGGAACCTGTTCGACGGCTGCTCTTGAAATCGCTGATCCGCTAAAGGGCCAGAAATCGGTCAAGAACATTCCTGGTGATCTGCGCAACGATCTGGTCATCACGCACAAGCCCCATTATCCAATCGGAACTTCCGGCATGAAAGACTTGCCCCTTTCCGCGTTCGAAGTGAACGATTGCGCCACATCCCCTTTTCGTCTTCTCGATGCTTGCCTCATCGGCCGACCCGGTTAGAACCATGGCGACATACTCTGCATCTTCCCGTCCTAAAAACGTCTGGCCTGTCTTTATCGAATCCCCCTCCTCCATGGTCGACGACAGGCCTAGAGCCAGTATTTCCATACCAGCAGGTGCTACCATTCCGGGAGCAACGAATGGCAGGCCCCCGCGGATTTCGTAGCCAATCCCATCAACCTCGTAGCCGAATACGCCGCTCTGGCCGCCAATGATGTCCCCGTAATACAGTCCAGTTTGCGCGAATGCCCAATGATCCGGACGGTAGAGAGGAAATCCCTTGGCCCCACGGGGTGAACATCCGGACCAGCTCGCATACATGCCTTGGGTAGCGTTGAGGCCGAACGTCGAGGCACCGGGTCGCCCTATTTCGCCCGCCTCCCAGGACTCGGTCACGAGATGCCTGGGCCCCGTTGTCATCAATGGATCTCGATCACGAGCTGTATACTTGTAGCAAACTTGCGTACTCCCACCGTCCTCCAGCCGGATCTGCCACATGAAATTTCCGGCGAACCTCGCGATACAGCCGCCGCCTTCGACATAGGCATCTATCGCATCACGCATTTCCCACGACCAATATTCGTCATGGCCGATGGTCGCCACACATCGGTAACCGAACAGAATGGTTGGATCGTTGTGCAGATCGGTCTGAGATATTACGTCGACTTGGTAGCCCTCTTTCTCGGCCCAAATCACAAATCTTCGTTCGAAACTTGCCCATCCCGCGGAAACATATTTTTTGCTGTATCCATTGCGATAGGCCCACTCCATATGCGGGTATTCCGGTTCTTCCAGAATGCCGGGCTGATCCAGCAGCACTGCACGTGGAGCCTCATCGGGAATGCTGACGAAACCGCGGGCGTAAGGTCGCCGAATGCTCAGACGCGGCGAGAAATCATTTCCTTTGGGCCCGGACAGTCCCTGATAATGATTGGAGCCGCCCCAATCATTATAGGCTGTCCATGTGGCCGTCGCCGCTATCAGAAGCAGCCTGTCATTGATCCCGGTCGTCCGCGTTTGACGATCCGGGCCGATGATGACGACGTGCTCGCTCTCGGCGACAACGCCATCACTGCCGGATGTGGCGAAAGCCTTGATAACAAAACCGCCTGAACGCCAGCTTTCTGTATCGGATACGATTGCCGAAACCGGCCAGTCGCAGCCCAGCTCCGAACAATTGACGTCTGTGGCCGACCAAGTGCCTGGAATACCATCACGGCGAAACACCAGCTGACGATGGGCGCCGTCCCGGTATATTTCGAGCGAATAGCGTTGCGCGTTGGTGTTGACCGAGATTCGAATGGGGTCGCCTGGTCCGTACGAAATGCGATCTGAATATAACCATATCCGGATCGGCCCCCCTGGACCGGAGGGGGGCCTTTCGGCGTAGTTTCCCTGCACAGCCTCGCGCCGCCAATCAACACCGGAGGATTGGGCTTGAGATTGGCCGCTCATGGCGCGAGGATTCTGGTCACTTGTCGTTACCGATGCGGAAAGGAAAGTATTTGGCCCAAAGCGTGTCAAACTCACCGTCTGACCACATCAGATCGACGGCCCTCTGGACCTCCGAATGCAATGGCTCATTGCCTTTCTTGATGACGATCCCGGCGCCGTCTCCAACGGATGGATCCGTAATCTTGGCTTCCGAGACCTTGCAGCAATCCTTCCCCTCGCCTTGTACCCACGTGTAGAGAGTCGGGGTATCCCCCATGACGGCATCGATCCGACCGGCGCTGAGATCGGCATAGGCCTCGATTTGGGAAGGATAGAATTTCAGGGTCGCTCCTGAAAAGTTTTTCTCAAGATAGGAAGCATGGACCGTCCCGGTTTGGGCGCCTACGGCTTTTCCTGCGAATTTGGCGGGGGACAGGTCGGAGCCGTCGCTATCCTTTCGAATCACGAAGCTCGCGGAGTTGTTGTAATACTTGATCATGTCCACGACTTTCTTTCGTTCAGCCGTGATCGAGTGCGAGGCGATAACCATGTCGTAGCGGCCGTTCTGGACGGCGGGTATCAAGCCTTCGAAGTCTTGCGCCGTCCATTCGCACTTTGCGTTCAGCTTGGCGCAAATCGCATCGCCGATTTCAATGTCGAGACCGGTTATCTTGCCTGAGTTGTCAACGACGCTGAAAGGAGGATAGAGGCCATCGGTGCCAATTTTTAACGTGCGCTGCTCAGCCATTGCCGACGAGACACTGAGTGACAGCGAGGCCACCGCGAATAGTGCCTTGTAGTGATTTGTTGATTTCATTTGCTTGCTCTCCCTTGTTAAACACTTGTTATTTCTCTGAGCGTCTGAGGCAGCCCACTCCTTGCCGCACACTCTTGAATCGATCGCTGCCGTTCCCGCCGGGATCTGTTGCCGGGCCATCGCAAAACATCACCATCGAAAAAATGATCGCTCCAACAGCGCAAAGCCGAGCCTGATCGCAGAGACAATGACGATATATATGGCAGCGGCCCAGATATATATGGTTATATCAAATGTTCTCGAATATATTACTTTTATAACTCCAAGTAACTCGTACAGGGTAACAGCCATTGTTATGGAGCTTGCCTTGGTTAGGAGAACGATCTCATTCCCGTAGCCAGGCAAGGCTACTCGGATAGCTTGGGGCAAAATGACTTTTCGCAGCGTAGCGAACCAGCCAAGCCCAAGAGCAGCAGCAGCTTCCCATTGCCCTTCGGGTAGCGCATCGATCGCTCCCTTCACCAAAACTGCGGTGTAGGCCGCTGAATTAAGGGCAAATGCCAGAACGCTGCAGAAGAACGCGTCGCGGAAAAGCCACCAGACGCCGAGATACTCCAACAGCGGTCGAAATTGGCCACTCCCATAGTAGATCAGGAAAAGCTGAGCCAGGAGCGGAGACCCGCGAAAGAAGGTGACATACGCACCGGAAACAGCGCGCGGCGCCCATGCATTCGAGCGCAATCCCAACACCAATGGGACGGTCACGATTGCGGCGCAGGCGGCAGACAATCCCACCAATGCAAGCGTTAGCTTGAACCCTTCGTAGAGACGTCCGGCGTTGTCGACGACCAGCGAAGTATCCATGATCATGCCGCCCGCACAAGGTGGCGACTTGCTCTCAGATTCAATCGTTCGAGAACAAACTCCGATATCTTTGTCAGAACGATGTAACCCAGACAGGCGAATAGATAGAGAACGAAGTATCTATGTGTTGCCGCAACCGCCAGGTTTACTTCTCTCATAAACTCGGAGACAGATATTAGCGATACAAGCGCGGTATCTTTCAGGAGGATGATCCAGAGATTACCGAGCCCAGGAAGAGCGAGCCGGAAGGCCTGAGGCAGTACGACAATTCTCAAGGAGACGATGCCCGAAAGTCCGAGAGACATTGCTGCTTCGTATTGGCCCCGCCCGATGCCCGCCAGAGCACCCAACCAGATCTCGCTTGAATACGCAGCGAACACGAGACTGAGAGCAAACGACCCAGCCGCAACACCCGGAACGGTCCACGACGTCTGGATATCGAGGCCCGACATCAGAAGCTGAATGAGATGGGAGCAGCCATGGTAGATAGCAAAGATAGTCAACAATTCTGGGATCGCCTGGAATGCATTCGCGTAGCCAATCGATGCAATCCTGAGAAGGCGCGATTTGCTTTGCCTCCCCAATGCAATCAAGAGGCCGAAAAACAGTCCCAGCGGCAGGGCAAGGATTGCCACTTCCACGGTGACGACCAGACCACTTAGAAACGACCAGCCCCAGCCACCGGCACTGAAACCCACTAGCTCCATGCGCCATATCCCCTTGCCGCCCAACCAATGGAATGGATTAGTGAGTGCAATCTTTAGAATGTTAAATCCGCAATATGTTGCGCATACATCGTGAATGCAGATGTATCGACCCGCTCCAAGGCGGCCGCTTCGGCAAGCGGTCATACGTAACCAGCTGGGAGCCGATGGAATATAAGAACGTACGCGACCACCAAACGTCGGCGTTGCATCGATAACGGACCCCAATGCAGAATTGAGGAGGCGCAGCTGTTTTGTACCCGCGACACAAACGACGCTGACCTTGCTCAAGAGCATATTTTGAGACGAACTGAACGCAGCCGTGGACATAGCGTTTAGCGGGACGGTTTGCGGATGAGGCTCCTATCTGAAGGACTGAGGGTGTTGAAGGGCAATCGGAGAACAGCAGCAATGAAATCGCCGGAATGAGCCCACTTCCCCGTCATGACGGAGGACATGAATATCCGCAGGCTATTGCCGGGCACGCGTCGAACCCATGTAAGTGTCAACGCGCGGGCCAGAGAAGAGCGACACTGCACGAGAACCGTATCGTGATACATCGACCAATCCGATGCAATATTACCCGCGTCGCTATTTGTCTGTCTTTCAAGAGCGATAAGGTTGCCCGAACCACGGGTTTGGGAGGTTTGGCGTGCTTAAGAAATTCATTCCGGTCCTGCTTGCGGCATCGCTGTCGAGTGGCATGGCGGCATCCAGGGAACGCGCCCGCGACCTGGGCGTAGATTTCGACGGGACGCCGGGCAAGCTCAACGCGATTACCGACGTTGCCGGCGTCGAGGTAGGCCATGTCACCTTGATCGAAGGGGACGGTCGGATCAGTGTGGGGCAAGGTCCGGTCCGGACCGGCGTGACGGTCGTTCTGCCGAGAGGCCACGCCAGTTCGAAGCCGGTGAATGGCGGCTTCTTCAACCTGAATGGCTATGGGGAAATGACCGGCCAGTCCTACCTGCAGGACCTCGGCCTCGTTTATGGCCCCATTGGCATTTCCAACACCAACGCCATCGGGCAGGTCTATGCCGGCATACAGCGGTGGTCCGCGCAGAAATTCGGCGAGGCGGTGACGCCGGTCGTGGCGGAGACGTGGGACGGCGGGATGAATGACATCCAGGGCTTCCACGTCAAGCCGGAGCACGCGATGGAGGCGATCGACCGCGCCAATGGAGGCCCGGTCGCCGAGGGCAATGTCGGCGGAGGCACCGGCATGCGGTGCTTCGGCTTCAAGGGCGGCATCGGCACGGCATCGCGAGCGATCTCCATCGACAAAAAACCCTACACCGTGGGGGTGCTCGTTCAATGCAACACGGGCGCGCGGCAGGTCCTTCGCATTTCGGGCGTTCCGGTCGGACGAGAACTGGCGGCAAAATGGCTGCCGTGCTACGCGCCGGGCCAATCCATCGAGAAAAAGAACCCGGAGTGCCAGGCCGACGGCAGCGGCGGAAAGCCGGTTCCCGACGACGGGTCGATCATCGTCGTCGTGGCGACCGACGTTCCGTTGAATTCCATCCAGCTGAACCGCGTGGCAAGGCGCGCTTCGTTGGGTCTCGGCCGGCTCGGTTCTTTTTCGGGCAACGGGTCCGGCGACCTGATCGTCTCCTTCTCCACGACCTCCGCCGCGAACGACGTGCCCGACGAAAAGATAAATGAAGGCCCGATGCTGGCCACGGGGCAGCTTGACCCCGTGTTCCAGGCGACGGTGGAGGCTACGGAGGAGGCGATCGTCAACGCCCTGGTGGCTGCCGACACGATGACGGGCGGGGACGGCTACACCCTGTTCGGTCTGCCTCACGACAAGCTGAAACAGCTTCTCGGGCTGTACGGCAGGCAGCAGGCGAAGTGAGGTTGAAGCAATCCCGGAAAAGTGCGGCACGGTTTTCCGTCAGGAACCGCGTAAAAACAAATGGACAACGCTGTTTCGCGACGAACTTCAACACCGCCGTTGAGACGTGGGAAAGACCGGTGCTGTGTGTCACCCCGAGAGATGGCAAACCATTCGTTGTTCTCAATAATTGTTGCATAGGCTTGCCTCCCAAGGCGGAAGCGTGCTCCGCAGTCGAAGCCAGATGGCAAGGATTGCGGAGCACTTTTCAACTCGCTGTCGCTGGCCGTCGCCAGTAATAAACCGAGCTCGCATCTTCTCGGCGGACGAGCTCCAAACTGTTGGACACGAAATCCCGAGACGCCGAGTGAAACGATTTCAGATACACCGAGGACTTTAGGTGGTTAGAAGCAGTGCGGGGAAAGACTTATAGTTGGCGCCGCCAGCTTGAAGAGACCGGCCGATATATTTCAGACATCCAGGAAAGCCGGACGTTGCAGGATGTCTGCGACTGTCTGCTCGCATTCGCGGGATGTTTAGGCGCGACAAATCTTCTCGCTGGTGCTATCCCACCACCATCTGCATCGCGTCGCGAACAGCTGTCACATGTCCTTCTCGATGCGTGGCCCGAAGAGTGGTCAAACCGATATTTTTCGAGCGGATACCTCTATCGCGACCCGACTATTCGTCTTGTGAGACAGTGCTGTCTTCCATTTACTTGGAACGAAGTAGGAGCGCTCTGCAACGTCTCCGCCGTCGGTCGCCGAATCATGAATGAAGCGACAGAGTTCGACCTGTCTGATGGATTTACGGTGGCATTTTCGACTATTGAACGCCTGCCGGTAGGTGTTTCAATTGCGGGAAAAAAGCTCGAGGCGGATCCAATCCAGCGCATGGCTTTCCAACTCGTTGCCGCCTGTGCTTTTGGATCCGCTTCCGTTCTAGTCAGGGGTGAGCGGCCGCGGAAGCATATTCAGCTGTCGCGACGTCAGCTTGACGTGCTCCATTGGGCCGCGGAGGGGCTAACTGTCGACCAGATTGCTGGGCGCCTGACCATCAGCAGTAACACTGCAGACACCCATTTGCGTATCGTACGCAATAGGCTGGGCGTGACGAGCACCATTCACGCCGTCGCCGAGGCATTCAGACTCGGTCTTATTTCCTGAACAAGCTCACGGGATCACGTGATATCCGAGTGCAGATGAACGTCGCAGTGTCAGTCGAACTTCAGCACCGGAGGACGACAGATGCTCCACATTGTGACTGCCGAAAACTTCAGTTCCTACCGCCAGGAAATGGACGAGGCATTTCGACTTCGCCACAAAGTCTTTGTAGATGAGAAGAGGTGGATTGAGCTTGCGCAGGAGAACGGGCTCGAAACGGACCGCTTCGATGACGAACACGCCGTTCACATGCTTTTTATCGCGGACGGTCACGTCATCGGTTATCAACGGATGCTTCCTTCCATCAGGCCGCACCTTCTCACCGAAGTCCTTTCGGATCTCTGCGAAGGCTTACCACCCGCCGGTCCGAACATCTGGGAGTGGACCCGCTATTGCGTCGAAGCCGGTCATCGCGAGCGCGGCAGGATCCTCAGTCCTGTGGCGAACGCGCTCCTTTCCGGTATCGTCGAATGGGGACTAGGCCGAGGAGTCGACACAATCATCATCGAGATGAATCCACTCTGGCTGCTGCGGCTCGTTCAACTCCATTTTCGGGTCACACCGCTTGGCCTACCGCGGGTCATCGGCGGCGAGGAAACGATGGCTGTAACTGCCAGTTTCGACGAGCGGACGCTCGCCAGATTGAACGAGATGCGTAAACCGAGCCCGCGAGCCGGCACCGTAGACAATTGAGCACGACGAAGTGCTATGCGGCGACGCGTCCAGCTCATTACACTCGATTGCGCAGTTGTCGTCGCCGAGGAAGGCAGTTTCCTCGGCGCCTCTCGACACATGGGAATCCACCATTCCGCCCTCAGCCGGCGCATCCGTGACCTAGAGGACTCGCTTGGAACGGTCCTGTTTGAACGTCACGCGGGCGGTGTCCGGCCTACCTTGGACGGCGCGGAATTTCTGCGCAATCTGCGCCGCGTTCTGATCGACCTCGATGAAGCACTCGCCATGGTCAACACACATCGAGGCCTAGAAGCTGGCGCCATGTCGATCGGCTTCGATGCGTCCGTGCACGCAATCGCGTTCCTTGATGCCGTTGCGGATTTCGTCCGGCGCAGGCCTGATATCGCCCTGCGCTTCGTGGAGGACAAACGTGCCGCGACTCGCTCACTCTGACTTAGGTTCGCGCCGGGCTCGGCTGAAGGCACGGTCCGTCGCCATGAATCGTGTCAGCATCGGCGTGACCAACTTTGCAGGAGCGACTGTCTGGCCTGTCTCACGGCTTAGCACCTCCGCGTAGGCAACAAGATCTCGGTGAACTGCGGCAGGCAAATCGATCGTCATCTTGACCTGTCGATCATCAGGAATGGTGGCGAGCTTGAGCTTAGTCATGAATGCGGCCTCTCATCACCGTATGGCGCAAGCACCAGATCCCGGTTGACGATCACGCGAACCGGAAATCCAGGGCGTACTGTCAGGGTCGGCTGGACATCGAGTTGGCGGCCCACGATCTGCTGGCCAACAGTGCTCGTCGAGTTTTGAGCGCTTTCTCTGATCGCCTTGGCGATATCGCTCTCGTTGTCGCTGGAACCGATGCTGGAGCCGGCGCCCAACAATGTCGAAAGCGCCGCCGCCTTGAACAGCTGCCCCCAGTGATGGTCGACCTCGTCCTCAAGTCCGGACAACCCTTGGGCGTCCGAACCCTGCTGACGCTCGAGTACAATCGAATTTCCGTCGGGCAAGATCAGCCGGTTCCAGACCAACAGCACGCGTGACTGGCCGAAAGCGACCTGACTGTCGTACTGGCCGATCAGCCTCGCGCCCTGCGGGATCAGGAGATAGGATCCTGTCGGACTGTCATAGACGTTCTCGGTAACCTGGGCGGTGATCTGGCCCGGCAAGTCGGATCGGATGCCGGTGATCAAGGCGGCCGGAATGACAGACCCGGCCTGCACAACATATGGCGAGGCTTTCCCGGCGAGACGGTCAGGACTCACGGTGCGGCGATCCGGATTCGCATTGACGAAGGCGAGCTTGCGGTCCTGGATGTCTGGAGTGGCGCCGGTGTCGAGCGGGCGCTGTTCTGTAGGGAGCGTCAGACCGGACATGGACCCCGCCATGGCTTCTCCTTCGACAGCACCCTGCCGCCCTGGATTTGTCCGCGTGTTGGTATCGGTAAAGAGCTTTGCAATGCGCGCGGCCTCGATCTCGGCGAGGCGGCGCTGTTCTTCCGGATCGACGCGGGGCGAGGTTATGCCGGGCGCAATGACCGGCCTGCCCTGCTCCTGTGCACGCAGGATCGGCCGGCCGAGATCGCCTGGCAGCGCTGGCCCGAGTTTCGGAACGCCGGCATAGTCCTTCGGCAATGTCTGCAATCCATCGGCGGTCGAGCGGTTTTCAGTAGTGAAGAGTTCGGAAGGCTCATCGTTGCCGCGCCGCCTGGTGTCGAGCGCCCAGATCAGTGTGCCGAGGATCGCAACGCTGGCCACTCCACCAAGACCGATCAGCACCTTGCGCGAAAGGCGCGTGACGCTGGCGGGCTCGGGCCTCAGACGCAGGTCGGCTCTGATGTCCACGTTCGGGGAATCTGCAACGTCGCTCATCGGAACAGCCCCGCGCTGCGCGGCGGTCTTTTCCCGTCAGTGCGCACGATTCTGACACGCCTCTCGCTCGTCTTGTCGCCGAGCCTCAGTTCAGCTGCGGCGAACAGCCGGTCAACGACATAGTAGTTTTGCCGAGCGCGGTAGTTGACCAGTTCCGAGCCGCCCGATGGGCCGATGACGAAGAGCGGCGGCATCTCACCCTGAGCGATGCCGGACGGGAATTCGATATAGACTTTTGTGCCGTCATCGAACACACGCAGCGGCTTCCACGGCGCCGTGTCGCCCTCGATGCGGTAGCGGAAGTTGAGTTTCTGGATGTCGACGCCGGCAGCGACCGGCTGCGCGGCGGAAACCTGTGCGTTCTGGCGCCGGAGCGCGATCAGCTGATCTTGCGGATACTGCCATGAAACCGATGCCATGTAGGTGCTTTCGGTCGATCGCAGCTCGAGATGATAGGTACGACGATCGCTGTTGATGACAAGGTTGGTCTGGAGATCGGGCCTCGTCGGCTTGACGAGGATGTGGACCTGAAGCCGATCCCCTGCCCCGCTCTGCGTGTCGCCGATGATCCAGCGCACAGTGTCGCCGGCAGCGACAGGACCGGAGCCAACAAGCTGCTCGCCCGGCTGCAGCGCGATGTCGGTGACCTGGCCGGGCGCGGCATAGATCTGGTACAGCGCGCCTTCACTCCAGGGATACAGCTGGATCGCGTTGATAAAACCATCGCGGACAGGCTGCATTCGCGCGGCCTCATTGGCCTGGCTGATCCTCTGTTTGGGATCGGCCGGCTCCGCCTTAGCCTTACTGGTCTCTATCGGCTTCAACTGGCCGGGCAGCGGAAGCGGTTTCGGCAGCTCCACCACCTTCACCGCACCAGGCGGATCGGCCTTCTGCACGGCAGGCACAGCATCGTCGTATTGGATCTCCGGCGGAATGTATTTTTTCGAGGCGCAGCCGGCGAGTGCTGTCGCCGACAGCAGTGCCAGGACAAGCACACGCGCCTTCGTCATGGTGCGCGCTGTATGTTCCGTCTTCTTGTCTGTTCGTGCCGCACACATCATGAAAGCTCCTTCGACCAGTTGATGGCGTTGACATAGACGCCGAGCGGATTGGCCTTCAGCCGGTCGGCATCGCGGGGTTGTTGAGTGACGATCGTGAGGATGGCGGTCCAGCGTTCGGTGCTGGCCAGGCTTCCGTTCTCGTAACGGCGCTCGACCCAGGCGACACGGAACGAATCTGGCGAGGCCCGGATGACGCTGGAGACCTCGACCGCGATCTGGATTTTGCCGACCTTGGCAAAAGGGTCGTTCAGGCGGGCGTAGTCGTTCAGCGAGACGGCGCCGCGGTCGGTCGTGTAGTCGTAGGCACGCAGCCAGTTCTGGCGGACAATGACGGGATCGTCCGGGATGCTTCTCACCTGTTCGATGAAGCGGGCGAGATGCCATGCGATCTGCGGATCAGTCGGCCGATAGTCGGCGACAGCTGAAGCGACCACTTGCGCCTCGCCGAGCTTGTCGACCTGCACGACCCAGGGCACGATCGTGCCACGCGTCGACTGCCAGATCAGCGCGGCGGCGAAACCGCTTGCCAGAATCAGCACGCCGAAGGCCATCAGCCGCCAGTTTTTCGCTTGCACGCGAGCCGCGCCGATGCGCTCATCCCAGACTTGCGCAGCACGTTGGTACGGCGTCTCCGGTTGAGGCGTCGTTCCGTAACGAACGGAAGGTCGTTTGAAGAGGTTCATCGGCGGTCGTCCTGATTGAGGGAAACATTCATCGAGCCGCCGCCGTGATCGCCGGACCGGACGGAATGCGCGGCCATGCCCGCGCCATGGCTCATGGCCTGGCCGCGCTTCATGCGGTTGGCCCATGCGGGCGGCGATCCAGCGCCGGATTCAGTTGTCGACGCACGCCCTGAAGCAGCAGCTGCTGCTGGCTGCTCTCCACCCGTTGCGGTCCATGCAGCCGAGCGGCCAGCCTGCTGGCTGGAAGACAGGGCTGAAGCCGCGCGCGACATTGCCTGCTTCACCGGCTGAACGGCAGCGCCGGCACCAGCCTTGGCGACCCCGGCAATGCCGGCGGCGATCGAGCCAGCACCGCTCTGTCCGGATGTTGCGGCGGCGAGGCCGTAAGCTGTCGAGGTGCTGCCGGCCAAATGCGCGCCACCACGTGCGGCGGCCGCTGACATGCGTCCACCTGCACTGAGCGCACTTGCGCCGCCGCTCAATCCGGCGCGGGCGCCCATGGCACCAGCAGCACCTAGACCAGCGGCAGCGAGGCCGGTGCCCACAGCAGCGCCGGCGCCAAGCTGCGGCGCACCGGAAACCAGGCCCGTCGCGATGCCGGGACCGAAGATCGAAAGCCCCATCAGGGACAGAGCGCCGAGAACGAGCGACAGCGCATCCGTGATCGTCGGTTGTTCAGCCCCAAAACCTTGGGTGAATTCGCCGAAGAGACCCGAGCCTATGCCGACGATGACGGCGAGCACCAGGATCTTGACGCCGGAGGCAACGATGTTGCCGAGCACTTTTTCCGCAAGGAAAGCGGTCCGGTTGAAGAGTGCGAAGGGTATCAACACGAAGCCGGCAAGCGTCGTCAGCTTGAACTCGATTAGCGTGACGAAGATCTGCACGGCCAGAATGAAAAAGGCGATGAGCACGATCGCCCAGGCGATCATCAACACCGCGATCTGGACAAAATTCTCGAAGAAGGAAACGTAGCCCATCAGCTGGCTTGCGGCCTCAAGGATCGGATTGCCGGCATCAATGCCGACCTGGGCGACGCGCCCAGGCTGCAGCAGTGCGGAGCCGGAAAGTGCTGATCCTCCCGCCTTCAGGCCGAGCCCGGAAAAACTCTCGAAGACGATGCCGGCGAGACGATTGAAATTGCCGATGATGAAGGCGAAGAAGCCGATGTAGAGCGTCTTCTTCACCAGCCGGTGCAGTATGTCCTCGTCCGCGCCCCAGGCCCAGAACAGTCCAGCGAGCGTGATGTCGATGACGATTAGCGTCGAGGTGAGAAAGGCGACCTCGCCGCCGAGCAGGCCGAAGCCTGAATCGATGTAGCGGGTAAACGTCTCCAGGAAGCGGTCGATGACGCCGGTGTCATTCATGGCGTCACCGTGTTCGGGCGGCGTTGATCTTGCTCACCCAGGGGCATCGACGGCTGAAGGGGCAGGAGCCGGCTATGGTCCTTCTCGACTGACGGAACTGCGTACGGCGTTGCAGGCTGTGCCGGCCGAAGGAAACGCCGGCGGTTTTCCGCCCAGGCCTTCCTGCAGGCTTCGTCGGCGATCGCGGCCATGCCGATGTTCCGGCAACGCGCAAGTTCGACTCCTGCCGGCTCGCCGCCCGGACGTGCGAAGCGCGGGGAGGACGCGTCCTGCGAGCCGTCGCCGCGCAACGCCATGAAGGCGGCGGTCATGGCGGCGCCAAGGGCGAGAACGGCTGTCATCCGGGCGGCGATCTTGAGATCCATGGTGACCAGCCTCAGTCGTGGAACATCTTCACGGATGACGGGCTGTAGCCGCTACCCGCCATGAAGCGGCCGAACTGTTCTCGTGCTTGCTCCTGCGCTGCCGCCTTCCTCGCCTGCTCCAGCGCGTTGGCGCGGCCTTGTGCTGCCATCATCGCAGTGAGGTCGGCGACCTGCTTGGCCTGCACGGCGAGAAGCTGGTTGCCGGCCTGCGTCGCCTGCAGCACGCCGACAGCCGATTGACTTGCATCGACCAACACGGTGGTCTGTTCTTGCGTTCCCTCGATATTATCGACCGCGACTGCTCCAGCCTTCAGCGAGTGCTCAAAGGCTGACACCGAAGTCTGCCAGCGCTCACGCGCACCGTCGACAAGCTGCTGGCTGGAGAGGTTCGAACCAAAATTCTCGTAGGTCGAGGTGAATTGGCTCTCGATGTCCTGGACGCTGTAGGCGAGTTTGTCCGCCTCGCCGAGCAGGCTCTTCATCTCGGAAAAATTGCCTTCGATCTGGCCAAGCAGCGATGTCGGTAGCGAGGTGAGGTTCTTTGCCTGGTTGATCAGCATCTGCGCCTCATTCTGAAGCGAGGTGATCTGGTTCTGGATCTGCTTCAGCGCACGTGCGGCCTGGAGAAGGTTCTGGCTGTAGTTGGTGGGATCATAGACGATGAACGCCGACGCCGGCGCCGATGACAGCGCGACCGCGACGGTGATGACACTGGCTGCCGCCATGTGTCGAAAACGAAGATTGTTGCGAACGGAATTCATGACGGAATCTCCTTTGCGGATCGGTCGATGACATTGGTGAGATCGGGAACCAGGTCGGCGGCCCAGCCGAGACCGCGGTCGGTGAGCCAGGCCTCGAGGAAATGTTTCTGGCCGGTGCCAGTGATGATCCGGTCGATTGCCGCTTGATCGGATTTGGACGATGCGGCGCACAGCGCCAGCCCGATCGGACCAAGGCCCAGTTCGAATAGCCGGTTGCCGCGCCGCGACTGGCAGTAATAGTCACGCTTCGGCGTCGCGCGGGCGACGATCTCGATCTGGCGATCGTTGAGACCGAAGCGCCGGTAGATCTGGGTGATCTGCGGCTCGATCGCCCTCTCGTTCGGAAGGAACAGCCGCGTCGGACAGCTCTCGACGATGGCGGGCGCGATCCTGCTGCCGTCGATATCGGAGAGCGATTGCGTAGCAAAGATGACGGAAGCGTTCTTCTTGCGAAGGGTTTTTAGCCATTCGCGGAGCTGATCGGCGAAGCCACCATCGTCGAGCGCCAGCCAACCTTCATCGATGATCAGCAGCGTCGGCCGCCCGTCCATCCGCCGCTCGATCCGATGGAAGAGATAGGCAAGCACGGCGGGCGCCGCACCAGTACCGATCAGGCCTTCGGTCTCGAATGCCTGGACGGAAGCATCACCAAGACGCTCGTGCTCTGCATCGAGCAGCCGGCCATAGGGACCGCCGATACAGTAAGGCCGGAGTGCCTGCTTCAGTCGCGAAGATTGCAGCAGCACCGATAGGCCGGTCAGCGTCCGTTCCTGGACCGGCGCGCTGGCCAGCGAGGTCAGCGCCGACCACAGATGTTCTTTCACCTCCGGCGTGACGGGGACGCCTTCTCGCACAAGAATATCGACGAGCCAGTCGGCCGCCCATGCACGCTCAGGTGTATGATGGATGCGGCCAAGCGGCTGTAGTGAAACGGCGTCGACGTCATCCGACAGGTCCGCCAAGGTGAGCAGGGCAAGGGGATCGTCCGGCCGCTGCCAACTCGATCCGTTGCCACCGAGATTGTGCCAGTCGCCGTCCATGGCGAGCATGGCAGCGCGGATCGAGCCGCCGAAGTCGAACGCAAAAATCTGGTTGTTCTCGTAGCGCCGGAACTGCAGCGCCATCATCGCCAACAGGACTGACTTACCGGCGCCGGTGGGGCCAATGACGAGGGTGTGGCCGACATCGCCCACATGCAGGCTGAACCGGAATGGCGTAGCACCCTCCGTCCTGGCAAAGAACAGTGGCGGGGCGCCAAAATGCTCGTCCTCGACAGGTCCAGCCCAGACCGCCGAGAGCGGGATCATGTGGGCGAGGTTCAGTGTCGACAGTGGCGGCTGGCGGACGTTCGCATAGACGTGGCCTGGAATGCTACCGAGCCATGCTTCGATGGCGTTGACGCCCTCGACGATTGCTGTGAAGTCCCTGCCCTGGATGATTTTTTCCACCAGCCGAAGCTTCTCGTCGGCGATTGACGGATCGGCATCCCACACCGTCACCGTCGCGGTGACATAAGCCTGGCCGATCTGGTCGGAGCCGAGGTCCTGAAGGGCGGCGTCAGCATCGGCCGCCTTGTTGGCGGCGTCGGTGTCCAAAAGAACGGATGCCTCGTTGGTCATTACCTCCTTGAGGATGGCGGCGACCGACTTGCGCTTGGCGAACCATTGACGGCGAATGCGCGTCAGCAGGCGCGTGGCGTCTGACTTGTCGAGCATGATCGCCCGCGTCGACCAGCGATAGACGAAGGCAAGCCGATTGAGATCGTCGAGGATCCCCGGAAAGGTTGCCGTCGGGAACCCAATGATGGTGAGCGTCCGCAGATGGAAATCGCCGAGCCTCGGCTCCAGCCCGCCCGCAAGCGGCTGATCGACCAGCAGCGCATCGAGGTGCATCGGCGTTTCAGGAACACGGATGCGGTGACGCTTGGTCGAGACCGTCGAATGCAGGTAGGTCAGAGTCTCGGCGTCGTCGAGCCATGCGGCCTCCGGGACAAAGCCCTCGACCAGGTTCAGCAGCCGATCAGTGCGGTCGACAAAACCCTTCAGGAGTTCCCACGGATCGACGCCACTGTTCTCTCGGCCTTCGTACAGCCAGCTCTCGATGCGAGAAGCTTCCTCGGCCGGCGGCATCCATACGAAGGTGAGAAAGTAGCTGCTCTCGAACAGCTCTCCGTTCGGCCGGCGACCGCCCCACTGGGACGATTCCTGATAGACCTCACCCTCGAACTGCTCACGACGTTCGAGATCGAGCAGTGCCGACGCGCTGTCGGGGAAAAGACCTTCGGGATAGTGCTGCGCAGCAACCCGAACGGCTTCGACGAAGATTGCCCAGCCGGAGCCGAGACGGCGCAACGCGCTGTTCAGCCGCGCCGTCGTGCCGACCAGTTCCGCCGGCGTCGCACTGTCGAGATCGGGACCGCGAAAACGGGCGGTCCTCTGGAAGGAGCCGTCTTTGTTCAATACGACGCCCGGCGCGATCAGTGCAGCCCAGGGCAGGTAGTCGGCAAGGCTGGATGAGCGTTTGCGGTATTCGGCGAGGTTCATCATGGGCAAGACCTCTCAGCAGCCAAAATGTGCGGGATAGCGCAGATGCCGACGAACCACGTCGATGAACTGCGCATCGCGCTTGGCTGCCCAGACAGCCGCGAAATGGCCGATCGCCCAGATGACGAGGCCAGCGATCCAGAGGCGGAGGCCAAACCCAACCGCGCCGGCCAGCGTGCCATTGGCGATGGCGACCGCGCGTGGCACGCCGCCGAGCAGGATCGGTTCGGTCAGCGCCCGGTGTACCGGCGCGAAAAAGCCGCGGACTTCGTCGTCTTCCAGCAGGGATCCAGCCATCAGACGAGCGCTCCGCCGCCGAAAGAGAAAAACGACAGGAAGAACGAACTCGCCGCGAAGGCGATCGACAGTCCGAACACGATCTGGATCAGCCGGCGAAATCCGCCCGAGGTGTCGCCGAACGCGAGTGACAGGCCGGTGACGATGATGATGATCACCGCCACGATCTTGGCGACTGGTCCCTCGACGGATTCGAGGATTTGTTGGAGCGGCTGCTCCCATGGCATGGAAGAACCTGCCGCGTGAGCGGGCGCGATCATCATGGCCGCGACCGCGGCAGCCGCAGTGGCCAGCGGGAGCACCGCACCGAGCTTACGGATAGATGACGAAGTGAAGCGGATCGGATTCATTCTGAGACTCCATGGGGGATCGGGGATTCACGGTTGGTGTTGTCTCGAGCTTTGCCTCGAGCGTGCGGTAGTCGCCGGTGGAGGGATCGAGCCCATCGACGAGAGCAATCTCAATGAGCCGGCGGGACGAGCCTCGGCCGGCGAGCACGGCAACGATGTCGATCGTCTCTGCAATGAGCGCACGGGGGACCGTGACGACAGCCTCCTGCACGAGCTGCTCAAGTCGACGCAGTGCGCCGAGGGCGGAACTGGCGTGGATGGTGCCGATGCCGCCGGGGTGGCCGGTGCCCCAGGCCTTCAACAGGTCAAGTGCTTCCGCGCCGCGTACTTCGCCGATCGGGATGCGGTCGGGGCGTAGACGCAGCGACGACTTCACCAGATCGGAAAGCGAGGCGACGCCATCCTTGGTGCGCAGCGCCACGAGGTTCGGGGCGGCGCATTGCAGCTCGCGCGTGTCCTCGATCAGCACGACGCGATCGGCGGTTTTGGCCACCTCTGCCAAAAGTGCGTTGACCAGCGTGGTTTTACCGGTCGACGTGCCGCCAGCGACCAGCACGTTCTTGCGTTTCTCGACGGCAAGCCGAAGTACGTCGGCCTGGCTCTCTGTCATGATGCCGGCCGTGACATAGTCCTCGAGCGAAAACACAGCGACGGCCGGCTTGCGGATGGCAAAGGTCGGCGCCGCGACAACAGGCGGCAACAAGCCCTCGAAACGCTCGCCGGTCTCCGGCAGTTCGGCAGATACACGGGGGCTGCCGGAATGCACTTCCGCACCGACATGATGCGCGACCAGCCGAACGATCCGCTCGCCATCGGCCGGGATAAGGATTTCGTCGGTGGCGACAAGCCCTTCCTTCAGCCGGTCGACCCAGAGCCGCCCGTCCGGATTGAGCATCACCTCGACAATCCCCGGGTCTTCAAGGAAGCTGGCGATGGCGGGCCCGAGCGCCGTGCGCAGCATGCGCGCGCCGCGCGAAACCGCTTCCCTGCCAAGCTGATGACTGGTTGCCACGATGATCCCCATTCCTTACGGCGAGTTGGTTCGTGCCGCGGTCGGGGATGATTAGAAGAGGCAGGAATGCCGGCCTTGCAACAAGCAAAACGGCCGATCCTGATGCGACGTGCAGAGACTTGCAAAATGCGGTGCGGCGGAAATGGCGAGCTCGGCTCAGGCCTAACCCGCAGGCAAATCATCCGAGTCGGCTGGCAGTGCCGCGGGCACGTCCTCGGCGATTTCCTGACGGAGCTTTGGTCCTTTGCTCAACCGGCGACCGAGCGCGTCGACAAAACCATCGTAGCGCTGCAGGCCCTTCGCGCGAGCTTCGGCCTGGGCGGATTCCGGCAAAGCCGGAGTTGAGGTGAGCCAGAAGCGGACGAATAGCGCCAGCGTCTCGATGGCGATGCCGACGTCGCGCTCGACGCGCTGCACGCGCCGGTCGATCTGGTCTAGGCGTCGGGCGATCGCCGCTTCCTTTCGCTCGTCGGCATCCGGCGAAAGCAAGGAGGCGATTGCAGCCTCGGCGATCAGCGACAGTGAGACGTCGCGCCGTGCGGCGTAGTCGGCCAGCGCGTTCATCACGTCTGGATCGAGATAGGCCGAGAGCCGTTTCTTCTTCGGGTTCTTCACAACTCAATGCCGTCATTGGGATCAAGGGCGGCCTGCTGTGCGGCGCGCCGCATGACCTGGTCGACCGAGCGCCGACGGACAGCGTCGTCGTCAGGTTCGTCCCGGTCAAGGTCGAACTCATCGTCGCGTTGTATTGTTTGCTCCGGCGCGATGTCTTCGTATTCGGGAATCTCGGGCTGGCGACGTATGCCGCCATTTGCCGGATCCTCGTCCTGTAGACCCATGGAGGGCTTCGATTGCAGAGAATTGCCTTCCGATGCCGCGGGAACCGTTGCGCCAGTCCAATCGTCGGGTCGTGACGTTTTCTTGCTCTCTCCAGGCTTCGGCGGCGGCAGGACACGCTCGGCAAGCCGCGGATCGGCGAAGTACCGCGCCTTCTTCGCCCGGATCGGGAACAGGCCTGACACCATGACGATGGCATCGGTCGGCGGAAGTTGCATGATCTCGCCCGGGGTCATCAGGGCGCGCGCCGTTTCCTGCCGCGACACCATCAGATGCCCGAGCCAGGGCGACAACCTGTGCCCGGCATAGTTCTTCATGGCTCGCATCTCGGTTCCTGTTCCCAGCGAGTCCGACACGCGCTTGGCCGTCCGTTCGTCATTGGTGGCAAAGCTCACCCGCACATGACAATTATCGAGGATGGAATTGTTCGGCCCATAGGCCCTTTCGATCTGGTTGAGCGACTGCGCAATCAGGAAAGATTTGATGCCGTAGCCCGCCATGAAAGCCAGCGCGCTTTCGAAGAAATCAAGTCGCCCGAGTGCCGGGAACTCGTCGAGCATCATCAGCAGGCGCTGGCGATGATCCTTCGCATGGAGATCCTCCGTCAATCTGCGGCCGATCTGGTTAAGCACGAGGCGGATGAGCGGTTTTGTGCGACTGATGTCTGACGGCGGCACGACCAGATAGAGTGTCGTCGGCCGCACGCCCTCGACAAGGTCGGCGATCCGCCAATCGCAACGAGACGTCACCTTGGCCACAACCGGATCGCGGTAAAGGCCCAGAAAACTCATGGCCGTCGAAAGCACCCCGGACCGCTCATTCTCCGACTTGTTGAGCAGTTCGCGCGCCGCCGATGCCACGACCGAATGTGGACCGGCGTCGCCCAGATGCCGCGTCAGCATCATGGTGCGTAGTGTCGTTTCGATCGCCCGTTGCGGATCAGAGAGGAAGTTCGCAACGCCGGCGAGCGTTTTTTCCCGTTCGGCATATAGGACATGCAGGATGGCGCCGACCAGCAGCGCATGGCTGGTCTTCTCCCAATGGTTCCTGCGTTCCAATGACCCCTCTGGATCCACGAGCACGTCGGCCACGTTCTGCACGTCACGGACTTCCCATTCACCGCGTCGCACTTCCAGCAGAGGATTGTAAGCGGCCGACGCCGCATTGGTCGGATCGAACAGCAGCACGCGACCAAAACGCGACCGCCACCCGGCCGTCAGTTCCCAGTTTTCGCCCTTGATATCGTGGACGATCGCGGAACCCGGCCAGGTCAGCAGGGAGGGCACGACGAGGCCGACACCCTTGCCGCTTCGGGTCGGCGCGAAGCACAGAACGTGTTCAGGACCGTCGTGACGGAGATAGTCGAGGTCGAGTTTTCCAAGCACAACGCCATCCGGACCGACCATGCCCTCGGCTTGGATCTCCTTGCGCGTCGCCCAGCGTGCCGAACCATAGGTGGCTGCGTTCTTCGCCTCCCGTGCCCGCCACACCGACAACCCGATGGCCACAGCGATCGCAATGAAGCTGCCGCTCACCGCGATCAGCGCGCCCTCTAGGAAAACCTCTGGCGCATAGGCGTCATAGAAAAACCACCACCAGAAAAATGCGGGAGGCGGATAGACGGATTGGCCGGCAAGTTCGAACCAAGGCGAACCGAGTTGCGGCTGGAATCCGAGCCGCCATGCCGTCCACTGCGTCGCGCACCAAGTGGTAAAAAGGACGATTAGAAGGACGGTAACGACTTGGCCCCACAATATCCTGGTCGCCGGCACTTCTGTCTCCCTGACTGAGCAATTGGGAGCAGATAGAAAATGTCGAATTTCCGAATATGCAAGAACTGTGAGTCGATTGGCAGAACGCAGCGTAGCCGGAGGTGCAGAGACTTGCCTGGTGCGGTGCAGGGCCTTGATTGGCGATTAATGCGGTTCGGCGGATAGGCGCGATGTCAACTTCTGACCCGAAGCCGATGTATGTCTTCCCCGACGCGAAAGGCGGCTTCGCGCCTCATCTCGGCCGTATAGATCAGCATTGCCGTTTCCTGAAAGTTGACGGTCGCAGGCGACCACTCTGAGGTCGCGGTTGCGCCAGGAGCGGTCATCTCAGCCTGTGCTCGGGAATGACCGGATTGGGCCTGAAAGCCGACCGGCTGCTTTCAGGCTGGCCCGCTTTTAAGGGGGGTGAGACGAACCGAGAGGTGGCTGCGGCGCTGAAGGTGGCAGTGTGGAGCGTGATGAAGTGGGCGGCGCGCATGCGTGGGCTGGGCAGTGCGGCACTTATCAAGATGGGAGTCATCGGCCCTGTCTAATCGACCGTGCTTTGGTCCTGAATGAAATCGAGCGAGATGCCAACATGACGTTTCATTGCGCGGCTGGGATGTACTCGGCAAGAGCCAGTCAGCCAATGCGGCTTACTGGCTTTGGACGCCCTAGGAGGGAGCACGGCATAAAACGCGCGACAGATTATGGCTTGGTTTCACGAATGCGCCTTCTTGCGAAACCGCGCCTTCTTGGCTTGATCGCCGCATGTTGTCATCGAACACCAACGGCGAAGTCCAGGTCGCGACTCGTCGACGAAAAGTCCTTGGCATTTTGGATTGGCACAAATTCTGATGCGGTCGCGAAAGCTCCCTGAGAACAGATCGACGGCATCGCGCGCGACGCGCGACAAGGCCGCTTCGACGCCGCCTGCGACCCATCGCACAGAAGCCGCGTCTTCCGACAACTGAGGTATGACCTCGACCGACGCTGCAACATTGACTTGAGCGATGTCAGACAGATCGGGAGATCGCCTCGTGGCAATAGACTCTCCAATTCGCTGCAGCGATTCCCTCAGGGAGATGGCTTTGGCAAGCTTCTGCTCATCCACCGCCGGGGCCCTGTCAAGCAATCCGCTTTCCACGCACCATCTCCCCAGATCCTCCGGAGACCGCATGCGCTCAAAGGGTTGCGTAGACCCCCTGTCACCGAGCGTTGCCGGAAGGGTGAAACAGAGGCGGGTGTCGCGAAAACGAAAGTCTTCCTTGCTACGATGTGTGGCGTCATTTTCCATCATAGCACCAGTTTAAGTGGTGTTCGTTGATTTGCCAAGAGAGAATCGCTTGCGCACCGGTTAAAGCGGTGCTATCGACGGGTCAAGGACAGATAATCCTTCAATGATGCGAGGTGACGATGTGTGATTTCGTGGTGGTGGTTTCTAACCACGTGAAACCGGGGCATGAGGCAGAATATGTCGAACTCGTCACGCCCGTTCTCGACGCCATGCGGCATGAGAAAACCTTCATCAACACAGTCCTCAATCGAGATCCCGAGGATCCCACCCGTTTCATGCTTTATGAAACCTGGACCGACAAGGCGGACTTCCTGGAGGTGCAGATGACCAGGGAGTACCGGAAAAACTACGAAGCGCGCCTACCCGAAATCCTGAGGGTGCCAAGAGTAATGCAGTATTGGGAACCGATAAGGGAAGACTTCGCTTTCTTCGCGCCGCGCGGCGATGGCTGACGTTCCAGACTTCATCGGTGGATTTCTCCCCCTACCGCTGACACCTGCCCGGTAACCTGGTTACCGGGCTTTTTCTTGGTTGATGATGTTGGTTGGGCGACCGCGCTACTGTGCGGTATAACCGCCGTCGACGATCAACGATGTGCCGGTGACAAAACTCGCCTCGTCGCTGGCGAGGAACAACGCCCCGTTGGCGACTTCTCGCGGCTCGCAGCCTCGGCCAAGCGGCGTCATGGCAACAACGCGGCCCGTGATCTCTCCAGACTGTGCTCGTACCATCTCCGTGAGTGTCAGGCCTGGGTGAAGCGCATTGACCCTTATCCGGTCTTTGGCGAAGCTCACCGCGCCACAACGCGACATATTCACAACCGCAGCCTTCGACGCATGGTAGGCAATTGCGCTCGGTACCGCGACCAGGCCCCAAGTGGACGATACGTTGACAATAGAGCCGCTTCCGCCGCGTCGCATCGCGGGCACCACCGCGCGCATCCCGAGCCAGACGGCGGTCTGGTTGACGTCGATTTCCCGCTGCCACGACTCCATCGTCTCGGCCTCGATGGTATTGTGGCTGATGATACCGGCATTATTGACGAGAATGTCCAGCCTGCCAAACAGTGTCGTCGTCTCATCGACCAAAGTTGCCCAGGATTTCTCATCGGTGACGTCATGCAGGAATGGCGTAAGCTGCCCGGCCGGCCAATCCTCGACATGGAGGTCTGCCGCGACCACGCAGGCACCCTCTTCGGCAAACCGGCGCGCGATAGCGAGCCCAATGCCGCGCGCAGCACCCGTAACGATGGCGACCTTCCGCGCCAGCCTCATTTCGAGCGCGCTCCCGATTTCTGAACGGCTTCTGCGGAAATGGAAAAGTCCTCGCTGAAGAAATGATCCATCAAGCGGCCCTCGTGCGGGTCGGGATTGAGCTCGAACTCGAATATCCAGTAGGAAGAGCAGCCATGAACAGTGAAGGGATCGGTGGCCAGAATGTCCAGCATTGCCTGTCGATCTTGCGCCGCCATGATGTTGACGCCGCCGGTACCGGGCACTTGCCGCCCAGTGGCGATCGTGCACCCGTTTCTGTCCTGTTCTTTCAGCCACTCAATATGGGCCGGAAGGTGGATATCAACCTCTGCAATCGGCTTTCGATATTGACTGATGCAGACAAAGATATTGTCGCCTTTGCTGGGCATGAAGCATCCTCCGCTGGATTGCTGTTAAACCTGTGTAAATGGGGCAATCTGTCTATTGAGCGAGATAGCCGCCATCGACGGCAAGACTTGCACCGGTAATGAAGCTTGCGTCATCGGACGCAAGAAAGGCTACCGCGGCAGCAATTTCGGTAGCGCGGCCTAGCCTTCCCATCGGCGTTCGCGTCAGGCTGGCTTGGGTAAATTCGTCCGCCTGTGAGCGCACGAGATCGGTGTCCGAAATTCCAGGAAGCACCTCATTCACGCGGATGCCGTGGGCCGCATACGTGATAGCGGCGTTTCGGGTCATCTGGGACACCGCTCCCTTGGTGGCATGGTAGGCGATTGCCCCGGCAACCGCGACAACGCCAAGTGTGGACGAGACGTTGACAATCGCCCCATTGCCTCGAAGCAGCATCCGCGGCAGAACATGACGCAACCCCAGCATCACACCCGTCTGGTTGACGGCAATCGCCCGGTTCCAGTCAGCGAGCTCTATTTCGTGTGCCGCCGGATAGATATTGATACCGGCATTGTTGACAAGGATATCGACCTTGCCGGCTTCGGAGAAAACGGTAGCAACCGCGGCAACCCATGCCTTTTCATCAGAGACGTCGAGCTGCAGCGCCCGCAGACCTGTCTGTTGAGGCACATTCAGATCCGCCGCATAGACTTGCGCGCCTTCCGAGGCCAACAAGTGAGCGATTGCCGCACCAAACCCACGTGCGGCGCCGGTCACAATGGCGACGCGACCCTCGAACCGCATGGAACCACCCCATTTCTTGTCGAGACTCGCCCGGGCGACAACGCCCCCGGGCGAGCCGGTTTGCCTGACGTCAGGATGCAACCCCAAGATCCTTGAGCGACTTGCAGGTCCGCTTTTCGAGCGGTTGACCGAATTTGTCGGCTGTCTCCTTGGTGATCATCTCCGCCTTCAGTTCCAGCCGTTCCGGAACCGCCTCGCCCCTGGTCACCCGGTCGATGATTTCAACCGCAGTGCAGCCCATCTGAAAGCCCGAGAATTCCGCCGAAGCCAGCAACCGACCGGCCGCTACGGCTTGCACGCCGTCGATCGTTCCGTCCATGCTGACGACTTGGGTGCCGCTGTGTCCGGCGGATTCCATCGCTTCGATCGCCCCCAAAGCCATGTTGTCGGATGCCGCGATGACACCGTCTATTTCCGGAAATTGCTGCATCAGATTCTCCATCACTTGGAGAGCCTGGAGCCGTTGATAGTTTGCGGCCTGAACGGCCACCACCTGGATCTGGGGATAGGATTTCAAGGTTTCCTGCGCGCCAGCGGTGCGATTGTCGCTGGTTGCTGATCCCTTTATGCCTTCAATGATGACAATCTTGCCCTTGCCACCAAGTTTCTCGGCAAGGATGCGGGTGACATCGGCGCCCATCCTATGGTCGTCATAAATCACGTAGGAATTGAAATTGCCGTCACCTGTATCGATGAAGTTGACGATTGGAATGCCGGCCTCCCGAACTTTGGCGACCGATGGCTTGAGGCCCTTCGTATCAACCGGGACAAACACCATGCCCTTGGGTTTGCGTGTGATGGCGTCTTCGACCTGAGCGATCTGCTCCTGAAAGTTGTTCGGACGTGTTGGGGCGTATTGGACCGTCGAATAGCCAAGACCTTTGGCGGCCACATCGGCGCCGACGCGGGCTTCCTCGAAAAACGGATCGACCTTGTTCTTGGTGAAGACGGCGATCTCACCCTTGTCCTGGGCCATGGCGCAGGAGGCTGAGATGGCTAGAAGAATTATCGAGGCTAATGCAGTTTTCATTTTCTCTCTCCGTCTCCCACTCTGGATATTTTTTATGGTTATTGACCAACGCCGCTAGCTGCGACGTCGATTGAGAAAGGCGTCGGCAAGCATGGCTCCAACAAGGACGATACCTGTTGCGAAAGGCTGCCAAGCAGAGCCGATCGTCAGCAGGTTCATCGCATTGAGGACGATCGTAAGCAGAAGCGCGCCAAGTGCCGTGCCCAATAGCGTTCCAGTGCCGCCGAACAGCGACGTGCCGCCCACCAGGATTGCCGCGATCGATGGCAGCAACAGCGGGTCGCCCATGCCTGGGTCTGCCGAGTTCACACGGCCAAGGGCGACTACGGCTGCCAGTCCGGCGCATGCGCCGCTGGCTACGTAAACGCAGATCAGGTTGCGCCGCACAGGTATGCCGGCAAGTGTAGCCGCCGCGCGGTTGGCTCCCATCATGACCATCTGCTGACCAACCGTTGTCATATGCAGCACGACACTGCCGGCGAGCGCGGTAGCGATCATAATCAGGATCGGTACGGGAATGCCGAGCAGAAATCCGCTGCCCAGGAAGCGGAACTCACGGGGAAAGCCGGTGATGGGAATGCCGCCCATGTAATAGAGCGCCCCACCAGACAGAATCCACAGCATGCCGTAGGTGACGAGGAATGGGGGCAATCTCAGCCCCGCCACCAGAATGCCATTTGCCAAGCCTGCCGAGATGCCGATGGCAAGTGCTGTTGCTATGCCAAGACCAGAGGATCCAGTTGCGTGGATGACCCCGGCCGCAACGCACGCCGACAATGTCAGGATGGCACCAACGGAAAGGTCGATGGCACCGGCGATAATGACGAGTGTCGCGCCGGCCGCGATCAGGAACAGCAGGCTTGCCTGCCGAAGAACGTTGGTGAAATTGGCGACGGACAGGAAGTTTTCGTTCAAAAGCGCTACGCCCGCACACAGCACCGCCAAAACAACAAAACGGGCAATGATGGAGCGCAGCTCCGGATCGAGCGGTGCGCCGGCGTCGCTGCGGAAAGTGCGAATGGCCGGCATCTCTGTGGTCTCCGTCATGCTCAAGCACTCCTCTCGCTGGCCAGTCTCTCAACCAGCAGGACGGCAATCACCAAGGCGCCGATTGCGACCAGTTGCAGAGACGTGTCGACACCGATCAGGTTGAGACCATTGCGCAAGACGCCGATGGCCAGCACACCAAGGACAGTGCCAAACAACCAACCATTGCCGCGTTCGAATGATGTACCTCCGAGCACGACTGCGGCGATCGCATCGAACTCCATGCCCAGCGCAATCGTGGGATGACCTGCGTTGGTGCGCGCGATCATGCACAGAGCCGCGAAACCGGCTGTTGCTCCGGAAATCGCATAGACGGCGCCGTGAACAAGCCGCACGCTGACACCTGAAAGACGCAGGGCCTCGGCATTGCCCCCGACGGCAATCACATAGCGCCCAAAGGTGGTGCGGTAGAGCACCAAGTGGAAGATGCCGTACGCAGCGATGGCTATCAGGACCAACACCGGCAGACCGAAAAAGCGGAACGCGGAAAATGCCTCGATCTCGGGTCCAAGTCCCGACACGGCGTTGCCGTCGGCAAGAGCCAGCGCCAGACCTTGTGCCATGCCCAACGTACCCAGTGTCACGACAAAAGGCGGCATACCGAGGTTTGCAACGCAAAAGCCGTTAAGAATGCCGAAGAGCAATCCCACTGCCATCGCCGCCAAGGTAGCGGCAGGAATCGAATAGCCGGCCACCAGCAACAGCGCCAGCACAACGCCGCATAGGCTAAGCAACGCACCGGATGAAAGGTCGAGGCCCTCGGTCAGGATAACCAACGTCATGGGTAACGCGATCAGGAGCAGTATTGAGCTCTGCAGGGCGATATTGACGAGGTTGTGTGGCGACAAGAACCCGCCCGCAAACACGCCGAAAAGCGGGACCAGGATAATCAGAACCACGCTCGCGCCCAGCGCCTTGGACGGCAAAAGGTTGAGGGAGCGATTGCCCCGCAGCCTCGATATGCGCGCAACGTCAGCTATCATGATGCACCGCCAGCTTCATGATGGCTTCTTCGGTCAAATGAGCACCGGACAGCTCGCCTCGCACCGTGCCGCTTTGCAGCACATAGACACGATCGCAAAAGCCGACGACTTCTGGCAGTTCGGAACTGATCATCAGAATCCCGCACCCTTCTGCGGCAAGACCTTCGATGAGCTTCAAAATCTCAGCCTTGGCGCCGACATCGATGCCGCGCGTAGGTTCGTCAATAATGATGAGCCGGCGGTTTCCCTCGATCGGCAGCCACTTGCCGATAACCACTTTCTGCTGGTTCCCGCCGCTGAGAGTCCGCACCGGCTGACGGGTCGAACGTGTCGCTATGCGCAGGCGCTCGATGAGACCACGTGCTACCCCGGCAGCCCTGCGGCGCGAGCGGAAGCCGTGCGGAAAGATCTTCCAAAGGGCGGGAAGCGTGAGATTGTCACAGACTGATTTGGTCAGCGCCAGTCCATGCTCCTTCCGGCTTTCCGGCACAAAGGCTATTCCGGACCGCACAGCACGAACCGGGTCAGAAGGGAGCGGTAGCTGGTGGAGAAGCACGTCACCGCCGGTGCGTCTGTCAAGCCCGAAAACCGCCCGTGCGAACTCAGTTCGCCCCGATCCAACAAGACCGGCAAGACCGACAATCTCGCCGCTGCGCACGACAATATTCATGTCGACCAGTCCGGCCGCGGAACAAAGTGCCCGCGTTTCAAGAATGACTTCGCCAGCCACGAACCGCTCCAGCCGCTGATAGAAGGATCCTACAGACCGTCCGACCATCGCCTTGATCAGCAGTTCGGGAGTCGTTGCATCCGGAAGCGTGGTCAGGATTTTCCGACCGTCCCGCAGAACGGTCACCCGGTCTGCCAATTCGAAGACCTCGCGCATTCGATGCGAGATGAACACGATCGCCACGCCGCGACGCTTCAGATCGCCGATGATCGCGTGGAGGTTCGTAGCGTCCCGCTCCGATATGGAGGCCGTCGGCTCATCCATAACCAATATGCGCGATCGATGCGCGAGCGCCTTGGCGATTTCAACCAACTGCTGCCTGGCCGTGGTGAGGTTCGCGACTTTACCGCGTGGATCACCGTCGAAGCCAACCAGTTCGAGGGCACGTCGCGCCGTTTCGCGCTGAACCCGGCGGTCGATCGATCCGGGGATCAAAAACCTTGGCTCACGCCCCAAAACTATATTCTCCTCGACCGTAAGGTGGGGAACAAGTGCCAATTCCTGATGGATGACGCTGATGCCGGCGCGGCGGGCGTCAGATGGTCCGCCAAGCGCCAATCGATTTCCATCGAGCAGAATTTCGCCGGCATCGGGCGCGTAGATTCCCGCGAGCGTCTTGATCAGCGTCGACTTGCCGGCGCCGTTCTCACCAAGCAGGACATGGACTTCGCCAGCATAGATCTCGAGATCCACCTGCGAGAGCGCCTGCATCTGGCCGAATGACTTGCTAACCCCGTTGAGCACCATCATCGGCCTGGGCGTATCGGCGCGCGCGGCCGACAAAACCCCGATGTCTGGGCCAGCGACGCCGCTGCCTATTCCGACGGGCCCTTCAGAGCCGGATTCTTCCAACATGAGTGAACTCCTCCCTTGACGCGCAGCACCGACTTGCACTGTTCTACCAACCGGCCTCCCCTGGCCGGCCTGCCCGCTGTTATTTTTCATGCGGGCTCTTCGACATCACAATGCGACAAGCAAAACGCACGCGACGAGCAAAACAGCCGGATACTCGAGCCTTAGCCACTCGCGCGTACGCAGCAGTGAAACGATGACACCGACCAAGACGACCCCCCCTATCGCCGCCCCAGATCGTTGGCCGTGCGGCCAAAACAACATCGCCGCCGCCGAGATTTCGACCAATCCGACCGCTATGCGCATGAAGGCCGGATAGCCCCACTTGTCGAAGTCCGCGCGCACAAACGCGGGCCCGGTCAAATTAAGCGCGCCGGCCCACAGGAAGACGACAGCCAGCAGCGCGGCGAGCCCCCCGACAACTGTCATGTGTTGCCCACCGAAGTTGAGGATCTCGGAAAGACGGCGATCATATCGAGCTCAACCCGTGCGCCCTGGGTCGAGAGCTGGTTGATGCAGATTGTCGTGCTGGCGGGCTTCCAGTCCCCGAAATACTCCTTCAGAACCGCCACCATCCCGTCTTGATCACGGATATCCGTCAGGTACTTCGTTACTTTGACCACATCGCTCCACTGAAGCCCTTCGTGGCGCAAGATAGATCCGATGGTCTCCATGGCGAGGCGCGTCTGATCGCGGATGTCGACGGGATGGTTGTGCTCATGCAACTCATGAGGGTGCTTGTGATAGAGTGGTGACGGCGTCGCGCCCGAGATGAAAAGAAGGTCGCCAGGGCTCTCAACGCGTATCGCCGGAGCGTAAGGCATGTCGACATGCCGTTCAGGAATGGTCTGAACCTCAACCACGTCCGCATTGGACGGTGAGGACCTGAAACCCGGTTGCCTTGCCACACTGCACCTCCAAAAAATTCGCCCGTAATGCGTAGCGAGCAATCCATCGAACCTGGCGATAGGTAAGCGCATTTGCGTGCAGGTTGTCAACCGGTATTAGCGGTGCCATCCTTTCTGTCTGGAAATGCCTCTCGTACAAATCCCTTCTTTGATGGCGCGTGCAAAACCTCTTGCAAAATTTTGTCACCCCTTATACTGGTGCCAAGTATGGCGTTAGGAGAACAGGCCAATGATCATTGAGAGCGAGGAGAGCGTCACGGCTGCTGTGCTCGATGCCATGGCGTCAGCAAGCAGCCCACGTTTGGTGCACGTGATGTCGGCCCTGGTCCGGCATCTTCACGCCTTCGCGCGTGAGGCCGCGCTTTCTGAAGATGAGTTTGAGATCGGTATCGACTTCCTCAATCGCATTGGTCAGGCAACGAACGATCAGCATAACGAAGGAATTCTCTTTTCCGACGCCATCGGCCTGTCCTCCCTTGTCTGTCTCTTGAACAACGGGCGTAGCGGGGCCACCGAAACCGCGGCAGCACTGCTTGGTCCGTTCTGGCGAATGAATTCGCCACAAACGTCCAATGGCGGCAGTATCCTTCGTTCGGACACGCCTGGCCCAGCGCTGTTCGCAAACTGCTCCATTAGCGACCCCGAAGGGAATCCGCTCGGCGGAGTCGAGGTCGATGTCTGGCAGGCCTCACCGGTCGGCCTCTATGAGAACCAGGATTCCACGCAGGCCGATATGAACCTGCGCGGCAAGTTCCGGACCGATGCCGGCGGACGCTTCTGGTTCCGTTCGGTCAAACCTGCGGGATATCCAGTGCCAACGTCCGGTCCGGTGGGCCACCTGTTGCGAGCGCAGAACCGTCACCCTTACAGGCCGGCGCACCTGCATTTCCTCGGTTTCAAGTCGGGATACAAGACACTCATTACCCAAGTTTTCGTCGACGACGATACGCATCTGGAGAGCGACGTCGTTTTCGGGGTAACGCGCCACCTGATCGGCGACTATCGGAAAGGTGCAGGCGCTGCGCCCGACCCCGACGTAACAGGCGACTGGCATAGCCTCGACTACGCGTTCGTCATGGAACCCGGCGAAGCGAAGCTCCCTGTCCCACCAATCAAATAGTCTCCAAGAAGGATCCGACCGCGATGAATTCATTGACGAGCGAATACTCCACACAGACCCCAAGCGAAGTTCGTCGAGCGCCTTTTCCCAAATCGTTGACGGGCAAGATCGCACTCGTCATGGGAGGCGCGGGCGCCATTGGGGCTGCGACAAGTCGGCTTTTTGTCCAGGCCGGTGCCAAAGCGATCGTGACGCATCTGGAAACCGAGAGGGACACAAAGGCCGGGCGGGAGATCGTGGCAGCACTGGGCGACGCCCATTGCGAGGCACTGCCCGCAGACATTGCCGACACGCAATCGCTGCTGGCCTTGAAGCAGGTGATTGAGCAGCGCTACGGAAGGCTCGATGTGCTTATCAATGCGGCCGGTTATACCGTGCCAGTCCCGCACGGTGATCTCGACGCGCTGACCGATGATCTTATCGACCGCATGTTCACGGTTAACTGGCGAGGTCAGTTCGCGGCGATCAGGACGTTTGCTCCCTTGCTCAAGGCATCGGGCGATGGACTCGTGGTTTCCTTGTCGTCCATTGCCGCGTTCACGGGCGTGGGATCATCAATAGCTTATTGCGCGGCCAAAGCTGGAATCGACGTGATGACAAAGGCGCTCGGCCGGGCGTTGGCCCCCCAGGTCCGGGTGCTCGCGGTTTCGCCAGGCGTGGTGGATACACAGTTCGTGCCGGGACGAGACGAAGATTTCAACGCGAAGGTTGCCGCCTCGACACCGCTCGGCAGAATTGCCGAGGCAAATGAAATAGCGGCCGCGATCCTAGCTTGTGCAACAATGCTGACCTATTCGACCGGACACACGATCCAGGTCGATGGCGGCCGTGCATTGTAGGGGTGTCGGATGCGCTCTCCCCTCCCGAAGGTGTTCATCACTTGTGCCGTCACGGGCAACCTCACATCTCCGTCGCAGACGCCCTATCTGCCCGTAACGCCTGAGGAAATCGCCAACTCGAGTTTGGCCGCAGCGGATGCCGGCGCGGCCATTGTCCACATTCACGTGCGCGATCCGATTTCCGGGGCGCCTTCCATGGATATCGCGATTTACCGGGAAGTCATCGACCGCATCCGATCCAGGAATTCGCAGCTGATCATCAACCTGACCACCGGCCCAGGCGGACGATTCGTCCCCTCGGAACAAGATCCCAGGGTTGCCGCTCTCGGCACCACGCTACTTATTCCGGAAAAGAGGGTGGAGCATATCGCAGCATTAAAGCCGGATATCTGCACGCTCGATCTTAACACGATGAACTCTGCTGGCCAGGTCGTCATAAACACGCCAGCCAATGTCCGACGCATGGCGGCGGTGATCAACGCGGCTGGCGTGAAGCCTGAACTGGAACTGTTCGATTCCGGCGACATTGCCCTGATGCATGATTTGGTCAAGGACGGCACTCTCAGCGGACCCTTGCTGACTTGTTTTGTCCTTGGTGTGCAGTACGGCTTCCAACCGAGCGCAGAAACTGTTCTCTACGCACGCAACCTCGTGCCTGAAACCGCCTGCTTTACCGCGATCGGCATTGGCAGGAGCGCCTTTCAGGCTGTCGCACTTTCCTACCTGACCGGGGGCAATATCCGCGTCGGCCTCGAGGATTCTGTCTATCTGGAACGCGGCGTCCTGGCGCAGTCCAACGCAGCGATGGTCGCGAAGGCGCGGCGGATCGTCGAAGACTTGGGCGGTCAGATCGCCTCGCCCACCGAGGCACGCACGTTGATTGGCCTGTCGGCCTTGGCTGCCTGACCCGGAAATCCTTCGCTGCCGTCTCACCTTTGATGCCATGGAGATGAATATGAAACCTTCTGGAAACTGGCGAACACAAGGCATTGAGGCACATGCGCTGCGCCTCGAGGAAAAAGTGTCAAGCTATGCCGAAATCGCGCTTCCGGTTGCCAGCCACCGACTGCGCGTGCCCAAGGATCATGAAGTTATCGTCGAGGTGCTAGCGGCGGCTGTCAATCCTTCGGACGCCAAGGCGGCGACCGGCCTCATGCCATACGCCGTCTTCCCACGCACGCCAGGTCGTGACTACGCCGGTAAGGTCATTGCCGGACCAGAAACGCTTGTTGGCCTCAAGGTTTTTGGCTCATCCGGCGATCTTGGTATCCGCGTTGACGGCAGCCACTCGAGCCATCTTATTGTCGAGGCCGATGCCATCGTTCCTGTTCCAGAAGAATTGACCATGCAGGAGGCCGCCGGCATCGGCGTACCGTTCGTCACCGCTTGGGAGGGTCTGTCCCGTGTGGGTCTTCCGACATCGGCCGATACAGTTTTGATCCTGGGCATAAACGGCAAGGTCGGACAGGCTGCAGCACAGATCGCCTCGTGGCGCGGCGCTCGTGTCATCGGCGTGGTGCGGCGCGAAGAGGGCTATGTGGGCCATTCCAACGGCACGGTCGAGATCATTAACGCCACCCACGACAACGTGCCGGCGCGCGTTCGTGAACTGACAGCAGGAACCGGAGCCAGCGTCGTTTTCAACACAGTGGGCGATCCCGCCTATGAGATGGGCCAAGCTTCCATGGCCGCCGGCGCAAGGGCGATCTTCATCGCGGCCGTTGAACGGCTTGTGACATTCGATATCTTGGCTTTCTACAAAGGCCGTCACACCTATGTAGGGATCGACACGATTGCCCTTGGATCGGTAGCGAGCGGGGCGATCCTTAGGCAGCTCGTGCAGGGCTTTGCGACAAAGGCTCTCAGACCGTTTCCGATCCTGCCCCACGCGATGCACCCACTTGAACGCGCTTATGATGCGTATCAGCTGGTCATGGGCTCGTCTCGGGACCGCGTCATTCTCATGCCACAGGGCCTCGATCCGTGCACATAACGCGGTTCGAGGCGGCCCCAGCCTACCAAACAGCCGGCCACGACCATATGACGATGGTCAGGCTGCAGGGCCGCGAAGCGGGCCCCGCAGATCAGTTGTGGCTGGGTGTGTCGACGATAAAGCCCGGCGGCGGCACTACGTTGGATACGTCGCCTGCCGAAAAGTTCTATGTCGTTCTGGCCGGACAAGTGCTGGTGTCCAACGGCACAGAGGAAGTGGTCCTTTCGCCATGGGATTCATGCCGCTTTGCACCTAGCGAGGCTAGGAGACTGCGCAACATCTCCGGCACCGACGCGTCCATACTGTTGGCAATGCCTTTAGCCGGCCACAAGCCAATCGAAGCTCCTTAAAATTCTCAAAGCGAGACGCTCATGCCAATCTATTCCCTCGATGGTATCCGGCCAAGAATAGTAGATGACAAACGGTTCTGGAGTGCCCCCGATGCGGTGCTCATCGGCAATGTCACCTTGGGCGAGGATGTCAGCATCTGGTTTGGCGCCGTGATCCGTGGCGACAATGATCCGATAACCATCGGCGATGGGACCAATATTCAGGACGGCGCCGTCCTTCACACTGACCCCGGATTTCCCCTGCACATCGGCAATAACGTTACGGTCGGTCATCGTGCGATCATCCATGGCTGCACGATCGGGGCCGGAAGCTTGATCGGCATGGGAGCGACCGTTCTGAACGGCGCCCACATTGGCGAGAATTGCCTGATTGGGGCCAACACGCTCGTGAAGGCAGGCGCCGTGATCGCAGACGGTAGTCTGGTGGTGGGAAACCCCGGGCGCGTCGTAAGGGAGCTTGGATCCGACGATCTGACGAACATGAAAGGAGCTGGGGTTCGCTATGTCCAGAAGATGGGGGCATACCGGGACACATTGCTGAGAGCTTGATCGCCTTTGAGAAGCCGGGAAGTGGCCGTTCGCACTTGGCCGTAATGCCCGCATGATCGAACAACAAGATCATATTCAGAACTTGACCAGCCATTCTTGGCGCCGGTTTCAAGTGACATCTGCCAAAATTAATTCAGTCAGCTCGCATGGAGATCCAAATGTCCCTTAAAGGAAAGCATGCCTTTGTAACTGGTGCGAGCCGGGGTATCGGCGCTGCAATCGCGCGCCGGCTCTCGGCAGAGGGCGCCGACGTAGCAATAACTTATGAACGGTCGGCCGATGCTGCCAACAGGCTCGCAGACGAGCTTGGAACATCTGGACAACGCGCCATTGCCATTCAGATGCAAGCATCTGATCCAACCTCAATCAAGACCGCGGTGGATCGGGCGGCCAGGGAGCTGGGCGGTATCAGCATCCTTGTCAACAACGCCGGAATCTGGCGTGCCGGCCCATTTGAGCGAGTTTCCCTCAAGGACATCGACGATACGCTCGCCATCAACGTTCGGGCTGTCATGCTAGCCTCGCTTGCGGTGCTGCCTTATCTCTCTGATGGAGGCCGGATCATCTCTATCGGAAGCAACCTCGCTGAGCGCGTACCTGACATTGGGACCGCGCTTTATTCCGCAAGCAAAGCCGCATTGGTGGGTTTTACCAAGGGGCTGGCACGCGATCTGGGGCCACGCGGCATCACTGTGAATATTATCCATCCCGGCCCAACCGATACGGATATGAACCCCGCAGATGGTCCCTACGCCGAGCACCAACGCCAGCGTATGGCAATAAAACAATATGGACGACCCGACCATGTAGCGGCGCTGGTCGCCTTCGTCGCCAGCCCTGAGGCTCGATCGATCAATGGTGCCGGGCTCACCATCGACGGCGGCGCCAATGCATGAGAAGGTTGACCGTGAAATTCCAGCATCGACGGAACTTCCTATCGAGTTGCTATGGTGCCCACGCATCGCCGGATGCGCCGACCATCGCCGCTCCTTTCATCAAGGCCGCTGAAGTGCGATACGACACTTGGGAGCATCGTCCCCATTGATCGTATGGTGAAACCGGGAGCTCTACGCGCAGTCGTGGCTAGCAGTCGTAAGCATCCCACCACGCCGTCCGTTATCGCTGCGATCACGTCCGAAAGTCGCCGGCCGGAAAGCCCACAGGTCGGCGTTCCAACGTCCGGCTTTTGCGACGTGAACAGCTGGCAGCTTACGGGATCAAAATCGCCTTGCTGAACCGCTGACATGAGACGCATTGCTGCCATCGCAACGCGGACAATGAAGGTTACCCCTGGGTCAGCTTCAGACTTAGGCCCACCGGGGCTGAACGTCCGTTATTGTTCCTCGGACGCCAAAAAGCCGACAGGCCGCTGTCGGCCCAACTGCGGTCATTTGGGCGGATGTCCGCTTTTGGTGCATTTGAGACTGCACTAAGCCCACACGATGGGAGTAATTCACAGCCCAAGTGTTCGTTTCTTTCCGAACGTCCAGTCGACTCCACCCCCTGCCCGAACAACACCGGAAATATGGTTGCCCAGCTGTCTCTCGGCAGACGGCGACCAAGGCACCAGTTTGAAACCGAGCCCATCGTCGATCATTGCGAAGCGGCCGGAGGCGAGCGAGAAGCGCTGCCGGTAGATGCCAGCTAATTGGTCGCCTTCCGAAGCCTTAATGAACGGCAGTCCGATCTTGGCGGCGAGCTGAGCGCCGAAGGTATTCACCTCACGGTCGCGTAGCGCGTCGATCAGATTGCGACCAAAGACGATGCGTTGATCTTCGCGCCGTGCGAAGCCCTGCTCAATAAGGTGATCGGCGCGATCCTTTAGCGCCTGCTCCACTTCCCTGCCGAAGCCACCCTCCCCAACTTCGACGGGTGCACGCGCAACAAGCTGACGGTCGAGCCAGGTCGCGCCATGGGCATGGATTTGTTCTTCAATCGAGGAGTCGGAGCGGACGGCGAGTGCAACGCGGCCGCGGCCCTTCGCATCCTCGTAGCGACGAAGCTCGACGATCGAGCCCCGGCCGGAATCGCCGGTAGCGTCTAGATCTTGAAATCGGATGTGATGGGCACGACCGTCTATGCCGTCCACGATGGCATAAGCCGACCCCTGTAGCTCATCGTCGAGCCCCCGCTCCAACAGCCGACCGATGATAGGTTTGTCGATCTGCTCAGCTGCAAGGACATAATCGGCTACGCCTTTGTCGATGCCATGGCCGGTCAGGCTGCGATGCATGCGCTTGATGATGTCGCCGCGCTCGCCAAGCGCGCGCAAGGTGGGTTCGGCTTCATACGCCATGATCCATTGGCCCGGGGCGACCTCGCCGGCAAGGCCGAGCTTTTCGAGCCTGCGAAGCCGGCCGACCTTAAGTGCTAGGAACTCGTCCGGTCGGCGATCGCGATGCGGCGCCAGGTCGATGACACCGTGGCCGTCGGCATCGTGAACAAGCTGGCGGTCGAGCTGCGTCCAACGCTCGGTGTCAACCTGTCGCTCGATGGTCTGGCGGATGTCTTGGTCGGTTCGGAGACCCAATGTCTGGGTAAGTATGTCCCCGGACCGATCGCGCATGCCCTGACGGATGTAGTCGCGTGAGATGACGAGGTTCTCGCCATCATCGGCGACACCGCGAACGAGAATATGGACGTGCGGATGTTGGGTGTTCCAATGGTCAACGCCCACCCAATCGAGTTTTGTACCGAGATCGCGCTGCATGTCGAACATCAGGTCCCGGGCGAAGCCTTTGAGGTCACCCAACTCGTGAGCATCGTCCGGTGAGACGATGAAACGGAAATGGTGCCGGTCCTCCTTGCACCGATCGGCAAAGACGTCGTGATCGGCTTCGTCCGTGTCAGGACCAAACATCGTCGCCTTCTCACCGTCGCGCGTCACGCCTTCGCGACGAAGGTATTTGAGATGAGCAGCGAGCGGCGCCGAGCTTCTAAATTGTCGAACGACGCGCGCTTTGACGATGGCAACGCGCGAGCGGCCGATGATGAGGCGATTGGCCCGAATGCTTGCCGACCGGCCGCGACCGAAGGTGGAGTTCCGTGGCGAAATGATCCGGCCTTTGCGCGAGATTTGCCCGCCCGCCCGTTGTGCCGCTGCGAGTGCCTGGACGAGAAAGGGGCGTGCGCGCTGGCCGGAGCGAGAGCGGATACGGCCGGGGCGGACGCGAAAGATATCATCACGGTTCATGGCTGCTGAGCTCGCGAGGTGCGGTTTCGATTGAAAAGATTCCGAAAATGGCGGTCGCGCGCATCGCCGATTGCCCAGAACATCGCAAATCGAGGCGAAAACCATAAGTAAAACAACCAACCGACCGAGCCGCACATCGCGGCCCTTTATCCTGCCATCCCTCTTCGTCCTCTCTCACGGCCAACCCTCCCGCCGCAATTTCCGCGACGGAACAGGTCGGAATGCGATTGACCAGGAATGCTGATCTCATTGTGGAGTCGCGGCGGAGGTCTGCACAAACGGACTACGGATAGCGGGATTCGGAACTGATAAGCCTTCACTACGCGAGCCGTCCGGTTGCGGTACGAGCGCCGTAAGATCGGTGACCGCTTTGTCCACTGGTGCTCGTACGCTGGGTGAACGGGTCGCCGTGAAGACGGTCTCTACGGGAACATCAGTCTCGCGCTCACCCTGCGGAACCAAGCTATTCCGCGTGTTGACGGCATGCGCGAAAATCGCCGCTTCGAGTGCGCTCGCCCTGCCCGCTCCTTGGCGTGGACGCGTCGGAACAGGCATCGCACCATTGATCAGTGGCGCGAGTTTCCTGACGTAGTCGATCGTCTCTCGCGGCAGCGGCCGGCCGGTTGCAAGGTGCTCTTCGTAGCGCCCAGGTCCGGCATTGTAGGCGGCGAGGAAGCCGTTGCCGCCGAAGCGGTCGAGCATCTCGCGCAGATACGCTGCACCTGCAAAAATGTTGTCGCGCGGCTGATAAGGATCGTCACCAAGGCGGTACCTGGTGCGCAGTTCTTCCCATGTCGCCGGCATGATCTGCATCAAGCCCATTGCGCCCTTGCTCGACACCGCATGAACATCACCAATGCTCTCGACATGCATGACAGCCCGAAGCAGCCGCTCGGGCATGGCAAAGCGCTTGGCAGCCTCCCGGATATGCGCCGACCAGGGATCAGCGGACGAGATGACGCTGTCGGGGTGCGCCGGCCGCTCACGATGCGCGGAAGGCTCTGCACAGACAGTAGACGCCGGGAGGGCAAGCATGACGCTTGCAGACAGTGCTGCAATGCCTCGGCAGATAAAAGCACATACACCCCGATCCCGACGCGCCTGCAGCCTGCCACCGTGCTCGCTTCGGTCAAGGGCAAGGCTTTGCCGGCCGGACTTGCTTGCCGCCAGCAGTGGCGCCATGAACGTCCTGAACGAACGGCAAGCGTCCGGCCGCCCTTGACCTTCGCTGCGCGCGTTGGCCGCCTGACAGGCGATCGGGTCGAAGGGTTTGAACGGCGCCCGATCGATCAAAGGGTTTGGCGCAGAGGGCCCGCTGAAGCGCAATCGGATCATCCGATCAGCCTCGCTCGTCGCGCTTAGACTGCCGGTTCCAGTGCAGGTGCCAGACGTTCTTCTCGGCCTCGGACTGGAACAGATTGGCGCGGATCGGCTGCGTGAAGGACGGATCGTCGATGGAAACGGAGAGATAGGCGCCCGCCTTCTCGCCAGTGCGATCCCACGCCGCGCCGATCTCCATGCCTTCGCAGAAGACGCGATGGTCAGGCGCGCTTTCAGCATCCGATTTCTCGGCAGGCAGGATGGCAATCTTCGCGTCGAGCGTCAGCGTTGAGATGTTGCCGAAGAAGCCGTCGTCGTTGCGAGTGAAGGTGCCGATCTTGGCCATTGCAGTGCTCCTTTCATGAGCTTTGACAAGTGTTGGTGCGAGCGGTCATGGCTCGCGGCGATCCGCTTCGCCGGAATCGTCCGTCGCCTGAGAAGCGCGGTCGTTGGTCCAGACCGGGACCGCGCGACCGATGATCGAATTGAGCGGGAGTGGGCCGAAATATCTGCCGTCGAAACTGTCAGCCGAGTGCCAGTTCATGAGGAAGACTTCACAATCGGCAATGATGCGGCAGCCCTGCCAGCCGGGCAGCGGCCGGCCACGACTGTCACGTTCGAGCGCACGTCCAAAGGCCACGCCATAGACGATGATGGAGCCGCCTCGCCGGCACACCATCGTGCCTCCGAGTGCCAACACATGCTTCAGCAGCGGCACGCCGTTCGGCAAGTATTCGCGTTGGGCAAGCAAATCCGCCAGCGGTTTGGGCGGCATGACGACGGCGATATCTGAAACGCCGATCCTGTCGACCGGCTCGACGCGGTAGAGACCGACCGGGACGCTCGCTGACGCGTTCCAGATCAACTTCGGTGGATGGTCGATCCATGCCGGCGCGGCAACGAGGACCGCGCCGCCGAACATCGCGACGATGATCGTTGCGCGCATCCTCATGGCTCAACTCGGCGGCGGAGGAGCCATGCCTCATGGCGCTGGCGAGTGTAGGGCCTGGGCGCCTCGCGCGCGGCGAGTCGGCTGTGGGCATGCCGCCAGTAGTCCGGCGACACATCAATGGGATCGATGCCGATCGCTTCGATAGCGTCGATGATCTTCAGCACCTTCTCGACGTTCGGCCATCCGATAGCCGTAAGCAGGATGTCGGCGCCAGGCCGCACATAGGCGACAGTCGAGCAGCGCTCGCCGGTGGCTACAGCGCGTAAGATATCGATGCGGGAAGCGACAGTGCCGAAGTCGTTCGCGGTCCAGCGAACGAAGGCGAAGATGCTGCCTGGCGTAAAGGAGACGACACGACGGCTACGGTCGATGTTTCTGTTCGAAGCGACCTTGCCGAACCGGATGTAGTTCTCGATCCGCTTCTTCAGCCACACCAGTTCGACGTGGGTGAGATTGCTCATACTGGCCCCCACGACCGGAGGTCAGCAGTCAACACGGCGAAACGCGGGGCGGAGAAAACAGTCTTGCTCCGCGAGGAACAACGGACATCGATTATTCTCGGCCTGGCCGAAACATCATTGCTTCGCTGTCGTCCACAGCCTCGTGGATGAGCGCTTTCCGTTAGAAAGAATCCGAAGGATTCACAGTTAGAAACGTTAGAGGAGCGGGTTCGGCAATCTCTGCAATGACTTAAGGCCGATTCCGGTTCCTGATAGCACGGGAATCCGGTTCCCAATGGCACGGGAGTTGCGGTTCCTGATAGCACGGGCCTGTCCACAGTCATTTCACAGCCCTAGTGATGCGGCCACGTGGCGCGCACGGCGTTGCGTTGGCGCTCGCGAATGGATCGACCGGGTTGAGTTGGAAGTTCAGGCGTGACCGACCGTCGGGATCGACGGAGAGTGCCAGCCGGTAGCCCGGCAGTGGCTGGCGACGCACGATCTCGCGCAAGTCGAAGGTGAAGCGCTTGAAGGGCGACAGGCTGCCGGACTTCACGTGGAGATGACCGAGATCAAAGCTCCAACCATAGGTCTGACGGCCACCGTGCTTGCGAACGAGACGGTAAAGCCAGCGCTCCAGGCCGCCCGTTAGCCCGAAATATTGGCGGTCGATCGTTAGAATAAGTGCATCGTCGATGACGCCGGCATAGAACCAGTCCGGCAGGATGAGCTCGATGCCAAGTGGGCGCCCGCTGACGTCCATTCGCTCCTTCCATTCGTTGATCCAGGAGAATCGATGTCGCCGCCGCTCGGACGACTGGCGGATAGAAGTGGCAACCGTCGTCGATTGCAGGCGGTCCAGCGCGGCCTTCAGTCGGTCGTAGCTATGGGCGGAATCGCCCCGCTCGATGAAGGCAAGGATCTCATACGGCGTGGCCGCCATCAGACGCGACGTGCGAAGGCCTTTGTCACGTGCATCGACAATTTGACTGGCCGCCCAAATCAGGATGTCGGCGTCCCAGATCGTTGCCATGCCATGTTCGGTCGTCGCCTCGACGCGGATCGAAACCTCGCCCATGCGAAAGTCGATCGGTGTCACGCGGCGGGATTTGGCGAGTGAGAAAAACGGCCACGACATCAGGTCTTGCGCATCGCGTGGCGTGATCACACTGGAGCGCGCGCGGAACAGATCAAGCTGCCCCTGATCGGTCGAGCGAAGCTGCATTCTCTTTGCCCCGCAGTATCAGGAGACGCGATGGCGCCGGCCGGCATAGGCCGGCGCGCGGGCGGCATGCGGCTTGGCAGGCGGAACAAAGGTCGCGTTGACATCGCTCGTGGACATGCGCGCACCAAGCTCGATCCAGGCGTGCAGGTCGTCAATGTCATAGAGGACGCGACCACCGACCTTTCGGTATTTTGGTCCGGTGCCGTACGTCCGGTGCTTTTCCAGCGTGCGAGCGCAAAGGCCGACGATTGGTGCCGCCTCCTTCGTTCGCAGGTATTTTTGGGGCGCGTCCGCGGGACCCTTCGACATCGCTCGATCTCCGTTCGGTTTTGCTGTCGTCCTGGCCTGCCGGGACGCGCGAAACGGACGATGGTCGAATTGAAGAAAAGCGAGGGAGGGCAAACATCGGGGGATGTGTTTTCGCTGCCCATGCGAGAAGGGTTTCAGCGATCTGATTTTCGGCTGCGGCTGTGCGGATAGACGAGAAGGTCGCGGTAGCCGCCGGCCACAAGGCGATCCGCCCTTCGCAGGATCGCCCTAACCTTGTGCCGGAGATGATGATCGCGCCAGTCTCGAGGCGCGATCGGCTCTCGTGACAACAGCACCTGCGCGATCTCGCGGTAGGTGGCCCCTACGCGGCGGGCGTCATGAGCGCGCAGATTGAGAGTGTGCCTCGCCTTCGTCTGCTTCGGCAACGCGCCATAGACAGGACCGGGAGATCGGCCGTTCAGTTCACGCCAGAACCTACGCGCTGCGTCGAGCCGCGACTCGAAGGCGTCGTCGAGCGGCAGGACGATCGCGTTGAATTCGGTCGCGCCGTTGCCGAGGTCTGTGACGAGATTATTTGTCGCGGTCGATGCCGGCCAAAGAATATGCAGCTCGTCGTCGGCGGCGGCGCCGCTGAGTCTGGAAAGTTTAACAGTCTGATGCGAAGGGCTGACTAACGATCGGATTTGCGTGGCTCGCAACACGCGCGGCGAGGCCTGTTCCGTCCAGACGATGTTCTCAGCTAACGGAAGCCGGTCACCGGTGACTCTGAAATCGCGCGCCCCAACGAGCGATGAAGTCGGGTGGACCAACAAGTTCTACGGCACCTGGGAGATGTGACGAAAGCTGACCGCACTCGGCGACGAACTCGTCGTTCCGGATCAGATATTCGGCAGCGAACTCTGCAGGCTCGTAGCCTTGCATGTGCGCGTAGGCTGCCGGATCGGTCCAATCGCCTCGCAATGCGCCAAGTCCTCTCCCGGTACCCGCATCAGGCTGCGAGTTTCGGAATGAGCATCCCTGCCGATACGCAAATCGGGTAGTTGGAGAGTCGGCAAACCGCTGTGCTGATTCAGCAAAGCATGGCTTAGGACCTCAGTGTGGCGCGCCGCCTGCAAGGAGATATCGATAGCCGCTCGTGGTCATCCAGCGGGCGCGGGCAAGATGCGTCTGCCATGATCGGAACGCCCGCTCTGGTTCCTGGTCAGGATCTATGTGGAGGACGATCCTGGCCACCTCGCGCCAATCCGCATCTTCAGCCGCCGCGTCGAGCAGGCGGATGTAGGTGAGCAGCCGCTCCTCATCATAGCCGGTCAGGACCGGGGCATTCGGCGCGACGTCGGCGACATCGGGATCGAGCAGCGGCTTAAGCATCGTATCGAATCGCTAATGTTTTGGCGGCGATCCCGAAGGAACTATTATCCAGGTCGAGTTCTGATCATAACGAATAGGAACGATCATTCCTAGAACGATAGTTCCCTTTCTGATCCCTAATCCGCCATGGATCTCAAGGAGATCATGGCGGTCAACATGCGTCGTCTGCGCCATGACCAGAACGTGACGCAGGAGGAACTGGCCGCCCGCTCTGGACTGAGCATGCGCTACGTTGGGTCGATCGAGCGCGCCCGGGTTTCGGCAAGCGTTAGCGTTCTTGGTAGGATCGCAAAGGCGCTAAATGTGGACCCATGCGAGTTGATCAGAAAAACGACACGGTGAACTGATTGGCGGAATGGCGCACCGGGCCCGAAGTGCACCAGTCGCGAACATGACAGCAGTTGCATCGCGAGCCGGGCGGAGCCCGGCGAGCGGCCGCCGTGTTCAAAGACGGTGGCATGCGCCGACCCCGATCACCTGGTCGCAAGATATTCTTATGCTATGACGGTTTCGTTGATACGGCGGACCTGATAGGCCGCGCGGCGAGACGTTCGCTGCGCGGCCTTTCGTTTGCTCACGCCGCCCGTTCCAACAAGGCCTTCGCCCTGCCTTCCAGTTCAAGCCGGCTATCCTGATGCGCCTTGCTGCGGGCGTGTGCCGTCATGCCCTGCACGAAATCGAAGATGCTTTCGGGCGGGCGGCCTTCCTCCTGCAAAACTGCCTCGATGATCTTGCCTGTTTCGCTCTTGGAGAAACCGCGCTTGCGCAGGAAGTTTTCGCGCTCTTCGTCGCTACGGGCGACGATCTTCTCACGCGCGGCTTTAATGCCGGCGATGAACGGCGCGGCGCTTGAGTTGGCAAAGCTCGTCAAAGCGGGCGCTGCTTCGTACGCAAAACGCTGCGCGGCAAACTTCGAATGGCGGATCGTGATTTCCTCGAAGCCTTCCACGCCCCATAGATTTCGGTTCATGCACACGCCACGGAGATAGAAACTCGCGATGCCCAGCGTCTTGCTGCCGACTTCCGAATTCCAGCAATAGAAGCCACGAAAATACAAATCCGGTTCGCCATTCGGGAGCCTTCCGGCTTCGATCGGATGTGTATCGTCCACCAGAAACAGGAACACGTCGCGGTCGCTGGCGTAAAGCGTGGTGGTGTCCTTGGTGACATCAACGAAAGGATTGTGGGTCATGGTCGCCCAATCCAGAACGCCCGGCACTTTCCACATGGTGTCGCCGGTGCCCTTGCCCGCGATTTTCATCACGGCGGCGACAAGCTCATAATCCCAGATACGTCCATAATCCGGACCCGTGACGGCGCGAAGCTCAACGCGTCCGTCCTCCGTCTCGAGGGTCTTCATCAGCTCCGCCCGATGGCTCAAAAGGCCATGCTGCAAATTGATGCCTGCCAGCGGCGCGGGCAGCTGGCGCATGTAGGTCGCCGGCGCGCTGACAAGGCTGCAAAGCTGGCCGAAACTCCAATGCGTTGGCGCGATTGGCTGCTCCTGTCCGGGGACGAAAAGCGACAGCCGCTCTGCATTGTCGCGGGTAGCTTCCACGCGCACGGCGCGACTCTCGACGGTGCGGGTGGTGGCGCGGTCCGCTCGCTGCTTTACGGCATCATAAAGCTCGGTGAGGCTCAGAAAGCGCTCGTCATCGGGACGCGAAAACCATTCCGAGGAAACTCGTCCGATCCTCTCGCCGCGCGAGATATCGACGCGAAAGCCGCTGGAAATCGCCTGCTCCTGGCGGCTGCTCTCGCCATCGATGATCGTGGTCATGTTCATTTCGCTCACTCCTTTTCATCAATGCCGAAGGCATGTCCCCCGGCATGCCTTCCGGGGGCGCGAGAGCGCGCGGGAGTGATGGGGGCCAGTGCCGGCGCGCGGAGCCGGGTTGCATGGTCGAGCGAAGCGGATTGAAAACAATTAGCCAATTGCTGTGGCGGGCCGCTTTGCGAGCCAGCGGCCCTGCTCTGCACAGCCGGAACTGGCGGGGAAGCGAGGGGAAGCTCCTCGCTTCCCATGGGATCGGCAAGGGCATCCGCAGCCGATAGGGACGATAAAAGCGAAGCTTACTCTTATAATGTCGCGTAAGAGACGTGGATTTTACGAAGAAACGTACTATTTGCCTCGTGGGCAGGCTGGGAAAATCAAACGTCGCTCAATTCATCCGATGAAAAAAGGAAATTATATGACCACTGCTCTCGAACAAGACAACCAACTGGATACCGTGTCGATAACGGCTGACATTGTCGCCGCCTATGTATCGAACAATCCAGTACCGGTTGGCGAGTTGCCGAAGCTGATCGGCGACATCCATGCCGCTCTGAACGGCATCGGAACGCCCGCGGTAGAATCGGTGGTCAAGCAGGACCCGGCAGTATCGATCAAGAAGTCGGTGACGCCGGACTTCATCATCTGTCTGGAAGATGGAAAGAAATTCAAATCACTCAAGCGTCATCTTCAGCACTTTAACCTGACCCCCGATCAATATCGGCAGAAGTGGAACCTGCCGGCCGACTATCCGATGGTCGCGCCGAACTATGCGGCGACCCGGTCGGCCTTGGCGAAATCGATTGGACTCGGGCGCAAAGCGCCCGTGGCCACATCCTCCGTTGCAGGAAAGTCGAAACCCGCCGTACGAGCGGCGGCGGCAAGAACAACTGCTGCTGCAATCAAGTCCCCGGTGAAGAAGCCGCGCAAGACGACTGCCAAGGCTTAACCTGGCACGTCTGACAAAAGGTCGGGCGTCGGCGGACATGGACATGACGAAGCCCCGCCTCGCGGCGGGGCTTCGTGTCAAGTCGGATCACTCTGCGGTGCGGCGGGACCAGATGAGCGAGAAGTCGCCCTCGGTGTCGGTCTCGACTAGGCTCGCATAGATCGGAGCGGGGAAGCTGGGATCGTCGAGCTTGACGGAGTGGTAGTCGCGTCCCTCGCGCGAGGTCTTCTTCCATGCCGCCCCGAACTCGGTGGTGCCGGCGAAGATGCGGAAGTCGGGACCCTTTTCATTTTCGCCGTCGGCCGGGGCGAACGTCACCGTCTTAACGTTGAGGTTGAGGGTCTTGACCGAGCCGGAGAAGCCGTGCGCGGTGCGGGAGAAAGTGCCGATCGTAGCCATTGTGGTGTTCCTTTGTGTCTTCTCGGGCCGCGCCAATCGCGGCCTCGATGGTGGTCGTGAGACCGGAGACGATCGGTCTGCATCCCGAAGGGGCTGAAACGAAGTGAAAGACGGCGGCGCGAGGCTTTCTTGGACCGCGAGGAATGGACGCGCAGCGGACAGGGGAAGAAAACGCATCGACGTCGTTGCGGCAAGACGATCGAGACTGAGCGCAGCGAAGGCGGTCTTCGGTCAGACCCAATCCATTCGAGGACGCCGTGGGCGTGGCTTGGAAAGAATACGCGGAAGGAACGCCACAGTGGCTAAGGTCAGTCACGGCCATTGTCTCTTGCGCCGCTGCGCTTCTCTATTTCGGTCAAAGACGCTTCCTCACGCGCCAGCGCGGTGTTGGTCCTATTCCAACCGGTGAAGAAGGGACGTCCGATTTCCCTAATCTTTGGGCTGAATCGTCATCGCGTTCGGGGCAGCTCCGAAGGCGACCAATTGATTGCTGAGGGCAGCGGCTTCCAAGCCGCCAAATGCCGTGACGATTTCCTGTCTCACGTCGATTCGATGCAAGTCTGATTTGAGATCGAAGGCGAGGATAGCTGCGTCACACCTGATCCTCCACCGCATGGCCGAATGATGCCGCTGCGGTCACGCCTCACGCACGGTGAGGCATTGCTGGGAAAGGGTCGCCTCCATACCGGCGTCTGATGCCGAGGTGATGCGCTGCGTGACTTATCGCGATAAGTGTGGTGGAAATTCCCGGTTCGAGCGTTGGTTTGCACCGGATTCCGTTCCTTGACGCGATGACAGTGTGGAATTGCCTGTGCCATAAGGCCAATCGTTGAACCAACTCAGAAGGGATGGAAACAATGGCTGTAAACACGATCGATATTGCCGAACGCCTTGCAGACGCTCACGGCCTGTCGAAAACCCAAGCGAAATCCGTGGTCGAGGATGTGTTGAAGGGCATTGCGGAAGCCGCTGCTAAGGGCGAGGAAATCAGCCTCAATGGCTTCGGCAAGTTCAAGGTACAGAACAAACCAGCACGTGATGGCCGCAATCCGTCGACTGGCGCCACGATCAAGATCGCCGCATCGAAGAAGATCGTCTTCCAGCCGGCAAAGGCTCTCAAGGACTCGGTGAACGGCTGATCATTTAATGACGATACATCTCGTCTGATGGTAACGCGCTGTCCTGTTGGGCGATGGTGTCTCATGCCAAGATCATCTGCTTCTCATTGCTGCCGTTCTTAGGTCGAGGTCCCCGGCCGCGCCAATGGCGCGGCCGGAAAATTCTCCAACAGAAAGCTGGCCGGAACCGCGCGGCGGCTCCGGCCGTCGCGCTTATTCGGCGGCGATGGTGAAGGGTTCGCCCCCCTCGGCCAGGGCGCTGCTGTCGGCGAGCGCAGCGTTCGTCGTGTCCGGCTCGGGGGCTTCCGGCTCCAGTTCAGCAACGTCCGCCGATCTGGCGTCCGCACCTTCCTCGTCTTGCCCCTCAGCGAACACCGCAGGTTCCGGGGTCCGCAAGACTGCAGGCAGCCATCCAGTCCCGGCGAGCAACTGCTCGGCGGCTTCCGCCATTGGCTGCTTGTTCAGGTCCGACAGCCTCTCTGCCGCCTCTTCACTGGCAGCATCGCGCACGGCGTCGAGGATATGTGCCTTGGTGATGCGCCCGAGGTACGTCCGGACGGTCGGCGTCCAATGTGCCGCCATATCGAGGTTGACGGCTGTCGCCAGCCTGTCCGCTGTCTCGTGGGCGCGAGGCTTGCGCTCCCAAGGCTGCTTTACGGCATTGACGGTAAGCGAGGCGCAATGGGCGAACAACGCCATGACGCTGGCATGGTCGAGTGAGGCGATGAAGCCCCACAGGTCAGCCACATCGCGAGGCATGTCCGCAGCCCACTCCGTATGTCGATCTGCCAGTGCCTTGCCTGCCGCCGTATCCTCGATGCCGTCCGCGTGACCGGCGAGATAGACGCTGGTTGGGCGGATTTCGAGGCAGTGGGCCTCAGCACCCTGATAGAAGGTCTGCGCGGCAAGCGTATGGGTCACCGCGACAAGGGCGATTTCCGGCTGTTCGCCAAGCGCAAGGCGAAGCCCAAGCGTCCGATGAGCGGTCAAGTCGCGAATGAGAAGGTCCGACAACGGCTTGCCGTCATCCTCCGCTTCTTCGTCGCTGCCACCATCGGAATCCGGACCGCTGCCATCTTCGATGATCTCGCCATCGTCGTTGACGTCCTCGCCGTGTGGCCGCGTTTCCGCTTCCGGTCCCGCCTGCTCATCCTCGGCGCGGATGAAGCCACGTTCGATGCGCGCCGCTCCGTCATGGGAAAGCACGACGAACACGCCACCACGCGAAACAATATCAGGATCGTAGGCGTGGCGAAGAGCGTCGATGCGCTCGATCTCGGCCTCAAGCTTCCCGAAACGCTGATCGACATCGTTCGGCAGTTCCTCGGCGCTATCCCATTCTTCGGTCAGCCGGTTGAACTCCTCGGATGCCGTCGCGTAGGCGGCTTGATCTTCCGCCGACAAATCCACCGGCTGCGGGTAAGTGCGGCGCAAGCCGTTTGCGTGGGGGAAGTCGATATGGACATCCGCCCATTTCCAGCCCTCGGCCTGCCTGACAGTTTCGGCGATGCCTTGCAGCTTCGCGATCACCAACTGGTCGAGCAACGCGGCATCCTCGTAGAAGCCACCACGATCCTCGGTGAACAGATCGCGCAGGATACCGCCACCGGCTTCCATGTAGGCCTTCGCGCCGACGAAGATGGCTCGCCGGTCGCTCGCTGCAATGTGCGTCCGCGTCAGTTCCCGGCGGATGACGTAGGGATCGCGATTGTAGGTGAGGTTTTCGAAAACCTGCTCCTGCCGGGTGTGATCGTCGGTGATGGCAAAGGCCATCAACTGGTCGAGCGTCAGCCCAGCCTCGCGATAGACCTGCATCAGCTTGGGGCTGACCGCGCCCAGCCGCAAGCGCTGCCGCACGACATGCGCGGTGATGCCGAAGCGGGCGGCGATTTCCTCCGCACCCCATCCCTTTTTCTCGTGAAGGTCGCGGAACGCTTCAAACTGATCGGCGGGATGCATCGCCTCGCGGGTGATGTTTTCGTCCAGGCTGATCTCATGCGCATCATTGACCGTGTCGATGACGCAGCGGATAGGCTCGGTCTTCTTGATCTGCTTGCGCTTCACGCGCAGCAATTGCGCCAGCCGGCGGCCTTCGCCGATGCTGACGAAGTAGAAGCCGGTTTCTGCGCCCTCGCCGTCAAGCTCCGGCTCAACCACAGGGTATTGCAGCATGCCCTTGGCGGCGATGCTGGCCGCATAGGCCTCGATGATCGCCTCGCTGTGCGGCGTCATGCGTGCATTGCGGGGCGACTTCTTCAGCTTGTTCAGCGGAATGAAAACGACCGTGCCGCTCACGCTGGCGGTTCCGGTCTTCGCGCACCTGTCATTGGTCGTCATGATTCTGATCCTTTCCCGTTAGATGCCGAAGGCATGCCCCTCGGCATGCCTTCCGGGGGCGCGTGAGCGCGCGGCAGAGAGGGGGGCTAATGCCGGCGAGCGGAGCTGGGCTGCGCGTCGAGCGAGGCAGGTCGGATCAGTTTAGAGCGCGACGGTTTCTGCGCCGCCTTGCGAGCGGGCAGCCCCGCTCTGCGCAGGCGGCGTTTGCGGGGGAGAGATGGCAAGACCATCTTTCCCATCTACCTCGGACAGGTTCCCGTTCAAACTGTCGGTTTCAATCTGTATTTGCACAGCTTGAGACGGTATGCGGTGCTGCTATGCCTTCGGAGCCAGATAAGCGATGCCGGAATTCTATCCTCCGCGCCGACAACATCGTGTGGTCTGCCGCGGCGTCTGACACCATCTGCATCTATTCAAGGACGCCGCTTGACTTAAGCGGCCCGAGGAGCTTCGCTTCTTTGCTCCTGGCTTTCCTACGACGTGGCGAAATGGTCGAAACATCGATGCATACGACGATAGGCTGTGGCCCATCTGGCGACAGGGAACGGATCTCGGTCGCCTTTTCGTTTAGATGTTTCAATACGGTCTCGAGGGATGCAAACCTAGAATGCCCAGGTAGAATCCATCCTTGCGATTTTGGTTTCTGGTGCACCAAGAGCAAAATGCCGTGTCGCGCTCCATCGTGACGAAGATATTGCCCGCACAGCTGAGTTTCGAGCGCAGCTTCCATCTCGGGAGCGCTCATGCCGTCGATGACTTTAATTTCGATCGGAAGCGTAACGCCGCTGATACGGCTCGTCAGTGTGATATCCGGTTCTTTTTCGTCTGCAACGTGGCTTTCGCGCACAACCGTATAGGCATTCCCTTGCAAGCTTTCGAACCGGTCGGCAAACCACCGTTGTACGGCATTTTCGTCAGGAAGCGCCTGGACCGTGTCTGCTTGCGAGAATCTGTCATGGCGAAGATCATGGTCGATGCGCTCCGCGCGCCGGCGGGCGAGAAGCTGCAGGTCCGCCGTTGTCGAGGGCGGGCGGTCGAACGCCGTCTCGAACATCACTACGTCCTCGGGCCGCCATGCCGCCAGGATGGCATCATTTTCGGCGTGGCGCCGCGCGAGCGTGTGCAGTCTGTCCGGTGGTATGGCAAAGCCCTCTTTCCGCGACAGGCGCATCAACGCGGCATGGGTGGCCTCGCCGGGCGTGCTCTCCAGCCGGTTAAACACGGTATTTCGAGCGTCTTGGGCACTGTCGCGCCAATCAGGGGAGAAGACCTCGCCGCTAGGTCTCCTAATGTCGTTCTCAGGGCGAATGCCATCGAAAGCGAGTAAAACCAATTCCTCGAGCTTAGGGAAAGATATGTGGTGAGCGACTCCCGTATCCTGGTGGTAGCGATCACCGTACAGTCGAGGCAGTAGGACACTGCACATCATCATGCGCGATTGTTCGTCGAATTGATCAAACCTTTCGCGCAGCACGTCTATGGCCAGGTCCGCATTAATCGCCGCGAGAATCGAGAGCATGTACGCCACTGTCTTCGGATCTTGCGCCGCGGCTGCTCGGCTCCGCACTAAATCGGAGAGGGAAGTCGTGTCGACAGGTAGGCCGCGGATGATGACATCCAATACCTTGGGCAGCAGAGGTGTGGGAAAGGTCGCCTCGTCGGACATTGCGTGTTCAAGATCAGGCACCACCAATCGAGCAAGCTTGGCGTCGCTATAGGCTAGGCGGTCCAGAATCCCATGTTCCGACGGGTCGCCCATCGCAAGTTGTGAATTCACTTCGGCCACAAGAACCTTGCGCACGATCGCGGGTTTTGCCTCGGCGACCCGCACTAGGTAGTCAGGGAAACCGTTCAATTCCAGGATGGCATAACGCGCGGCTTTCGCAGCACGGTCGTCGTCGATTGACTGCGCCCAATTTGAGGTTCGCGCGGCTTCGAGCGCCATGCCTGCCAAGCCCATACTCTCGAAGCTGAAAATCTTCCGCTGCTCTTCAGGCGGTCGTTCGCTCGGCAGCAGGGGCTTCCAGGCGTTGGCGAAATTGATCAATACCGTGGCAAACTTCTCCGTAACCTCAGCCCCAAAGATCGGTTCGACCGACGAGAGATCGTCGATCGCGTAACGAGATCGGCCTCGGATCCGCGAGGACAGAAACCGCCAAAGATCAACTAGCCGGCTGTCAGCCGTAGTGTCGGTGGTTGGATGAAGCATATCCAAGATCGTTGGGTCCGAGCGCAGTTCCTCGATGAATTTTATCCAACTGCCGTCTCGCTTTTCGCGTGCGATCTTGTTCTTTTCCTCCGTTGCTCGGAGCCGTTCCATCGTAGCCAAACGCTCTGGAGGCTCGGGCGACGGCGATTGCCATGCTGCAAGAAGCTCCCCAAGGCTGGAGTCCTCCTTCCCAATCTTCTCTAAGGCTCCAGCTACCGTCGGATCTTGGCCCTGGTCGCGCCAGATCGCGTGGAGAGCATTAAACGCCAGCCGACGGTCACGCTCTTCTGTCTTTCCTGTAGCGTCGTCAGCCAACCAGCTTACGTCATCACTGGACAATTGGCCTTGCCACCCAAACATCGCCAAATGCCCAATCGAGATGTCGTTGTTTCTGATCCAAGGGTGATCGCGAAGCACATGCACGGCACGCCAAAATGACTGACGGCGCCGGCCAGGCGTGCTGCAGATTGCTCGCTCAAGCTCCAGTTCTTCTGGATCGCGCCCGCGATACGAGGAATCGTTATGCAGTCGCAGCACAAGATCGACGACAATATTCGGAACGCTATCGGGATGCATCTGTAACAGGCGTGCAGCCGCTGTTACGGCCGCCGAAGCGAATGCGCTGGCAAAGACGGATTCCTCGTGTTCGTCGTTGATCGGGCCTATGCGCTGCAGAACGGCAGCCAGGAAAGCAGACAGATCGGTCTCGCTCGGCAGCGCCTCGCCCAGCTTTTGCCCCAACGGATAGAGCGTCGCCATACCCCCTTCGTCGGTGACACCGATTGCATCGATGACCTCAAAGAAACGCTCGACCGAAAGCCACTTTGGAAAGAGAACATCAAGGGCGCCAAGCACTACCGTCCGCGCCAATGCTCCTGCCTGATCGACGATGTAGTCGGCATATGTGATGGCATCTGCAGCTGTTCCCACCGCAAGCAGCGCTCTGCCCGCCAAAAGTTGTGATGTGGTGTCGGTCGCTGTATCGAATGCCTGCGTGCGAGCGATATCCAAGCCGCCGGCCTGCTTGCCCAGCCAAATCAATCTTAGAAGTAGGTGACGTGCGTCGCGACCGCCTCCATATCTGGTCCACCAGGCAGGGATCAAAGGATCAAAGGCCGGGTGCGCCAGTCGGCGAACTGAATCTTGCTCGAGCCAGACGTTTCGCCGGTCGACATGTTCTCCATCCTGTAGAGCGCCTTCGATTGCCTTGCTGCGTGTGGCAACTGGCAGTGCCCCAGGATCGCCAAGCGTCAAGAGTGCAAGTGGGTTTCTTGCTATGAGCTTCTCCGCCACTCTTGGGTTCCAGATTGACAGCCATGCCGCTGTGGCGAGCATGTCGGGACGGGCGAGTTGAAATCCATAAATATCAGCGAAAAGCAGGTCATCTATCTGCTGCGGAGGACAATTGGCGGCAAGACGGCCGGCAAGCCATCGTCCGGTAAAATAGCTCCGGACCGTTCCCTCGTTGTCGTTGTGCAGCCGCACGCGCCCCAAGGTAGCAGGGTCGAACACCGGTCTGCCAAGCAACCGCATCATCGCGTCGGGTTGCCAATCTGGGAGAAGCCGATCAAGAGCCAAGGCATTGTCGGCCGTTGTCGTGCTGAAGCCTTCTGCAGGAACGCGCAAGGCATCCTTGCCGCACAGAAGAAGACCCGCCCCAATGCGTTCGAGCGCACTCTTGGCCGCTGCCGTGCTAAGTGTGTCGTTTCGTTTTCTCGCCGGCTTGGGGTCTATAAGCCGCGCATCGATACTCGCCTCCAGCATCGCCGCAAGTGTCCCGAACCGACCATGATCGTGCCAATAGTCCACCATCCATTCGAGATCGAGCGGACGGCTTGCAAAATGCCAAAGGTTGCCGTCGTCGAGCGCTGTCATGAAAGAATCGAGGTCGCCAATGCCGGCGCTTTTGGCAAAGAGCCGAATGCGTGCCTCATCGAGCCCGATCATTAAGAAGACTGACACGTCGTCTTCGTGCTCGGGCGGCTTCTCGGGCGCCTTGTGTTGGAGCGTGGCGCGGATTTCATCTTGATAGCTGGGTTCAGGCGGCGGCGGCATGCGCGGGATCGAAAGCCACTCATCCATCGAATGGCGATCCGCGATGAAATCCCAGTCGGTAAAGCGACCGGAAATGACCACGCGGGCACGGTCCTCGAATCCTGTGATAGCTTTGGAGAACTTACGTAGGGCGGTTTCGAATCCCACACCCTCATCTTTCGCTTCGTCGACGGAATCGATGAAAAACCAACAAATCGATCCTGCTTCCGCCTTCCAGGTTTCGAACCTTCGAAGATCATCGGCGCCCAGAGCGTCCTCAAGGCCGCTTCGGCCGAGATCTTGTACCGTGGCATAACAGGCAAATTCGTCAGATTTCACCGCAGCCTGCCACTGCGATTTGAGCTCGTAGCTTTTGCCGCTGCCGGCTTCCGCCAGAAGGACTACTCGGTTTCGTTTCTTGAGGTCCGGCCAGCTCAAGGGGCCGCCGAGACGAGGGTCGAATAGAAGTGACGGTGTTTTCGCCTCCTCACGCGAGACGATACGAAATCTACGGTCTAGATCGACAAAATTACCCCTCATGGCGCAACGATAAGTGCTGCAGTATAACCTGCAAGCTCTAATACTGCGCTTCGAAGGAGGCGAGGCACATCCACCACTGTTTGGAACGGGAGCACCCATAGATGACTGCGGAAGAGCAGGTAATCCACATCAGCGTCCACGACGGAGAGACCAACATCCATGTAACCGTGACCGGGCGGGAAAACCCACTCGGCTACTATTATTGGGGCGATGGGGATAGAGAGGCAGAAATCGCCAAAGCGCGGGCCGATGCAAAAGAGTGGGCCCTATATTATGACGCAGCGATTGTGGAACATTACAGGTAGATGGGCGGCCTTGCGGTTGACGTTCATTGGGAGCGATTGGTTCTCCCGTCCGTTCGCGGATTCATCGACAGCGAGGATTCACTGCAGAACATTATTGCGGGGGATAACGCCAAGCTGGCGCGGGACGTTAGCTATGAGACCCTGCGTCTCGGTATGGTAGGGGCTATTTTCCTCTACCATTTCGCCGAGGTTGCATTAGAGCGCGGAGCTCTCGCGACTATCAAGCCGCTAGCTACGGACAAAGCAGCTGCGCGCCATCTGATATCAAACGCTACGGTGGCGGCCAATGGCGACCCGAGACCTGACGATCACAAGGTTCTGGGCGAAGTCGCGGATGCCATCAAGCACGCCGAGTTGAACTCGCCGACCATCCTGCACGTGCCTAAAAGAAACCGTGTCATCGAGATTTCCCACGCCGCCCCTTCGATTTTTGCGGAAGGGCTGTCGACAGGCGTGCCGCAGATTGTCATTGCCACGCACGCGGGCACTCGGTCGCTTAGTGCCATCATGGGCAATGTTGGTCGAGGATGGACAAACTTGCTCGGCCTTGAGCCCGTCTAATCGACGCCACTTGCAGCAACGGCCAGCGAAATAGCGAAGCCTCGCCTTCCGCACGTTAGGTAGCTTCGTAGTTAAATTCGGCCAAATTGTTCATTCCTTCTTCGACGCAGACAAGTGCCTTGGCCTTTGCCTCCTCGAGGGAGTCGAGCCAGCGGCCGAACGGCGGACTGTAATCCTTGGGACTTGGCCCATGGCTGCAGACAAGAACCCAGCGACCGCGCGTCTGGGGCGAAATATAGACGTACCAGTCCTCGACCTGCGCCCAATAGGCGCCGTGCGGATTCCGCTCCCATTTGAGATCGGGGTAGCGCGCCTTCAGACGGCGATGCTGGCGCAATAGCATGTTCACAATGACCATCATCTCGCCCGAGACGCGGGTTTCTCCCGACACCATCCGTTGGATACCCCGGATCGTCGCCGACCCTTCGCGATAGTCGCGGTTCTTATCCATGAAGGTTGCAAGGTCGCCCGGTGTGAGCATCAGTTCCTTGAGCGCAGCGTTGAATTTTTGCGTCAGCTCTTCCGGGGTCGGCTTACGATCGAAAATGTCTTCGGGTGCTTGCAGTCCGGTCATCAGAATTTCCTGTCGTCAAATGCGCGACATAATGTCGTATATTTCACGACCTTATGTCAATGCCTTAGCGCCCTCGCCTCCGGCGACGTGGTGCTCGTGAGATTCATGACGGTTTGTTGGACGACATGCCTATGCAAATGATGGCTCAGGCCGCTCTCACTTTTGCAATATCTCTGATGGAGCCGATGCGAACCGTAATCTCGTCAGCCTCCAATTTACCAATGTCGGCGTTGCGCTCATAAAGCCTGTTCACGATAACCTGATTGAGTTCGTAACCTCCCCGCTTGGCAAAGACATATTGTATTCCTGCTCCGCAGCGTAGGTATCGCGCTTCAAAAAAGGAAGGTGTGTCGGGTTCTTGATATCGACCCCTTCGGCCACGGCGGCATCAGTTCGGTAGTAGGTAATCCGATCCGCTCGCAACAATGGTCGATCGAGCCGGGTAAGACGGCTTCGGCGCAATAAGGCGCCAGCGATGCGGTCGTGCAATGCCTGCTCATCGGCAATTTCTATGCAGGCTCCCCCGAATTTTCGCAAACCGGCACCAGAAGCCATAGAGAGGCAAAAGCAGAAAATAAGCTCCGGCCGTTTCAGCTCGTTGTGGTAGGCGAAGCGGCCAACAATCTTCTGCCCCGTCGTCACGTTAGTGATGGTTACATCGCTATTCGGCGCGTCCACATGCATGCCCTCGTAGGCATCGACGCGCGGGTCGCCTTCGATCTTCATGAAGTACGGCAGGTTACGAAACAGGAGGTTCCCATCAAGGACGCTGCTGGCATACTGCTCTGGTAGAAATTTGAACAGTCTCAGGTTGGCAGTTCCTTGTGTTCTCCGCCAGGGCAAATGCCCGATGCTTCTGCACCACAGCGAGCCAGTCGGCTGGCCGATAGTTAGTAAGATTGATGTCGGCTTGTCTAAAAAACTGGCTCACCGCCCCCGAATCTCAGAACGGGCTTCCGAACTGGTTCTCCCATTGCGTCAGTCTCGCACAGGCCTTCTGAAACGTCCTTTCGTCTTTGACGTATTGCAGCGGGGCTCCGATATCGTCTTCGCGTGCCTTCAGAAACGCAATCGCGTCCGCGGGGGAAAGTCGCGCTTCCGCCAGCTCGCGGATCTTGTCCTGATAGGCTGCTTTCTCGGCCGCGGCCTCGGCTTCCCTACGGCGCTGCCTAACGAAGACCGAGAGAGCCTCCCGCGCGCGGGTCAATCCAGACTCGCTGTCTTCCGCTAGTTCCACTGGCGTCATACCGTTCATGTCCGCTCGTTTGGTGTGCAGGAATGCGCTTCGATCCTCGCCGTTCAATTCCGTTTCCGCATCGACGCATAAACGATCACGCCGCGAGTGACGAAGTCGACTTGCTTCCAGCAGCTGCCGTTGGCGCCGTACTTCGCCCTGTTCTTCCATCTTGGCTTTGCGGCGGGAGATCGCATTGCCGATAGGCAGCCCTGCGCTCCCATAGAAAAGAGGACCGTTTCCTTCCAGCATCGCCACAATGGTTTCGATTTCGCCGATGATCTTGGGCGCCTCGACCTCTGAGCGCAGTGCCTTGTCATAGGTCAAACCGGATTCCTGGTGGATCGATTGCAGCCACCGCTCGACTGTTGTGCCTGCGCGTTCGTCTTCGGGAAGCTCGCCAAGTATCCACCCTACCCGCTGCACGGTCTCCTGAATCAAAGCGGTTCTTTGGTTTTCAGCCAGGGTCCTCGCGTTCCATGGTTTGGCGAACGCCGGGGCGAGCACGACACCGAAGCCTTGCCGGATAAGGACACCCTCGCCGAGCAGATATTTCAGATAATTGTCGACCGCTTTCCAAGCCGGGGCGAAGCGGGCATCGATCGTGGTGACGTCGTCTGCCACCTCGCCGGACACACGCAGAAAGGCATTTTGGACCAGCCGGCGTTTTTCCAAATGGTTGACGATTGGTATGGGTTTGCACTGGGCGTTGCCGAGGCAGCGATCATGAAAGACCTCGGCCAGGATGATGGCTTGCCATACGGCCGGCGGTTCGGAAAAACAGGCGAAGCCCGGAACGTCGCGGCCGACAAACTTTGCAAGACCGATCGCTTGAAGCTCGACCTCGCGTGGGGCGACGAAGTCTCGGCCGACCAGTTTCGCCAAGGCCTGTCTGTATGCTCCTGCCGTTTGCTCGACCCGGCTTCGGTACTTGGCCGTCGCGGCTGCCTGGCGCCTGCCCCGTTCTTGCTGCCATTCGAGCTCATCCGCGTCTTGCTTGGCCCGCGCAGCTTCGATGCCTGGATGATAAAGCCACCGACGCGTTGCGGTTTTCAGTACCGCTTCGTTGATCGCATTCCTTAGCGAGTCACGCGGAAGCTTCGACAGATCGATTTCGACGGCGGGGATCTTGTGTTCCCTGAGGCGCTGTATCTTGGCGGCGTCCGCGAAATGGGTGACGGCAACCTCGACGAACAAGTCATACCCAAGAGCCCGCACATAGAGGTCCGGAATGATCTTCTTCGGGTCTGTGTATTCGAGTCGGAGGAATTCTGTTTGCACCTCCTGTGCAGGCTTCGTCACAACGCGCTTGTTTTCGAGCCCAGGCCGCTGGGGCAGCACCATCGTCGGACTGCTGCGAAACACGTCCTTCGCCAGCAAATGCAAAACCGTCTCCGGACCACCGCCACAGGCCTCGCAATCGTGGTGGGCGAAATGCGCCACCCGGTAATCCTCCTTCAGCCGGGCCACTAATTGCCTGTCGCAGGTCGGGCAGACACAGCCGCAAGCAAGCCCACGCGCAACCTCGCCTATATGGGCGAATGTCCCGTCGGGGCGCTTTCCGTAGACGAGTTGCGCTCGATCGGTGCCAAAGGACTTGTGCGTTTGCTCGTGATCACCCCCACCGGCCATATCCTAGAAGTCCGCCCCCATCTCTGACAATGACAGGATCATCCCATCCATCGCCTCGTTCCACCAGTCGTGCTGAATAGCTTGATCGGCTCACGCTGATTGCTCGCGGTTGTTGATACCAAAGTGACCCACAGAAGGCCGCGTCGTCCACTGAGCGACGCCGGTCGATTGATGTTTGAACTCTGTAGGCGCTCCAACGCCTATTTCCGTGCGGAACGAAAAACACCCGCCGCAATTATCGATGCAAACCAAGCGTTGGCCTTTGCATGCCTAAGGTCCATGAAACATGGCAAGTCGAGCCGCATGGCCGTTTGGAAACGGTCGCTGATGGGCTCATGACGGTCAGCGGCGAGATCCAGATGCCGCCCGGCCATTTTCCGCGGAGAATGACGGTGATCGGCCTGACGGGAAACCGTACGGCGATCTGGAGCTGCATCCCCCTGGCAGAACCGGAAATGCGGAAGATCGAAGGGATCGGCGATCCAGCCTTTCTCATCGTGCCAGGGGCCAGGCACCGGCTCGACATCAAGCCTTGGAAGCTCCGCTATCCCCAGGCGAAAATCGTCTGCCCACTAGGCGCGCGGGAAGCCGTGGAGAAAGTCGTCAAAGTCGATTCGACTGCGAATATCTTTGATGACCCTTCCGTTTGGATGGAGACTGTACCGGGTGCGGTGGAAAAGGAGGCGGCGCTGTTCGTGCGCCGCGACGGCGGTACAACCCTTATCGTCAACGACATCCTCGCCAATGTGCGCCACCCCCATGGGATTGGCGCGCATATCATGGCGCGTGTGCTTGGCTTTGGCGTCGACCGGCCGAGCATGCCGCGCGTCGGCAGGTGGTTTTTTGTGAAGGACGGCAGGGCGCAGGGTGCGGCTTTCCGCAAATGGTCCGATGAGCCGGACCTTGAACGCATCATTGTAAGTCACGGCGATGTTATCACCGACAAGCCGCGCAAAGTGCTCGAGCGGGTTGCGCAGGATTTCGGGGCATAGCAGAAAATTTCTAGACGGTGGCGCTGCGGCCAGGCCGCGCTATTTTGCGTACTCTGCAATAGACCGAACCTATGGGGCAGCTATGTGCAATGACTACGAGCAGCATATCGCCTGGGCCGAATATTGCCGGATGATACAATCGCTGGCCCTCGACATTCCCACTCATCAGACGGAACTGGATTTGCCGCAGGCGGATGACATCCGCATCAGTGACCCCGCCCCGATCATGCGCGCCGCCGGCGACACGATCGAACTCACTCGGATGACCTTTGCCTTTCCGCCTTCCGGGCCCAAAGGCGGGCCGGTCTTCAACTTCCGCTCGGATGGACGGAGTTTCGCCAACAGCAAGCGTTGCCTTATTCCGGCATCGGCTTTCTTCGAATTCACCGGAAAGAAGTCGCCAAAGGCGAAGCATCGTTTTACGCTCAACGGCGCCCCGTTCATGACGATCGCCGGGCTGTGGCGCGATGGCGAAGGCAACAAGCCGCCCACGTTCGCCATGCTGACGACAGAGCCAGGGCCGGATGTGGCGCCCATCCACAATCGCCAGATTGTGGTGCTGCGCCCGGAGGACTGGGCAGCATGGATCCATCTCACGAAACCCGAGGCAGAGCTTTTGAAGGCCCTTCCGGCCGGGTCGTTAGCGGTAGAAACAGTGCGAGAAGGAAGCGACTGACTCCAACGCCCGGCGCGCTTTGCACCAACGCCGCACTCGTCGACTAAGGGGGAATGCTGGTCAGTTTGATGGGGTCTGAATGTTTCGAAGTGATTGCCGGCTATTGACGGATTTCGCGACGGCGGTAGGTCAAGTAAGGTAATTCGAGAGCGCCTCGACACTTCAATAGCAGTATTCAGAAATGCCGAGGGATCGTCGGCATCGACTTGAACCACAAGTCCATTGCGTTGCGCCGAGAATGCAATACAGCTTGCGCCATACAGTATCGCCAATAAGAAAACACCGGCCGTCTAGGCGCGAGGTTGGCCATATTGCGAAGAGTGCTTTGGGGGCGAGTAGGGTGCCGACTGCGAGTGAGATTTCTGTTCGAGAGGTGCTCGAGAAGCTCGACGGGCCGTTTGCCAAGGTGGCCGAAGCCGTCGCCAGTGGCGAATTCGCCCTTTGGATTGGTTCAGGCATATCGCGGAAGGCACCGAACCTCGGTAACCTGATTGACTCGGCCGTGAACTACTTGCGTGTACGGGCACTCGATCCCGCCACGGCGGCCAAGTTCCTCCCAAAACTGCGAGAGGCGCTGGTGCTTGGCGAGGCAAATCTCGCCGAGCTGGAAATGCAGTACCCAACACCCTTTGAAGATTGGCCACAGCACGCCGCGATACAAAACAGGCTGTGGAACAAGTACTCGAGATTGCTCGACATCCGTATCAAGGGCGAGCCGGCCGATTTTATGCTCTGGGAGGCGGTTGATATCCGAGCGGCTTTTGCCCATCCAGCCGCGCCCGCGGCGGAGCACCTTTGCGTTGCTATTCTTGTGTTGGAAGGCGCTGTTCGCGAGATGGCGTCGGCAAATTGGGACGGCTTCATCGAGGCTGCCATCGTGCTCCTGAGCGGCGGCGCCAACGGCGTGCTCCAGGTAGTGGTCGATCCCAACCAGTTGAGGAGTGCGGGCGGCACTGCACGATTGCTGAAGTTCCACGGCTGCATCGTCTATGCGGCCAAGGAGAAAGACCCGTTCAGAGCCTATCTGACCGGCAGCCACACACAGATCGTCGAGTGGCCGAACAATCCGCTCTTCGCGGCCATGGTCGACACAGTGCGAGGCATCGCGACGACACATAAATCCCTAGTGATGGGCCTTTCGATCCAAGACGCGAACCTCCAGGGGGTCTTCTCCGCTGCCAAAAAAGCGAACCCGTGGCCGTGGCCTCCGGATCCAAACGCTCCCGGCCACGTGTTCTGCGAAGACCAAATCAAGGAAGGCCAGCAGGACGTTCTGAAAATCGTCTACGGTGACGCCTACAATGACAACATGGACGCGATTCAGGCATCCTCGCACCTCCAGGCGTGGGCAGAGCAGGTATTGATTGCGCTCGTGATCCAGGTCATCGAGAAGAAACTTATCCTTCTGATGACCAAGAGCCTGCAGGCGGCGGGAAGAGATGGTTCGGTCGCCGGCCTTGCTTCGCTGCTGACGGGACTCCGGAATGACGTGGCGGAGATGGCTCTTGTGGATCCGGACGACGAAAGCCGGACGAACTTCGTTTACAAGGCAATCGCGGTTTGGTCGCGGCTTCTTGGGATTTTTCGAACTGGGTCGCTTCCCACCAACCCCGATGGATACGAACCGATCAGTTCGTCAGGGCTCCAGCAACTGGCTTTGGATGCTAATGCCGTATCCGCTGGGCTTGGCAATTTCGCTGCCGCTCTTTCCATGCTTCAGCATGGGAGAGCGTCGGGCCTTTGGTCACTGCAACTCCCCGGTGCGGGAGCACTAGCCGACGGAGCGATTGGGGCCAAAGGTCTATGGGACGGCGCGGATCTGAGGCCAATATTTGTCGTCAAGGGCGCGGCTGAGGCCCTTAGTCTCGAGAAGGCTGGCGCTTTCGCAAACAACAACGCAATAGTACTCCATGCCGACGACACTTGGAATCAAGTGATGGGATCGGGCTTAGGCTCCCGCCGCGTACGCGGGGCTCCTGGTCGGAATGGTCGTGTAATCACACGGCACCTGAGCATCCAAAGTCTCGTCGATCGCTGCCCGGATGTTGAAACGATGAAGACGGAGTTCGTTTCAGAGGTGTCCCTATGAACTCGCCTCTCGTTGTCGCGATAGGGAACCGGCTGCGCACGGCAGGCTACGATGACGTAGCTACGCCGTTCAGGGTTGCTTCCGTGAGCTTTGATTTCACCAAGGCGATGCGCGGCAGCGAAGGGCGTGGGCTTGACCTGGTCATCGTTGTCGATACCACCACCGGGTCGTTTGGTGATACTGACTCAACGCAAGTAAGGAGACGCATCGAGGCGCTTAGCCGAGCCTTGGATGTAGCCAGATCGAGCCTTGTGCTGACGGTGGTGCTGGCAGGAGCGGCGCTCGCGGGAGATATTGAGGCGCTTTCAGAGACTTGTCGCGTTCTTATCGTTGAACCGATTAGCGTCGACTTAGATGGCAATCCGCAGGATGATAAGGCCAGGCGCCAACTCGAGGATCGCATCCGTTTGCTTTTACCCTTGGAGATTCCTCCGAGGGACGATGGGCAGGGTAATGAACCTACAGCAATTGAATCGCTAGTCGCTGGTGTGCCGGACGACGTCAACAAGGACTTTCTAAAGGCGCTAATGGCGAGTTCGCGTCTAGGAGACGAAGCGGTTACTCAGGAGCTCGCAGCCTTTATAGGTAGCCGCTTGTATGTTGAAGGCGACGAATGAAATACGCTCAACTGTGCAGCATAGACGTTGCTAACTTTCGTAGCATTCGCGGCCATATTCACGCACCGTTGGACGCAAAAGTGGTCCTTGTGCATGGCGAGAACGGCGCCGGGAAGACGAGCTTACTTTCCGCCATCGAGCTTGCGCTGACGGGAAGGGTTGACGCCCTCCGCCGTGCCGATCCTGACTATCAGCTGCAATTGCTACATAAGAGAGCCTTGAGCGGTTATGCGGAGGTATCTGTATCCACCGAAGAAGGTATCGAGAGGTTCCGAACCGAACTGGCCGAGGGCAAAGTATCTCCCGGCAGAGTGTTAGATGACGAAATTGCTGAGTTCTTCGGAGAGCGAGCGTATCTTCCGCAATCGCTCCTGGGCCAGTTGCTGCAAATCTACCAAGACGCGGGATCGGACTCGGCGTCTCCGCTCGCTCGTTTTGTCAGCAGCCTGCTCGGGCTCGATCGACTGGATGCGCTCGAGGCGGGGCTGAAGCCACTGGCCGATGTTCGAAACGTGCGCAAAGTAATTGATGGTTGGTCTACGGTCGAAATCGAAAAGGGCAGGTTGGAGCCCTTGATCAAGGACCAATGGGACGCGCGAAAATCGTTAGAGCATGGAGTTCTGGCGAAGCGCGGTGAGCTCCGCGTCGCTATCGAGGCACTTGGTATCGTGCCAAACCCAGAAATCCCGGAACAAGTCTCGATCCTTGCGACTGATCGCGAGGAAGACGATGCGGCGCTGGCTCGGCTGACCGACCAGCTCCGTGTTCTCGCGTCCATTCGTCGGGACATGGCGGACCAGTCTGACAGTGATGCCAGTATGGTCGAGAGCGAACTTTCTGATGGCGCTGAACGGTCGACTGCGGCTCTGCGTGCTTGGCAGGAATCGTATGGCGATCGTTCGTCTGACCTCCGAGCGCGCGTCGAGACACTGATACCCCACGTGGCGTTTTCTCCGGATCTGAATCTCTTCCGCGCGGAGGCCCTTCGTCTTCTGGCTGGGGAGCTGGCGCAATCCGCAGATAAGGCAAGTCGCGGACGGGTGGATGCAAGACAGCTTGCTGAGGCGCAGGACCAGCTAGTAGTCGCGAACGAGCAATTGATGACAATCGACCGAGAGCTGTCGGCGATTGCGTCCAACTCTGGATCTTTGAGCGCCGCCCTGGCAGAGATTTCGAGCTTCATTATTGATGATGTTTGTCCAGTCTGCGACCGCAACTACGCGGAACTCGATCACGGCGCATTGTCGGATCATGTTCATGCAAAAACGCGATCGCTGTCGAGTTCGGCTGACCGCCTCATTGCGTTGGGTCGCTCTCGCAGCGACCAGCAGGCATCTATTGAACGTCTTCAACAGTCGATTGGCGGCCTAGCGTCCCGTCAGATTGACGAGGAATCATTGGCAGCAATTGATAGGCGGACTACAGAGGTTGTCGATGTCCAACGGGCGCTAGATGCCCTGGGACCGGCGCTGGAATCAGGGCAACGCCTCATAGAGGCCGACGTTGCCGCACGGCAAAGGCTTACGAAGACTCAACAGAGCAGCGGTCGGCGGCTTGCAATCCGAGGAAATTTGAACGAGCTAGCAAACAGCATCAGTCAGATTCTTCCAGGTGAAGGAGAGACCATAGAGGCCTTCGCTGACCGCATTGAACTAGCGCTTACCAAAGAACGTGATCGACTGACAGTGCGCATCCGCAACCGGGCCGCGGCGCTGGAGGCGATAACCGCAATTCGGACCGCCAAGTCGCAAATGGAGCAAATCGATTCCGTCGTCTCTGGATACCAAGCCGCATGGGATCGGAACGAAGCTGCCTTGCAACGAGCACAGGCACTGCGAAGTGATGGCTTGAAGATTCGGGATGCCGTTGATGCGGTCCGGTCGAGTATTATCCGGCGAGAGTTCAACGATCGTCTCAATCGTCTATGGCGGGACCTTTTTGTTCGGTTGGCGCCGGGCGAGGAGTTTGTTCCTGCGTTTCGTATTCCCGAGGCTAGTACGCAACGCCTTCAGCCTAAGCTATACACGCCCCACAGAGATCTTGGCGACGACGTGGCCGGTGGCACTCCCGGAGCAATGCTCAGTGCTGGTAACCTCAACACCGCTGCACTGACGCTTTTTATCGCCTTACATCTATCTGTGCCAGTACAGCTTCCTTGGCTGATACTCGACGATCCAGTCCAATCGATGGACGACATCCACATTGCACACTTCGCTGCCTTGCTTCGAACGCTTTCGAAAGAGCATTCCCGGCAGGTGATGATTGCTGTGCATGATCGGCAGTTGTTCGAGTACCTGCGTCTGGAACTGAGTCCAGCGTTTTCTGACGACAGCCTTATCACATTAGAACTAAATCGCTCCAGTCGGCGCGATAGTCAGTGCATTGCTACGCGACACGGTTTTCGAGAGGAAACGGCATTGCGCGTGGCATAACTCTCGCGATGCCAGCGTCCGATTCTGGCGTAGAGCGGCATAGGCAGGTGTCCCACATGACTCAGTCCCGGTCATTCCTCCTGCAAGCCGATTCCTCCTCAGACTTATTTGAAATCCCGCGTCTTCACCTTGATCTGGTCGATGTGCAGATAGGGATCAATGATATTCCGCGGTCTCGGTCCCTTCGGCAGCCCGCGTGGGTCGGGCGTTGGACTGCCGTGGTGGAATTCGTCGCCACGGCCATGCGGCAGCGGAAAGGCGGCATCCCGATCACCGACGCTTGCAAGTTCAGCGGAGAGATCGCTCAGCCGATGGGCGACGAGATGGACCACCTCACCTTCGCGCTGGATGCGCCCATAGACGCCGATCATGCCGGCGCCGAGCACGACCCTGCGATATTTCTCGAAGACCTTCACCCAAACCACCAGATTGGCAATGCCGGTCTCGTCCTCAAGCGTGATGAACATCACGCCCTTGGCCGAGCCGGGGCGTTGACGGACCAGCACGAGGCCAGCCGCCTCAAGCCATTGTCCGTCGCGCGCCTGCATTGCTTCTCGACAAGAGACGATGCGCTTGCGGCGCAGGTCAGCGCGCAGGAAGGAAACAGGATGTTCGCGCAGGGTCAGCCCGACATGCCCGTAGTCTTCAACGACCTCACCGCCTGATGTCATGGCACGCAATGTGACTGCGGGCTCATGAATCTCCGGCACCGTCTGTTGCGCGCGAGCCGAGGCCGCCGCAAACAGCGGCAGCGGCTCGTCGAGCAATGCCTTGATCGCCCATAGTGCCTCACGCCTCGCCAGCGATAAGGACGGTTGGAACGCGTCGGCCTGGGCGAGCTCAACCAGAGAGGCAGCGGGAACACCGGCCCGGTGCCAGAGGTCAGCCACCGACGCGAAGGGCTGGTCGGCACGTGTGGTGACGATCGTTGCCGCGTTGGCATTGGCCAGGCCGCGGACCATTCGCAGGCCGAGGCGAACGGCGAACCCACTCTCGTCATCCACGGGCTCGAGTGTGCAATCCCAACGTGAAGCGTTGACGCAGACAGGGCGCACTTCGACACCATGGTCACGGGCATCGCGAACGATCTGCGCCGGTGCGTAGAAGCCCATCGGCTGAGCATTGAGAAGGGCCGCGCAGAAGACATCGGGGTGATGGCATTTCAGCCAGGAGGAGGCGTAGGCGATCAGCGCGAAGCTCGCCGCATGGCTTTCGGGAAAGCCATAGCTTCCGAAGCCTTCCAGCTGCTTGAAGGTCTTTTCGGCGAATTCGCGTTCATAGCCGTTCTTCACCATGCCCCCGATCAGCTTGGCACCGAAGCTGGAGACGCCGCCCGTGTGTTTGAAGGTAGCCATGGCACGGCGAAGCTGATCGGCCTCACCGGGTGTGAAGCCTGCGCATTCGATCGCCACCCGCATCGCCTGCTCCTGAAACAGCGGCACGCCCAGTGTCTTTCCGAGCACCTTTTCGAGCTCGGGCTTAGGATAGACGACGTCCTCCTTGCCTTCGCGCCGGCGCAGATATGGGTGCACCATGTCGCCTTGGATCGGCCCCGGCCGCACGATCGCGACCTCGATGACGAGGTCATAGAAGGTCCGCGGCTTGATGCGTGGCAGCATCGACATCTGGGCGCGGGATTCGATCTGGAAGGTGCCGAGCGTATCAGCCTTGCGGATCATCGCGTAGGTGCGCGGATCCTCGGCCGGGATGCTGGCGAGATCGAGAGTGATCTCCTTGTGTTTGGACAGGAGATCGAAGCCCCGTTTCATGCAGGACAACATGCCAAGCGCCAGCACGTCGACCTTCATGAACTTCAGTGCGTCGATGTCGTCCTTGTCCCATTCGATGACCTGACGATCCTTCATCGCAGCGGGTTCAATGGGAACCAGATCATCGAGCCTGTCGCGCGTCAGCACGAAGCCACCGGGATGTTGCGACAGATGGCGCGGCGCGCCGATCAATTGCCTGGCCAGGTCGAGCGCCAGCCGCAGGCGGCGATCGCCGAGATTGAGGTTCAACTCCTCGGCATGTTTCGGCTGGACGCCTTCGTCCGACCAGCCCCACACCTGCGACGACAGCATCTTGATCAAATCTTCGGGCAGACCCAGAGCCTTGCCGACATCGCGCAAGGCGCCTTTGGAGCGGTAGCGGATGACGGTTGAGCACAAGGCCGCGTGTTCGCGGCCATAGGTGTCGAACACCCATTGCATGACGATTTCGCGCCGCTCATGTTCGAAATCGACATCGATGTCGGGCGGCTCGCGGCGCTCTTCCGAAACGAAGCGTTCGAACAGAAGATCATTGCGGTCGGGGTCGATCGAGGTGATGCCAAGCACATAGCAGACGGCGCTGTTTGCCGCCGATCCCCTGCCCTGGCAGAGAATGTCCTGGCTGCCGGCAAAGCGCACGATCGAATTGACCGTCAGAAAATACGGCGCGTATTGCAGCTTCTCGATGAGCTGCAATTCATGCTTGAGCGTGCCAACGACCTTGTCCGGCACGCCTTCGGGAAAACGCTCGGTTGCGCCTTCCCAAGTGAGTTTCTCCAAGGCCTGCTGCGGTGTCAGGCCCGGCAGCATCCGCTCCTCGGGATATTGATAGGCAAGCTCGTCCAATGAGAACCGGCAACGCTCGGCGATCTCAAGCGTCCGAGTGAGCGCCTCGGGGTAGCGACCAAAAAGCCGTGCCATTTCATCGGGCGATTTCAGGTAGCGGTCGGCGTGCCGCTCGCGCCGAAACCCGGCGTCATCGATCGTGACATTGTGCCGGATGCAGGTGACGACGTCCTGCAGGATGCGTCGTGACGGCTCGTGGAACAGAACATCATTGGTAACGACTGTTGGCACGCCGGCCTGTCCGGCAAGGTTGGACAGATCGTGCAGCCGCAGCGCATCGTTCGGACGCCGCCGCAGCGTCAGCGCCATGTAAGCCCGATCGCCAAAAGCCTCGCGCAGCCGCCGAAGCCACATCGAGCATGTGTCGTCGGCCTGGTCGGGAATGAACACCGCAATGAGGCCGTCGCCATAAGCGACAAGGTCGGCCCAATGCAGCACGCATTTCGCCTTGCCCCCACGCTTCTTGCCCAGAGACAGCAAGCGACAAAGGCGTGAGTAGGCCGCGCGGTCGCTCGGATAGACCAGGATCGAAATCTCTTCCGCCAGATCCAGCCGGCAGCCGACGATCAGCCTGACGCCGGTCGCCTTTGCCGCCTCGTGCGCCCGGACGATGCCGGCCAGGCTGTTGCGGTCGCAGATGCCGAGTGCTGGTATGCCCATGAGGGCTGCTTGCGCAAACAATTCATCGCAGGAACTGGCGCCGCGCAGGAACGAAAAATGCGAGGTGCATTGCAGTTCGACGTAACGTGCAGTCATCCGAAGATGCCGTGCAAGAACCAGCGATGCGAACCGGTCGCGGCATCCTCGCCGTCGCCGGCGCGATAGATCCAGAACCGCTCGCCGGCTTCATCTTCGACCTGAAAATAGTCGCGCACGGCGGCAAGCTCGGCATCACGCTTCCACCATTCGCCAAAGACCCGCTCGGGGCCATCGGCGCGCTTGACCCGTCGACGGATGCCTCTCCAGGTAAAGCTGGCCGGCGGATGATCCGGCAGCAACGCTATCGCCTCGATCAGCTCCGGCACGGTAAACAGACGCGCCGGGCGCGGCCAATGATCTGGCCATGCCTCGCCGGTTTCGGCCGAGGCGGGCGCCACACGCCGGAACGATCGCTCGGGCACGTCGCTTGCCACCGGCGCAAACCGATAGAGCCTCTCCTCGCCGACACGATTGCTGAGGATGTCGATCAGATCAGAGATGTCAGCGTCGCTTTGCTCGATGAGAGACGAAGTGGCCTGCCTGGGTGTGAGCGGTTCGGGCAGAGGCGCCGACAAGCGCATCAACTCGATGCCGAAGCCCGGATCGATCGTCTCGATCTTGTCGCAGATAAGTCGCGTCAGCCGCTTCACATCGCGCACCGGCAAGGCCGTGCCGACGCGGATGGCTTCGACGCGGTTGTCGACGCGGCAGAGCAGCAGGTCGAGCTTTCGCGCACCGAGGCCTTTGGCCTCCAACTCGATACACAGCGCCTGAACAAGCTTGCCGACGTAACGCGCGATTGTCTCGGCCGCACCGATGGGTTCGCCAAAGGCACGTTTCACCTCGACCACATCGGCTGGCCGCACTGGCTCTATCGGTTCCGCAAGCTGTCCAGATGCCTGGTCAAGCCGGCGGCCGAGTTCCGGTCCGAAGCGCAGCGTCAGTGGCGCACGAGGCTGCTTCAGGAGTTCCTCCACCCCGTCGAAGCCCAGAACCCGCAACCCGCTGACGGTTGCGGAGGGCAGCCGCAGAGACAGAATAGGTAGAGGAAGAATGGCGCCGAGCGTTGCATTGACGGCGACCATGCTGACGGTCTGCTTGCCGTATCGCGCAACAGCGTGAGCGGCACCCCAGCTATCCGCAATCGCTGCCCGCGCCGAGAAGCCGACCTGGCCGAGGCGTTCGACCATATCGGCCAGCATCAATTGCTCACCGCCGTGAAGGTGATCGGCGCCAGTGGTATCCATGACCAATCCATCCGGAGGATCCGCTGCCACCATCGGCGCGTATCGCCGCAATGCCCATAGCGCCAGCCGCTCCAATGCCTCCGCGTCGGCATCGGGTTCGGCATCCATGACCGCCAGCCCCTTGACGAGGGCCTGTGCCTTCGTCGCCGGCATTCCGACTCGCAGGCCCGCTTCCAATGCCGCGCGATCGACTGCGGTCACGAAGCGGCGATTGCCTTGCCGCCCGACCAGCACCAAGGGCCTATCCGGTGGCGGCGAGACGTCGCCCAATTTCCTTCTGAGCCGGTCGGTCGACCAGCTTGGAAGGAAGAGCGAGACGACCCTTTGCATCACAAGCCTCCACTTCGATATCGAGCGTTTCCCCTCCACGAGATCTGATCAATTCGAGTTGCCATCGTGCCCTGCCAATGCCGGGCACCGGCAGCGGCCGCGATGGCAGCACGGAAACCCGCCAGCGAGTGATAGACGCCGTCGGCTGTCCGAAATCCGCAGCTTCGGTCTGCCGGCGCCACCGACGGATGGCGATGCCCATCGCGCCGGAGCCTTCAGACGCAAGCTGCAAGCGGCGCGAGGCCGTCATCGACAGACGGGCAACCTCGGCAACCACGGCCCCAAGTCCGACGTGCCGCAGGCCTTCCTCGAAGCAGGCGAGCAAGGATTTGTCGTCACCGGCTTCGACATAGATCACCCGGTCAGGGTGAAGTCCGACCTGTGCGATTGCCGGCGCAAACAGATCCTGGCGCGTCACACACCACAGCACCTTGCCTTGCGTCCTGGCCGCAATGCCTGCAGCAAAAAGCGATGCAGCAGCGCCATCGATTGCACCATTGCCGCCACCGGCCACCTCATGAAGAGCACCAAGCGCCACACCGCCCCCGGGCAGATGGCTGTCGATGGAAGCGACGCCGAAGGGAAGCACCGCTCGTTCGCGCGTGTTCCCGCCTTCGAGACGCGCAATGCGATCTCGGAGATCGGAAATGGCAGCGTTTGGCGTCGATGCACTCATCTGTCCCCTGAACGCGAAATGCTTGCGGCGTGTTCCTCATTTGTTCTCTTCCTAATGAAGAGTCAATGGCATGGTGAGGTGGCGCTGCGGAAGAAATGTTTGTCGCGACCGCCTGCCTGGTGACACCGATAGAGCCACTTGCCGACAGGACAATACGGTAGAAGGCCATGATGCCCCGCTGGACGTCGCGCCGGCGACTGCCGGCGCCCAAAGGGAAAACGGCGTATAAACCGCAGTCCTGCGCGCGTCCGCAAATGCGGACATTGCCGCGCGCCGGACGGAGGAAATTCGCCCCCGCCGCGGGCGGTTAACAGGACAGCCGTAGGAGCGTCAGCATAGCGCCGGCCGCAGGACGGGACGCGGGACCGACTGTCCCCGTCCGCGGTGGTCCGCATTTGATCGGCCACAGTGCAGTTGCCTAGGGAATTGAGCATGGCGCATCGACCGTTGCCAAATGAGCCATCCCGTTGAAAAAATCGACCTAAATCCTCGGTTGCCAAGAGCCTATTGACTCCAATGTTCTTATTTTGTTCACTGTCGGCAAGAATGGCACAGGAGGCGAACCATGGAACTTCGCTTGAACATTGAAGGTGCAACGCCCGAGGAACTAGCACGCGGTGTGGCGGCAGCCGAAGCGGTCTTCGCGCGGGCCGGGATTACGGCTTTGCAAGGCGCGGAGGGTTTGTTTGCGTTGGAAGGGTGGGACATTAAAGGCTTTCCGGAAGACGACCAGCCAACCGAGGACGAGGATCAGGCTGCTTCAATCTGGATGGAAGCCGACCAGGCTGCGACGACTGCCTGTTGTGCGGGCTGGCCGGAGGACAAAGTTCCGCGCCATCAGATCATGGAACTGATCGACGTTCCCCGAACGAGATTGCAAGCGGAGGCGCTTCCGGACACGTGGCCGGCGCGCCAGCAGCTCTATCCTGACGTCGTCAAACGGCTGGAGGTTACAGCTGGCCCGGACCGCCAGATCGATTTCGATATTGCCTTCGTTCTGGGTTGGGTTCCCGAGCGGCCAACGCTGGATCGGGTAGAGCCGCTTTCGGAAGCTGGCGACCGTATCCCCTTCTTCACAAGCGACCTTGCCCAGGTTGAAGAAATGGCTCGCAAGGCGCTCAAGGACTGGACGATTGAAATTGACCGGGATCCCTATGATGCCCACGTTTTCGACCCTGCAGCCGCCGATGACGGTGACGAATTGCGCATGGCCGCGTGGCGCGATTTCGACGGCTCCCTGCTTATGGAGAAGCCGCCGGCAAATCCTGCAATCGCACTGACCCTGGCGATGATGCGCGGCCAGTCGATGCATTTCGAATAGTGGTCAAACGCAGTCAGTCGGAGGAGGTCTCCTTCAGGCCTACGCCGACAATTTCATCGCAATTCACAACAGCGACGATGAAAGGCGCTCAACGAGATGAGCGACGAGATGCGCTCACCGCACCACGCCGCGCGACACGATAGGAGGAAGCATGGCACGATGCACTTTGACGCAGAAGCCAAGGTCGAGCCGCATTCAGAAGCCGCAAAGCTGCTCGCCCGCTACGACAGCCCGCTTAAGACCGTGAAGGCGCTCAGGGGTACAACCGTGAGCTTGAGACTCGGATTTCTCGCCAAAGCCCACAGGCATCCGGGAATAGGCTCCTTCGGCTACGACGATACGCGGCCCGCTCCAGGATGACAGTGGTGGCTCTATGCAAGAATTTATCGAGTTCATAAACAGCAACTCAGATTTGGTGGTGTCCAACCCGACCGCCTTTGCCACGTTTGCCGTGTTGTTTGGCGGCGGGGGATTTGCAGTTGGACGTTATTTCCTGACTGAGCGCATTGCCAATCTGGAAAGCCGGATTGCCAGGCGTGACGAGGAGATCACGGACCTGAAGGCCAAGCAGAAAGCACCAGAGTCTGACGTCCCAGTGCCTCTATTCGAGATGACTGAGGTTCTTCCCCCTCCACCGCTCAACTTCAACGGCCTGTTGGTGCAGCGGAAAGACAACCTCCGTGTCTGATAATTTGCTGCCTCAGCCGCGATGGACCGGCCTCAAACCTGATCGCCATCGCTTACGCGCCGGTGGATTCCTCGCGGCCCCGTCGGAGCTCATGCGACGAGGCTCAATGGTATCTCAGGAATTGTCCGTGGGGCGGCAAGCTGGACCGCGATGGTGACGGTGGCGTACGAAACGTTGTGCTAGGGGGATTCCAAGAAGAGCGAGGGACATGACGACAAGTTTGCAATCGCGTTGTCTCCTTGGACAGATCAGGCAATCCAGTCGCCGAGAACGTCCAACGGCGCTGATTTGGCCCCGTACAGAGGAACTTGGCCAGAAGCATCGCGCCGCGAACCTGGTTGATCCGGTCTGGGGCGCGGCGACTTTTTTTCGAAGGCGTCCTGCCAGGCGAGAGCCGTAGTCAGCGAGTCAAGCGCGGATCGTGTGTTCGCAGCCGTTGAGAGGCAGCGACTAGCGGTCCGTGCGATGGGCTAACGACACCGCTTACTCAGAGGACCCCCTACGCCACAAGCGCCAAAACGATTGTCCTAACCGCGCTGGAGGTAGATCGGGGTTGGCTTGGACGATGAGAAAATCAAGCGAGGCCCCTACTCCACGATCTTCCAATAAGAATCCTTGCGGATCACCTTGCCGTCGCGAAACGTGTAGAAGTCGCAGCCCCAGACTTCCTTTTTCACGCCCTCGCGGGTGGTACCGGTGAGGGTCCATTTCGACACGCCGGTGTTGGCAGCCTCGTCCGCAAAGTGCTCGCCATTGCCATAGTGAACATCGGGCAAGCCTTCGAAGCGTGTCGCCAGCGCGTCTCTTACGTTGCGCTTGCCCGCGCAACGCGTTCCCCAAGGCTCGGCCCCCCTCGGCATCTCCAGGACGCAGTCGTCGGCAAAGAACGCCATGATGCGATCGAGATCGTGCGCGTTGAAGGCTTCGCATAGCTCCGTCAGTGTCGCTCGGATGTCCATGCGCCGGCGCCTCCTCCAATCGGAATTAGGTCACTGGCAGCCGACCCGGTCAAGTGCCCAAGCCCTCAAAACTGCTGGCCATGACCGCGATAAAAAGCGCAGCTTCGGCCCCTCACGTCTTCTTCGCGAAGGCCCAGACCATCAGGGGGTATTCCTCGTCATTGCTGAGGTCCCGCCACAGGCCGTAGGCACGCACCGGCCCGCCGATGTGGGCCCTGGCGCAGGCTTTATTGCCCCAGCCGTGCACCTTGACGTTGGCTTCCGCGAAGCCGCCCTCGACATCAGCTGCTTGAGGCCGGCGGGCGTCCACCGGTTGTAGTCATGCGGCCTGGCGTGGACGCGAAACAGGAAGGGTGTCGCCACCATTGCCCAGCCGCCAGGCCTGGTCATGGCGTGGATGTTCTGCACCGCCGCCTGCGGCCGCTGAACGTGCTCCAGCACCTGGTCGGCGATGACGATGGAATGTTGCTCGTCGGTGCGGTCCTTGCAGATGTCGAAGGCGGGGAAATCGACGCTGCGGTAGTTGGGGCACATCGCCCGCCAATAGCGGTTCCAGCCGGGCGAGATCTCGATCACGTCGGAAGCCTTGCGGTTGCCGGCTTCGAGAAAGAGGTTGAACGCTTCGATCTGGCGGATGCGCAGCCAGTTGCGGGAGTCATAGCCGAGCAGCCGTTTGGCCACCTGTTTGCCGCGGTTTTTCAGGATGCCGGCAAGGCTCACAGTCATAACGACCTCCAGAACCCGCCGTCTTAGCTTGTAGCACCGTGATATGGGCAAAAGATGACTATGGAGCGCCCCCTCCGGTGGCGCCGACGAGAAAGAATGCACGCCCACCGGTTCCCAGGCTGCTCCGCCGTGCGGCGAAGCTCCCGTCCCCTTGTCCCACAAGGGGGACAGCGGATGATCAGAGTACCCTCTGCTTAGTAGTCGCCGTTATAGTACCGGTCGTCGCAGGGCGCCGTGTAGATGCGGCCGCGGCGGTCTTGATAGCGGCACATCTGTTCGCCGCGACGCTGCGGCGTGGTGGAACTGCCGACAACCGCGCCCAGCAAGGCGCCCGCGCCGGCACCGATGAGCGTGCTTTCGGTGTTGCCGCCGATGGCCTGGCCGACGAGGGCACCGCCGGCGCCGCCGATCAGCGCGCCGGTCCCGGCCCGCTGCTGGCCTTCGGTCTGCGCGCAACCTGCCAGTGCTGCGGTCATCAGCACGGCGGCGATGGCTTTGTGAAAGTTCATGTGCGGTCTCCCTTGAAGGCCTGAAATCCCTATGGCTTGCCACGTGCGGCCGCAATGCGGCGGAACGGGGGCACGAGGCCTCACGATAAAAGACAAGGTTTCTCGGGCGTTGATAGAAACCCTGCCCGCAATTTTTCGACCCTCTCGTTGCATGGCAACAAAGCCTCATTCGATACAAAGTGTCGGTCAATGTGTAACGGGATTGAAGCGTCATGCCGCTAGGCTGGCCGGTTCAAGCGGACGTTCAATCTGCCTTTTAGGCGCTGAATGATGGAACAGGCCCACACGGCCCGTCGACCTGCTGAGAACGCACAACGCGTGCGCGCAGCTCAGTACGTGCGAATGTCCACTGACCGTCAGAGCTTCTCGATCGACAATCAGAAGGATGCAATCCGGGCATTCGCGGCTGCGATGAACTACGCATACGAGGACGCTGGTCGCAGCGGCTTGAACCTTGAAGGTCGCGCCGGCTTGCAAAGGCTGTTGGCGGACGTCGAGACGAAGAACGCGGATTTCGAAATCATCATCGTCTACGACGTGAGTCGCTGGGGGCGATTCCCGAACCCTGATGAGAGTGCGTCGTACGAGTACCGGTGTCGCGTTGCCGGAGTGCGAATTGAATACTGTGGCGAACAGTTTGCGAACGATGGCAGCATCGGATCAGACCTGCTCAAGGCAATAAAGCGCACCATGGCGGCCGAGCACAGTCGGGTGTTGTCGGTCAAGGTGTTTGCCGGCCAGTGCAGGCTCATTCAAATGGGATACCGGCAAGGAGGGTCGTCCGGCCTGGGCTTGAGGCGCCGGCTTATTGACCAGCATGGGCGCACAAAGACCATGCTCGCTCTCAAAGAGTACAAGAGCCTTCAGACGGATAGGGTCATCCTCGTGCCTGGACCACCCGATGAAATTGCGACGGTGCGCTGGATCTATAATGAATACGTGAAAGCTGGTCGGACCGAGCTTCAAATTGCGCGGTCGTTGAATGCCAAGGGAGTGGTCACCGATCTCAATCGATCGTGGAAACGCGAATCCATTCATCAGATACTCAGCAACGAAAAATACGTGGGCAACAACGTCTGGAATCGGCAGTCTTTCAAGCTCAAGCAAAGGAAGGTGACCAATGACACTGCCCGATTGGTGCGCGCCGATGGCGTCTTTGAAGCGATTGTCGACCGCAAACTTTTCGAACGGGCTCAAGCCATAGCCGATGCCCGCTCTTCTAAAATGAGCAACGATCAGATGTTGGTTGTGCTCGCCGGACTTCTGCAGAGGCGTGGTAAGCTCTCGGGCCCGATCATTGACGCGGCGGCTGACTGCCCGCCAAGCAGCCGCTACAGGAAAGAATTCGGCAGTCTGCTGCGAGCCTACAAGCTCGTTGGATACGATCCGTCTCAGAACTATCGGTTTCTTGATATCAGAAGGCGACTTCGTGAGATCTTCGAAGAAGTCGTCCAAACGATAATCGCAACCATTGAGGGGGCGGGCGGGTCTGCGGTGCGTCAGAGCGGTCTCGGCGTGCTTCGCGTCAACGATGAATTCACGGTATCCATTGCAATGGGTCGCTGTCGCAACACGCCATACGGCTATCCTCATTGGTTGGCCCCTGCGCAACGGGGTCCCGCTGCGGACGTGAAAGTGGCCATTCGCATGAGCCCTGATAACCAGACGATCCTGGATTATCTGATTGCGCCAGAAAATGAGATTGGCGGAAAACCCTTAAACCGCGCCTTGAACAAGAGACTGGAGTTCAACACGTTCTTCTTCAAATCGCTGGATCCGCTGTTCGCCTTGGCCGAACGCAACGCCATCACGGCCGCTCGCTGATGGACACCACCAACAGACCAATCTCGCTCCTGCGCCTGGACGCGATCAAAATTACCAACCCGCGCACGCGAGGCAAAAAATCCTTCCAGGATATTGTCGACAGCATCAAGAGCGTCGGCCTGAAGCGTCCTATCACCGTGACGAAAAGAGATGTCGATGAAAGCGCTTTCACGCACGATCTGGTGTGCGGCCAGGGGCGGATCGAGGCCTTCAGGCTGCTTGGCCAGATCGAGATTCCCGCGTTTGTGATAGAGGCAACCAAGGCCGAGGCGCTGGTCAAAGGGTTGGTGGAAAATTGTGCTCGCCGGTATCACACCGCTTATGACCTTCTTCGCGATATCGGTCGGCTGAAAGAAAGCGACTATTCCGACGCCGAAATCGCAGCAAAGATCGGGCTTTCGACCGAATATGTCAGAGGGGTTGCGCGCCTGCTGTCGCAAGGCGAACAGCGCCTTCTGCGGGCAGTCGACTCCGGCCAGATCCCGCTGTCGGTCGCAGTCGATATTTCCACCGCCGACGAGCCCGGGATCCAGGCGGTTCTTCAGCTTGCCTACAAGAAGAACCAGCTTCGTGGTCATAAGCTTGTGATAGCGCGTCGCTTGATTGAGAACCGCCGCAGGCGGGGGAAAGGCCTGGGAACGTTCCTGCCAGATCGCACGAAGACTCCTTCAGCGTCAGCGTTGATCAAGGCTTTCAAAGCAGACACGGACAGAAAACGCATTCTGGTCCGGAAAGCCGATGCAACGCGAAACCGCCTGCTGTTTGTGACCCACGCCTTGCGGCAGCTCATGGCAGAAGAGGCATTCCAGGACCTCCTTGCGGCGGAAGGACTGGACACCCTCCCACGAAACCTGGCGGCCCGGATCAGCAGAGTTGAGCTCGCGTGACCACAAAGCATCCTACAATACCGGACATAAAACCCGCTTTTGAGCGCGATACAATTCGCCTTCGGCTAGAAGACATCCAGCCGCTTCACCTGTTCGCCGAAAGCGCCAGGGAAACGCCGAAATACCAACAGGTCAGGTCGTCCGTTCGCGAGATCGGACTCGTTGAACTGCCCGTGGTCGCAAGGGACAAGGACACGCCGGGAAAGTACCTCTTGGTCGACGGCCACATGCGTCTCGAGATCTTGCGCGAGATAGGCGCCACCGAGGTTGATTGTTTGGTCGCCAACGATGACGAGGCATTCACTTATAACAAACGGGTGAGCCGGCTCGCGACAATCCAGGAACACCTCATGATCCTGAAGGCCATCGACAGCGGCGTCCCAGAAGAGACGATCGCGAGAACCCTGAATGTCAACATCGCCCAAATCAGGCTCAAAAAACATCTGCTGAAAGGGATCTGTCCGGAAGCGGCCGACATGCTCAAGGACCGCTTCGTTCCGACCAACACGTTCATCGAACTGCGAAAGCTGGCCGCCGTGCGTCAGATCGAGGCGGCGCAACTGATGATCGCCATGAACAAGTTCTCGATCAACTACGCAAAATCCCTGGTCGGCGCGACCCCGCAGTCACAGCTTGCCGATACATCGCAGCCGAAAAAGCTAGCCGGTCTGAGCGACGCCCAAATCGCATTGATGGAGAACGAATCAACCAAACTCGATAAAGACTACCGGCTTATCGAGGAGAGCTACGGATCTGACCATCTGGATCTTGTGGTCGCCACTGGGTATCTCAGCCGGCTGCTGGAGAACGCCCGCGTTGTTCGATATCTCGCGCAGAGTTTCCCAGAGATTCTTTCCGAATTTCAGAAAATGACCGCGCCAAATCGAGTCCCGACTTAGCCCTGCAGGGATCCCCGTGCCCCCTGATTGTGAAGCAAACAGCATCGCTTCGCACGACGACTCCGATCTCTTCGCGCTGATGTCGCCGGTCTTGGCAGGGCTCCAGCTGAAGGCGGACACTTGCAGGTTAATATCCAAGCAAATGCCGCAGCCCGATGATCGGCAGATAGACGCTCCACACAAGGCAAATAACAACTGCCAAGACGACTGCTGCAAACGGAGCCCATTCTTGCCAAACCTTCAGGGCTCGCGAGGATGGGGTATCCAAGGAAGTGTTCATCATTTTACGCCACACTTTGTTCGAAAAGGCCGAAACAGTAGACACGAGTTCATGCATCGCACGGTTAGACTGTTGCCAGAAATGGCGCCCGGCAGCAAGATGATGCTTGCTGTCTTCCTAACCGTAGTGATCATATGTGCTGTCGGCGGCTTGGCTTACTCCAGCGGCCACCGAGCCGGTCGTGTTTCTCAGTTGAAAGACCAAGTGGCGTCGTATAACAGGCGCATGGGTCTAGACGAAAACTCGAACCCTCTGGGCCAAGTGATTCTGTGTCAAGAGCTTGGCGGCCTGCTTGACGATTGTCAGAAACTCGGTCGGTGAGCTCGCGCGAACTCGGATCCGCCAGCGTTGCAGCGTAATCGCCTTCTACATTGCACCCCAAAAACCAGGGCGTTGGCGAGAGCCGAGGCCCTTTGATTGCTGTCGATGGCGAGGTCGAACAGCGCGAGATCTCGCAATCGACGTTCGCGATCGGCGGCTCAGATGACCGCAGTATCGCGGTTGAGTTGCTTTGGTAGCCTGAGCCTACGAGCAAAAACGGGAAAGTCCCCTACAAAAATCGCGCGCTAGTTGATCATACCGCTCGACCAGCCATCTGGATGATGCAATCTCCGCGCTCAACGAGAGCAGGGTGACGTAAGCACACAACGATCCCGTCGTTGATGGCGTATTGGGGCGAAGGCGGAATTGAATGGTCATCGAGGCTGAGAACCTCACCAATGGATTGACCCGATCTCACCTCGGCGCCAAGCGAGACAGAGGGCGCAAAAACGCCTGATGCGGTAGCATACAAGTTGTCGTCACGGTCCCGAACGATGAGCTTCTTTGTTAGATCGGGTTTGGATACGGGAATCACGTCCGCATCGATAACTTGGAGGGCAGCCAAGGCCCGTAAGGTGCCCTCATAACAGATCCTCAGACCATCTTGGTTGACCGATCCACCACCTCCGAATTCGCTCGATATATAGACGATGCCGTTACGCTCTGCGCAACTCTTGCCCATTCGAGGCTCGTCGAAAAACTTCCAGACCAACGCGAGCGGGGCACCAAATGCGTCTAGGATAAAACCCGCCTTGCGATTGATCTCTTCGTCCTGAAACTCGTGTGTCGCGATAAGAGGTAGATAATTTAAGGACGTACCCCCTGAATGAAAGTCGAACCAAGTGTCTGAAATCGGAGCGAGCACGGTCTCTATAAAATAGGCAATCTGCTCTGAAGGTGTTCCATCCGGATCGCCGGGAAACACCCGGTTGAGGTTCTGCCCGTCCAGGGGTGATGTTCTTGTGCTGGCGAGTGCCGCGGGCAGGTTGGTGCTGGGAATGATAATGAGGCGACCGTGAATGGTTGCCGGGTCGATTTCACGGCTCAGCCGGCCGAGCGCTATCTGCCCTTCGTACTCGTCTCCGTGCACTCCGCCGGTCAGGAGAATGGTCGGTCCCCTTCCGTTCGCGATTATGCAGACGGGAATTGCGATGGTGCCGTATGCCGAACGATGGACCGAATGCGGCAGGTGAAAGTGGCCAAAATGCTTTCCCTGCCGCTCGAAGTCGAGCCGGGTCCATATTCGAGAATTCGACTGCATACTGATGCCCTTATACTGTCTTAGGAAATATCGGATCTTACTACTTTGAGATATCGCGGTGAACCGTTTCCGGTGTCGAAATCACCGTGATCAGAGTAACGGCTGCCGCGATGGCCGCATAGATCGCTGGAGCGTTGGGCGATGCTGTGTAGAAGCGCAGCCAGGTGACAACGTAGCCTGCGGTACCGCCGAAGAGCGCAGCCGCCAGACCGTAACTGACCGACAACGCCGTGTAGCGCGTTCGCCGAGGCATGAGCTCGGTGATGGCGGCGGTGAAGGGCCCGGCATAGACCGCAATCGATACGGACACGATAATCAGCGCCAGCAGAATCAATGGTGTCGATCCCGTGGCGACCAGCGCAAAAACCGGGATTGGGCAGACAGTCAGCAAAACCGCCCCGGCCAGCATCAGCGGCTTGCGCCCCACTTTATCAGACAGGAAGCCAAAAAAACCGATCAGCGGGATCTGGACCGCAAGCGAGAGTGAATAAAGCCATTGCGCGGTGCCAGCGGACAAGCCTGTTACCGCGGGGATATAAGATTGCATGTTGACGTAGGCATACGTGACGATCGTAAGACCGCACACCAATCCCACACCACGTAAGACAAGCCTCCACATGTCGCGAAAGGTTTCGGAGATTGGGCTGTCAGGAATCTCTCCCGCCATGATTGCCTGTTGCATGATCGGGGTGTCGGTGCTTCGAACGCGAAGGAACAGGCCAACCAGCGCGGCACAGGCTCCTATTAGGAAGGGGATCCGCCAACCCCAAAGCTTCATCTGGTCGCCGCTGAGAACAGCAATGAGACTTGCGACGATTGCAGCTCCAAGCAGATTGCCGAGGATAATCGCCATGTAGTGGATGGCCCCGTACGTGCCTCGTCGCTTGTCGGGCGCCCCCTCGATAAGGAAAGCAGCGCCACCGGCGAATTCACCTCCGGCAGAAAACCCCTGGGCACATCTAGCGACCACCAAAAGCACTGGAGCTAGAAGGCCTACCGACGTGTAGTTTGGAGCGATCGCAATCAACAGCGAAGATGCTCCCATGAGTATGATGGTCGCAGCCAGGGCGTGTTTGCGGCCCTTTCGATCGCCCATATGTCCGAAAAAGGAGCGCGCCTAGGGGACGAAAGAAAAAGCCAACCCCGAATACCGCTAGCGCGCTGAGCAGGGAGATGTGCGAGTTCTCGGATGGGAAAAATTCGGTAGCAATCCAGGCGGCGACCGCAGCGTAAACCGAGTAGTCAAACCATTCGAGCGTTGTGCCAACTACGGCCGATGTAATCGCAAGAGGTTGTCTTCCGGATCGCCGACGGATACCCGCACTATCGCTCGTTCCCACACTGCTTGACATGCCAAATGACCTCCCAAAAATAGGGATCTAACAGACTTCGTCTGTTCCCCGATTTCTATTAACCCGCGTTGCCGTAACTTCATGTCCCTTGATCGCTGCCGACATAAACCGATATTGTATTCAAGGCCTGTCGTACGATTGCGCCAGAAGTGACCGCCAATCGGTACGCCGTGTCTCAAAAAACCGACGTATGTGAAATTTCCAAGCATCGCCTAGCGATGCAGAAAGACTCGGTGAAGTCTCGATCATCCGAAGGCAACGACACTGGCACCCTTTCGAAATGAACGCTGGGGCCAGCCGGCGCTTCGGCCGCGATAGATATCGCGGCGGAAGAAGTGTGAGTTGGCGACTTCGGCTTTGCGCGCTCGTCTTCTCTGCTCTAGCGGATCGGTTCGAACTGATAGACCTTCGCGATGATCCGCCAGTCGTCACCGATTCGTACGAGAGAGAGGAAATCCGTAAACAGTTTGGGACCGATGGCGCATTGCGCCGTGGCTGAGGCGGTGTTCACGCTACCGAATTCGATCGAGACGATCCGGTCGACCCGCGCCTCCTTCCGGCTGGCGGGTGACTCCCGCTTGGCAATGGCATCCAGCCACGTCGGGATATCCACCGTTACGAGATTCCCCTCATTCACGGTCGCAAGCTGGGCGCCTGGATGAAACACCTCGCCAAGCAAGGATGTGTCGCAGTTGTAGAGGCCGTCGAAGTACCGGCCCAGTACCTTGGCGACGCCGGCGAAGCTTTGACCTAAGTCCGTCATTCTTTTTTCTCCTTGAGCAGTGGGAATGGCAAACGGGCCCAGTCGGCCGAAGGCCGAAGCGCTCCGCCCGCCCGGTTCAGACTCTTTCAGGGGGTCCTGCCTTCCAGCTTGTTTCGAAGCTCAGACGCAGTAACCTTCCCTTCGACCGCGTCCGCAACCGCCATTCCGGTCATCGCGCCAAACTTGAACCCGTGGCCCGAACAGGTGGAGACGACCCAGGATCGTCTATGGCCGCGCACGAAGAAGCTGCGGTCGGCCGTGTTCGTGTAATAGCAAGCTCTCCCGCCAACGATCCCATATTCATCGAAGCTGTAAAGCGCATCGCGCGCGATAGCGGTGACGATCGCTATTTCGGCAGGGCTCGCTTCGCGGGTCATGTCCGCGTCGCCTTCGAACGGTAGATCGAATGTCATTTTCATGCGTGTGCCGCGAAGCGGTGGCGTGACGTAGAAATTGTCCTCGACGGTCCAATCCGAGAATGCAGGCGAACTCGCCCATTCCGCCGCCAAACGATCCGGCGGCTCGGCATAGAGCATGATCTGCCGGGACGGCTGGAGTTCGTCGCCATTCGGAACCAGTTCGCCCGTCCATGAGCCCGCCGCGACAATGACCTGATCGAACTGTTGCCAGGCGCCGAGGACACGAATGCGGCCGTCGTCGTGGTCGACTTCCTCGACCTTAGCGTAAGGTCGCAATGCTACGCCCTTCGCAGATAGCCAGCGGGCCAGCGAGACCAGTATCCGTTCGGCGAGCAGGATGCCCGATTGCGGAAAGAGCACGGCGTGGTCGGTTAGCCGAAGCCGAAGATGCGGAAAGCGTCTTACGAAATCGACTGAGTCGATCTCGTTATACGCCAACCCATTGTCACGGGCGAACGCTACCGAAAGCGCTAAATCCTCATTGCCAGCATCCGCCACATAGAGGACCCCTGTCTCGATGTAGAGCGACTCTTGCAGGACATTCCACAAGACATCCCACGCCTTGGTCACGCCAAGGGAGAGCTTGGAATATCCGCCCATTTTTCCATAGGCGAAGCGATAATACCGCTGCTCGTCATAGGACGACGCCATGGGGTTTGGAATGGGTCCGCGCTCGAAGACGGTCACATCGTGACCCCGGCTCCGAAGCGCCCAAGCTGTCGATAAGCCTACGATTCCTGCACCTGCAACTGCTATTCGCATCGTGTGTTCTGCCTTCGATTTACGTAGCTATTCCAGACAAGACCGCCGTTAGAACCGTCCCGCCGCATTTCATCTGAACGGTTCGAACCCGGCACTGAGTCGCTGTGAGGGTTGACCGCGGCCATCCCGCAAGTCTTGCCCGATGGGAAGGAGGATGCCGGGGGCCGGCATCCTCCCTGTCGCTGACCCTGGTTTCGACCTAGCGGACGCCGAGAACTTCAAATTTGCCGTTCTTGACCTCCTCCACGCGGTAGGCGCCTGGTATATCGCCCTTGTCGTCGAACTCGACACCGGTTGCGCCTTCGTAGTTGACATCGCCGCCGTCTTTCAGGATCTGAAGGGCCTTGGCGAGGTCGCCCGGATAGATTTTCTCGCCGGGTGCGTTCGTGACCTTGCGGATGTTGTCCTTGACCGCCTTGCGGTCGGGCGAGCCCGCAGCCTGTGTGGCAAGGGCAAGAATTGCGGCGGCATCATAGGATTCCGGCCGGAAGCCGCCGTCGCCATCGAAGCCCGCCGCCTTGGCAAGCTCGACGAACTTCTTGGAAGCATCCGACGAACTGCCGGGCTGGGTGCCGAAAGACCCTTCCAGTCCGGCGCCGATCTTGTCGATCAACACCTGGCTGATCATGCCGTCGGCCAGCACGAAAGTCTTGAACGCACCGGTGTCCAGTGACGTCTGGATAATGGCGGCGCCGCCCTGATCGAACCGACCGAATACGACCAGCACCTCCGCGCCGCTTGCGCCCAGTGCGCCGACCTCGGCTGAATAGTCGCCACGCCCATCCTCGTGCGCGGCGTTCAACGATACCTTTCCGCCTTTGGCGACATAAGCGGCCTCAAACGAAGTGCTCAAGCCCTTGCCGTAGTCGTCATTGACATAGCTGACGGCGACGTTCTTGATACCCCGCTCCAACACCAGGTCGGCCAGCACTTCACCCTGGCGCGCGTCGGAGGGTACGTCGCGGAAGCTGTAGTCGCCGTCGTCGAGGTCGGTGATCGCCGGAGACGTGGCGGACGGTGAAATCATCGGAACGCCGATGGTTCCAGTCACGTTCTTGGTGATGGCCACCATGATGCCTGAGCAGGTCGGCCCCATGATCCCCACGACCCTTTCGCTGTTGACGAGGCGTTCCGCTGCCGCAGTTGCCGAGCCGGCGTCCTCACAGGTGTCATCGGCGCGCACCGAAACGATCTTCGATCCGCTCAGAAAAAGACCGGAATCAGAAACTTCCTTAAATGCCAACTCCGCAGCGAGCGCCATGTTCGGCGCAATGGATTCTGCAGGCCCGGTAAACCCGAGCAGCACTCCCATTTTTATGTCCTCGGCAGAGGCTGGAACCGATCCAGTAAATGCAATTGCGCCGGCGAGTAAAAGAGCTTTCTTGTTCATTTTTTCATTCCCCTACGCTTCGTGATTGACGGTTGCGGCGTGGCCGCTCCGGTAGAAAGCCCTGCGGGTGGAAGCGCAGCACCAACAGAAGGATTGTGCCCATCATCAGCACGCGGAAATATTGAGCCTGCTCCAACAGGTGCGTGCGGATTGGCGAGGTGTCGTTCATCCAGAAGGTCGTCATTTTGACGAGCCAGTATCCGATGGGCTCCGATTGAACCCACACGAACCAGATGAGGAAGGCGCCGAAGACCGAGCCGACATTGCTGCCCGAACCGCCGACGATCACCATGACCCAGATGAGGAAGGTGTAGCGAAGCGGGATGTAGGCGGCCGGTGTCAATTGGCCATCAAGGGTGACAAGCATCGCGCCGGCGATGCCGACGACTGCCGATCCCAGCATCAGGATTTGCAGGTGGCGCCAAGCCACATCCTTGCCCATCGCGCCTGCCGCGATCTCATTGTCACGGATGGCGCGGATCATGCGCCCCCAGGGAGACTTCAGGGCAAAAACGCACAAAGCGAGCAAGCCCGCCAGCACGGCGGCAAACAGGCCGGCAAATGCAAGCTTGACGATGATCGACGAGGCTTCGGCCACGAGGAGCCGCAGTGCAGCGGTTTGCTCCGTGGCAGAAAGCGCCTCGAGATAGGACCGGTTCATCCAGGTCACCAGGTCGATGAGCCAGGTCTGCTGCTGCAGCAGGCGACCGTCGGGGACTGGCTGCGGCAGGCCTGTCGCGTTCTTCACCCCACGCGTCAGCCAATTCTCGTTCTTGACCATGGCGACGATGATCTCGGATATGCCGAGGGTCGCGATGGCCAAGTAGTCCGACCGCAGGCCGAGCGCCACCTTACCAATCAGGAACGCAACTCCGGCGCCAGCCAAACCCGCCAGCGGCCAGGAGAACAAGATCGGCAGGCCGAGGCCGCCCATGAATCCGCTGGCGGCGGGGTCATAGGCCTCGATCGCCTGGCGCGCCGGCACGAAGAATTGTCGAAAGAGCACGAAGCTGACGACAAGCATGGGTGCCGGCAAAGTGTATTTGAGGACGCCTTTGAGGCATCGGAACAATATCGCAGCGGCGACAACCCCGATTGCCAGCACGACAAAAGACAGGGCGATGCCCGCGCCGCCCTGCTCTATCGCCCCCCAAACCGGCGCGTGTCCGACCAGCAAGGCGACGACGCCGCCAATCGCCGCGAAGCCCATAATGCCCGCGTTGAATAGCCCGGCGTAGCCCCACTGGATATTGACGCCAAGCGCCATGATGGCGGAGATCAGGCACAGATTGAGTGTCGCCAGCGCCACGGACCATGACTGGAAGAAGCCAACCAGCAAAAACAGGATGGTCAAAACGCCGTACAGTTGGACTGCGCGCTTCATGATGACGACTTGGCTTTCAGGATGCCAGTCGGCGCAATAATGAGAATGACGACCAGAATGACAAAGGAGATAGAGAACTTGTAGTCTGTTGGCACGAGCTGCAGGAGACTGTCGCCCATGTCCGAACCAGGCAGGAAATACAGCACGACCTTGCGATAGGCATAGGTGAGCGCAATCTCGGAAAAGGCGACGATGAACCCGCCGATGATCGCGCCGACCGGCCTGCCGAAGCCGCCGACAATCGCGGCCGCGAAGATCGGCAGCAGTATCTGGAAATAGGTGAACGGCCTGAAACTCTTGTCTAGGCCATAGAGCACGCCAGCAACCGTCATCAGCGTCGCGGCGATGATCCAGGTCGTCCGGATCACGACCTTGGGGCTGACGCCGCACAGCAGCGCCAGTGTCTCGTTGTCGGAAAACGCACGCATGGCCGCGCCGGTGCGTGTACGCTGGAGGAACAGAAACAGGGCTAGAACCGCCAGCACCGCGACGGCGAGCGTCAGGGCCTGGGAAGTCCTGATCGTCACGCCTTCAAGAAGCCCCGTGGCATCCTTGAACTGCTGCGCGGTCACTAGAAACCGTTCGCCATCCGCGAAATTCCGCTCATTGGGCCCGATGACGATACGGACGACGCCGTTCAGGATGAACATCACGCCCATGGATGCCATCATGAACACGACTGGAGCCGCCTTCTGCCGCCGGTAGTGCGCGTAGACCAGCCGGTCGGCGGCAAGGCAGAACAAGATCGTGCCGGCAATGCCGAGCGGCAGCGCAGCCAGCGCAGTCGGCAGAAAGCCGAGGGAGAACCCCGCGCTCTGCAACGCCCATGTTCCGAGGATGGTCAGCATGGTGCCGAAGGCCATCGTGTCGCCGTGGGCGAAGTTGGAGAACCGCAGCACGCCGAAGATGAGATTCACGCCTAGCGCCCCGAGCGCGAGCTGCGCGCCATAGGACGTTGCCGGCACGACGACGAAATTCAGGAACAGGACGAGTCCGTTGAGTAAATTATCCACCGAGAAAACTCCGTCGGACTTCGTGATCTGCGAGGAGATCCTGGCCGCTGCCCGTGAACCGGTTCTCGCCGAGCACCAGCACGTAACCGACGTCGGCGATCTCCAGCGCCTGGCGGGCATTCTGTTCGACCATGAGCACTGCGAGTCCGCGCTCTTTCAGCGCCACGATCTGCCGCAGCAGATCCGCGGCGACATTGGGCGAAACGCCTGCGGTCGGTTCGTCGAGCATGAGCACCGTAGGTTGGCTCATCAGGGCGCGCCCCACCGCCAGTTGCTGCCGCTGTCCGCCGGAAAGGGTCCGGCCAAGATCGCCACGCTTGGTCCTGAGGATCGGGAACGTCTCGAAGACCTCCTCGATGCTTGCGCCGATGTCGTCACGGCGCAGATAGGCCCCCATTTTCAGGTTCTCCAGCACCGTCATCGTCGGGAAAATATTGTCGGTCTGTGGGACAAAGGCGATGCCTCTGTTCACCCGCGATTGCGGGTCCATGCCGCCAAGGGATTTGCCGTCGAGGGCAACGTCGCCGGTGGTCAGCGGCACGATCCCCAGCAGCGCTTTCATGGCGGTGGACTTGCCGGCGCCGTTCGGTCCGACGATCACGACCACCTGGCCGCGGTCGACCGAAATGGAGCAGCCGTTGAGAATCTGCACGCCATTGTAGCCGCCGCACATCTTGCTGCCATTCAGGTAGCTCATGCGGCCGGCCTCGATACGGAGGCGCCTAGATAGGATTCGATCACCCTAGGATCGTCCATCACGTGCTGCGCCGTGCCTTGCGTCAACACGCGTCCCTCCGCCATGACAACAACCCGGTCGCAGAGGCGCGAAATGAAGCCCATGTCGTGCTCGATCATGCAGAATGTGTAGCCGCGCTCCTCGTTGAGCCGGCGTATCGCGTCCTCGATCGAGCCGAGCAGGGTACGGTTGACGCCAGCGCCCACCTCATCCAGCAGGACCAGCCGTGCCTCGGTCATCATGGTTCTTCCAAGCTCGACCAGCTTCTTTTGCCCGCCGGACAGATTGCCGGCCGGTTCGTCGCGAAGATGCGTGAGATTCAGGAACTCGATCACTTCCATCGCGCGGTCACGGAGCGCAGCTTCCTGCGCGCGGATGAGGTGACGCCCCAGCCATGTGTCGATGATCCGCTCGCCCGACTGCTGGCCCGGAACGACCATGAAGTTTTCGAGCACGGTCAATGTCGGGAATTCATGCGCGATCTGGAATGTGCGCACCACGCCCTTCGCGAAGAGGACGTGCGGCGGAAGGCCCGAGACATCTTCACCTTCCAGCAGGATTCGTCCGGACTGGGGGCGATAAAGACCGGCGATCGTGTTGAACATCGTGGTCTTGCCGGCGCCATTCGGGCCGATGAGGCCAGTGATCGAACCTTTGTCGATGTTGAATGAAGCGCCGTTGATCGCCTTCAGTCCGCCAAAGCTCTTCTGGATATTCTCCACGGCGACAAGCGGCCCGCGCGCCAGGGGGAGCGCGTCGCCGGATCTCCTCTCGCGGTACATCGAATTCAAGATGACAACTCCCTCGCCGGCTTTGCCTTTGGCTCCTTATCGGCCAGTCAAATTTCGAGGAGATCACGCTTCGGTTGTCGTCAATATTGATCATTAAATGAAATCAGAAATTGCTTTGGCCACTGCTTATGAAATCTGATGCCAAGTGGTCGATATGACATTCGGCAAGCGCTTGCCGGTACTTCATCCCGGACCGATGCATAGCCGTCGGGTTCCGATCCACGTTTCGGCGCTGAAGGCCAAGTTTTGTCGATTCTGAAGCAGGCAAACCAGCGGCGGCGGCCCACTTGAAATATTTGAACATCAAGGCGATGGCCTAACCATCAAGACCGGGTGCGGGAGAAGCAGGAATCACGGATATCGGAAATTCTCGGCCATCACGTTTGGCAAACCGTCACCGCGAAACGACTCGCTGAGATCGGTACGTCCAAGACGTTCTAGCTTCCGATGATCTTTGAAACGCTTAGGATGGCGTCTTCTATGCCCCGGCGCAGCTCATGAAGCGCGCCACTGATTTGCACTTGGCGACAAAATCCCAACAAACACCAGAGTTGATGTTGAGCGCGCTCCCCCGCCAATACGACAGATGCCTGATCGGAAAGGCGGCGGAGGATAACATCGTGGCCATCGGCAATTTCTTTGAGCAAGCTCTTGTCGTTACAGGCTTGCATCAGGCGCAGGTGGAAACTCAAAGCCAGCTCAACGCGGGAACGGGCTGTTGATGTCAGTTCACATTGAACCAGGATACGCTCGGCATTGATGATGTCGTCCGCGTTCAGCAAAGGAATTGCAAGCTCGAGCGCCCTCGGTTCGTACAACAGTCGCCGCTTCAGGGAGTTCATTAGCCCCTTGTCGTTGACGGCCATTGGTCAATTGCTCGCAGGTCGCCGAAATTTTTGATGATTTGCGCCGGCGGACGCAGCGGACTGGGCGAGCGTCGACAAGGGGTTTGAAGTCGGCTCGACGTTTTCGATGCAAGAAAAGCATACCGATCAGCGTGGTCGACACGTCGATGCGCCTGCCGCAAAACCGGGATTTCGTCCGCGCTTCTTGCACTGCTCAGAAGGGCAGCAAGTGGATCTTGGCTACCAGCTTGCCGAGATGTATTGGGTTTCCATAAATTCCAGCATACCTTCATGCCCCCCTTCGCGGCCCAGCCCAGATTGCTTGACGCCGCCAAACGGGGCGGCTGGATCGGAGACAAGCCCCCGATTGAGCCCGACCATTCCAAATTCCAGTCGTTCGCAAACCTGCAGCGCACGCTTCATGTTTTCGGAAAACACATAGGCGACCAATCCGTATTCAGTGTCATTTGCTCGACGAATGACGTCGTCTTGATCCCTGAAGGTCTGCACCGCCGCCACAGGCCCAAATATCTCGTCGTGGACGCATGCCGCGTCCTCCGGCACGTTCGACAGCACGGTTGGCGGATAGAAGAAGCCCTTGCCCTCGGGCACGACGCCACCGGTTTCGATCTTTGCCCCGCGCGACACTGCGTCTTCCACGAAGCGGGCGACCTTGTCCCGAGTGCTGGCATTGACCAACGGGCCGACATCGATTCCATCCTGGCTGCCATCGCCAACCTTGAGGCTCGCCATCTCGGCCGTAAGCCTTCGGGTGAATTCGATTTCAATGTCTTCGTGGACGTAAATGCGGTTGGCGGCCGTACAGGCCTCGCCCAAATTGCGCATCTTGGCTTTCATCGTGCCTTCAATGGCCAGATCGAGGTCTGCGTCTTCCAAAACGATCAGTGGCGCATTGCCGCCCAGTTCCATGGCTGGTTTCAAAACCTGATCGGCGGCAGAACGAAGAAGCTTGCGCCCGACGGCGGTCGAGCCAGTGAAACTCACGACGCGAACCCGCTTGTCGTGCAGCAGATGGTCGACCAGTTCTGCCGACTGCGTCGTTGGAAGCACGTTGACGAGGCCCGCTGGAACACCGGCCTCTTCCAGCAGCGGCATCAAGGCGAGCATTGTGAGCGGGGTCTCGGCTGCCGGCTTGATGATGACAGCACAGCCGGCGGCCAAAGCCGGCGCGATCTTGCGCGTGCCCATGGCAGCTGGATAATTCCACGGCGTGACAAGGACTGCAATCCCAGCGGGCTTGTGCTGGACAAGTATGCGAGCTCCCGACTCTGGAGCATGCTTTACGAGGCCGTCGACGCGAACCGCTTCCTCGGAAAACCACCTGAAGAACTCCGCCGCGTATTTTGCCTCGGCCAGCGCGTCGCCTTTGGCCTTGCCGTTTTCCACCGTGATCAAACGTGCGAACTCGTCCAGCCGCGCCGACATCAACGCCCAGGCATTGCGCAAGACCTCGGACCGATGTCGCGGGGTCTGTTTCGCCCATACCGCCATTGCGGCCTCGGCCGCATCCAGCGCCGCTTCCGCATCAGCGATGTCCGCCGACGCCACCGAGGCAAGAATCGTCTCGTCACAAGGATTGATCACATCAAAGCGAGCAGCAGAAGCGCCTGAGCGCCAGGTTCCGTTGATGTATAAATCTTTGTATTTCATTACCTATTCCGTCCTGAACGCGCTATATCCACAGCCAGTTCATTCTGCTTTCAAGGTCTTTTCCGCGTTACCCGAGAAGCCGACATCGCATGCGCGTCCGCCTTGCGTCTTCCCGGCAAGCGGCCCCATCGGCTGACCGTGTTCAAGAATTTCCGCCAGATAGTCTTCCGCATTCGACTGCGGTTTGTATCCGAGCCATGCAACATGCGAATTGTCGACGCGTGAGCGGGTGTTGTTGGACACGCCGTACACGACGTAGAAGTGGTGATCCGGTGCGTTGATGCATTGCTCGAAAAGATGGACGGCATCCTCATGGCTCAGCCATGTCGAGAGCATCCGCGTGTCCGTTGGCGTCTCTTCGAACGAAGCGACGCGCACGCATGCAACCGATAGCCCATACTTGTCGGCATAGAGGCTGGCGAGCGCTTCTCCATATGCCTTGGAGACGCCGTAATAGCCGCTTGGGCGCAGGCGCACGTTCGCATCAATGGTCTTCTCTATCGGATGAAAGCCCACTGCCTGGACGGAACTGCAGAAAGCCACGCGCTTTACGCCGGCGCGCCGCGCCGCCTCGAAGACAGTGTAAGTCAGCGCGTAGTTAAGTGGAAAAATGGTCTCCCACGGCGCTTCCTCGGGATATGCGGCCAGATGGACGACAACGTCGACGCCCTGCATTGCTTCGACCATTTCCGGCATGTTGGTCGCATCGGCGTTCCAAATCTCTTCGCTCTCCGTCGCCGTACCGAGATTGGCGATGTCGAGCAGGCGCAAAACGCGATCAGGTTTCGCCAGGCCATTCCTCAACACTCGTCCAAGACGCCCGGCCGCGCCGGTGATCAGAACTCTCTGCAAGACAAACTCCCTTCAAATTCTTTAAGATCGGCAAGGTGCGATCTAACCCGCGTAACGGGTCATCGGCACTCCGGCCACTCCAGCCTCATAAGCAAAGACGTTCCCTGACAGTGGCTGCTGTCGAAGGTCTTCCGCCGTCAGATCCTCGCGCGCCGTGGTGATGAAAAGGGTCGACATGTTCGCGCCGCCAAAGGTGCAGGAGGTTACGTTTTGCGCGGGAATATCCAAGGACAGCAAAACATCGCCCGCCGGGGAGTAACGCGTTATCCTTGAACCGGCGAAATGAGCACTCCACAGGCAACCTTCCACGTCGACGGTGGCGCCGTCGGGACGCCCATGGCCCTTTGGCACCGTAGCAAAAACCCGTTCGTTGCTCATCGTTCCCGACTGCACATCGTAATCGAAAGCAAGGATGTTCAGCGTCGGCGTATCGGTGAAATACATCGTCCGGCCATCCGCACTCCAAGCAAATCCATTGCTGGTCTTGATGCCGCCGCGAACTTTGGTGACGCTCCTGTCGGCGTCCACGCGGTACATTGATGCGATCGGCCGCCTCTGCGACGGGTCGGAGACCTCGTGAATGCTGCCGCACCAGAATCGGCCAGCCGGATCGCATTTGCCGTCGTTCATGCGGTTGCCTGGGAAAGGCTCTTCGGGTGTCGCGAAATGTTCGCAGGCTTCAGTCTCGAGATCGTAGATCGCGAACCCGTCACGCGTACCGGCGATGATGCTTCTACCACCCTTCCTGAGCGCGATTGAACCAAACTCGAAAGGCGTTTTCCAGGTCTTCACCGCTGCGGTGACCGGATCGTAGCGATGCAAGACCTTCTCGGTGATATCGACCCAATACAGGCACTGCTGATCGACATCCCAGACCGGACACTCGCCCAAAGTGTTTTCCACGACGGCAACGCACTTAAGTTCTCTCGGCATGTCTTGTTCCAGTATTAGATGCGCGTGATCTTGTGTATCCGCTGGAGAGCGGTCTCGACGTCCGCGGTCGACAAATCGCGATGCGTGACGAAGCGCAACCTCTTGCCTTTCGGCGACAGGACAAAAACCCCGGCTTCAGCCAAGCGAGAATGGAACGCACGCGGATCGCCGAATTCGTCCGGTGCGTAAGCCATGACGATGTTGGTCTCGACGGCGGCGGTGTCGACGTCGAGACCAACTTCCTTGAGCCCGTTCGCGAGACGCTTCGCATTGGCATGGTCGATCGCCAGATCGTCGATGTTCTCGCGTAGCGCCATCAGGCCGGCCGCAGCAAGGACGCCGGCCTGCCGCATTCCGCCGCCGACCATCTGGCGCCAGTGCCGCGCCTCTTCGACGAATGCGCGACTGCCGGCGACGATCGAGCCGCCCGGTGCTCCGAGACCTTTCGAAAGGCAAAACGTTACGCTGTCGACGGGATTAGCGAGGTCGGCAGGCTTTCGGGAAAGAGCGACCGCCGCGTTGAAAAAACGCGCACCGTCCATATGGAACACCAGCCCACGGGCCGAAGCGAAACTCCTGAGCTCGTTGAGATAGTCGACGTCCAGGCAGCGTCCGCCCTCGCCATTATGGGTGTTCTCGACACAAATCAGCTTGAGCGTCGGATTGAGGACCGAAGGTCTCTGATTGCTCGCCTGCACAGGTGCGAAGGTATTCAGCAGTTCCAGCGGGTACCGGCCATCTGGCGTCGGCATCGGGTGGGAGGTTAGCCCGCACACCGCCGCCAGATGACCGGTTTCGTTGATGTGTATGTGCGAAGTGTTGCTGACGATCGTGGCCGCTCCATGCGGCACCTGTGCTCTGATCGAAACCAGATTGCCCATCGTACCGCTGAGCACGAACAGCGCCGCCTCCTTGCCCAAAAGCTCCGCCGCATATTCTTCCAGGGCACGGATCGTCGGATCTTCACGGTAGTAGTCGTCGCCGACTTCGGCATCGGCCATGCGCGCCTGCATCGCCTTGCTTGGCACCGTCAAAGTGTCACTTCTGAAATCCAATCGCGTCGTCATCCGGCTCTTCCAAGATATTCACACTAGGTGAAGATATCGGGATGAAGTGCGGTTTTCCGACACAAGTTGACCGTTGAATGAAATTGGATATGGTTTCTGTCTACCTATTTGACAGAAAATTTCACTCATGAATTGGAAGCAAAAATGTCGACGCGCCGCGCAGACCTGGACCAAATCGACCGAAAGATATTGAACCGGCTGCAGCGCGACAGCAGGATCACCAACGCCGACCTCGCCACGGAGGTCGGCACCTCGCCAGCATCATGTCTGCGCAGGGTCCGGCGCCTGCGCGAAACCGGCTACATCGAAAGGGAGATCGTGCTGGTCAATCCCGACAAGGTCGGCTCCAGATTGGTCACAATCACGGAAGCGAGGCTGAACAGCCTCGATCGGAAGGGCCGTGACGAAGCGATCCGCCTGATCAAAAACATTCCCGAGGTGATTATCTTGTATAACGTCACCGGCAGCCGTGATCTGCTGTTCGTCTCCGTTTTCACGGATATGGCCGATTTCGAACGAACCATTGCCGAGCCGCTGTCGATCGTTCCGCAGATCCACTCGATCAACAGCTACTTTGCGATCAAGACCATTAAGTTCGAGCCCCACATCCATTTCGACGAAACGCGTTAAGACGCATCCGGTTGGTAGTCGCAGAGCTTCCAGGATTCATCAAACCTCGGCCGGCGGCCGATGACGATCGTCGTCAGCCCTGAACCGCACTTCGACGACGGCGCTGCGCAATGATTGGTTGCCGTGTGATGATCGGAGTTCTTCGTCAGCTTGACCGGCGCACCATTTGTCACGACCGCGCTCACCGCCGCACGCGCGGCTCGACCCTGCAACCATAGCCAAAAGCGCCGCTGCGCGATCAATGGCGAGGTACCTTCCATCGCGCTTGAAATCCAGCCGTCGATTTCGGCACGATTTTGTTTGTTTCTTCCAAAAGTCCTGCCAATTTGAAACATACTGCGCCATTGAGTTTGCAACCATTTCCCTGTCGGCGACAATTAGGGGACGAGAACGCCGCGTCATTGGGAAAGGGGCAAGCCCTTGAACACGATTGATCCAACAATCAAGATAGTCGGGGTCGACAAATTCTACCGCCACTACAGGGTGCGCCATCGAATGCGTCGCTCGACATCCGCAATGGCGAGCGTGTTGCCATTTGCGGACCTTCCGGTTCTGGCCACTCTTACCCGCTGCATAGACCGGCTTGAGAAGCATGATGCCGGCAGCATCGTGGGGTCGAATTGACAGAGGACACGAAGGACGGCCAGGCCGTGCGCAGGAAATGGCAATGGTGTTTCAGATGGCGATCCCAGCGTCGGTATCAAGCAATTGCACAATATGCGGGCCGGTCGGTCCTCGTCCGGAACGGTGAAATAATCGCCAGCAACGGGCGAATGATCGCGGACCCGAACAACCCATCCTACGGGCCCTATCCGCCTTAACGCCTCTGACCACGCCTGCTGCGGCGCAATGCGCCCTCGGTTACAAAACTCGAAAAGCGAGAAGCACATGAACGCCCGCGCAACCCCAGGCTCTGACGGCGAAAACGGCGCCATCGCTCCCGATTTCGTAGAGAGATCGTATTGGTGGGATGCCATGACGGACCATGGCGACCGGCCGACACCGGTTTTCCAGCGGTCTGCGGACGTCGCCATCATTGGGGCAGGCGTGACCGGACTGAATGCCGCGCTCGAGTTGGCCAGAGGCGGCAAGAGTGTCGCCATTTTCGACGCGGGCGTTGCCGGCTACGGAGCCAGTTCGAGAAATACAGGCTTTCTGGGGCGCTTCCTGAAGAAGTCTCTCGCAGAACTGGTGGAAGTCTACGGGGTAGAAAAAGCCACCGCCTATTATGCCGAATTGTTTGAAGCCCTCAATGTCAGCATGGTGGAGGTGATCGAGCGCGAGAGGATAGATTGCGACTTCAGCCTGGCTGGCCGGGTCGTCCTGGCACGTTCGCCATCCCAGCTGCGCGGTGTGGTCGACGAATTCAAGCTGCGCGAGAGGCATCTGGGCGAAAATATCCAAGTGCTGGACAAGACGCAGCTCCAGCAACAGATCAAATGCTCCGACATCTTTTGTGGCGGGGTGCTGGTCCCGGACATGGCCACGATCCATCCCGGAAAGTATCACGCCGGTCTCTTGGCGGCTGCGACAAAGCTCGGGGTTCTGGCATACGGCAACGCACCGGTTTCCGGCATCAGCAAATCGACGGCTGGCTTTGATGTCGAAACGCCGTTGGGCACGCTTCGGGCGAAGGACGTGATCGTCGCCACCAACGGATATACTGGCAAGGACTTGAACTGGTTTGCCCGGCGCCTCGTTCCGTTTCAGGGGTTCGCGATCGCGACCGAAGAAGTGGATCGCCAGAGGCTCTCACGGCTTCTGCCAACCAACCGAAGCTATACCGACGCCGATTTCGACACGACGGCGATCCGTCTGACCCCCGACGGCAAACGCATCATCATGTCCGGCCGCACGGGCAAGGCCATGCCCATCCGCGCCAAGGCGAGCCAACTTCGAAAGGATCTGCTTTCCGTCTTTCCCGAGTTGGGCGATGTTAGGGTCAGCTATGCCTGGAGCGGCTTCTGCGCCGCGCCGCTCGACGCCATGCCGAAGATCGGCCAGCGCCCGGACGGCGTCTGGTATGCCACCGGCTTTACCTTCATGGGCATGCCGCAGGGATCGTATTTCGGCAGGAAGGCAGGACTCCAGTTGCTTGGGAGGCCCGAAGGCGCCACCGCCTTCTCCAGCGTGCCTTTTCGGTCCTCGCCCTTCTACACCGGCACTCCTTGGTTCCTGCGCCCGCTCATGGCCGCGATGCGGGTTAAGGACTACCTCAGCAACCGCAGTCAAGCCGACACACAGGCAAGCGTATCAAATTCCACGCCTCCTGGCTTTTTCTGACAAGTCCCATACTGGCGGGCATTATCTGCTAACGGCGATGTTGCTCAGCGCGATTCCGGCGCGAGGTGCTATCAGATACCCGGTCAAAGCACCGATTTCAGAAACGCAGCCGTCTCCGGCTGAACTGGATTGCTTATGACCTGTCCGGGCGGGCCGATTTCATGAATCTTGCCCTTATGAAAGAAAGCGACCCGCTTCGACACTTCGCAAATGCGATCTCGTGGGTAACGACGATCATCGTCATACCTTCCGAGGAGAGAAGGCGAAGCGTGTCGAGCACCTCACCGACGAGTTGTGGGTCGAGCGCCGACGTCACCTCGTCGAACAGCATGTAATCTGGAGGGCATCGTAAAGTTATCGACGAACGGGCGCAGAGATCGCCGTGAAGTTGGGTTTCAGGTGGCCGCGACCCTGGAGATTTGGCGCCACGTCGCCATGGCGGTGCATCGCAGATCGCGGTGGTCGGACGATGAGAGGTTGTGGCGGGGAAAGTTGAACAGATTGGCGACGGGATCGTGGATGGAGACGAGACGTTGAAGCTGTCGCGTCGACTTGAAGCGTTTCATGATCCTCTCCCGTCGTCGGATCGGCTGGTGCGAATTCTCCGCCCGATTGTTCAACCCCTTATGCGAACGATGCTCAACACCCGGCATGATCTGTTGTTTTGCTGCATCGTATGACCGAAGCTTGTCGGTGATCATGACGCGCGGAGGTCGCCCTTGTGCCTTCAGCAGT
>NZ_SMYZ01000037.1 GCF_004919685.1 Mesorhizobium norvegicum | reverse complement strand
CGTCAGCGCGCTGACGGCTGGTGACGACGGCGAGATCGTGCAGCGCAAACTTTCCGATGGCGCGGTGCTGCATGTCTTCTCGTCCGGCGGCAATGGCGGCGTCAACAAGCTGGCGATCAGCCCCGACGGCAAACGCGCCGTCAGCGGGCACGATACGGGCAATGTCATCGTCTGGGACCTCGAGAAAGGCGCCGTGCTGCACGTCATGAGCGGGCACGACTGGTCGGTCAGCGCGGTCGCCGTCTCGCCCGACGGCAAGCAAGCCCTCAGCGGCAGCATCGACGGCACGCTGAAACTCTGGGACATCGAGACCGGCAAGCAGTTGCGCAGCTGGCACGGGCACGAGCAGGGCACCTATGGCGCGGTGTTCACCGCCGACGGGCACCATCTGGTCACCGGCAGCGGCGACACCACGATCAAGCTCTGGGATCTCGACAGCGGCCGCGAAGTGCGCCGCTTCGAAGGTCATGAAGGCACTGTCTACGCATTGGCGCTGTCGGCCGACGGCAAGCGCCTGGTCTCCGGCTCGCTCGACGGCACGGCGCGGCTGTGGGACATGGACACCGGCAACCAGATTGCGATGTTCGACAGCCAGACCGGCCCGATCTATGCGGTGGCCTTCGCCGCCGACGGCACGGTGCTGACCGGCGGCAACGACCGCACCATCCGCGACTGGCCGGCCACCGGCGGCGATGGCGTGGTGCTGTTTGCCGGCGCGCCGGAGTGAGCAAATCCTTGATCGTCTTCCTCGCCGTGCTATGTAAAAACCATGTCAGCTCCCAGCCTTGCGGACAACGCGCCGCTCATTGTCATCGATCTCCAGACCGGCATGTTCGACGGCGTGCACGAGCCGCCGATCCATGATGCGCCAGGCATTGTCGAGCGCACCAGGGCGGTGATCGACTGGGCGCGGCGCGGCGAACGCAGGGCCGCTTTTATCAGGCATGACGGCCCCGAAGGCGATCCGCTGGCGCCGGGCGAGCCGGGCTGGCCGGTGTGGCCCGCCCTTGGCCAGGCCGCGGACGAGCCGACCTTTGCCAAATCCGTGCGCGATGCCTTCAGCAATCCGGCCTTCGGCGACTGGGTGGCCGGGCAGGGTGCGGGTGCTGTCGTCATCCTCGGCGCGCAGACCGATTACTGTGTGGCGGCGACGGTCAAGGGCGCGATGGCCAGAGGGTTCGGCGTGACCGTGGTTTCCGATGCCCATAGCACGCTGGACAATGCCAGCGAGCGTGCGGAACAGATCATCGCCCGGCACAATGGCGAATTCACTGAAGCCGGCGTCAATCTGGTGACGACGAAGGCGCTGGTCGGCGGCTGAAGCCGCAACGAAGGTCACGGCAGGCTGTCGCTTCGCGGATCGCATAATAGCGCCAAGCGGCTGCCGTGGTCGACGCGGACGGGGGGGCGCATTGTTGGGATGGCTTGGGCGCCCGCGTCAACCAGGGCGGCTCGTACCGCCGCATTAGCAGCATTGCATATTGCACGCCGGTCGAAACTTCCGCGAAAGCGGAATAGGCCGGGGCCAAAGTGCGGATTCGGCACCCGGGATTTCGGCGTGCCTAAAGCGCGTCGCGTTTGAACGGATTCCGGCGACGCGCTTTAGGTTCTTTGTTTTTATGCATGTCGTTTTCCCAAAACCGACGTCACTTTCGGGCGACATGCATTAGAAACAGTTTCTCTTTCTTGCGGCATTGACCGCAGGCGGGCGAGCGGCGACGACTGGCGCTTCAACCCATGGATGGCGCCCTTGAAAGAACAGACGATTTTCCGGAACGCCCGGCTGGCCGACGGCTCGCTGGTCGACCTCACCGTCACCGACTGGCGCTTCAGCGCCATCATGCCGGTCCAGAAGACGGCCGACCTCGCCGGCGTCGACCTTGGCATTGTCGATCTTGGCATTGTTGATCTTGGGGGGCAGCTTGTCGTGCCCGCCTTCGTCGAGGGCCATATCCACCTCGACACGTCGTTTTATGGCGACGCCTGGCGCCCGCATATCCCTTGCACCGACGGTTTCGACGTGCGCGAACGTGTCGCCTTCCAGGCCAGGAATCTGGCCGCCGCCGCGCCGATGGCGGAGCGGGCGAAGAACCAGCTGGAGCTCTGCATCGGCCATGGCAGTCTCGCCATGCGCAGCCATGTGATGGTCGACGGCTCGGTCGGCCTGACGCATCTGGAAACGATCCTGACAGTGCGTGAACACTATCGCGACCTCATCGACATCCAGCTCGTCGCCTTCCCGCAAAGCGGTATCCTAGCCTCGCCGGGCACGCCAGAGCTTCTCGACGAGGCGCTGAAGCTCGGCTGCGACCTGATCGGTGGGCTCGACCCCGCCAGTTTCGACCGCGATGTGAACGGCCATCTCGACGTGGTGTTCGGCCTGGCGCAAAAACACGGCGCCGGCGTCGACATCCATCTGCATGATGGCGGCGCGCTCGGCCTGTTCCAGATCGAGGAGATCGCCGCGCGGACAAGGGCGCTGGGCATGCAAGGCAACGTCGCCGTCAGCCATGCCTATGGGCTGGGCGATATTCCAGCCGACGCCCTGATGAAGGCCGGCGAGATGCTGGCTGCCTCTGATGTCGCGATCATGACCAATGCGCCGGGCAATCACGCCTTCCCGCCGGTGGCGGCGCTCAGGCAGGCCGGCGTCACCGTGTTCGGCGGCTCCGACAACATCCGCGATTCCTGGTGGCCCTATGGCGATGGCGACATGCTGAGCCGCGCCAACATGATCGGCTACCGTTCCGGTTTCTACGAGGACCACGAACTGGCCGCCGCCTTCGACGTGGTGACCCATGCCGGGGCGAAAGCGCTTGGGCTGGCGAGCTACGGCCTTGCGGTCGGCGCCCGCGCCGACTTCGTTACCCTGCCGGCGCAGCATGTGCCCGAGGCGGTGGTGGCGGTGCCCAAGGCGCGTACGGTTTATCGCCGTGGCAAGGCGGTGGCCAGGGATGGCAAGATGGTGGGTGACGCGTGCCGCATCGCTGGCGCGTGAGGGCAAAACGGCAAGGGAGAAAAATGGCCCGGCGGCCAGGTGCAAAGGGAGGCACGCCGGGCCCGGCCGACTTCTGGCGGTCGCCGGCCGATTTTCTATATTCGATATCTCTAATATTAATGCAAGCGGCCTAACCCTCTCCGATGGATAAAGGCCACCGAACCTCAGGCTTCAGAAGCCGACCGTTCCCGGCCGCCATCAACACCAGCATGACGACCGCTGCGCCCCAGACAGCGGCGCCGTTGCCTCTTCACCTTCAGTGCGGGCTCGATCAGTTTGCCGCTCTGCCATCCGCCGCCTGAATCGATCGGGCGGGTGGGGAAGACAGCGCGCGTTGATCCGACGGCTGCTCGCTGAAGTAGAGCGAGCTGCCCAGAACGAGGAATACGACGCCCACCGCCATCAATCCAACCATGAGCACGGCAATCGCCGTGCCCGGGCCGTGGCCTGTTTTGATGATGGTGGATCGATGGGGCATCGCGCTTCTCCAGATTGGGCGCCGGCTGTTGTCATGCCGGAGCCTTCGCGACAAACGACAAGCGAGGCCCGATGTTCCCTTGTCCGGGCTTCAATCGGTCACATCGGGCCTTTTTCTTTTTCCTGTAGGACCAAGGTCTTAGCTGCCAGAGGCAAAGGTCCGAGGGGCCTTGTTCGGTTCCGGAAATGTCCATTGGACGTTCCGATATTTTAGTCAAAACTGATATAATACCCGGGCAGAAATCTTAGCCGGCCAAGCGTCTTCGCCAAGAATTCGGGCATGGAAAATGTGGTTTTGGCAAGTTTCGAAGTCACGCCGTCACATCTCGGCGCAGGGCGGGCCGCGGTGCGAACAGGGTCCTGCCGATAGCCAGGAATTCGAACTTGCAGGACTCGCGCCGGCCGAGCGGTGGCGAGATATCATGGTTCCTCACTGGCATCGCGAAGCCGAATTCACCGCCTTCGCATCCACCACGGTCGAGCCAGTATTCATCCATGTCCGCATGCTTGCCGAGGCGCTTTTTCGGCGTGCGGAAATTGATGGTGTGCCTGGCGTCGGAGACGCCGAGAAAATGACCGGCGCCGCCGCCGATCGCGATGCCTTCGATGACGAGCAGCGCGGCATCCTTCGGCCGCAGGCCGCAGAGGTCGCGCGTGGCGTCGATGACGGCGCGTCGGGACTCCCGGCTGCCCTGGATCCCGCCGATGGCGACCGTGTAGCGGCTGTCACTCAGCCGGTAGAGGATGAAGCTCAGCGTGACCAGATCGAGCCGGTCGCTCTGCCGCGTCAGTTTGATCGAGAAGGCGCCTTCATGGCTGCTGCCTGAATGAACGGAGAGAAGCATGCTCAAGCCATAGGCATCGCGCCGCCCGCTTACCATGCCGATGTCCATCGGCCGCCCGCGCCATGCCGCCTCCAACAGCTCTCGCGACAGGCCCGCTGCCGCCAGATTGAAATGGTCGGCCAGAAGATCGAAGCCGCGATGACCTGATAGACCAAGGGCAAAGAACTTGTAGGGCTTCTTGCGCAACAGATCGTCATTGGGGCAGCCAAGCCGGTGCCGCCGCCGGAAGCTGGACAGGAAGCGGAACCATTTGAAGAAGCTCACCGGCTTCAATGCGAACCGGGTCAGGAACACCCGGGACTGCCCTATCCCCAGGCGCTTGCAGAGGCCCAGGATCTGGCTGACAGCGCAGGCAGTCTCCTGCAGCCAGGCAAATTGCTGCTTGCTCGTTTCTATGGCCAAGATGCATCCCACGCGGCTGGATCGTTCGCCGGTGGGGGTAGCTCCGGGGCATTACGTCGGCATTACGGGGATACGTGGAAGGCGCTTTATGGCGCAAGACATCGGAGTGGCTGAGCGTCGCCTATCTCCTTCCCTCCCACGTCCTAGTGCCCGGCTCACGGCGTTTGTTCCCGTGCCCGCTGGGCAAAGACTGGTTCTCGATTGCCGACGCTTGGAGGTCAGCCCAGCCACCACCACAGCGCCGCAACCACGGCCAGTATCGCCGCGATCGCCAGCCCCAGCATGATGTAGGAGCCCTTGATGATATCGCGGATGATCTTCTTGATTGTTTCGCGGTCGTTGAGGTTGGGGAAGGGCTCGTTGGGCAGTGCCACGCCGAGGAACTCGCAAAGCGGAGCCCAGCCTTCGGTCACCTTGTAGACCAGCAGCTTTTGCGGCGGCACCGCTGCCTTCACCTCCTCGATATAGGCGTTGTAGCGCGCCACCGCCTTGGCGCGGTCGTCCATCACGCCTTTCAGGGTGCGGCCCCACACCAGCTTGCGCGACATGTCCCCGAATTTCCGGCCGAAGGGCGTCAGCCATTCCAGGATCTTGAACTGCCAGACATTCTCGGTGAAGTAGATCGTGTCGATCGTGCTCTCATACCATGCTTCGGCGCCGCGCGGATGGAGCGTCAGCAACACCTTGGCGTCGGGGTAGGCGGCCATCAGTTCCTTCCACACGCAACAACCAGGATTGTCGACGGTGGCCGTATAGTTGGCGAACACACGGTTCCAGTCGTGTTGGCTGCCCGCCGGGCTGTTGGCCACCTTGCGCCAGAAATCGAGATGGCCCTTGTTGGCCTTGTTCATGATCACTTCCTGCATGTGGTAGGATGGCAGGCCGAGCCGGTTCAGCGCGGCAAAGGTAGACCACGTGCCGGTGCGGCCGAAACCGGCCCCGATCAGTTTGAGCGTCATTTCCCCATCCCCCGGACTTGTTTTCTCCGCTACCCCAGTCCGTGAGCATCAAATTGCTCCCGACCAGGCCGGCGCGCAACAAATTTCGCAAGCGCGTACCGGGTGGCGACCACATACTTGCGAAGTTGCTAAAATAATGAAACGTTGTCCGCGGGTAACGGGAATTTGGCAGGGAGTCGTTGGAACCGGGGCGGTTCAACGATTGTGGAACGATGTATTTTGGACAGTTTCTTGTGGGGATGTCAGCCACGGCCGTCATTGTCGCGGTCTGGACCTATATGGCCACCGGTTCTTTCTGGGAGGCATTTGCCTGGACGATCGTGACGCTGCTTGTTGTGCAGGTCGGCTACTTCGTGCTCGTCGTGAGGCTGATCTTCGGGCGCGCGCATCATGCCGCGACGAGCCAGGATCCAGGCGACGCTGTCTCGCCGCTGCATCGCGACGGTGTCTGGTTTTGAGGCCGGGCACTCGGGTTCGGTGAAACCCGGGATCGATCAGGAATGGCGCTTTGGAGATTTTCGCCACAACGTCGTTTAAGGCTCGCTCTGCTCCCGGCAGAGCGAGCCTTTTTCGTGGCGCCGGAAAAAAGCGGCGGGAACGACATTGCGCTCTCTACGTTAGCCAATCCTAAGATGTTGCAGCAAATCGACCGCCGCCCTCGATTGAGATAGCGGGCGAAGCCGATGTGCCGCGTTTTGTGACCCTCGCACCGAGGGTGGCTTTCCAGTTGGGACATAGCCCCGCCGGGTCGGCAGGTGGTTTTATAGATCCGAAAAATCAACCGAATTCACAATTTATCCGAAAATCATCAGCAAAATTTTGAAATACCTTTGGCCTGTCGCCGAAAGCACGACAATAATACGCGTCGGCGATCGGCCATTTTATTTATTTATGTATTCGGAAATTCGAGATGGAACCTCATGGCAATTATGGAGTTTCCATGCAGGGCGGATTTTCAGATAGCCCTTATGGAGATTGTCATGAAATTTTATCTTACGAGTGCGGCGGCTGCGGTTGTCCTGATGAGCGGCATTGGTGCGGCGCTGGCGGAAGATGTCATCGTCGTCCAGCCGGAACAGAACACTATCGTTCGCGAGTACATCAAGAAGGAGCCGCTGGCGTCGGTGAACCTTCTGGGCGTTGAGCTCAAGCTCGGCTCGCCAGTGCCGGATACGGTCCAACTGCGCGAAGTGCCCAACGTCAAGTACCGCGTCGCCGTCATCAACGACCAGACTGTCCTGGTCGACCCCGAGACCCATCAGATCGTCGAAGTCTTGAACTGATTGGTGCTTGACGCGGGGGTGCCCGCGCCACGCCAGGCTTGCCTTGGGAAAAGCCCGCCCCGACACCGCGTCGGTGGCGGGCTTTCTTTTTGAGGCCGGCTTTGCCGTGGCCTATTCAGCGGCCAGCCGTCCTTGCGTCTTCGTCTCGAGATCGCCGGCGTCGTGGCGCTCATGCGACGGCATGGCAGGCTCGCCGAAGGCGCGGTTGACCATGTGCGGCTGCGCGACCGGGAGCATCAAGCGCCCCGGCCTGCACGATCGGCCGCATGCATCGGGCTGGCAAAGTCGTCCGCCAGGGTGCAGGGTTGCAGCCGTGCAAACGTTCGCGAGCCGGCATATGTCGATGTGCAGGCGGCCTTTCGGCCGAGACCTGAAAGCCCTTCGATGACCATCCCGCCCATCGAAACTGCTAGCGATGACGCACCCCGCATCCTGCTTCTGCTTGGCAGCGCGCCCGACGCGGTGCGTTGCGAGCCATGGCCGAAGCACAGGCGTTCAGCCGGATCGTCGCCATCAACAATGCCTGGCGGGTGCGCCCCGACTGGGATTTCCTCGTCCATGCCGGCGATTTCCCGTCGGACCGGCTGCCCCACGACGCGACCTTGCGACAGGCCCGGATATTCAGCGCCACGCAGTATGTTCCGGCGCAGAACGCCTTCGGTGGCTTCGTCTATGCCGGCGCCACGATGGCGCTGACCGCCGCATACTGGACCATTCACAGCCAGAAGCCCGATGTGCTGGCATTCCTGGGCTGCGACATGATCTACGACCGGCCGGACAAGACGCATTTCTATGGCATCGGCCGTCCCGATCCGTTGCGCGATGACGTCACCCTGCGCAACCTCGAGGCCAAGTCGGCGCGCCTGCTTGTTCAGGCGCTGAAGCATGGCTGCCTGTGCATCAATCTGTCCGACCTGCCGCGCAGCCGGCTGGTCTTTCCCAGGCTCGCCTTCGACGAGCTTGGCGGCCTTTCGCTCACGCGGATTGCCGACATGAAGGCGGATATTCTTGGCAGCATCCGGCTCGACAAGGCCGAAAAGGCCGAGGAGATCGAGAAGGACCTCGGCTATTTCTACGAGGACGGCATGTACTGGAACCATCTCGACGAGATCGACGAGACGTTTCTTGCCGACATCGACGGGCTGTGGATGTCGGCCGTCGACAAGAGGCGGGCGGGTTGAAGCGGTCGACCTCCCCACCGGAGAGGGAAGTCGGCGCGCTGGCCGTTCAGCTCACTCGGCCGCCAGCTTGTCTTGCGTGTTCGTGTCGAAGTCGCTGGCGTCGTGGCGCTCGTGCAGCTGCAGGGCAGGCTCGCCGAAGGCGCGGTTGACCATGCGGCCGCGCTTGACCGCCGGGCGGGTGTCGATCGCCTTCGCCCAGCGCTGCACATGCTTGTACTCCTGCACGGACAGGAACTCGGCGGAATCATTGTACATGCGACCGAGCGCCAGCCCGCCATACCAGGGCCACACCGCCATGTCGGCGATGGAGTAGTCCTTGCCGCCGAGATATTCAGTCTCGGCCAGCCGACGGTCGAGCACGTCCATCTGGCGCTTCACCTCCATCGAAAAGCGGTCGATGGCATATTCGAACTTTTCCGGCGCATAGGCGTAGAAATGGCCGAAGCCGCCGCCGAGATACGGCGCCGAGCCCATCTGCCAGAACAGCCAGGACAGCACTTCGGCGCGAGCCGGCTGTTCGCTGGGCAGGAATTCGCCGAATTTTTCGGCGAGATAGACCAGGATCGAACCGGATTCGAAGACGCGCACCGGCGTCTTGCCGCTGCGGTCCAGCAAAGCGGGGATCTTGGAGTTGGGGTTGACCTCGACGAAGCCGCTGCCGAACTGGTCGCCATCGTTGATCCTGATCAGCCAGGCATCATACTCGGCGCCCTTGTGGCCGCGTGCCAGAAGCTCTTCCAGCATGACTGTCACCTTGACGCCATTCGGCGTCGCCAGCGAGTAGAGCTGCAGCGGATGCTTGCCGACGGGCAGTTCCTTGTCATGCGTCGGGCCAGCGATCGGTCGGTTGATGCTGGCAAAGGCGCCGCCACTCGGCTTGTTCCAGGTCCATACTTTCGGCGGGGTGTATTCGGTCATCTCGGGGCCTCGTGTCTTGGGGTAAAGGATGGGCGGGAACGGGTGTGGCAGATCCACCTACAATTAGGGCTGCAAACAGGGAAGTTCAACTTGCGTTGAACTATTGTCGATGTCAGCGCCGCCCCTCATTGTCCTGCCGGACGTTCGTCGTTCGAAAAGCCAAGCAATTGGCTTTTCGTCCGCAATGCGGACCACTCCTCAACTCCCCGTATAGTGACGGGGAGAAAGAGGCCTGCGCGGAAGCTTTCGCCAATTTCCGACGTTGAAAAAGGGCACAACGTTGCGGCCATCTCCCTTCTCCCCGTAACTATACGGGGAGAAGGTGCCGGCAGGCGGATGAGGGGCAGCGCCAACATTGGCAATTGGATTTCTTCTACCCTTGCACCATCTCCCTTGCGGCATACCTATAAGAGATATCGCCAGAGCATTGCATCGCAGGACAAAAAATATGACCATCAATCCCAATCCGCGCTCGGTCGTTGCCGTGCGGGCCACCGTTCCCGAAGATGCCTTCACGGCCGGGGCGCTCGGCACGCTCAGGGAAGGCAGTGGCGTCGTCATTCGCAATGACGGGCTGGTGCTGACCATCGGCTATCTCATCACCGAAGCGGAAGAGGTCTGGCTGACCAGCCATGATGGCCGCGTCATCCCAGCGCACGCGCTGGCCTATGACCAGGAATCGGGCTTCGGCCTGGTGCAGGCGCTGGCGCCGCTCGGCCTGCCGGCGGTGGCGCTGGGCGATGCCGGCAAGGCTAGGGTCGGCGACGCCGTCGTACTGGCCGACGGCATCGGCCAGTCGGTGCAGGCCAGGATCGTCACCAAGCAGGAATTCGCCGGCTATTGGGAGTATCTGCTCGACGAGGCGATCTTCATCGCACCCGCGCACCCATCCTGGGGCGGTGCCGGGCTGTTCGGCGCTGATGGCTCGTTGCTCGGCATCGGGTCGCTGCGCCTGCAGATGAGCCGCAACGGCGAAGTCGCCGATATCAACATGGTGGTGCCGATCGATCTGCTGCCGCCCATTCTCGACGATCTCCTGACGCGTGGCCAGGTGGCCAAGCCGCCGCGCCCGTGGCTCGGCGCCTTGTCGGCTGAAAGCGACGGCAAGGTGGTGGTGATGAGCGTGACCGAAGGCGGCCCGGCGGCCAAGGCTGGCCTGCGCCAGGGCGACATCATCTCCGACATCCGCGACGGCGCGGTCGACGGGCTGGCCGATTTCTATCGCAAGCTGTGGGAGAGCGGCTCAGCGGGTGCCGAGATTCCGATGCGGGTGCTGCGCGACGGCCGCGAAACCTGGCTGCGCGTCAAATCGGCCGACCGCGGCAGTTTTCTGAAAAAGCCGCAGCTGCAGTAGGCGCTTCACCCAGGACATTCCGTGCATCCGAGACTGCTCAAGACCTTCCTGGCGGTGGCGCGAAGCCGCAACATCACGCGTGCCGCCGAGGCGGTCCACCTCGCGCAATCGAGCGTCAGCGACCAGATCCAGGCGCTCGAAACGGAGCTTGGCGCGGCCCTGTTCACGCGCGCGAAGTCCGGCCTCGAACTGACGCCGGCAGGGCTGGCGCTGAAGCCGATCGCCGAGGATTTGTTGCGGCTCGATGGCGAGGCGCGCGCGGCCGTGCAGGCGGCGGCAGGTCAGACAAGCGGGCAGGTGACCATCGGCGCGCTGGAGACGATTGCGTCGGCTCGGCTGGCGCCCTGGCTGCCTGGGTTCCAGGCCGGCCATCCCGACATCATTGTGCGGATGAAGGTGGCGGGCAGCGGCGTGCTGCTGCGCCAGCTGGAAGATGGCGAGATCGATGTCGCGTTCTGCTTCGAGCGTCGTGATGTGATGAAGAACGCCGCCGATGAACGCTTCGCCAGGCGCACGATAACGGCCGAACCGCTGGTGCTGGTCGCGGCTCCGGGGCAGGGCAGTGCAGAGCATGACCTGGCAGCACTTGCCACACTCTCCTTCGTGGCAACGGAGTCCGGATGCATCTACCGGCACATGTTCGACATCGCCTTTGCCGAGGCGGGTGTTGCCGCGCCCAGACTTGCCGCTGAGGTCGGCAGCATCGGCGCCATTGCGCGGCTGGTGGCGGCCGGCGCGGGGCTCGGCCTCGTTCCACGCCTTGCCGTCACGGATCCGCTCGCACGCGGCGACATCGTCGAAATGCCCTGGCCCGGCCAGGTGCGGACGGCGCCGCTGGCGATGATCTGGCGCCGCCGGCGTGTCCAGCGGCCGGCGCTCAAGCAATTGCTCGCCGCTGCGCGCGACACGCTGGTGCCGGTCCCGTCGCCCGACAAGGTCGGTTCAGGACTTGAATCGGCGAACCGTTCCAAGGCCTTGTTTGCAAACAACTCCTGACGGAAGCAGCCGCAGCCTAGATCAGGCGGTGGCCACCCTCGACATGCAGCGTCGTTCCCGTGGTAAAGCCATTGCCGATCAAGAAGGCGATGGCGTCGGCGATGTCGTCGGGTTGGCCGATCCGCCCGACCGGCAACCGCTCGGCCATCGCGGCCAGCGTCTCGTGCTTGCGATCGCCGGCAACCTGCGCCCAGATCGTGGTGTCGACCCAGCCGGGTGACACGGCGTTTATGCGGATCGGCGCGAGCTCCACGGCCAGCGCCCGCACCAGCCCTTCGAGCGCTGCATTGACTGATGCAACGACGGAGCCGCGTGCGGCCGGCCGATAGGCGGCAATGCCGGAAACGAAGGTCATCGAGCCGGTCGCTGCCAGCCGCGGTGCGCCGTGCTTGGCAAGCAGCAGCGGGCCATACAGCTTGCTCTCAACCACCTTGTGCGCCGCCTTCAGGTCAAGCTCCGGCAACAGCTGGTAGGCGCCTTCGATGTCGGCTGCGGTGCTGACGATGTGGTCGAGCCCGCCAATCCGCGCGAAAAGTGCGGCGACCCGGTCCTCCCGGGTGATGTCGGCGGCAGCCACCTCCAGGGCGTCGGGATTGCCCAGCTCTTGGCGCGCCTGTTGCAGCCGGTCCTCGCTGCGCCCGGCGATGATCACCTCGGCACCAGCCTCGACGCAGCGCCGGGCCAGCGCCAGACCCATGCCGGAGCCGCCGCCGACGATCAGGATTTTCTGGTTCGAGATGTTCATATCGCTCTGCCTTTGCTTGGATGGACAAGGGCATGGATTGGCAGTTCGGCGCGACAGAAGGAAACGGAAGAAACCGATAGCGCCATCGGAAAGGCCGATCGTGTCAGCCGCGCATGGCGCCGTCTCTGGCTCAGCGCACCAGCGGACTTTCCCAGACGACGAACAGCAAAGCTTTCAGCTGGGCAAAGCGTTCCGGCCCAAGTTCGATGCGCCACTCCTCCTCAATGTCGCGCAGGATATCGACCATTTTCCAGAAGGCGGCATGGCCGCGTTCTGTGGACCGCACCACGCGCGCTCCGCCGTCGCCGGGAATGTCGGAGCGGACGAGATAGCCGTAACCTTCGAGACTGCTGAGCAACTGGTTGATGGCCTGTTTGCTCATGCCGGCACGCTCGGCGATGGTGCCGGGCCGCGCGCCGTCCGGTCCGGGAAACTGCAACACCGCCATATGCGGCAGGCGCAATTCGTCGAAACCGGCGGCGTTGAGCTCCTTGATCAGCCGCCGCTGGATCGCTTGTGCCGGCACGCGCAGTAGGGCGCCGATCAGCAGGTCTTCGGTCCTGGTCTGCAAAACTTCCGTTGAGGTGGCCATTGACGATCCGGTAAATTGAGTTTACTGATATCTAGTAAATGTAATTTACCGGAGGGGTTTGCGCAATGTCGATCATGAATCTCCAGGTCAATCCAGCCAACGAAATCATCGGCACCACGGGTCTGTCGGTTCGCTTCCTGGTGACGGGCGACAATTCGAACGGCAGCGTTGCCGCCTTCGAGCTGATGGTGCCCGGCGCGCAGCGGCTGCCGGCGCCGGCCCACAGCCACGACCACTACGAAGAGACGATCTATGGCATTGACGGCGTGCTGACCTGGACCGTCGACGGCAAGCCGATCGAGGTCGGACCGGGAGAGGGGCTGTGCATTCCACGCGGCGCCGTCCACCGCTTCGACAATAATGGCACCAGGGATGCCAAGGCGCTTTGCATCGTCACGCCCGCGGCGATCGGCCCGGACTATTTTCGCGAGGCCTTCGCGGTGCTCAACGCCGCCGCCGGCGGTCCGCCGGACAAAGCCAGGATGATGGACATCATGCGCCGACACGGGTTGACGCCGGCAGCGCCGCCACCAAGCTGAAGTCGGTCGACGAGGCGCCGGTCAGTCGCCGCAAGCGGTGAAGGTGGTGCCCGGGGTCCAGTCCTTGAAGGCGATGGTCTGGCCTTCGACCGAGACGGTCTTGTGCTTCGTGCTGCCGTCCGGCTGCTTTTCGCTGCTGGTGCCTTTGCCGGTCAGCATTGTACTCGCAGGCGCTTTCGGCATTCTCCTCCATATAGTCAAAATGGTCATAGGCAAAGCCGGCGACGATGAAGGCACCGTTGCGCCAGGCGATGGTCAGCGTCATGTCGGTCCGTTCGCTGCCGACCGGCATCGCCGGCTGGTAGAATTTGATCGAGCCGTTGGGCAGCATCGTCAGTTCCGGCTCGGTGTCGGAGTTCTCGTAGCCCGGGCGGTCGTAGTTGTTCCATTCGCCGAGGATCTGCCCGTGCACGATTTCAACGGGCTTGAGGTAATTGTGCTCCTTGTCCCTGAGGAAGAAGTGAACGTCCATCGGATGGCCGGGCTCGGTCTCGACCACCATGGCAAGGTCGACGGCGCCGTCGCCATTGAAGTCGCCGGTCACTGCGGTGATGATTTTCTGAGTTTCGATCGGTTCGGCGAGGGCGACCGTGGGGAGAAACAACACAAAGGCGAGCAACAGAGATTTCATGGTGGCATATCCCCCAAGCCTGACCCTTGAGGTGGTATAACACGGCGGAAGCAAGCGCCATGGAGCTGGGGGCGTGTCGCCGGCCAACACAACACAAAAGGAAATCAGCAGTCCGCAATCTGCAGGTAATCCGGTGTCGCGAGCCCCCGCATCACACCATCCCGCGTCATGATAGGAATCTTGCGCACCCGGGCGGTGGCGATCAGATAACAGTCGCCAGGGTCTTTGTGTCCTGTCGCCGTGACCACAGCCGCAGCCTCTACAGCTATTCGCTGCCTGATCGGAATGATCTTCGCCGCTGTTGCCTCGACAGCGGCCGAAAACCAGCGAGCAGGAGAATTGGTCCCAAGGTCAGGTGGGTTCTTGTGAGCCGGCTTTCGCGCCGCGATCGCCAGTTCCCATGCGGTAATGGGCGAAACGTAGAGGGTCCCGGCCTCTTGATTTTCGCCAATCGCTACCAGCGCTTCATCGGAAAGCGGTTCCGCTTCGCTTACCAACCAGTAGAGAACATGTGTGTCGAGCAGGATGCCCGGCAAGGATCAGCCCTTGGCCGCATGTTTTGGGGCGGCAGGTTTTGGGCCTTGGGTACTGCCCTTGATGGCTTGCTCCGCGATAGGTTTGGTCAAGTCAACGCTCTTCTTGATCGCGAACTTGCTACCCTTCAGCGACCCCGCGCCACGGACGGTCACGTATTTTCCCGTCTTCGCGTTGCGGACTGTCACGGAGGATGCTGCGCTTGTCTTGGTCATGCACCAAATATAGCGAATCTCGTATGCTTGGACGAGGGGCTTGTTCCATCTTTTTCGAAGATGCCGATCCTCGATGACGTTACTACAGAATGCTTATTCCTTCTCCGCACTCGCAAACACCACCAGGTTTCCGTCGGGATCGCCATCGGGAACCTCCATCTGGCCGATTGCACTCCCGGCGCAACGCGGCGATGGGTGGTGCGTTCCGTCTTCATGCGCCGGTTGAGGTTTGCTGACGGAAACTGACAGCGACTCGTGCCATCCTGGTCGATGATGATGCGCATGATACCGGAGGCAGGAAGTGAAAACAGAGGACATGATGGCGCGAGCGACACCGAACAGGCAGGCCAACTGATGGCGCCGGTCAAGGTCGATCCCGACAAGGTCCGCGAATTCGCGGATCCTGCCAGCTTCTACGCCTGGCTCGGCAAACACCACGCCACGGAAACCGAAGTGTGGATCAAGGTGCACAAGGTGGCTTCGGGACTTGAGTCGATCACGCCCAAGGAAGCCATCGACGTGGTGCTGTGCTTCGGCTGGATCGATGCGGTGCGCAAGGGACTGGACGACAAGAGCTTTCTGCAGCGCTACACGCCGCGCGGCAGGAAGAGTATCTGGAGCCAGATCAACATCGACAATGTCGCGCGGCTGGTCGAGGAGGGCCGCATGACCGAGCATGGGCTGAAACAGGTCGAGGCGGCCAAGGCCGACGGTCGCTGGGCGCGCGCCTATGGCAGTGACATGAAAATCCCCGATGACCTGCAAGCAGCGATCGACGCCGAACCGGCGGCGAAGGCGATGCTGGAAAAGCTCAGCGCGCAGAACCGCTTCGCGCTCGCCTTCCGCACCCACAACATGAAGACCGAGGCTGGGCGCAAGAAGAAGATCGAGACTTTTGTGGCGATGCTGAAGCGCGGCGAGACGATCTATCCGCAAGGCAGGAAGTAAGCGCCCTCAGACGCCCGAGTGCGGATCGATGCTGTAGGGATGGACGGGGTAGCCGGGACCAATGGCGTCGCGCACGCGGCCAGTCCAGGCAGCGAAAGCCGGGTAGTCCGCCAGCGAGAAGCTGCAATCCTCGGCGCGATGGGCGTAGGCATAGACGGCGATATCCGCGATCGTGAGGTCATTTCCGATGAGAAACGGGGTATCTGCCAGGCTGCGGTTGAGTGCGGCGAGGGTGCGGGCTCCAGCTTCGCGCTTGCCCGCAACCATGGCCTGGTTGCGCTCAAGCCGTCCGGTCAAAGTCCAGAAGCGCAGCGAGCCGATGACCGGCTCGACATTGTATTGTTCGAAGAACAGCCACTGCATGATTTTGGCGCGCTGATAGCGGTCCGAAGGCAGGAACGGCGTTCCTTCGGCGAGGTAGGTGAGGATCGCATTGGATTCGGCGATGGCGCTGCCATCTTCAAGCTGAAGCACGGGAACCGCACCGGCCGGGTTGAGCGCAAGGAAGGCGTCGGTGCGGCTCTCGCCCTCGAAAATCGAGACAAGGCGACTGTCATAGGAGATGTCGAGCAGCCCGAGGAGAACCCGGGCTTTCCAGCCATTTTGCGATGGCAAATAGTCGTGGAGCGTGAGCATGGCCGTCCCTCTGCTGTGGCAGGTCAGTAATCGCATGTCGTACCGCCAACCGACACCCGATTCCTGCGTCAGTGCGAAGACCGAAGCCGGCCGCAAGTCTTGAATCGTCGAACTGCTGTAAGCGTTTGTTTTTACGCAACTCCGGATGCAGTTCCGCAATGCACGTCCTGGAACTGCATGGCCAAGAAAAAAGCCGCCCTCGCTTTCGCGAGTGGCGGCCTTTTCCCGGGAGGATATCAGGAGAGAGTCAGAGCCAAACGGTTGACGGCTGTTGTTCACTGGTTCAGGTCGACGGGTGTCACTCCAAGAAGCTTCAGGGCGTTGGCGAAGGTCCTGATGCCTTGTGCCTGCTTGCGCTCGGCACAAAACCGGTTCGCCTTGTCCTGGAGCGCGGTTGCCTCGGCGATCTCCCTGGCATTGGCCCCGGGTTCGGCTTTCGTTTGAATGGCCCCGTCGAGTTGAAGACCGAGCCGGCTGCAATATTCGCTTCGGGTAACCGCCGCTTCCGCACCCGGCTGTGCGATCGCAAGCACGGCGAGCGAAATGCCTGTCAGGGCAGCCATCCATCCGGTCGAACGTCGTTGCATGTTTGCGGACCATCCCTTTGCGTTGTGCCGCAGCCCGCTTCGGCCGCTGCGAGGATGGTTATGGCAGGCGATGTTTTCGCCAGTTTTTCCGGAGTGTTGAATCTTGTTTCTGGAATGTGTCTGGGTGCGGTTTTCCCTTCTCCCCTTGTGGGAGAAGGTGTCGCCGAAGGCGACGGATGAGGGGTGTTCCAGGGAACGCCCAACGCCTCACTGTGCTGGAACATCAACTTCTCACTCCGCTGGAACACCCCTCATCCGTCTCGGCGCTGCGCGCCGATCCACCTTCTCCCACAAGGGGGAGAAGGGAAGACCGCGCTGTATGCGGCGCTTGCGCCTCTTCCTTTGCGGCCATCCTTCGCGTAAGGCGCCGGGCAAATCCTTTCATCGCAGGCTCAGCCCCGGAAACCGCATGATCAGACTTGAAAGCATCAGCAAGCAGAACGGCCGTCAGCTTGTCTTCATCGAGGCGTCGGCGGCCCTGCAGAAGGGCGAGAAGGTCGGCCTCGTCGGGCCGAACGGCGCCGGCAAGACGACGCTGTTTCGCATGATCACCGGCCAGGAGCAGCCCGACGAGGGCCAGGTGCAGGTCGATCGCGACGTCACTATCGGCTATTTCAGCCAGGATGTCGGCGACATGGAAGGCCACAGCGCTGTGGCCGAAGTGATGAACGGCGCCGGGCCGGTCAGCGAAGTCGCAGCGGAAATGGCAGCGCTCGAGGCGGCCATGGCCGATCCCGACCAGGCCGACCAGATGGACGAGATCATCGAACAATATGGCGAGGCGCAGCACCGCTTCGAGGAGCTCGACGGCTATGCACTGGACGGCCGCGCCCGCGAGGTGCTGGACGGTCTCGGCTTTTCGCAGGAGATGATGGACGGCGATGTCGGCAAGCTGTCCGGCGGCTGGAAGATGCGCGTGGCGCTGGCGCGCATCCTCTTGATGCGCCCCGACGCCATGCTGCTCGACGAGCCGTCGAACCATCTCGACCTGGAAAGCCTGATCTGGCTGGAATCCTTCCTGAAGAATTATGACGGTGCGCTGCTGATGACCTCGCATGACCGCGAGTTCATGAACCGCATCGTCAACAAGGTGGTCGAGATCGATGGCGGTTCGCTGACCGCCTATTCGGGAAACTACGAATTCTACCAGCAGCAGCGGGCGATCGCCGACAAGCAGCAGCAGGCGCAGTTCGAGCGCCAGCAGGCGATGCTGGCCAAGGAGATCGCCTTCATCGAGCGCTTCAAGGCGCGCGCTTCGCATGCCGCCCAGGTGCAGAGCCGGGTGAAGAAACTGGACAAGATCGACCGCGTCGAGCCGCCCAAGCGCCGCCAGACCGTTTCCTTTGATTTCCAGCCGGCGCCGCGCTGCGGCGAGGACGTGGTCACGCTGAAGAATGTCCACAAGGGTTACGGCAGCCGCTCCATCTATGAGGGGCTCGACTTCCAGGTCCGCCGCCGCGAACGCTGGTGCATCATGGGCGTCAATGGCGCCGGCAAGTCGACGCTCCTGAAGCTGGTCGCCGGCGCTTCCGACCCCGACACCGGCACGGTGGCGCGGGGGCCGAGTGTGAAGATGGGCTATTTCGCCCAGCATGCCATGGAAGTGCTGGAAGGCGAGCGCACCGTGTTCCAGACGCTGGAAGATGCGTTCCCCCAGGCCGGCCAGGCGCCGCTGAGGGCACTTGCCGGCTGCTTCGGCTTTTCCGGCGATGAGATCGAGAAGAAGTGCCGCGTGCTGTCAGGCGGCGAGAAGGCGCGGCTGGTGATGGCGCTGATGCTGTTCGACCCGCCCAATCTGCTGGTGCTGGACGAGCCGACCAACCATCTGGACATCGCCACCAAGGAGATGCTGATTACGGCGCTTTCGCAGTATGAAGGCACCATGCTGTTCGTCTCGCACGATCGGCATTTTCTGGCAGCCCTTTCCAACCGCGTGCTGGAACTGACGCCCGAAGGCATCCACACCTATGGCGGCGGCTATACGGAATATGTCGAGCGCACCGGGCAGGAAGCGCCCGGACTGAGGAGCTAGGAACCTGCGGCCATCGCCCCACGACGGTCATCGGGTCGGTGTCCAAGCATCGGAGCGGTCTGCTTGTGGGAAGAAGAGTTCTGTGTACTCTCCATAATGCTTAGGAAAGGCTTCTGGATGAGAATTGCCATGTCCGTCGCATTGGCCGCGACAGTTGCTGGATGCGCGACCTCTCCGGTCGACTATGGAGCGTCGCTTTCGCAGCAGGACCAGAAATGGGCGTCGCCGCAATGCCAGCAAGCCCGGGCGGCGGCTTCGGACTACGACGCTCGCGAAAAACAGCACCCGGGTTGGGCATTCGTCGCGCTTGGCCCGTACGGGTTAGGGATCCTGGCGGCGGTCAAGGAGCACGAGCAGAAGCAACGAAAGTTGGTCGCCCGCGAAGTGCACCTGCAATGCTCGAGCCTTCCACTGCCGAAGGAGCTGCAGGGCGATTTAAGCCCTGCGAGCGCAAATCAGAAATATCCATAGTCACGAAAGCCTCCTTCGCGACGAAGCGGAGGTGACCGCGAAGGGCTCTGAGAAAGGCCCGTATCAGCCGGTCGGTTGCTTGCCGGCGTTGACCGCCAATTGCGCGTCAAAAGCACGCTTGTAGGCGGGCCGCGCTTCGCCGCGGGCGACATAGGCGGAGAGGTTCGGATAGTCGTCCAGAATACCCGACGCTTTCAACCTGAGCAGCACCGACACCATCATCAGGTCGCCGGCGCTGAACGCGCCATCGAGCCAGTCGGCATCGCCAAGGCGACGGGAAAGTTGGCCCAGCCGGTTACAGACGCGATCCTGGACGAGAGGCATGCGTTGCGCGGACCAGGACTTGTCGCCCTCAAGGATCCTGGCGGTTCCGAGTTCAAGGATCGGCGGCTCCACCGTGCTGAGCGCGGCGAACATCCATGTGATCGCGCGCGCCCTTGCATTCGCATCGTCCGGCAACAGGCCCGCATGGCGCTCCGCGATATGGAACACGATCGCCCCCGTCTCGAACAAGCCGAGATCGCCTTCTTCGTAGGTCGGAATCTGCCCGAAAGGATGAAGCGCCAGATGTGCGGGTTCCTTCATCGCCCTGAACGAAACAAGACGAACCTCGTAGGGTTGGCCCACTTCTTCCAGCGCCCAGCGAACGCGCGTATCACGCGCCAGTCCCTTGCCGCCATCGGGCGACCGTTCAAAGGCCGTGATTGTGGGGGTCATTGGAAGGCTCCGGGTTGTCTGGTGTCCAGTTCTCGCGCTTTGCCTGCAGAGGACGAACGACCGGCGCGACTCCCGACACCTTACATCGTTTTTAGCCACCGGATTTCGCGTACCGAACCTGTTTGGGTTCGCCGAACCATCGCGACGCGGCCTTTGCAGCGCCCTCCAGGTCAGGGGCAGCGTCCGCGGCCCAGGCAACGAAGCCATCGGGGCGCACGAGCACCGCGCTCAAGCCCAGCCGCTCCTTGGCGTCGCTTGCGACATAGGCGATCCGCTCCCTCCAGCGGCTTGCAAGCGCTTGGAGGGGAGGGCTGATGTCGAAGTCCAGAAGCAGGCCTTGCCCGTTTCTGAGGCGTTCGCCGAGCCTCGTCCCGTCGACCAGCTCGAAGTCGGGCGCGCTGCGGCCCACCAGTGGGTGGCCGCTGCCAAGATCGTAGCGGAGAGAGACGCCCCAGACGCGCTCGGCGAAGTAGGTCGCGCCGTCGCGCGTGTCGATGAGATCACGGATGATGGCTTCGAGCGCACGCGAACTCCGGCTCGGCCGGATGAGCGCGACCTGGGCGCGCGACCAGTCGAGAACCTGCGCTCCCACCGGATGCCGCTCGCTCAAATAGCTGTCGAGCAGACCGGCCGGCGCATCGCCACGGATCGTGGAAGCCAGCTTCCAGCCAAGGTTCATTGCGTCGCCAAGCCCGAGGTTGAGCCCCTGGCCGCCCAACGGGGAATGGATGTGCGCGGCGTCGCCGGCAAGCAGCACCCGCCCCTTGCGGTAAGCCGTCGCCTGGTAGGCGCGATCCGTCCAGGTGGTGGCAAGCCGGAGCGCCGTCACCGTGACGTCTGTGCCGGAAACATGCCGCAACACCGCCTGCACCTGGTCGAGCGTGACCGGCTGGGTTCGGTGGAACGCGCCGCCGTCGAAATCGACCATCGCGATCACCCCAGGCGGCGCGTAAGTATACATGCCGGTCGGCGTGTAGTGGCGGCCCGGGTTGAGCTTGTCGGGATCGGCCATCTCGACCTCAACGGAATAGCCGGTGAATTCGGGATCGGTGCCGACGAACTCAAAGCCGCCAGCCTTGCGAACCGTGCTGCGGCCGCCATCGCAACCGACGAGCCAGCGTCCGCGAAAAGTCTCGCCGCCGGCGCGAACAGTCACGTCCTCGTCCGACTGGTCGAGGTCTTCGACGCCGACGCCGCGTCTGATCTCGACCCCCATCGCGCTTGCGCGAGCGGCCAGGGCGGATTCGAGGGACTCCATCTCGACCGCCATGCTGGTGCCGGCCGGACCTGGCAGGCGATACGGCCACTTCGAGGCGTCGATGGTGTCGTGGTAGAACTGGATGCCGGCAAAATGCCCACCCGGGCGGCGCGGCTGTTGCATCCAATGCGCGGCAGCCGAAGCGCTGCCCGGGTCATCTTTCGTGCGTTGCGGCGCCGCGATGTCGTTCAGCAGCCCGCGACGGTGGAAAGCTTCAAGGGTGGGCACTGAGAGGCCGCGCATGCCGAATGGAAGCCGCTTCAACGGGGAGCGCGGGTCCTCGGCCTGCTCCAGCACCAGGACCCGGAGGTTCGCGAGGCGCAGCTCGCAGGCGAGAAACAAGCCGACGGGGCCGGCTCCGGCAATTACGACGTCATAGAGAGAGGAATGTCGCTCGTTCATGGAAGACTCCTTGGTCGATATGTTCGACCGGAGCGTTCCTCAAGCTTGAAGACCACACGGACGAACGATTGAACGCTTGAGAAGCGTCCGATGTTCGTCGTGGGGATCTCGTGCACGAAGCCAAAGACCAGAGCTTTCGTTACCGAAAGGACTTGGGCTTACCAAACCAAGTCTGCCTTTTCCGACATGGGCTATATAACGTCGCCGCGATTGATCCGCAACGGACACGGCGGCGGCGACCAGGGGCAACGCCATCGGGCAGGGGCCATTACCCCGCGGCCAGCCATTTGCGCGACTGGGCGAAGGCCTTGAAGGCCTTGGCCTCCATCGGGCGGCCAAAAAAGTAGCCTTGCAGGATATCGCAGCCAAGCTCTTTCAGGATGCGCGCATGCTCCATCGTCTCAACGCCTTCGGCAACCACTTCGATGCCGAGCGATTTGCCGATCTCGATGATCGACGCAACCAGGTGCCGCTGCGCCATCGAGCCGGTGATGGGCGTGATCAACTGGCGGTCGATCTTGAGGCGGCGCGGCCGCAGCTTGAGCAGCGAGACGATCGAGGCATGGCCGGTGCCGAAATCGTCGATCTCGATGTCGATGCCGAGATCCTTGATGTGCTCGATGTTCCAGGTGACCAGATCATCGTTCTCGTCGAGAAAGATGGACTCCACCAGCTCGAACGATACGGTTCCCGCCTTGATGGCGAGCTTGCGCAGGCCCTCGATCAAGTCCTTGTCCTCCAGGCGCCTGGCCGAGACGTTGACCGACACGCGCGGGATGTTGAGATGGCTGCGCGACCAACGCTCGAAATTCTCGAGCGCGTGTTTGAGGACGATGCGGTCGATCAGCGCCACGACATTGAGCTCTTCGGCCACCTTCAGGTAAGCGTCGGGGGCCAGGATGCCACGTCGCGGATGCTTCCAGCGCGACAACGCCTCGACGCCAACGATCTCGAACGTCCGGGCGTCGAACTGCGGCTGGTAGTAGGCGGTGAATTCGTGCCGCTCCAGTCCGCCCAGGATCTCATCGGCGGTCTGCTTGGTCCGTACGATCTCGCTCTGCAGCTCTTCGTTGAAGAATTCGTAGCGGTTGCGGCCACGGCCTTTGGCCCGATAAAGCGCGAGATCGGCGTTGACGAGCAGTTGCCTGGCGTCGACGCCGTTGTTGGCGGCAATGCCGATACTCACTCCGAACCGGCACGGATGGCCGCGAAAATCGACAGGCTGGCGCATCGCCTCGATGATGCGGTCGGCGAGCGCCGAGAGCTGGTCGTCGTCGCGCCCATGGCTCACCACAACGAATTCGTCGCCACCGATGCGCGCAACGAAATCGGCTGCGCCCGCATTGGCCTTGATGACATTCGAGGCATGCACCAGCATGGCATCGCCGGCGGCGTGGCCGAGCGTGTCGTTGATTTGCTTGAAGCGGTCGAGGTCGAGATGCAGCAGCGCTGTGTGGCGGTCGGGTTCGCCATTTTCGGTCAGCAACTCGTCGAGATAGCGGCGATTGGGCAGGCCAGTCAGCGAATCGTGCAGCGCCGCATGCTCGATATGCGCCTTGGCAAGCTTCAGCTCGGCGTTTTTCGCTTCCGACAATTGGCGCTCGTGCACAAGGGTTTCGTTGAGCAGCACGTCGCTGGTCACGTCCCATTCGGCGCCGATCATCTTTGGCGTGCCGCCGATACCCTGGAAGTGGCTTGCACGCGTGCGCACATGGCGGACAGCGCCGCCGGGGCGCAGGAGCCGGTATTGTGAGGAGTAGAGGCCTTTTTTCGCGGCGGCCGAATCGAAGTCCCGCTTGGCCCGCTCGATGTCTTCGGGATGGATCGCCTGCGCCCAGTCATCATAACCGCGTGGCTTGCCGTCGGCTGGCTTGCCGTAGATTTCGTTGACACGGTCGTCCCACACCAGTTCGTTGGTGGCGAGGTCATGCTCCCACACGCCGATGCCCGAGGCTTCCAGCGCCAGCTCAAGGCGCCCGGACAGGCGTCTCAGTTCGGCGTAGTTTTTCTGCCTTTCGCCGAACAGCCGCCCGGCAACGAGGATCGGCAGCACCACCAGCGCGCCGGCGAGCGCCATGAGCGCCCTCAGCAGCCACTCATTCTTCGGAGCGGCTGGCCAGCCGCCCTTGGGTATGGCCGAAATCCGCCAGGAGCCTGAAGGCAGCTGCACATCGGCAGACACGGGGTTGCCGGCCGCGACATTGTCGCCGCCAAAGAAACGTTCGCCGCCGCCGCCCAGCGCATCCGCGCCGGTGAGCGCAACATCGATGTCGAGTTCGGGGTTGGTCAGCCCGCTCGCCGCGTAGAGCCGGTCGACATCGACAACTGCCGAGACGATGCCCCAGAAGCGGTTGCCGCCGCCCGCCGTCGGCACAAAGACCGGAATACGCCCGATGAAGCCACGCCCGCCTTGCGCCAGATTGACCGGCCCGGCAAACACCAGCACGCGCTGGTCGCGCGCCCGCAGCGCTGCCATGCGTTGCGCCTCGTTCTTGCGATAGTCGAGCCCGATCGCCTTCTCGTTGCCTTCCATCGGGTACATCAGCGAGATGACGAGGTCGGGCGCGCCGGCGATGTTGTGCAATTGCGATTTCTGCTGGAACAGATTGCGGGCAAGCGAGGCAAATCTCTGCTGGCCCATATAGGGCTCCGTGACGATGGCCGAGACAAGCCCCTGAACAAGCTGGAGATTTCCGCCGATGTTGCCTTCGAGCTTGGCGCGGATGATGTTGACCTTGGCCAGCACATCGGCGCGCGCCAGCTGATCCGAGACCCTGCTGTTCTGCTGGTCGGCAAAGACGGCGCAGGCCAAAAGCACGACAAAAGCAATCGCCGCCGGCAAGTTGGCGGAAGAAAAAACGGCCTGTCTCACGCGGCCGAGACTGAGTTCCGTTGTAACCAATTCGACCCGAATACCTCTCCTGAACAAGAGCCCATTGGCCGAATCTAGTAGCAAACGCTTAAATTTGCCCTTCCAGGCTGGCGGGAAGTTTCAGCATCTATCGGTGTTGGGGCACCTCAAGCGTCCGTTGTTAGACCAGGCGGCACCTTGTAGATTGGAACGACACCTTGGAGATTGGAAACATGGCGCTCAAGCGGATGGACAACGTTGGAATCGTCGTCGAAGACCTCGGAGGGGCGGTTGATTTCTTTCGCGAGCTCGGCCTCGAACTCGAAGGGCGGGCCACGATCGAAGGAGAATGGGCCGGACGTGTCACTGGACTGGGCGATCAGCATGTTGAGATTGCCATGATGCGCACACCGGACGGCCACAGCCGGCTCGAGCTCTCCCGCTTCCTCACGCCGCCTGTCGTCGCAGATCACCGGAACGCCCCGGTCAACGCCCTAGGCTACCTCCGCGTCATGTTCACCGTGGACGACATCGACGAGACGCTTGAAAGGCTCCGCAGGCGCGGCGCGCAGCTCGTAGGCGAAGTCGTCCAGTATTTAGACGCGTATCGGCTCTGCTACATCCGTGGGCCTGAAGAGCTTCTCATCGGACTCGCCCAAGAACTCAGCTGAGCGCAATACGAAGACAAATGGCAGGAGTGACCAATGTCGGCGAGCACATCCGAGGCCGCCCCGCCTGTTCGAGGTCCATCGCTCCACGGTCGGCCGCGTTCTCGCCAAGCACGATCAGGTCGTCAACCCGGGCCGGGACGCCCGCGAAAGCCGCCGTCAGCAGCCTTTAGTGGACCTGCTCTAAAGATTCGCCTCGGCGAAGATGCGCGCGGCCCAGTCGAGGAAGACGCGAAGGCGTGGCGAGAGCTGTCTGTTCTGCGGGTAAAGCGCCGATAGCGGCGTCGGCGATGGCGGGTAGTCGGCCAGCACCTCGACCAGCGTGCCATCGGCTAGGTCCTTCTCGAAGCGATAGCGCGGCGCCTGGATGAGGCCGAGGCCAAGCCGCGCCAGATCGGCGGCGGTGTCGGAATTGTTGGCCGTCACGCGCCCCGGCAGCCTGACTTCAACGGTCTTGCCGGCGACGGTGAATTCAAACGGAAGGGTCTCGCCGGTGCGCGACGAGACGAAACCCACCGCCTGGTGCCCGTCGAGCGCATCGGGGGAGGCGGGCGTGCCATGGCGTTCGAGATAGGCGGGGCTGGCGCAAGTGATCTCGCGGATCATCGCGAGCCGCCGCATGATCATGCCGCTGTCGGGCGGCTCGCCGACGCGGATGACGCAGTCGACGCCCTCGCGCACGAGATCGACCAGCCGGTCGCTCTGGCCGATCTGCAGGTCGATTCTGACATAGCGGGCGAGAAACTGTGGCAGGCGCGGCAAAAGGAACGTGCGGGTGAGCAGCGTGCTGGCGTCGATGCGCAGCAGCCCGTAGGGCTCGGCGTTGCGGAAGGCGGCCTCGGCATCCTCGATCTCGGCCAGGATCGACAGGCAGCGCCGATAGTAGGCTTCGCCGTCCTGCGTGGCGTTCACCTGCCGCGTCGTTCGTTCCAGAAGCCGCGCGCCGAGATGCTCTTCCAGCCGCCGGATCGCTTCCGTCGCGGTTGAACGCGGCAGGCCGAGATCGGCCGCGGCAGCGGTGAAACTGCGCCGCTCCAGAACGCGAACAAAGAGCCGCATCGTGTCCAGTCGATCCATGGCCTTTGTTCGCAGTTTCCGAATAGTGATGTCAATAGGAGGCTGATTATCCGGAATGCGGCTTGGCCTATATCCGTGTCACCAACAACACGGAGAGACTTCCATGACATCCAATCAAACAAGTACGGGTGGCCAAACCAGAACCGCGATCGTGACCGGCGCCTCCAAGGGCATCGGTGCCGCCATCGCACAGCGGCTCGCCCGCGACGGCGTCGCCGTCGTCGTCAACTATGCACGGGGCCGCGCGGAGGCCGAAGCGCTTGTGCGCAGCATCGAAGCCGGCGGCGGCAAGGCGATCGCCGTTCAGGCCGACATCGCCGATCCGGCCGGCCTCGCGGCACTTTTCGACGCCGGCGAGAAGGCGTTCGGCGGCATCGACATCCTCGTCAACAATGCCGGCATCATGAAGACGTCGCCGATCGCGCAGACCGACGATGCTTCGTTCGACACGCAGATCGCGATCAATCTCGGCGGCGTGTTCCGCGGCATGCGGGAAGGTGCGCGCCGGCTTCGCGACGGCGGCCGCATCATCAATTTCTCGAGCAGCGTCGTCGGCCTCTACCAGCCGGGCTACGGCGTCTACGCCGCCACCAAGGCAGGCGTCGAGGCGATGACCCACATCCTGGCCAAGGAGCTTGGCGCGCGCCGTGTCACCGTCAACGCGGTAGCGCCCGGACCGATCGAGACCGCCCTGTTCACCGACGGCAAGAGCGAGGCGCAGATCGAGGCCATCGGCAAGATGATCCCGCTCGGCCGGCTTGGCCAGCCCGACGACATTGCCGGGCTGGTTTCATTCCTGGCCGGGCCGGACAGTGGCTGGGTCAACGGACAAATCATCCGCGCCAATGGCGGCGTGGTCTGAGGAGATAGCCATGCAAAAGACAATCCTGATCACCGGCGCTTCCAGCGGCTTCGGCGCGATGACCGCACGCGCCCTGGCGAGAGCAGGCCACACGGTCTATGCCTCGATGCGCGACCCCTTGGCGCGCGGCGGCGTGGCAGCCGCCGAGATGGAGAAATTCGCTCGCGACGAGGGCCTGGCGCTCAAGCCGATCGCGCTCGACGTGACTTCGGACGCTTCGGCCGAGGCGGCGGTCCGGCAGATCCTCAGCGAGGCCGGCCAGCTCGACGTGCTCATCCACAATGCAGGGCATATGGGGTTCGGTCCGACCGAGGCGTTCTTGCCCGAGCAGCTGGCGCAACTCTATGATGTCAACGTCGTCGGCACGCAGCGCGTCAACCGTGCGGCCTTGCCGCACATGCGTTCACTCGGCCGGGCACAGATGATCTGGGTCGGCTCGAGCAGTACGCGCGGCGGCACGCCACCGTTCCTCGCGCCCTATTTCGCGGCCAAGGCAGGCATGGATGCGCTGGCCCAGAGCTATGCGCTGGAACTCGCCCGCTTCGGCATCGAAACGACCATCGTCGTGCCGGGCGCCTTCACCAAGGGCACCGAACATTTCCACAATGCCGCGGCACCCGCCGATGCCGAGCGCGCCGGCGCCTACTGGTCCGGTCCCTATGCCGGTGCCGATCAGCAGGCGCTGAAAGGGCTGGCGGCACTGGAGCCGGCGGATGCCGATCCGGCTGATATCGCGGTGGCCATCGTCGATCTCGTGGCGATGCCGCACGGAAGCCGACCGCTGCGCGTCCACATAGACCCCTCCGACGATGGTGCCGCGATCGTCAACGGCGTTGCCGACCGCGTGCGCGCGCAACTCATGGAACGGATCGGCCTTGCCGACCTGCTCCATCCCAAGGCCTGAAAATCCACCCTCAAGAGACAGGAAAACGATCATGCCATTTGCCAACATCAAGATGCCGCAGGCCGCTCTCTCCAAGGCGCAGAAGGAAGACCTCATCCATCGAACCACCGCCATGTTCGTCGACTTCTTCGGCGAGGGTGTGCGCCCCTACACGATGGTGCTGGTGGAGGAGGTCACTGACGGCGGCTATGGCCGGGCCGACGAAGTGTTCGTCGTGCCGGAAGTTTTTCGCGCGAAGGAGTAGTACAGGGGCAAGTGACGGCGGCTCGAATTCTCGCAAAAACGGGACGAGGAACCCAGATTCTTCAAGGGTTGCGCCGGCACCCCCACCCGGACCTTCGGTCCGTTTCCGGGGCGAGCCACGGGTCTCGCCCGTCCTTCGGACCCGCGGCGGAGCTAGAGGCGATGATCGCGTCAGCTCCCTGGCTCGGCTTGCTGCGGGCGTTCTGGATACGCGGCGAGACCGCGCTTGAAACGGCCACGCCGGAAGCCGGGGCGCTTTATCCGGATCTGACTTTCGAGACCATCGAAAGCGCGTATGTGGCGATGGCGGGCGCAAAGGGCTAACAGTGGCGGGGCTGAGCGGGCAGGGCGCCCAAGCGCCGGAGGAGGCCTACTTGCCAGCCATGTGATCGGCAAGCTCCTGGGCTTGGGCGAGAAGCGCCGGGAAGACCGGCTCGCTCGGCAGGTGCTGGCCCATGCAGGCGCGATAGTCGGCGTCTCCTTTTTCCCAGGCGACGTTGGCGGCATCGTACGCCGTTTCGTCCTTGAGGTCCGAGGCCTGGTAGGCCTCCTGGAATTTCTGGGCGGCGGCGTCCGCCGACGTCCACACGGCGTCGCAGGCCGCGATCTTCGGCATAGGCGCTGTCGCGGGCGCCGAGGCGATCATGACGCTGTTGCCCTTGACGAGCGTGACGATGACCTGCTGGTCGGGGTTCGGCCCTATGTCCTGCGCCCAGCCGCCGAGCCTTGCAAAGGCGATGTCGGCGCCCTCGGGCTTCTTCAGGGACAAGTCGAGCGTCCCGGTGAACGCGGCGTCGCTGTTGATCGCCTGGGTGTAGAAAGCATCGAGCTTCAGCGCCGCATCGATGTCGGCGGGCAGTCTGAAGTTTTCGTCGAGCTCGGCTGCCCTGGACTGGAGCCAGCGCTCGAGCAGCCCCCGCGTCGTTGCCACGAGGCTCGGGCCGTCATCGCTTTTGGCGTATCGCAAACCGTCGAGCATGCCGAATCCGATATCGGCATCGCTCAGGCTTCCGAGATTGATCGTGCCGTTTGCCGGGAAATCGGCAACCGACAAGGGGCCGAGAATGGTGGACAGACGCCCTTCGAGATCGGCCAGGGCCTTCGCCCCGGCGGCATCGAGCGTTTCCACGGGTTCGTTCGCGCTTGCCAGTGCAGCGATGGCGGAAATCGCCTTGTCGCGGGCGGCGATATAATCGTCCTCCGGCGAGGCCGCGAAAACCGTGCCGGTCACGAGCGCGAAGATGATGGTCCAGACCAACCGCATGACATACTCCCCCGATCCACAGGCCGGGAGCCATCGAGCAGCTTTGCGGCAATTGCGCGGCAGCGACCGTCGAAGCCAAACATCCTGATCCGCAAAGGATGCAATCGGCCCATTAACCATCGATTAACTATCCGGTCGCCTTTGAATCAAATTTGGCGGATACTGTTTTTGGGCCGAACGAGGCTGCTCGAGAGACCTGGAAAGACAGCAATTGTCAGCTTGGCGTGCCGCTTTCGGTCGCGCTGCAGTCTGAACTCAAAAAAGAAGCGACGGACCACCGTCGCCTTGCGGGGAGGCGCCAGCATCATTTTTGATGAGGAGCGCCAGAATGAAGATCGAAGACGCAGTTACGGCGGCGACAGCCGAGGCCAACGCGCTGCTATCTTGCCTCGGCCAGCCCGTTGTCGCCTACCACGTCACGGCAATCATGCGAGAGGCAGACCTGGAACACGCCAGGCAGATGCAGCTTGCCTTGATGCGACGAAGCATCGAGGCGCTCGTCGATGACGGCCTCGAGAGTGTGGCCGCAGAGCGTTTTGCCTCGCAGTTCCATGGTCGCGTTGGCTTGACCTGGAGGCTGCTCCACGCTTCGGATGGCGTGGCGCATTGAAGGGATGGCTTACGGAGCGACCAGGTCATAGGGATACGGCTTGAGTCACGCCTTCTGCCTGGTCAATCGCTCTAGCGCATCCACAATCAGATCACAAAACTTCGGATGGTCGAGCTTCATCGCCACGGTGTGGCGGAAGTCGGTCTGCTCGCTCGCCGTGCCGCCGAAATGGTGCATGCCGCCCATCTTCTCGAAATTGCAGACCGTCATGCCCTTGGTCCACCGGCCGGCAAGCTCGACGCGGATATCGGCCTTCTCCGTGGTGAAGACGGTCGGGTCGATCATGGCCGCGACGCAGCATGCGTCATGGACGGCGGGATATTCGATCTGCAGCAGGCCGCCATGCGTGGTCGCGATGAACTCCCAGATATCGAGAATGAACTTGGCCATCGGGCCACCGACGGCGCGCACCCGGTCCTGAAGCCCTTTGGTCGCGAGCGCCTGATGCGTGAGGTCGAGACCCACCATGGTGACGTCCCAATTCGCCCGGAACACCACGTCGGCGGCCTCCGGATCGGCATAGACGTTGAACTCCGCCGCGGGCGTGATGTTGCCGCGCGTGAAGCTTCCCCCCATCGCGACGACCCGCTTCACCCGCTCGACGATGCGGGGGTCCTTGCGCACGGCAAGCGCGATGTTGGTGTAGGGGCCGACCGGCACCAGCGTGATCGTCTTCGGCTCATGCGCCATGACGGTGTCGATGATGAAGTCGACGGCATGCCGCTTGTCGAGCTCGAACGAGGCGGGCGGCAGCACGGGGCCGTCGAGCCCGGTATCGCCGTGGATCTCGACGGCCAGCACCTGGTCGATGAGGAGCGGGCCGGGAGAGCCCTTCGCTACCGGCACCTTGATCCCGTAGGCGGTGCAAACGGAAAGCGCATTGCGCGTGGTGTTCTCGACATTGTGGTTGCCCGAAACCGTCGTGATGCCGAGGAGATCGATCTTTGGATTGCCTGCCGCCAGCAGGATGGCGATGGCGTCATCATGCCCAGGGTCGCAGTCCAGGATGATCTTTTCCATGGTGGCACCTCCCTTGTCGGCCGAACCTGTTGGAACAAGAGACTGCCGTGCCCACGCCGTCAAGGTTCTGGTCCTCAACCGATCCAGAGCCAATCGGGCCCCTGCGTAACTCCGCTTACCCCTTCCGTTTCTCCACCTCCGCCTTCCTCAGCAGGAACCGCTGGATCTTGCCGCTCGGTGTCTTCGGCAACTCGCTGACGAACTCGACCTCGCGCGGATAGGCGTGGGCCGAGAGGCGCTTGCGGACATGCTGCGCCAGTTCCTCGGCCAGCGCCTCGCTGCCTTGAAAAGCTGGCGCCAGGATGACGAAGGCCTTGACGATTTCGGTGCGCTGCGGATCGGGCACGCCGACGACCGCTGCCTCGTTGACCGCGGGATGCTCGATCAGCGCGCTTTCGACGTCGAAGGGGCCGATGCGGTAGCCGGCCGAGGTGATGACGTCGTCAGCGCGGCCGATGAAGGAGATCGAACCGTCGGGCTCGAACTCGACCGTGTCGCCGGTGCGGTAATAGCCGCCCGCTATGGCCGGGGTTTCGGCCTGGTGATAGCCGCCGAACCAGCGCAGCGGCGAGTTGGCGATGTCGACGGCGAGGATGCCGGGCTGGTTGGGGCCAAGTTCCTGGCCCGCCTCGTCGAGCACGACGATGCGGTAGCCCGGCATGGCAAAGCCGGCCGAGCCGTGGCGCACCGGGTGCGACAGGCCGTGATGGTTGTTGACCATCATGCCGTTCTCGGTCTGGCCGTAATGGTCATGGATGGGGGCGGCGAGATGGGCGTCGAACCAGCGGATCACTTCCGGGTTGAGCGGCTCGCCGGCGCTGCTCACCACGCGCAGGCGGCCCTTGACGCGGGCGGCGGACGCGGCGCCTTCGGCCAGCAGCAGGCGGAAGGCGGTGGGCGAACCGGCGAGGCTGGTGACACCGAGGCGCTCGATGATGTCGTAGGTGCTCCTGGCGGTGAAGGCGCCCTCGTTGAAGGTCGTGGCGATGCCGAGCAGCAGGGGACCCGTGATGGCGTAATAGAGGCCGTAGGCCCAGCCGGGATCGGCGATGTTCCAGAAGACGTCGTCGGGCCTCAGCCCGATCGCATCGCGCATATAGGCGCCGAAGGCCATCAGCGCGCTGAGCGGCACCGGCACGCCCTTGGGAAAACCGGTCGTGCCCGAGGTCGACATCATCATAAACAAATCGTCGCCCTTGCGCAGCACCGGCTCGCATTCGGGCGAGGCGGCGGCAAAGGCGGCGCGGAAATCGATGTCGCCAGCCGGCAAGGCTTCGCTGGGGGCAAGGATGGTCGCAACGCGCGGGCAATCCTCGACCTCGTCGAGCTTGCCGCGATTGGCTGTGTTGGTGACGACCAGTTTCGCGCCGCTGGTCTTCAGCCGGTGGTCGATGGCCTTGGGGCCAAAAGCGGTGAACAGCGGCTGGTAGACCGCGCCGATGCGCCATGTGCCGAGGATGAACGCCACCAGTTCGGGAATGCGCGGCAGCATGCCGGCGACGACATCGCCGGGGCCGACGCCGGCCGCTTTCAGCATGTTGGCGACCCGCGCGGACATATTCTTGAGGTCGTCGAAGCTGAATTCGCGCAGCTCGCCTCCGGTGGAGATGGCGCGCAACGCCAGCCGGTTCTGGCCGGTGTGGCGATCGCAGCATTCGATGCAGGCATTGATGCCTGTCGCGGGATCGCCCTGAAGTTTTGCAATCTCATCCTCGATGCGGAAGCGTGCAACGGCGTCGATGTAGCGCGGCAGCTGCGCCGGTGTGTTGGTCATGGCAGTCCTCCCTGGCGGCGCCGCATCTCCCTATGCGGCGCTGCCGGCTGTGAGCTTGCCCGAAATTGCTGGCGTGGTCGATGCGGCGAAAGTTGGGGATGGGGTAGGTTGGTGCTTGAACACCCCCCTCTGC
>NZ_SMYZ01000036.1 GCF_004919685.1 Mesorhizobium norvegicum | reverse complement strand
AAGGCCGGCGCCGGCCTTTATGCCTTCAACGATGCCCACGCGATGATGGCCTTTGTCGGCGCCGGGCTCGATGCGCCAGCCCAGACCTTGCTCGAGGCGCAGCGTGAGGCCATGCGCGGCAATGACGACAACGCGGCTTTCACCAGGGATGTCGGCCATCCGCTGACGCTCGCCATCAAGGCGTTCGGTGAAGGCAGCTACGCCGAGAGCGTGCGCCTGATCCGGCCGATCCGGGCGATCGCCCATCGTTTCGGCGGCAGCCACGCCCAGCGCGACGTCATCGACCTGACGCTGATCGAGGCGGCCCTGCGCGCCGGTGAGGGTGCGCTGGCCAGGGCGCTCACGGCAGAACGTTCGATGGCGCGACCCGACAGTCCGCTGTCAGCTCTGTTTCTGCGACGCGCCGCCGATTTGTCGGAGAATTGACCCGAAGCGGATCTTGTTTTAAAAACTGGCCAAGCCAGATTTTTTCGAGACCCGAAAAAATTAATGGCATGGGAGGAAATCATGTATCTCGGCCTCGATCTCGGGACATCGGGCGTCAAGGCGCTGCTGATCGATGCCGGGCAAACTGTCATCGGCTCCGGCCATGCGTCGCTCGATGTTTCACGCCTGCATCCGGGTTGGTCGGAACAGAATCCCGACGACTGGATCCGGGCCTGCGAAGACGCAATTGCCGAACTCAAATCATCCCACCCCAGGGAACTCGCGGCAGTCAAGGGCATTGGTCTCTCCGGGCAGATGCACGGTGCCACGCTGCTCGATGCCGCCGACAAGGTGCTGCGGCCCTGCATTCTGTGGAACGACACGCGCAGCCATGCCGAGGCCGCCGTCCTCGACGCCGATCCGCGCTTCCGCGCGCTGACCGGCAACATCGTCTTTCCCGGCTTCACCGCGCCGAAGCTTGCCTGGGTGAAGAACAACGAGCCCGCTGTCTTCGCCAAGGTCGCAAAAGTGCTGTTGCCCAAGGATTTCCTGCGGCTCTGGCTTACGGGCGAACACATTTCGGAAATGTCCGATTCTGCCGGCACGTCCTGGCTCGATGTCGGCAAGCGGCGCTGGAGTGCGGACCTGCTCGCGGCGACATCGCTCGATGAACGGCAGATGCCGTCGCTGGTCGAGGGTACAGAGAAGGCAGGTGCGCTGCGGGCCGAACTGGCCTCGAAATGGGGCGTCCAGGCCGGCATTCCAATCGCCGGCGGCGCCGGCGACAATGCGGCCTCGGCCTGCGGCATGGGCACGGTCGGCGCCGGCCACGCTTTCGTCTCGCTCGGCACATCGGGCGTGCTGTTTGCCGCCAATGCTTCCTATTTGCCCAACCCGGCAAGTGCCGTGCATACCTTCTGCCACGCGCTTCCAAACACCTGGCATCAGATGGGTGTCATCCTGTCGGCGACCGATTCGCTGAACTGGCTGTCCGAAATCACCGGGAAGAGCGCCGGCGAGTTGACCGCCGAACTCGGCGACACATTGAAGGCGCCGAGCGGCGTGTCCTTCCTGCCTTACCTCTCGGGTGAGCGCACACCCTACAATGATTCCGCCATTCGCGGCGCGTTCACCGGGCTGGCGCATGAATCGAGCCGTGCCCTGCTGACGCAGGCCGTGCTGGAGGGCGTCGCCTTTGCCTTCCGTGACAGCCTCGAAGCCCTGGCCAAGGCCGGCACGGCCTTGACGCGGGTGACGGCGATCGGCGGCGGTTCGCGCTCGCGCTACTGGCTGAAGGCGATTGCCACCGCGCTTCAACTGCCTGTCGACATTCCTGCCGACGGCGACTTCGGCGCCGCCTTTGGTGCCGCGCGTCTCGGCCTGATCGCGGCGACGGGTGCCGATCCGCTCGAAATCTGTACGGCCCCCAGGACGGACGCGACGATCGAACCGGACGCGGCGCTTGGCGGCGTCTATGCCGATGCCTATCAGCGCTACCGGGCGCTCTACCCGGCAATCAAGGTCGCCACGGCGTGATTGATCTCTCGCCCACGCCGCGGCATGCCAGCTCACTGCGCCGGCACCTTGTCGAGAAAACCGGTGACGCTCTTGAGGCGGCCGTTCTCGATGACGCCGATGTCGGTGCCTTCGATGACGGAAGGCGTTCCCTCAGGTCCGAGATTCCACGAGAAGCGGATCTTGTCGGCAAAACCATCCGGCGTGCCCTTCAGCGAGAACCGGAAGCCGGCAAAGCGCTGCTGCACGCCGTCGATGAGTGCCGCGACACCCGCATGGCCATCGCCCTGCATGAGCGGATCGCGATAGCTGACGTCTTCCGTGAAGGTCGCCTTGAGCAAGTCGGCCCGGCGCTCGGCGTCGCTTTCGTTCCAGGCGGTGATGTAGCCTTGAGCGATCCTGTTGAGGTCGGTCATGGTCTGTCTCCTTTGTTTGACGGTTTTGACACGAGCCTTTTCGACCAGCGGAAGACCGAAACCAATTACGCCTGAGGTAATCAAGGCGAATTACCTGAGGTAATCAGGGCGAACTATTCGAAAGAGGAAAAAGACCATGAGCAGCGGATTTTTCGGCGACATCAAAAAGATCAAGTATGAGGGGCCGGATTCGACCAATCCGCTGGCCTACCGGTTCTACAACCCGGATGAGGTCGTCGCCGGCAAGCGGCTGGAAGATCATCTGCGCTTTGCCGTCGCCTACTGGCATTCCTTCGCCTGGCCGGGCGGCGATCCGTTCGGCGGCCAGACCTTCGACCGGCCGTGGTTCCCCAAGGCCGGCGGCGTCGACACGATGGAACTGGCCAAGCTCAAGGCCGATGTCGCCTTCGAGATGTTCTCGCTGCTCGGCGCGCCCTATTTCTGCTTCCACGACGCCGATGTGCGGCCGGAGGGCAAGGACTTTTCCGAAAGTGCGGCCCGCCTCGACGAGATATCAGACTATTTTGCCGGAAAGATGAAGCAGACCGGCGTCAAGCTTTTGTGGGGTACGGCCAACCTGTTCTCCAACCGCCGCTTCATGTCGGGTGCTGCCACCAATCCCGATCCGGATGTCTTTGCCTATGCGGCGGCGACGGTGAAAAGCTGCATCGACGTCACCAAGCGGCTGAAAGGCGAGAACTACGTGCTGTGGGGCGGGCGCGAGGGCTATGAGACACTGCTCAACACCGACCTCGCCCGCGAGCAGGAACAGGCCGGCCGGTTCCTCAGCATGGTCGTCGACTACAAGCACAAGATCGGCTTCAAGGGCACGATCCTGATCGAGCCGAAGCCGCAGGAACCGACCAAGCACCAGTATGACTACGATGTCGCCACCGTCTACGGCTTCCTCAAGCGCTTCGGGCTGGAGAAGGAGGTCAAGCTCAACATCGAGCAGGGCCACGCCATCCTGGCCGGCCATTCCTTCGAGCACGAGCTGGCGCTGGCCAATGCGCTCGGCGTCTTCGGCTCGATCGACATGAACCGCAACGACTACCAGTCGGGCTGGGACACCGACCAGTTCCCCAACAATGTGCCGGAAATGGCGCTGGCCTACTATCAAGTCCTGCAGGCCGGCGGCTTCAAGACCGGCGGCACCAATTTCGACGCCAAGCTGCGCCGCCAGTCGCTCGATCCGCAGGATCTGCTGATCGGCCATATCGGCGGCATGGACTCTTGCGCACGCGGTCTGAAAGCCGCGGCCCGCATGGTCGAGGACAAGGCGCTGTCGGCGCCGCTGGCCGAACGCTATGCCGGCTGGAACACGGCCGAGGGCAAGGCGATGCTTTCCGGCAAGCGCACGCTGGAAGACATCGCCGAGCGCGTCGTCAAGAAGAAGATCGAGCCGCAGCCAAGGTCCGGCCGCCAGGAACTGCTGGAAAACATCGTCAACCGGTACGTGTAAGGCGAGCGCCGCTCTATCTCTGGACCGACATCCGGCACCACTGGCTGAAGGCCGCCGCCATCGCCATCTGCTAGTCAGCGCATTTCGCGAGAGGCTGCCGAGGATCGCACAGATCCTCGGCAGCCTTCGTGAGACCAGGATGCCACGCGCGTCGCCGAAAACGACCCGCGCGGCAGCTGTCAGGAGACGGAAAATGACAGAGGATCGAATCATCGTGCGCCCGGCGCAGGCAAGCGATATCCCGGCTTTGAAGCGCGTTCTGCAGGAAACATTCGAAGGCACCTGGCTGCCGAACATCACCGAGGCAGCGGCGCGGCGCTATGTCGAGACAGATATTGGCGGGCGTTATATCGACCAGAGCTGGCCTGAATTTGCCGTTGCCGAGATCGATGGCGCGGTCGCCGGCCTGATCCATTGGCGCGCGGACTTCATCGAAGCCCTGCACGTCATGGCGTCCCGTCAGGGGCAAGGTGTCGGCCGCAAGCTGCTTTCCCATGCCGAACAGGCTATCGGCGCGGCCGGGTCGGCGCAGGCGCGGCTGGAAACCGACACGTTCAACCTGCCCGCACAAGCACTCTACAAGGCGGTCGGCTATGTCGAGAAAAACCGCTATCCGGATGACGAATGGGACAGTGGCTTCACCACGGTGCTGTTCGAAAAGCGGCTGCAGATCTCACCTTGACCTGACCTGCCCAGACGCAGGAACAAACTTTATGCAAGGCCGCGTCCGACGACACGGTTTTGCCCTTTGCCGCCCTTCAATGACCTCGCTCTTGCCTTCAAACAGCCGTCACGTATCTCGTATAAGAACAGCCGTCACGTATCTCGTATAAGACTGGCTCGTGGCGGGAGAGGAAGAAGGAGGCGAACCGATATGCAGAACGAACGTGAAATCGACGCCCTGCTCTCACCTGGCGAAGCCGGATCGATCATCGACCGGCTGATGGCGATGCCCCATCCGAAGGATGGTGCGCAGCGCACAAACGAATGGGATCGCGCGGTTGCAGCGCGACTTGAAACGGTGCTGGCCAAAAGCATGCGCTCGCGCATTGTCCACGAAAGTCGCGATGTCGCTTGATGGTTCCTGCGGTTTGACGAACGGAGGCTGTTTCGCCATCCTTCACCGATGGTACGCGCGGTGCTTCTGGACCTTTTGGGTGTCGTCTACAATGGCGACACCCCGATAGCGGGCGCTGTCCCAGCAATCGAACGCCTGCGCAATGCGGGCTTGCCGCTCCGCTTTGTCAGCAACACGACTCGCTCGCCTCGCAAGGCAATCCTCGCGCAACTTGCCGCCTTCGGCGTCGAGGTTGGAGAAGAAGAATTGCTGACGCCGGCGCGTGTCGCCGTCGAATGGCTGCGCAGGCATGGCCGCGCACCGCATCTGCTTGTCCATCCCAACCTGGAGCCTGAGTTCTCCGGACTGGACGGCGCAAATGGGCGGGCCGTCATCGTCGGAGATGCAGGCGAAGCCTTCGATCATGCCAGGCTCAACCGGGCATTCCGCGAGCTGGTGGCCGGCGCCGATTTTGTGGCGCTCGCCACCAATCGCACCTTCAAGGATGCAGACGGTCTGCTCAGCCTCGACACGGGCGCCTTCGTTGCCGCCCTCGAATTCGCCAGTGGTCGAAGCCCTGTCGTGCTCGGCAAGCCGTCACCGGATTTCTTTCTTTCGGCGCTTGCCAATATGAACTGCTCGGCAGCCGATGCGGTCATGGTCGGCGACGATGCCGAGAGCGATGTCGCCGGAGCACTGCGCGCCGGGCTTGGTGCTGCGCTGCTCGTGCGGACAGGCAAGTATCGCCCAAACGACGAAACACGTTTCAATCCGTCCCCCACGGCACTGGTAGATGACCTCGCCGCTGCGACCGACTGGATACTTACCAACCGCGCCGTAGTCTGACTGGCGCCTCGCCAAAAGCTCTCGAAAACGCTCTGGAAAACGCCGCGGCGGACGAAAAGCCGGTCCGCCCGGCAATGTCGGCCATCGCCACTCGCGTGTCGACTACCAGCCGGCGCGCAGCGCCGAGGCGCAGCCTGAGATAATAGGCGCCCGGCGTCTCGCCGATCGACTTGCGAAAGATGCTCTCCAGTGTCCGCGCCGTCACCCCGGCACGCTTTGCCACCGCCTCTATGGTCAGCGGCTGGTCGACATGCGCTTCCATCAGCCGGATGGCTTGCGCAAGGCGCGGGTCATAGCCGTCGAGGCGGCCGAGCGAGACCAGCGGCTGAGCGTCGGTGGCGGCGCGCGCCTGGTCGTAGATGAAGACGCTGGCGACATCGAGCGCGACGGCCATGCCAAGGCGCGTGCGAATGAGATGCAGCATCAGGTCGAAGGTCGGCGACGCGCCGCCCGACGTGAACACCGGCCCGTCGATGACATAGCGGTCCGGGCGGACATCGACACCTGGGAAGGCCGAGGAAAAATCCTCCATGTCCTCCCAGTGGGTGGTGGCGCTGCGCCCTTCCAGCAGGCCGGCGCGCGCCACCAGCCAGGTGCCGGCTTCGACACCGCCGCAAGCGCGTGCTGTCCGCGCCGCGCGGCGCAGGCCCGACAACAGAGCCGAGGTCGCGTAGTTCTGGGTGCCGAAACCGGCGACGACGACAAGGACGTCGGTTGGCTCGGCCGCATCGAAACGGCCGCTGACCGCCACCGGCAGGCCGCAGGTGGTGACCGGAGCCTCGCCGGTCACCGAGACCAGCTTGAAATCGAACAACGTCTCGCCGGAGATGCGGTTGGCGGCGCGTAGCGGATCGACGGCTGAGGCCACGCACATGATTGACGAACCGGAAAACACCAGCAGCGTCACCTTGAGCGGCAGGCGCTCGGCACGAAAGATCGTTGGTTTTTCGCTTTTCGTCATGGAAGCTTCGTAAAACGCAAAACAGTTTCCGGCAAGTCGGGCATTGTTGGTTGGTCTTTGTGCATGTCGTTATCCCAAAACCGGTTCCCACTTTTGGGCGACATGCATAGTGTTTCTATCGGAGGAGAGTTCCATGCCGCTTGCGATGAACCGTGAGGTTTTCATTACCTGTGCCGTGACCGGGTCCGGCGGCTCGCAGGACCGCAGCCCGCATGTGCCGCGCTCGCCTAAGCAGATCGCCGATTCGGCCATCGATGCGGCAAAAGCGGGTGCGGCGATCGTGCATTGCCATGTGCGCGATCCCGAAACCGGCAAGCCCAGGCGCGACGTGCATCTCTACCGCGAAGTGACCGAACGCATTCGCGAGGCCAATGTCGACGTGGTGCTGAACCTGACCGCCGGCATGGGCGGCGACATGGTGTTCGGATCGCCGGAAGCGCCGCTGCCGCTCAACGAAAAAGGCACCGACATGGGCGGCGCCACCAACCGCATGGAACATGTGCGCCAGTGCCTGCCGGAAATCTGCACGCTCGATTGCGGCACCATGAATTTCGCCGAGGCCGACTATGTCATGACCAACACGCCAGGCATGCTGCGCACCATGGGCGGCATGATGACGGCGCTCGGCGTCAAGCCGGAGATCGAGGCCTTCGACACCGGCCATCTGTGGTTCGCCAAGCAGTTGGTCGAGGAAAAGGTGCTCAACCCCGACGCGCTGGTGCAACTCTGCATGGGTGTGCCCTGGGGCGCGCCTGACGACCTCAACACCTTCATGGCCATGGTCAACAATGTGCCGTCGACCTGGAACTGGTCGGCCTTCGCCATCGGCCGCAACCAGATGGCCTATGCCGCGGCAGCGGTGTTGGCCGGCGGCAATGTCCGCGTCGGGCTGGAAGACAATCTGTGGCTCGACAAGGGCGTGCTGGCGACCAACGCGCAGCTGGTCGAGCGTGCCGCCAGCATCGTCACCAATCTCGGCGCCAGGATCATCGGACCGGAGGAAGTGCGCAAGAAGCTCAACCTCACCAAGCGGGCGCCGATCGCGGCATAAATTATTCGTCGGGAGGGTCGATATGACTACCGTCAAATTCACCGCGATGAAGGATGGCGACCGGGACGACTACGAGTTCCTGACCGCGCATGAAATCGACTATGCGGCCAGGACCGGTGAGCGGCTGCTCGATGCACTGGTCCAGCTCGACGAGGGCCTGTCGGGCTACAAGATCACCCGGCTCGGCCATTCGCTGCAGGCGGCGACGCGCGCCTGGCGCGACGGCGCCGACACCGACTGGATCGCTTGTGCGCTGCTGCACGACATCGGCGACATCTACGCGCCTTACAATCACGACGAATATGCCGCTTCGATCCTGAAGCCTTTCGTGCGCGAACAATGCACCTGGGTGGTGGAAAAGCACGGCGATTTCCAACGCCTCTATTACGCCCACCATCTCGGCGGCAACCGCCATGCTCGCGACCGCTTTGCCGGCCACGCCTATTTCGACGATTGCGACCAGTTTTGCGAACGCTGGGACCAGTCGAGCTTCGACCCCGATTACGACACGCTGCCGATCGAATTCTTCCGGCCCTTCGTGCTCGAGGTCTTTGCCCGCAAGGCCTACGATGCGACCGTGATCCGCGCCGGCGAGCGTGTGCCCCTCATCGATCCCACAACCGCCACGACAAGAACCGGAGCTTCCGCATGAGCATCATCAACAAGGCAGCCGCCATCGGCGGTGGTGTCATCGGCGCCGGCTGGGTGGCGCGGCTTTTGCTCAACGGCATCGACGTGTCGATCTTCGATCCCGATCCGGAGGCGTCGCGCAAGGTCAGCGAAGTGATGAAGGGCGCGCGCCGCGCCTACAAGCAGATGGTACCCGGCGGTCTACCCAAGGAAGGCAAGCTGATCTTCGCCAAGACCATCGCCGAGGCGGTCGCCGATGCCGACTTCATCCAGGAGAGCGTGCCGGAACGGCTTGACCTGAAACACCGCGTGCTGGCCGAGATCGACACCCATGCGCCGGCCAATGCGATTGTCGGCTCATCGACCTCCGGCATCAAGCCGACCGACATGCAGGTGGCGATGAAGAAGCATCCGGAGCGGCTGGTCGTCGGCCATCCGTTCAACCCGGTCTATCTCCTGCCGCTGGTCGAGATCGTCGGCGGAGAACAGACCTTTCCCGAGGCGATCGAGGTCGCCAAGGAGATGTATGCCTCGATCGGCATGAAGCCTGTCGTCATCCGCAAGGAGATCGAGGCCTTCGTCGGTGACCGCCTGCTCGAAGCGGCATGGCGCGAGGCGCTGTGGCTGATCAAGGACGGCATCTGCACCGTCGAGGAACTCGACGACATCATGCGCTATGGCTTTGGCCTGCGCTGGGCGCAGATGGGCATGTTCCAGGTCTATCGGGTCGCCGGCGGCGAGGCCGGCATGCGCCACTTCATGGCGCAGTTCGGCCCGTGCCTGAAATGGCCATGGACCAAGCTGATGGACGTGCCGGAGTTCAACGACGAGCTGGTCGACCTGATCGCCACCCAGTCGGACGACCAGGCGCATGGCCTGTCGATCCGCGAGCTGGAAAAGATCCGCGACGACAATCTGGTCGCGATCATGGATGCGCTGTCGAAGCAGAACAAAGGCAAGGGCTGGGGCGCTGGCGCGCTGCACAAGGACTACACCAAGCAACTGGCCAAGCTGGCGGCGAAGAAGCCGACGGCCTCCAAGGCGGCCGAGAAGGCCAAAGCGTTGAAGCCGGTGAAGAAAGCCGAGAAGCCGAAGAAAAAGACCGGCAAGAAGAAAGGCTGAGACCATGGATTTCGGGCTGTCGGAGGAACAGAGGCTCATTGTCGAGACGACGCGCGCGTTCGTCGAAAACGAGCTTTACCCGCATGAGCGCGAGGTCGAGCGCACCGGCGTGCTGCGCCGCGACCTGATCGAGGAGATCAAGGTCAAGGCGATCGAGGCCGGGCTCTATGCCGCCAACATGCCGGCCGATGTCGGCGGTGCCGGCCTCGATACGGTGACCTGGCTGCTCTACGAAAAGGAACTCGGCCGCGCCAATTATGCGCTGCACTGGACCTGCGTGGCGCGCCCATCCAACATCCTGCTTGCCGGCACACCCGAGCAACGCGAAAAGTATCTGTTTCCCTGCATCCGTGGCGAGAAATGGGACTGCCTGGCGATGACCGAGCCGGGCGCCGGCTCCGACCTGCGCGGCATGAAGGCGACCGCCGTGCAGGATGGCGACGACTGGGTGCTGAACGGCACCAAGCACTTTATCTCCCACGCCGACCTCGCCGACTTTGCCATCGTGTTCATGGCTTCCGGCGAAGAGGATTCGCCGCGTGGCAAACGCAAGAGGATCACCGCCTTCTTCGTCGACAAGGGCACCAAAGGCTTCACCGTCCGCGACGGCTACCGCAACGTCTCGCATCGCGGCTACACCAACGCCATCCTCGAATTCGACGACTGCCGGCTTCCCGCCGCCCAAGTGTTGGGCGAAGTTCACAAAGGGTTCGATGTTGCCAATTCCTGGCTCGGCGCCACCCGGCTGCAGGTCGGCGCCACCTGTCTCGGCCGTGCCGAGCGGGCGCTTGGCCATGCCGTCGAATACGCCGCGCAGCGCCAGCAGTTCGGCCAGCAGATCGGCAAATTCCAGGGCGTGTCGTTCAAGCTTGCCGACATGGCGACCGAACTGAAGGCCGCAGACCTGATGGTGTTCGAAGCCGGCTGGAAGTACGATCAGGGCACCGTCACCGACCAGGACATGGCCATGGCCAAGCTGAAGGCCACCGAGATGCTCGCTTTCGTCGCCGATGAGGCGATCCAGATCCATGGCGGCATGGGGCTGATGGACGATCTGCCGCTGGAGCGCATCTGGCGCGACGCGCGCGTCGAGCGCATCTGGGAAGGCACGTCCGAGATCCAGCGCCACATCATTTCAAGGGCGCTGCTGCGCCCGTTCGGGGCATAACATATGCATAAACTTGAGCGTCTCCTGCGGCCGAAATCGATCGCCGTGTTCGGCGGTGCGCAGGCCGCAGCCGTCGTCGCGCAGTCGATCAAGATGGGCTTTGCCGGCGAGATCTGGCCGGTGCATCCGACCAAGGACGAGGTCGCCGGTCGCAAGGCCTATCGTTCGGTGGCCGATTTGCCTGACGCGCCGGACGCCGCCTTTGTCGGCGTCAACCGGCATTTGACCATCGAGGTGGTCAAGGCGCTGGCCGAGCGCGGCGCCGGCGGCGCCGTCTGCTTTGCCGCCGGCTTCCTCGAAACCGAAGCCTATGACGACGACGGCGAGCGGCTGCAAGCCGAGCTGGTTGCGGCGGCGGGCCAGATGCCGATCATCGGGCCGAATTGCTATGGCCTGATCAATTATGCCGACGGCGCGCTTCTGTGGCCCGACCAGCATGGCGGCATAAGACTGGACGAGGGCGGCAAGGGCGTCGCCATCATCACCCAGTCCTCCAACATCGCCATCAACATGACCATGCAGAAGCGTGGCCTGCCGATCGCCTTCCTGATGACCGCCGGCAACCAGGCGCAGACCGGCCTGTCCGAAATGGCGCTCGGCTTGATCGAGGATGAGAGGGTCACGTCGCTCGGCCTGCACATCGAGGCCTTCGATTCGGTAGCCGGCTTCGAACGGCTGGCGGCACGAGCCCGCGAGCTGAAGAAGCCGATCATCGCCATGAAGGTCGGCCGCTCCGAACAGGCGCGGCAGGCGACCGTCTCACACACTGCCTCGCTGGCCGGCTCGGACGCGGCATCGGGCGCCTTCCTGAGGCGGCTTGGCATTGCGCGCGTCGATTCCATCCCCGCCTTCATCGAGGCGCTGAAGCTGTTGCACATCACCGGGCCTTTGCCCGGCTATAGGCTGTCGTCGATGAGCTGCTCGGGCGGTGAGGCCTCCGTCATGGCCGACAGTGCCGAAGGCCGCTGGGTCAATTTTCCGGTCCTGACCGACCAGCACCGTGCCCATGTCAAATCGACGCTGGGGCCGCTGGTTGCGGTGGCCAATCCGCTCGACTACCACACCTTCATCTGGAACAACGAGCCGGCGATGACCGCTACCTTCACTGCCATGGTGTCGGGCGGCTTCGACCTCAACATGCTGGTGCTCGATTTCCCACGCCCGGACCGCTGTTCGGACACCGACTGGTGGGCGACGCTGCGCGCCTTCGAATCGGCGCTGAAGACCAACGCGGCGCAAGGCGCGATCGTCTCCTCGCTGCCGGAGAACCTGCCGGAGGAATACACAGCCGGGCTGATGGCACGCGGCATGGTGCCGTTGTTCGGCATTTCCGAGGCGATGGACGCAGCCGGGGCGGCAGCCTTCATCGGCTGGGCTTGGGCTGAGCCGCAGGCGCAGCCGATCGACACGTCGGCCGCCGGTGCGCCTGGCGGTGACCACATCACCCCTGATGAAGCCGAGGCGAAATCCCGCCTCATCGAGGCCGGCCTGCCGGTGCCGAAAGGCGAACGCGCCGCCAATGCCGTCGAGGCGGTCATTTCGTCGATGGCGCTCGGCTTCCCGGTGGCGTTGAAGGCGCTCGGCGTCACCCACAAATCCGAGGTCGGCGCTGTCAGGCTCAATCTCCGGGATGCCGAATCCGTCAGCACGGCGGCGCATGACCTCTTGCCGCTCGGCACCGGCCTCTATGTCGAACACATGGTGCGCGACGGTGTCGCCGAACTCATCGTCGGCTTCACCCGCGACCCGATGTTCGGCGCGGTGATGACGCTGGGCACTGGCGGCGTGCTGGTCGAGCTGTTGCGCGACAGCGTCACCCTGATGCTGCCGGCAACCCGCGACGACATCGAGGCGGCCTTGCGCGGGCTGAAACTGTTCCCGCTGCTCGAAGGCTATCGCGGCCGGCCGAAAGCCGATGTCGCGGCCGCCATCGATGCCATCTCGGGCATTGCCGGCTTCGTGCAGAAGAATGCCGGCGAGATCGAGGAACTCGACATCAACCCGCTGATCGTCTGCACGCAGGGCAAGGGCGCCTGGATCGCCGACGCGCTGCTGGTGCTGGGAGACAAGAAGAATGTCTGACGTCATTTCGACCCGCCGCGAGGGTACCATCCTCGAAGTCACGCTCGACCGGCCCAAAGCCAACGCCATCGACCTGAAGACCTCGCGGCTGATGGGCGAGACCTTCAAGGCGTTCCGCGACGATCCGGAGTTGCGCGTCGCCATCGTCAAGACCGCCGGCGACAAGTTCTTCTGTGCCGGCTGGGATTTGAAGGCCGCTGCCGGTGGCGATGCGGTCGACGGCGACTATGGTGTTGGCGGTTTTGCCGGGCTGCAGGAGCTGCGCGACCTCAACAAGCCGGTCATCGCTTGCGTCAACGGCATGGCGGTGGGCGGCGGCTTCGAGCTGGCGCTGTCCTGCGACCTCATCTACGCCTCCGATCATTCCTCCTTCGCGCTGCCCGAAATCCGCGCCGGCACGCTGGCCGACGCGGCAACGATCAAGCTGCCGAAGCGCATCCCCTACCATGTCGCCATGGACCTTCTGCTCACCGGCCGCTGGATGGATGTCACTGAGGCGCATCGCTGGGGCCTGGTCAATGAGGTGCTGCCCAAGGATAAACTCGAGGAGCGCGTGTGGGAGATCGCCCGGCTGCTGGCCGGCGGCCCGCCGCTGGTGTTCGCCGCCATCAAGGAGACGGCGCGCGTGGCCGAGGCGCTGACTTTCCAGGACGCGATGAACAAGGTGACGCGGCGACAGTTGGCGACCGTCGATGCGCTTTATGGCTCCGAAGACAATATGGAAGGGTTTCGGGCTTTTGCCGAGAAGCGCGATCCGGTGTGGAAGGGGAAGTGACCCACTTCACCCTCCCCTCGATGGGGAGGGTCGGACCGAAGGTCCGGGGTGGGGTGAAGCGCCGCCACCCCCACCCGCCGCTGCGCGGCGACCTCCCCCATCAAGGGGGAGGTGAAGGAGTTCCATGACCGACTACAAAACCCTCATCGATGCCGAGACCTGGGCCTTCATCGAGCGGACCAACTCCTATTATCCGCCCGACACGATCGACTACACGATCGCGCAGCAGCGCGGGATCTACGACCGCATGTGCCGCGAATTCTTTGCCGGCTACCCCGAGGGCGTTGCGGTCGAAACCTCAGCCATTGCAACGCCCACGCACGACATCCCGATCCGCATCTACCGAAGCGCTCGCCAAGCAGCGGTGACGGTGCTGTATTTCCATGGCGGAGGCTTCATCCTCGGCGGGCTGGATAGCCATGATGACGTCTGCGCCGAGCTGTGTGCCCGCACCGGCCATGAGGTGGTTTCGGTCGACTACCGACTGGCGCCGGAGCATCTGCATCCGGCCGCCTTCGACGATGTGATGAGCGCCTTCGAATGGGCTGCAACCAACCGCTCACACCCCATCGTGCTTTGTGGCGACAGCGCCGGCGGCAATCTGGCCGCTGCGGTCAGCCACGCGACACGCGGCCACGCGAAAGGGCCGGTCGGCCAGGTGCTGATCTATCCCGGCCTTGGCGGCGATCGGTCGAAGGGATCCTATGTAACGCACGCCGAAGCGCCGATGCTGACCATGCGCGATCTCGAATTCTACAAGCATATCCGCACCGGTGGGCAGGACCGCAGCGGCGACGCAACGCTGGCCCCGCTTGCCGACACCGATTTCTCCAACCTGCCGCCGACGGTGCTGATCACCGCGCAATGCGACCCGCTGGCGTCGGACGGCGAGACCTATCGCGACCGTATCGTCGCGGCAGGCGGCCGCGCCACCTGGTTCGAGGAGCCGGGATTGGTGCACGGCTATCTCAGAGCCCGGCACACGGTCGGCCGCGCCCGCGCGAGCTTCACGCGGATTACGGACGCGGTAGCCGCCCTTGGGCAGGGCGCCTGGCGCTGGTGAACGATTTTCCCATCCTGCGAGTAAGACGGCTGCACAGACATGATCGGATGCGGCCAGCGTAATGCAGGCGCAATGCTGGCGGTGCAGACCACCATGGGTTTGACCGACAGCAGGAAATCGCAGACATGATCAGGTTCGGAAGCGCGTTGGCGCTCATCATTTGCGCCGCGACGCTCAGCGCATGTGTCGACACGGACGATTATCGCAACCGCCCCTGGCGCGAACACCACTGGCGGGATCGCGACCACCGACCCGACAGACCGTGGAGGCCGGACAGGCCGTGGAGGCCGGACAGGCCGTGGCGCCCCGACAGGCCCGATCGTCCCGACAGACCGGATCGGCCTGACAGACCGGACCGACCATGGCGCCCCGATTGCGTCGGCGGACCGGCAATTGATTGTGCGCCCCGGCCGGATCGGCCCGATAGACCCGATAGGCCGGACCGCCCAGAGCGCCCCGATTGCGTCAGCGGGCCCGCAATTGATTGTGGGCCCCGGCCCGACGTACAGCCCGGCGGACCGGACTGCGCTGATGGCCCTGCGACGACGCCGTCGCCTGACTGTATCGAGCCGCGCCGACCGCATCGGCGGGATCCTGATTGAGAGCACGGCGGGAAAATGGCGCAGGCCGCCTCGTTTCATGCCACCGAGGCGGCGGCCGCGCGGCCGGCGCTGCGGCCGGAAAAGATGCAGCCACCAAGGAAGGTGCCTTCCAGCGCCGCATAGCCATGCACGCCACCGCCGCCGAAACCGGCGGCCTCGCCGACGGCATAGAGCCCCGCGACAGGCTGGCCGTCGGCACCCAGCACGCGGCTGTCGAGGTCCGTCTGCAGGCCGCCCAGCGTCTTGCGGGTCAGGATGTTGAGGCGGACCGCGATCAGCGGGCCATTGGCCGGATCGAGCATCTTGTGCGGCTTGGCCGTGCGGATCAGCCGGTCGCCGAGATAGGCGCGCGCGCCGCGCAAGGCGGTGATCTGCATGTCCTTGGAGAACGGATTGTCGAGCTGCCGGTCGCGGGCGCGGATTTCGCGCTCGACCTGGGCCAGTTCGAGCAGCGGTTCGCCGCCGGCCAGCGCGTTCATGCGCGCGACCAGCGTCGGCAAGTCGGCCTCGACGATGAAATCCTCGCCCTTCTCCATGAACGCCTTGACCGGACCCGGAATGCCCGACGTGGCGCGGCCGAGCACCTGGCGCCAGCTCTTGCCGGTCAGATCGGGGTTCTGCTCGGAGCCCGACAGCGCGAACTCCTTCTGGATGATCTTCTTGGTCAGGATGAACCAGGAATAGTCGAAGCCGGTGCTCATGATGTGGGAGAGCGTGCCCAGCGTGTCGAAGCCGGGATAGAGCGGCACCGGCAGGCGCTTGCCGCGCGCGTCGAGCCACAGCGATGACGGACCGGGCAGGATGCGGATGGCATGGTCGGTCCAGATCGGTGCCCAGTTCTTGATGCCTTCGACATAGTGCCACATGCGGTCGCGGTTGATGATCGAGCCGCCGGCCTGTTCCGTGATTGCCAGCATGCGGCCATCGACATGGTCGGGCACGCCGGTGATCATGCGCTTGGGCGCCGCGCCCAGCCGCTGCGGCCAGTTTTCGCGGACAAGCTGATGGTTGGCGCCGATGCCGCCGGAGGCGACGATCACCGCTTGCGCATGAAGCTCGAAATCGCCGGCGACATCGCGCGAACTCTTGTGGCCGCGCTCGACGGGACTCGGCTGCAGGATGTGGCCGCGCACGCCGTCGACAGTCGCGCCCGTGCGGGTCAATTCATTGACGCGGTGGCGGAATTTGAAGCGGATCAGCCCACTTTTCTCGGCCTCGCGCACGCGCTGGACGAAGGGTTCCAGCACGCCAGGGCCGGTGCCCCAGGTGATGTGGAAGCGCGGCACCGAATTGCCGTGGCCGATGGCATTGCCGCCGCCGCGCTCGGCCCAGCCGACGACGGGAAAGAACTTTAGGCCGCGCTGCAGGAGCCAGGAGCGCTTTTCGCCGGCGGCGAAGCCGACATAGGCTTGCGCCCATTTGCGCGGCCAGTAATCCTCCGGCCGATCGAAAGCGGCAGTGCCAAGCCAGTCCTCGAGCGCCAGATCATGCGAATCGCGGATGCGCATGCGCCGCTGCTCGCGCGAATCGACGAGGAAAAGACCGCCGAACGACCAGAACGCCTGGCCGCCCAGCGACTGCTCCGGCTCCTGGTCGACGATGATGATTTTCTTGCCGGCCTCGGCAAGCTCGGCGGCGGCAACCAGCCCGGCAAGGCCGGCGCCGACAATGATCACGTCCGCATCGTCAGCCATCTTTCCTCCCAGAATTAGCCGGCTACCTTAACGTAAGGAGTCAGACGGTCTCCCAGCCGTCCGTGCCGCCGGCGCGGAAGATGGCGTCGATGACTTTTTGATTGAGCACGGATTCCTCCAGCGTGAAGACGCGCTCCTTGCCGCCCTGTGCCGCACGCGCGAAGGTCTCGACCTCCAGCCGGTACTGCTGTGTGCCGGGAAAACGGAACACTTGCGCCTCGGTGTGGTTCTGGTTGTGCAACTCGACGCGATGGTGGTCGTAGAGCCCAGCGTTGAAGGGCGAGAACACCTCGATGAACCCCTTCTCGCCGTGGAACACCATCACCTGGCGCGCCGCCATCTGCGTCGACAGGTAGAAGGACAGTTCGAAGTCGCCGAAATCGACGCGGATCGAGGAGTAGATGTCGGTGCCGAATGTCTTGTCGCGCTCGATCGTCGCCTGCACGCGCACCGGCTCCTTGCCGGTGGAAAAGCGCGTCGACACGGTCGGGTAGACGCCGATGTCGGGCAGCGCGCCACCGCCGAGGTCGAGCTGGTTGCGCATGTTGTTGGGGTCGACATTGTAGTAGGAGAAGGCGCCCTGCACATGGCGCAGCCGGCCGATGGCGCCGCTGGCGATGAGATCGCGCACCTTGATCCATTGCGGGTGGTAGATGACCATGAAGGCTTCGCAGACCAGCACCTTCTTCTGGTCGCGCAGTTTGATCAGCGGAAGGATGTCCTTGGCGTCGAGCGCCAGCGGTTTTTCGACCAGCACATGCTTGCCGGCTTCGATGGCCTTGGCCGCCCATTCGACATGCTGCGAGGTCGGCAGCGGGATGTAGACGCCGTCGACCTCGCTGGAGGCAAGCAGGTCCTCATAGGAGCCGAAGGCATGGCGTGCACCGAAGCGCTCGGCCAGCGCCTTGGCCTTCGACAGGTCGCGGCTGGCGATCGCCGACAGCACGCCGTTCTCCGCCTCGACCATCGCCGGCAACAAATGCTCGCGGCCGATCTTGGCCGTCGACAACACACCCCATCGGAACATCAGGCTTCTCCATCACGACTACAGGCGATGAGGTTTGCCCGAAATCACAGGAAAAGCCAATTGGAGACTGGTCCTGCCAACCACAGCTTCGTCATCCTCGGGCTTGACCCGAGGATCCATGCCGCGACATCCGCCGAGGAATGCAGCGGAATGGATTCTGGACGGTCGCAACACCTTGATGTCGCGGCATGGATCCTGGGGTCTGCGCCGCGTCGCTTCGCTCCTTGCTTCGCCCCAGGATGACGACGCGAGAGGTGTCTCTGCCAATCGCGAAGGTGTGTGATTGCCGACAGAGAAGCTAGCCCCTTTTACCTGTGAGCGTCATGTCGAAATCAACAATGTTCGAATAGATCGGCGTGCCGACATCCATGCCGTAGCGCGACCTGAGCACCTTGCCGGTGACATGAAATTTTATCGTGCCGGCCTTGAGCCCGCCAAGCTCGGCCGTGAATTTTTCCGGGAACGTCTTGCCACGCGCCGTCAGCCGGCCGGTGACGAGGGCCGTGGTGTCGCTGGTGCGGGTCACGCTGGTCGAGCGGAACTGGATTTCCGGGCTGTTGGCGCTGTCGAACACCGCGTCGGAGCGCAGGAAGGCATCGATGCGGCCCTGGCCGGTGCCGACGCTTTCTGGAAAGATGGTGAAATTGACCTGCGAGCGACCGACATCGCCGTTGTCGATGCGGATCGAGCCCTTGAAGCGGGCGAAGGCGCCATTGAGGCCGCCGCCGCCGACCTTGCCGATGGAAAAGCGGATGCTGGAGTTGGCCGGGCTGATCGAATAGCTGCCGGCGGCGTCACCAAGCGCGACGGCCGCTGAAACAGGCATGGCAAGGCAAGCGGCGACCGCCGCAAATCCGAGGATGCGCGTGTACATGGGGGTGTTCCTTGTTGGAGGCAGCGCATTTCCTGCGCCCTCCCCCCATGAACGAATGAACCGCCCGCTCTATTCCTGATCTGACGAAGGCGTGATCATGCGCGTGAGCACGCCATCCCTGAGCTGGAAATGGTGCCGCAGTGCCGCTGCGGCATGGAGGGCGACCAGGGCGATGCCGGCATAGGCGAGATACCAATGCGCCGCCGCCCAGAAGCTTTCGGCGCCATCCGATTCGGCCAGCGGCAGGTTCGGCATAATGAACAGATTGAAAGGCAGGCTGGGGATCTCCAGCATCGACACCGACACCAGCGCCCAGCCGGACAAGGGCAAGGCAAGCTGAAACGCGTAGAGCGCAAAATGCGCCAGCGGGGCGGCCCGACGCTCCAGGGTTCCGACCGAGCGCGGCAGCGGCGGCCATACATTGCCAAGGCGCCAGGCGATGCGCAGCATCACCAGCCCGAGCAGCAGAAAACCGAAGGATTTGTGCAGCTGGATCAGTTCGAAGGCGGTGCGCTGGCTGGTCAGCCGCACCATGATGAAGCCAAGCCCGAACTGGCCGATGAAGATCAGCGCGATCAGCCAGTGGAGGAGGATCGTCGCCCAGCCGTAGCGGGTTGGAGTGTTGGTGATTGATGCTTGCATGATTGGCAAACGCCGCCGAGCTACGCTTTCTTCCCGACGCCAGCGCTGCCCCTCATTGCCCTGCCGGGCATTTCTCCCCGTAAACGGGGAGAAAGAAGCGGTGGTGCCCCTCGGTGCTCATTCTGCAACGTTGGTGATTGGCGAAAGCGTCGACGGGAGTGTCCCTCGCCCCGTTTACGGGGAGAGGATGCCGGCAGGCAGGTGAGGGGCAGCACCAAGGTCGGCAAAGTGAATTTACGCCGAAGCGACTGCTTAATTTCGTGATCGCATCGCTACCCGCTCACCTTGAAGAAATCGACGAAAGCACGCAGCGCCGGGCGCATCTGGCGGCGGCTGGGGTAGTAAACGAAGAACCCGTCGAAGGACGGGCACCAGTCCTCCAGCACGCGAATCAGCCTGCCGGCGGCCAGCGGGGCGCGGACATAGTCCTCGAAGACGAAGGCGAGCCCGGCGCCGTCGACCGCTGCCTGCGCGATCAGATGGTCCTCGTCGAGGATCAGGGGCCCTTGCGCGGAGATTTCGATTTCCTCGCCGCCCTTCGCGAATTCCCAGCGGTAGAGAATGCCGCTGGAGAAGCGGAAGCGAATACAGCGATGGTCGGCTAGGTCGCGCGGGTGGCCTGGTCTTGGCATGGCATCGAAATAGGATGGCGCGCCGACCACCGAGCCGCGAATGTCCGGCCCGATGCGCACCGCGATCATGTCGCGCTGCAGGCTCTCGCCGAGCCGCACACCGGCATCGAAACCGCCTTCGACGACATCGGTGAAGCGGTCCTCGATGACGATCTCCAGCACGATGTCGGGATAGGCCGCGGCAAATGCGCCGAGCCGTGGCGTCAGCACCAGATGCGCTGCCGTGCGCGGCACGCTGAGCCGCAGATTGCCGGCCGGCCGGTCGCGTGCCTCGACCGCCGTCTCCAGCGCCAGGTCGATCTCCGACAGTGCCGGCCGCAGCCGCTCCAGCAATTGCGCACCCTCTTCGGTGGGCGCAACGCTGCGCGTGCTGCGCGACAGCAGGCGAACGCCAAGCCGCGCTTCCAGGCTGGACACCGCATGGCTGACCGCCGACGGCGCGATGGCCAATTCCCTGGCGGCGCCGCGAAAGCTGCCGCATTGGGCGACGGTTGCAAGCACCGCGAGTTGTGACAGATGTGCTCGGTTCATTGATCTGTTTTCTAGAACGGCCCGTACTTAGATGAGCCGATTATCGAACACAAGGCAATGCGCTATCTCCTAGGCATCACAACAAGGAGACGCGTGATGCAAACCCGCAAGCTAGGAACTGAACTCGAAGTCTTCCCCGTCGGCCTCGGCTGCATGGGCATGAGCTTTGTCTATGGCGGTCAGCCGGAGGCCGAGGCGATCGCCACGCTGCACCGCGCCGTCGAGATTGGCGTCAACTTCTTCGACACGGCGGAAGTCTATGGCCCCTACGAGAACGAGATCCTGCTCGGCAAGGCGCTGAAGTCGGTGCGTGACAAGGTGACCATCGCCACCAAGTTCGGCTTCAAGATCCTGGAGGAAGGCACCGGCATTGACCGCATGGCCGGCGTCGACAGCCGCCCCGAGCACGTCAAGGCCGTCGCCGAGGCGTCGTTGAAGCGGCTGGGCACCGATGTGATCGACCTCTATTACCAGCACCGCGTCGACCCCAACGTGCCGATCGAGGATACGGTCGGCGCCATGGCCGCGCTGGTGCGCGAGGGCAAGGTGCGCGCGCTCGGCCTGTCGGAGGCGAGTGCCGCAACCATCCGCCGGGCCCATGCCGTGCATCCGATATCAGCCGTGCAGAGCGAGTATTCGCTGTGGAGCCGCGACCCGGAAGATGAGGTGTTCGCCGTCTGCCGCGAGCTCGGCATCGGCTTCGTTCCCTACAGCCCGCTCGGCCGTGGCCTGCTGACCGGCACGATCGCCAAGCCTGAGGCCTTGAGCGACGACGACTGGCGCCGCGGCCTGCCGCGCTTCCAGGCCGACGCGATGGCCGCCAATGCCGCCGTCATCGCCACGCTGGAGAAGATGGCGGCAGAAAAGGGCGTAACCTCGGCGCAACTGGCGCTGGCCTGGGTGCTGCACCAGGGCGATTTCATCGTGCCGATCCCCGGCGCGCGGAAGATCCGCCACCTTGAGCAGAACACGGCGGCGGCCGGGATCGCGCTGAGCGCGGCCGAGGTGCAGGCCATCGGTGATGCGCTGTCGCCGGATAAGGTTATGGGTAAGCGCTATACGGAGGAGCTTCTGGCGCTGGTGAATGGGTGAACGGCGGTCGGCGCGAAGAAGGGGCGCTTCAGCGCCCTTTCTTCAACGCCGCGCGATGCGGATGATTGTGAAAGGTTGGCGCGAAGCACCCCCCTCTGTCCTGCNNAGAGGGGGGTGCCTCGCGCCTACATCTCCTACCAAGGCACCACGCAAATCTCCGGCCATGCCTCCCGTGCCCGCGCCCCCTTCGCCTCGTGCGTCCGTTGGTTGTCCGTCACCCGGTTGGGCGTGATGCGAAACGAGAAGATATCGTCGAGCCCGAACGGCGCCACCAGCTCCAGCTGCCCGTCCGCATCGTATCGCACACCGACCGCGTGGGTCTTCGAAGCAAAATAGCTGAGCGGTTCGCTGGCGCTCGAATAGCGTGGGCAGGGTCGGCCGAACTTCTGCGGATACCACAGATGCACCCGCGCCTGGTTGCGCACCTCGACCGGCAGCGCCAACCCCTCAAAATGCTTCGCCGCCCGCCGGATCACGGCGTCCTCGGCCTCGTAGGACAGGTCGCTGTCATCGAAGTAGAAGAGATCAACATCCTTGATGCCGTAGCCCGATGGCTTACCGGTCAGGTGGTTCCAAACGCTGTTGTAGAGCGCGCCGGACACCACCAGCCAGTCCGGCAGCGCCAGCGCGCGTGCCCGCTCCAGCGCATCGCGGACCAGCGGATCCGCCAACACGATGGCGAGGAACGCTTCGCGTTGTGCTTCGAACGGGAGCCCGGAATAGCGCAGATGATCCATCACCCTTTGGAGGGCGATTCGCTACTTCCGGGCAATCCTCAAAAAAGGCAAATGCGTAGAGCGGCGTTGGCCGCTCTACGTCCTCAGAACGCCGCCGGTCTGCTTGCCGACATTTTCGACGATGCGCTTGGCCAGCGCCTCGAAATCCTCGTCGGTCAGCGTCTTTTCGACCGGCTGGATCGACACTTCGATAGCGATCGATTTCTTGCCCTCGCCGAGCGACGCGCCTTCGAAGATGTCGAACACCGAAACGCCTGTGATCAGCTTTTTGTCGGCGGCGAGTGCGGCGCGAACCAGCGTGCCGGCCTCGACCGCCTTGTCGACGACGAAGGCGAAGTCGCGCTTCACCGCCTGGAAGGCCGACAGCTCCAGCTTGGGCTTGGTTTTCGTCGGCTTGGCTTTCGGCTCGGGCACGGCATCGACGAAGACTTCGAAGCCGCAGAGCGGGCCGGAAACGTCGAGCCCTTCCAGCGTCTTCGGGTGGAATTCGCCGAAGGTGCCGAGCACGGTTTTCGGGCCGAGCTTGATGGTGCCCGAACGGCCGGGATGATACCAGGCCGGACCACCCGCCTCGATCTGCAGCCGCTCGACCGGTGCACCGCAGGCTTCCAGTGCAGCGATGGCGTCGGCTTTGGCGTCGAACACGCCGACCGGGCCTGAATTGCCGGCCCAGTTGCGGCCGGAGCCGTCGAGCTTTGCGGTACCGCGGCGCACGCCGGCGGCCACGCGCCGCTGCTGGTCGGCGCCGTCGCCTTCATAAGTGCCCGACACTTCGAACAGCGCCACGTCGCCAATGCCCTTGTCGGCATTGCGCTGGGCAGCGGCGATCAGCCCCGGCAGCAGCGAGGGCCGCATGTCGGACATGTCGGCGGCGATCGGGTTGGCAAGCTTCAGCGCGGTCTGGCCGCCGCCGAACAGTTCGGCGTGTTTGGCCGGAATGAACGACCAGGTGACGGCCTCCATCATGCCGCGCACGGCAAGCGCGCGCTTGGCGGTGCGGGTACGGACCTGCAGCGTGGTGAGGATCTTTGCGTTGACCGCGTCATGCGCACCGAGCGGCTGCGGTGCGATGTTGTCGACGCCGTGGATGCGCATGACCTCCTCGACCAGGTCGGCCTTGCCGTCGACATCGGGGCGCCATGACGGCACGGCGACGTTGACGACATCGCCCGAGCCCTCAGGCTTGAAGCCGAGGCGCGACAGGATGTCGAGGCTTTCCGCCCTGGGAACCTCGATGCCAGTCAGCCGCTTCACTTCCGAAAGCGGGAAGGAAACGATCTTCGGCTTGTGTTCGGTGTAGCCGGCGACTTCGATCTCCGTCGGCATGCCGCCGCAGAAATCGAGCACCAGTCTGGTCGCCAGTTCGACGCCGGGCACCATGAATTCGGGGTCGACGCCACGTTCGAAGCGGTAGCGCGCATCGGTGATGATGCCGAGCGTGCGACCGGTGCGGGCCGTGGTGATCGGGTCCCAAAGGGCGGATTCGATCAGCACATCGGTCGTATTCTCGTCGCAGCCCGAATGCTCGCCGCCCATGATGCCGGCGATCGATTCGACGCCGTTGTCGTCCGCTATGACGCACATTTCCGGCGTCAGCGTGTATTCGCGGCCATCGAGCGCCTGTACCTTTTCGCCATCGCGCGCACGCCGCACGACGAGATTGCCGGCGACCTTCTTGGCGTCGAACACATGCAGTGGACGGCCGCGGTCGAAGGTGACGTAATTGGTGATGTCGACCAGCGCGCTGATGGGTCTCAGACCAATGGCGATCAGCCGCTGCTGCAGCCATTTCGGCGACGGGCCGTTCTTGACGCCCTTGACCAGCCTGAGCGCAAAGCCGGGGCAGAGCTCCGGCGCCTCGATCGTCACCTTGACCGGGCACATGCCGCTGCCGACATGCGGCATGATGGCGCCGCCGACGAGGCGGCCAAGCCCGCTCGCCGCCAGATCCCTGGCGATGCCGTAGACGCTGGTGGCGTCCGGCCGGTTCGGCGTCAGATTGATCTCGATCAGCGGATCGTCGATGTGCGCGTAGGCAGCGAAGCTCGTGCCGACAGGCGCGTCTTCAGGCAGGTCGATGATGCCGTTGTGTTCGTCGGACAGCTCCAGCTCGCGCTCGGAGCACATCATGCCGTGGCTTTCGACGCCCCTGATCTTGCCGACCGTCAGCGTCACGTCGATGCCGGGCACATAGGTGCCGGGCGCGGCGAAGGCGCCGATCAGTCCCGCGCGGGCGTTGGGCGCGCCGCAGACGACCTGCACGGGTGGCTTGCCGTCGCCGGTGTCGACGGTCAGCACGCGCAGCCGGTCGGCATCGGGGTGCTGAACCGCCGTCAGCACCCTGGCGATGACGAAGGGCTTCAGGCTCGACTTGTCGTCGACATGCTCGACTTCGAGGCCGATCGAGGTCAGCCGCTCGACGATCTCGTCGAGCGTGGCGTCGGTCTCGAGGTGGTCCTTGAGCCAGGAAAGGGTGAATTTCATTTTTTTCTCTTTGGCTACACTATTGGAACGAGCGCTTGAACTTCGTCTGTGGTCAGGTCGGATTTCTCAAAACAATCAGCTCGCATAGAGCGACAAACCTCTGCGACGAGCCGTCGAACTTCGTTCACATCTCGATTGTGACGATCATGGTTCGTTTCGGCGTAGAAGCGTGAAAGAGCGCCCACTCGCTGTATGACCGGATCTGAGCCGACCACGAGGAGCTCGACTTCGCTCTGATAATAGCTACGACGCACTTCCTCTACACGTTCTGGACTATCTGACATTGCCATGAACGCGTTTAGATAGTTGCAGTAGGCTGACCGCCTGATCTCAACCAACGCGGTGCGCCTATCGATGTACTTTTGATAGGCATACGTGCCAGCAGCGCCAGCAATTGAAAGCGCCGTTGCGAGAAGGGGGAGCAAGTCGGCGTTTAACGTCATAACCCTTCCCTTGGTCTGGGCACGCTGGTTTTCAGATGTCTCGGCAAATCGTCGGAGATATGCACGAAGGCAAGCTGCTCGCTGACATAGGCATGCTGAGTCGGCTCAAAATCGGCAGGCACGTCCATGGCGCCGAGCATGAAGTAGATGTCGTCCTCCAGCCGCTCGTCGACATAGGCGATGGGCGAGCCGCAGACGCCGCAGAACGAGCGCGTCACCGGCCCGTTCTCGTACATCTTCAGCGCCTTGCCGGTGAACGCGACCTGATCGACCAGGAAGCCGACAAAGGCCGATACCGGCGCGCCGCTGGCCCGCCGGCAATCGCCGCAATGGCAATAGCTGACATGGTGCGGTTCGGCCGAGGCCTCGAACCGCACGGCGCCGCAGCGGCAGCCGCCGGTGTGCGGCGCTGTCATGCGCTTAGGCCCCCGAACAAGGTCGGCATGTCGAGCGGCCTGAAGCCGTAATGCGACAGCCAGCGGACATCGGCGTCGAAGAAGGCGCGCAGGTCCGGCATGCCGTATTTCAGCATGGCGATGCGGTCGATTCCCATGCCCCAGGCAAAACCCTGATATTCGTCCGGATCGAGCCCACCATGGCGCAGCACATTGGGGTGCACCATGCCGCAGCCGAGGATCTCCATCCAGTCGGAGCCTTCGCCGAAACGCACTTCGCCCGGCCTGGAGCGGTCGCACTGGATGTCGACCTCGAGGCTCGGTTCGGTGAACGGGAAGAAGGACGGCCGGAAGCGCATTTTCACCTGCGGCACCTCGAAGAAGGCCTTGCAGAACTCCTCCAGCACCCACTTCATGTTGGCGACATTCGCGGTCTTGTCGATCACCAGCCCCTCGACCTGATGGAACATCGGCGAGTGGGTGGCGTCCGAATCCTGCCGGTAGGTTTTTCCAGGAATGACGATGCGGATCGGCGGCTTCTTCGTCTCCATGGTGCGGATCTGCACCGGCGAGGTGTGGGTGCGCAAAAGCTTGCGCTCGCCCTTCTCGTCCGGCGGGAAGAAGAAGGTGTCGTGCATCTCGCGCGCCGGATGGCCTTCGGGGAAATTCAGCGCGGTGAAATTGTAGTAATCGGTCTCGATATCCGGCCCTTCGGCGATGGAGAAGCCGAGATCGCCGAAGATCGCCGCGATCTCGTCGATGACCTGGCTGATCGGGTGGATGCGGCCGCGCTCGGCCGGCGACTGCCGCACCGGCAGCGTCACGTCGACCTTTTCGGCGGCCAGGCGCGCGGTGATCGCCACATCCCTGAGTTCGGCCTTGCGGGCCGTCAGCGCATCGGTGACGCGGTTCTTGAGGCCGTTGATAACAGGACCCTTGACCTGGCGCTCCTCGGCACTCATCGCGCCGAGTGTCTTCAGCATCTCGGACACGGTGCCCTTCTTGCCGAAAGCAGCGATGCGCACGGCCTCGATGGCCGGCTCATCGGCGGCCGACGCGATGTCGGCCAGAAGTGAATCTTCCAGGGCTTCAAGATTTCCAGCAGTGGCGTTCACGGCGAAGCTCTCTCGATCGGGCGACCCACCATCACCGGGCGTGTCACCATTTTGGTTACATCAGGCATAAGAAAAACCCGCGCCAGCCGTGCCAGCGCGGGTTCCCCAAATCAGAATTGCGAATGCTTGGGAAGCGCTGGTCTTAGGCGACAGCGCTTTCAAAAGCGTTCGGCGTGGTGTTCTTCAGATATTCGAGCGCCACCTTGGCCTTGGCGACCAGGGCTGCGAAAGCCTGCGGCTCGTGGATGGCCATGTCCGACAGGATCTTGCGGTCGATCTCGATGCCCGACTTGTTGAGGCCGTCGATGAAGCGGCCATAGGTCAGGCCATGCTCGTGCGTCGCGGCGTTGATGCGCTGGATCCACAAAGCGCGGAACGAGCGCTTGCGGTTCTTGCGGTCGCGATACGCGTACTGCATCGACTTTTCCACCGCCTGCTTGGCGATGCGGATGGTGTTCTTGCGGCGGCCGTAGAAGCCTTTCGCGGCTTTCAGGACCTTCTTGTGCTTGGCGTGCGAGGTGACGCCTCTCTTTACGCGTGCCATGTCATGATCTCCTTAAAACGTGTCCGGACCGAATGCCTTAGAGGCCGTTCGGAAGAAAATTCTTGATGACCTTCTTGCCATCCGGTTCAGCCAGAACCATCGTGCCGCGGGCATTTCGAATGAACTTGTTGGAACGCTTGATCATGCCGTGACGCTTGCCGGCCGCAGCCGACAGGACTTTACCCGTACCTGTGATCTTGAACCGCTTTTTGGCAGCGGACTTGGTCTTCATCTTGGGCATTTTGCTACTCCGTATTGTTGGCGCACTATCGCGCTTCTTGTTCGCTTCGGGCCGACCAAAGCCCGAAAAGCAAATGAAACCGCCACGGCATGCCCTGCCGGGCGGTTTTCTTGAACGGCGGTCCTATACGTCAAAGACGGCCCGCGCGCAACACCTGCAGTGCGCGAGCACCGGAAGCGCGGGTTTCAGCCGTTCGCAGGCAGCCTCACCTGAATATCGGTAAACCCTAAGGCAGCCGGAACAGCACCGGCAACATGCCCGACTGCTGGGCGCCGTCGATCAATTCGAAGGCCGGCAGCGCGACCAGGAACACCAGGCCGTCGAGCAGCGTGGCCAACAGCAGGCGCGGCTTGAAGCTGCCCGTATCGCCCTCCTGGTAGAGCGACAATTTCGGGAAGAAGCGCGGCACCCGCTCCAGATAGGCCTGGTACGTGGCGCCGAGCGCTTCCTTGAGGAATTTCTCCTCGCGCAGGATGACGATGTGGAAGGCGCCCGCGCACAAAAGCCCGAAAAGAATGATGCCGGAGAACGAGCCGATCTGCGCTCCGACGCCGGCCGCGGCCACGGTCGAGAACACATAGAGCGGGTTGCGGGTGATCGAGTATGGTCCGCCGGTCACCACCTCGGAAGCCTTGCGCCCGCCTATGTAGAGCGTTGCCCAAAGGCGCCCGACGATGCCGAGGAAAATCAGCAGCACGCCGAACATTTCGATCGACTCATGCACCGGTGTGTCGGGCGGAAACGTCGATTGGCCGAACAGCAGCGCTGCGAACAGCACGGCCACGAGCCCGGTAAGCACCATCCTGCGCGTATGCTGGTAGTTACCCAGCCCGTATTTAAGTTCTTTGTCCAAGGTGGAATCCGATCGTCGAGGAACTTGGCCAGCGATCGCAGCCTCGGCCAAGAAAACAGGCGTCCCGCCGATCGCCGGGACGCCCTGTAACACAATTCAGGCGGATTTAGAGCCCGATGACCAGCCTGACGTCATCGTGATCTCAGATGTGTTGATATTCGGCACATCTTAGCGCGGCGACAGCACCATCATCATCTGGCGGCCTTCGAGCTTCGGTTCCGCCTCGACCTTGGCGATGGTCGCTACTTCCTCGCGGACCTTGTTCAGAAGCTGCATGCCGAGTTCCATATGCGCCATTTCGCGGCCACGGAACCGCAGCGTCAGCTTGACCTTGTCGCCTTCCTCGAAGAAGCGGCGAACCGCCTTCATCTTGGTCTCGTAGTCATGGCTGTCGATGTTCGGGCGCATCTTGATCTCCTTGATCTCGATGACCTTCTGGTTCTTGCGCGCCTCGGCCGCCTTCTTCTGGTTGGCGTATTTCAACTTGCCGAGATCGAGGATCTTGACGACGGGGGGCACCGCGTTGGGCGATATCTCGACGAGATCGAGCCCAGCCTCTTCGGCGAGCAGCAATGCGTCGTTGATGGAAACATCGCCGCGGTTCTGGCCTTCGGCGTCGATAAGCTGGACCCGGGGAACCCGGATGTCACGGTTGGAGCGCGGGCCATCCTTGGTCGGCGCCGCTGCTTTGAAAGGTCTGCGAATGGTCGTGGTCTCCTTGGCCGTTTCGTTCAGGGTTTGTCAGTGTTGATGCGTGGACGCGCCAATGTGGTGAGCGCGCGGGCGGAGTCAATAGCACAGCATTGACAGAAAATCACCCTGATCGCTGCCCTGCACCAAACAAAGAAACATCGCGAGCACTTTCCGCCTCGCCGCCGGCTGTGCCACAAGACCGACGTTGAGGAAAAAGTCATGACTGTCACGCCCCCCGTCTTTATCGATGTCGATGGATCGCGCATCGCGGTGCGCCATACGGCTGGCTCTGTGCCCGGCATCGTCTGGCTCGGCGGCTACAAGTCGGACATGCTGGGCACGAAGGCCGAGACGCTGTCGGACTGGGCGGCAAGAGAAGGCCGCGCCTTCCTGCGCCACGATTATTCCGGCCATGGCGAATCCGGTGGCGCCTTTGCCGACGGCACGATTTCGACATGGCTTGCGCAGAGCCTTGCCGTGTTCCGGCATTTCACCAAGGGCAAGCAGATCCTGGTCGGCTCCTCGATGGGCGCCTGGATCGCGCTGCGCATGGTGCAAGAGCTGCGCAAGGCAGGCGATAGCAACGTCGCCGGCCTGGTGCTGCTGGCGCCGGCGCCGGATTTTACCGCCGAACTGGTCGAACCGGTGCTGACGCAGGCGCAGAAGCGCGACCTGACGGAGAAAGGCTTCTTCGAAGAGCCGTCAGATTATTCCGCCGAGCCTTACATCTACACGCGCTCGCTGATCGAGGACGGACGCGACAACCTGATAATGACAGGCCCTCTCGACACCCATTGCCCAGTGCACATCCTGCAGGGCCTGGCCGATGCGGACGTGCCGGCAAGCCATGCGCTGAAGCTGGTCAGCCTGCTGCCGGCCGACGACGTGACCTTGTCGCTGATCCCCGACGGCGACCACCGCCTGTCGCGGCCGCAGGATCTCGACATGCTGATGCGGGCCGTCGACGCGATGGCGCAGAGGGGAAACTGATGCGCCTTTCCATTCCGATACACGCGTTCGTCGCGGCCATCGTCGGCTTTGGCGGCACGCTGGCCATCGTCATCGCAGCCGCCAAGGCAGTCGACGCGACGCAGATCGAGACGGCGAGCGGCGTTACCGCCCTCTGCCTGGCCATGGCGATCGAGTGCCTGTGGCTGTCGTGGCGCACGAAGATGCCTGTCATCACCGCATGGTCAACGCCGGGCCTGGCGCTGATCGCGGCCTCGAGCGGCTTTTCGATAAACGAGGCGGTCGGCGCCTTCATTGTCACCGGCATCTTGTTGATCGCCACCGGCCTGTTCGGACCCCTGACGCGGCTGATCGCCAGGATACCGGCGTCGGTCGCATCGGGCATGCTGGCCGGCATCCTCGTCAGTTTCGCCATCAACGCGGTCAAGACCATCCCCGCCGATCCCTGGCTGATCCTGCCGCTGATCGCCGCCTTTTTCGTCATCAGGCTGTTCAATCCGGCGGTGTCGGTGCTGGTGGTGCTGATCGGCGGCGGCCTTGCGGCATTTCTCACCGGCCGCGTCGGCGGCCTGCCGACACCGGAACTGTCGACGCTGACACTGATCGCGCCGCATTTCAGCGCTGCCGCGATCATCGGCCTGGCGCTGCCGCTCTATCTCGTCACCATGGCTTCGCAGAATCTCTCCGGCCTGGCCGTGCTGCGCGCCGCCGGCTATCACCCGGAGCCGGGCCCGCTGATCGGCGTCACTGGCCTGTTTTCGCTGCTGTCGGCGCCGTTTGGCGGCTCGACCACCAATCTGGCGGCGATTTCGGCTGCGATCTGCACCGGGCCTGACGTCCATCCGGACCCCGCCGAACGCTGGAAGACCGGCCCGTTCTATGCGCTCGCCTATCTCGTCTTTGCCATTTTCGGCGCTTCGCTGGTGGCGATCTTCGCCGTCCTGCCGCAGAGCCTGATCGTGCTGGTGGCGGGTCTCGCGCTGATGGCGCCGCTTGCCAACGCTTTGTCGATCGCCTTGAAGGACGAAGGTCACCGAATGGCCGCCACCGTCACCTTTGCCGTCACCGCTTCGGGTTTGACGCTGTTCGGCGTCGGCGCGGCATTCTGGGGCCTGGTCGCCGGGGTGGTCGTGCTTTTCCTCGAAGAACTCAAAATGCGACAATCATTTCAGCCGCTTGTCCGGATTTGGCGGACATTGTCCTGAATCGTTTTCCCGCTTCCATCCCGATTCCACGCAGCCGTGCCGCACCTGAATGCACTCAGCCATTACGGAATGTATAGGCATACCCATTGATGGCCGGAGCGCCGCCGAGGTGGGCGTAGAGCACCTTGGATCCCGCAGGAAAATAGCCTTTGTTCACGAGATCGATCATGCCCTGCATGGATTTTCCCTCATATACCGGATCCGTGATCATGCCTTCGAGGCGGGCACAGAGACGGATTGCTTCCTTCGTCTCCTGTGAGGGGACACCATAGGCTGGGTAAGCATAGTCCTCGATGAGCACGACGTCGTCCGCATTGAGTTCCTTGTCGAGTTCGACCAAAGCTGCTGTGTTCCTCACGATCTCAAGCACTTGCGCCTTGGTCTGCGTCGGGGTGCCTGATGCGTCGATGCCAATCACCTTACGTTCGCGACCGTCCTTGGCGAAGCCGACCACCATGCCGGCATGGGTAGAGCCGGTGACGGTACAGACGACGATGTAGTCGAAGGCAAGGCCGAGTTCCTTCTCCTGCGCGCGCACCTCTTCGGCGAAGCCGACGTAGCCCAGGCCGCCATATTTATGCACCGAAGCCCCGGCCGGAATCGGATAAGGTTTGCCGCCTCTGGCTTTCACGTCCGCGATCGCCTGTTCCCAGCTTTCCCTGATTCCGATATCGAAGCCCTCATCGACCATCTGGACATCTGCGCCCATGATCCGGCTCAAAAGGATGTTGCCGACGCGATCGTAGACGGCGTCCTCGTGGGGCACCCAGCTTTCCTGCACCAAGCGGCATTTCATGCCGATTTTCGCTGCGACAGCTGCCACCATGCGCGTGTGGTTGGATTGAACGCCGCCGATCGAAACCAGCGTGTCGGCGTTTGAGGCGATCGCGTCCGGGATAATGTATTCGAGCTTGCGCAGCTTGTTGCCGCCGAAGGCGAGGCCGGAATTGCAATCTTCCCGCTTGGCGTAGAGATCGACCTTCCCGCCGAGATGAGCACTGAGCCGATCCAGTTTCTCGATATGGGTCGGTCCAAATGTGAGCGGATAGCGTTCGAACTTCTCCAACATGAGAGATCCTCCTCTGATTGTGATTTTGATGCCGGAAACACTATCAGTTTTCTCTTGAAAGGTGCTCTCTAAGATCGAGCAGAAAATGCCTGAAATCTAACCTTTCAGCGTCAATATGTTATAATGCTTCGATAAAATGCCTCAAAGGCGGAAGAACCTTTCATGAAAGCATCGCTCGACCGGATCGACCTCAAAATGTTGCGCCTGCTCCAGGACAATGGGCGGTTGACCAATGCGGAGTTGGCGCAGTCGGTTGTTGTCAGCCCGGCGACGTGCCACCGCCGCACGCAACGCTTGTTCGATGAAGGCTACATCAGCCATGTCAGGGCAGTGGTGACGCCGCAGAAGGTCGACAGAGGCGCGCTGGTGATGGTTGGCGTCGTCCTGGATCGCTCGACCCCGGAAAGCTTTGCGGAATTCGAGAAGGCCGTCGCGAAACTGAAATTCATTCTCGATTGCCATCTGGTGGCAGGCGACTTCGACTATTTTCTAAAGATCAGGGTCGGTGACATGGCGGATTTCAACCGGATCCACGGGGATCAGTTGATCGCACTGCCCGGCGTTCGTCAGACGAGGACGTTCTTCGTGATGAAGGAGGTCGTCGATAACGCGGCCCTGGATTTTTGAAAGGAATGGGTTCCCTGCCGATGCATCAAACCATTGTACCGCCGGCGGCATTGCCACTGTTCTTCATGCCTGGTCGTGCTTTTCCTCGAAGCACTCAAAAAGCAACAATCATTTCAGATGCTTGTCCGGTTTTGGCGGACATTGTCTTGAATCGCCGTTTTTCTCTTCCCATTTCGATTCCACGCAGCCGGGTTTGGCTGTCTCCAACCGAAGGAATGGGAGAAAATGAACACATCTGCATTGATCCGCCCGGCCTGGACGCCGGCAACCATCGCGTTGATGGTGATCGGGTTCATGGTGTTCTGGCCACTCGGCTTCGCCATGCTTGCCTACATCATCTGGGGCGACCGCCTCGACGGCTTCAAGCGTGACGTCAACCGCGCGACCGACGGCATCTTCGCCGGCTGCCGCCGCGGTTCCGACAAGGCCGCGCGCTGGGGCAATGGTTCCGCCCGCACTGGCAACGTCGCTTTCGACGACTGGCGCGAAAAGGAACTCGAGCGCCTGAACGAAGAGCGCCGCAAGCTCGACGAGATGCTGACCCAGTTCGACGAGTATGCAAGGGAATTGCGCCGCGCCAAGGACCAGGACGAGTTCGACCGCTTCATGGCCAACCGCAACAAGTCGACGGCGCCGACGAAGACGGATCCGAGCACCGGAACGACGACCACCAAGCGTGGCAAAGGCTCGAACCTGCTTGACGACTGAGGCCAAGCGACAGGCCACATCGTGAAAAAAACGGCGTCGCGCGAGCGGCGCCGTTTCTTTTTTGTTCTATTCGTTTTCCTCGAATCACGTATCGTTGCGCCATGTCATTCGGCTTCTTCCGCAATCTGACAAAGCCCAAACCCGCGCCTGTCGAAGAGCGCGAGCATGTCGTTGCCGGCCGCTCATTGCCGCTCAAGATCGTCGAGAACGACCGCGCGCGGCGGCTGACGCTGCGCATCGATTCCGGCGGCCGGGGCCTGCGCATCACCGTGCCGCCGGGCCTGCGCCGGGGCGAGGTGGAAAAATTCCTCGACCGCCATCAGGACTGGCTGGAACAGCGGCTGGCCAAGGTGCCCGCCCGACCGCAGGTGCGGCCCGGCATCAAGATTCCGGTGCGCGGCGTGGCGCACCGCATCGTCCATGAGCCTTCGAAACGCGGCACCGTCACCGTGTCGCGCGACGAGCGCGGTCCGCTGCTGATCGTGCATGGCGATCGCATCCACCTGCCGCGTCGCATCGCCGATTTCCTCAAGCGCGAGGCCAAGCGCGAGATCGAGAAGCTGGTGGTCAAGCACACCGAGGCGCTGGGCAAGCGCGCCAAGGCGATCCGCTTCAAGGACACCTCAAGCCGCTGGGGCTCCTGCACTTCCGACGGCAATCTGTCGTTTTCCTGGCGCATTATGATGGCGCCGGCGCCGGTCATCAATTATCTCGTCGCGCATGAGGTGGCGCATCTCAAGGAGATGAACCACGGCCCGAAATTCTGGAAGCTGTGCGAGCAGCTTTGCCCCGACACCGAGCGCTGCAAGGCATGGCTGAAGCGCAATGGCGGCGCGCTGCAGGCGATCGCGTTCGAGTAGAGGCAGCCGGGCGGCACGTCGAGCGCAGTAGGCTACTCGCGCGACCCTTGGAGATTGGCGAAGCCATCTCCAACGTCGTCATCCTAGGGTTTGCGCTCCGCTTCGCATCGCTCCGCCCTAGGATGACGAAATTCAATCGTCATTCGCCGCGTTGAGATCCTCCGGACGCAGCCCCTCATCGCCATGATGCGGCCACGGCAAAAAATTGCCGTCAAACGCATCGCTGCCAAAATAATCCAGTGCGCGGTGCGCCTCGGCGCCATTGAAGGCGGCCTTGTCCATCAGGTGCGCAATGACCTCGCGCGCCTGCGTGATCTTCTGCCTGAGTTCGGCAACGGTTCTGTCGGCCATGATCGTGCTCCCGCCTTGCATCCTGTCCATCCATAGGTAGCGCCTTTGGCGTTGCCGGCAAACAGCATGCTTTTTCTCGACTCTTTTCGCTTTTCATGCCAATTCCCGCGCCATGGCACTCGACATCAAGATCTGCGGCTTGAAGACCGACGGGGCAATGGCCGCGGCGCTGGCCGGCGGCGCCAGCCATGTCGGGTTTATTTTCTTCGCCAAAAGCCCACGCTATGTCGACCCTGCCGAGGCTGGCCGTCTGCGCGAGGCTGCGCGCGGCAAGGCTTTGGCGGTTGCCGTCACCGTCGATGCCAGCGACGCCTTCCTGGATGAAATCGTTGCCAAAATGCAGCCTGACATGCTGCAGCTGCACGGCGCGGAAACGCCCGAGCGCGTGGCCGAGGTCAAAGCCCGCTATGGCCTGCCGGTGATGAAGGCGCTGCCGCTCAGCGAGACTGCCGATCTCGAGCGGATAAAGCCGTTCATCGGCATATCAGACCGGTTCCTGTTCGACGCCAAGCCGCCGAAAGGCTCGGAACTGCCGGGTGGCAATGGTGTTGCCTTCGACTGGCGCATTCTTGTCGGCCTTGACGGCGGCGTCGATTACATGCTTTCCGGTGGGCTCAACGCCGCCAATATCGGCGATGCCCTTCGGCTTGCCAACCCGCCCGGAATAGACATTTCCTCAGGCGTGGAAAGCGCGCCGGGCGTCAAGGATCCGGCGCTGATCGAACAGTTTTTCCGGGCCGTCCGGGCAGCACGCGACGACCGCGCCGCCTAAAGCCCTAAACGACAAGCCAGGAGATCGGCGATGAACAAGCCGGCGACGCCCAATTCCTTCCGCACCGGACCCGACGAACAGGGTATGTTCGGCATTTTCGGCGGTCGTTTCGTTGCCGAAACGCTGATGCCGCTGATCCTCGACCTGGAGCGGAACTGGAACGAGGTCAAGAACGATGCGGATTTCAGGGCTGAACTGACTGACCTGTCGACCCACTATGCCGGGCGGCCCTCGAAACTCTATTTCGCCGAAGGGCTGACCAAGCATCTTCGTGAGGTTTCCTCGGCGAAGGGCCTCGGGGGCGGCGCAAAGGTCTATTTCAAGCGCGAGGACCTGAACCACACCGGGTCGCACAAGATCAACAACTGCCTCGGCCAGATCCTGCTGGCCAAGCGCATGGGCAAGAAGCGCATCATCGCCGAAACCGGTGCTGGCCAGCACGGCGTGGCCTCGGCCACGGTCGCGGCCCGCTTCGGCTTTCCCTGCGTTGTCTATATGGGCGCCACCGACGTTGCCCGGCAAAGCCCAAATGTCTTCCGCATGAAGCTGCTCGGCGCCGAAGTGCGGCCGGTGACCGCCGGCCACGGTACGCTGAAGGACGCCATGAACGAGGCGTTGCGCGACTGGGTGACCAATGTCGAGGACACGTATTACCTGATCGGCACCGCCGCCGGCCCGCATCCCTATCCGGAGCTGGTGCGCGACTTCCAGTCGGTGATCGGCATCGAGGCGCGGGCGCAGATCCTCGAACAGGAAGGCCGGCTGCCGGACACCATCATCGCCGCTGTCGGCGGCGGTTCGAATGCCATCGGCCTGTTCCATCCCTTCCTGGACGACAAGGAGGTGCGCATCATCGGCATCGAAGCCGGCGGGCGCGGCCTCGACGGCATCGAGCATTGCGCCTCGATGAATGCCGGAAAACCCGGCGTGCTGCACGGCAACCGCACCTACCTCCTGCAGAATGCCGACGGCCAGATCATGGACGGCCATTCGATCTCGGCCGGCCTCGATTATCCCGGCGTTGGCCCGGAGCATTCCTGGCTGCGCGATTCAGGCCGCGTCGAATATGTACCCATTCTCGACGACGAGGCGCTGGAAGCCTTCAAGCTGACGACGCGCGTCGAAGGCATCATTCCGGCGCTGGAATCGGCGCATGCCATCGCGCATGCGGTGAAGATCGTGCCCGCCATGGACAAGGACCAGATCGTCATCGTCAATCTGTCCGGCCGTGGCGACAAGGACGTGCACACGGTGGCCTCGATGCTGGGCATGGAGATCTGATCATGACCACCCGCATCGACCGCCGCATGGCAAAGCTGAAGACCGAGGGCCGCCCGGCGCTCGTCACCTATTTCATGGGCGGCGACCCGGACTACGACACCTCGCTGTCGATCATGAAGGCACTGCCGGGCGCAGGCGCCGACATCATCGAGCTCGGCATGCCGTTTTCCGATCCAATGGCCGACGGCCCAGCGATCCAGGCGGCGGGCCTCAGGGCGCTGAAAGGCGGCCAGACGCTGGTCAAGACGCTGAAGATGGCGTCGGAGTTCCGGACCGGTGACAATGAAACGCCGATCGTGCTGATGGGCTACTACAATCCGATCTACATCTATGGCGTCGACCGCTTCCTCAAGGACGCGATCGCCAGCGGCATAGACGGGCTGATCGTCGTCGACCTGCCGCCGGAGATGGACGAGGAACTCTGCATTCCGGCGCTGAAAGCCGGCATCAACTTCATCCGGCTGGCGACGCCGACCACCGACGACAAGCGCCTGCCCAAGGTGCTGCAGAACACGTCGGGCTTCGTCTACTACGTCTCGATGACCGGCATCACCGGCTCGGCGCTGGCCGACACCGGCAAGGTGGCGGCGGCGGTCAAGCGCATCAAGGGCCATACCGACCTGCCGGTCTGCGTAGGCTTCGGTGTCAAGACCGCCGAGCAGGCTCGCGTCATCGGCGCCAATGCCGATGGCGTCGTCGTCGGCACCGCGATCGTCAATGCGGTGGCCAATGTGCTGGGGCCGAAGGGCGAGAAGACCGCCGACCCGGCCGAAGCCGTCGCCACGCTGGTCAGCGGCCTTGCGCAAGGTGTGCGCTCGGCCCGCCTTGCTGCTGCCGAATAGTTCTCCTACCTCAGCTTTTGCGCATGTCGTTATCCCAAAACCGGTTTCCACTTTTGGGCGACATGCACTAGATCGGTTCACCGTTTCAAGGAACGCCGAACCGCTCTATCTTTCAGTTTACCGCAATTCCGGACGGAAAACCGCTTCACACTTTTCCTGGAATTGCTCTAACTCTTCGTCAGGACAGGAGCCGAAGCGATGAACTGGATCACCAATTACGTTCGCCCGAAGATCAATTCGATGCTCGGCCGGCGCACCGACATGCCCGAGAATCTCTGGATCAAGGATCCGGAGACCGGCGAGATGGTGTTCCACAAGGATCTGGAATCCAACCAGTTCGTCATTCCCTCATCAGGCCATCACATGAAGATCTCGGCCAAGGAGCGGCTGAGGTTCTTCTTCGACGACGGCAAATACGAGACCCTGGACAACCCCAAGGTCATGCAGGATCCGCTGAAATTTCGCGATGAGAAGCGCTATGTCGACCGGCTGAAGGACGCCAAGGCCAAGACCGGCCTGGAAGACGCGATCATCAATGCGCTGGGAACCGTCGAGGGCCTGCCAGTTGTGGTCACGGTGCAGGATTTTGCCTTCATGGGCGGCTCGCTCGGCATGGCCGCTGGCGACGCCATCGTGCATGGCTTTGAGGCTGCGCTGCAGCGCAAACGGCCGCTGATCCTGTTTGCCGCTTCCGGCGGCGCCCGCATGCAGGAAGGCATTTTGTCCCTCATGCAATTGCCGCGTACCACGGTCGGTGTCGACCGGCTGAAGGAAGCCAGCCTTCCCTACATCGTCGTTTTGACCAACCCGACCACCGGCGGCGTCACCGCCTCCTACGCCATGCTGGGCGACGTGCACATAGCCGAGCCCGGTGCGCTGATCGGCTTTGCCGGACCGCGCGTCATCGAGCAGACCATCCGCGAGAAATTGCCGGACGGCTTCCAGCGCTCCGAATATCTGATGGAGCACGGCATGGTCGACATGGTGGTGTCGCGGCTGGAGCTGCGCGAAACCATCGCGCGCCTGCTCAAGATGCTGCTCAAGCTGCCGGAAGAACAAAAGCCGCTGGAGCCGGAAATCCTGCCGCCGGCAACAATTCCGGCCGAGGCACGTCCACAGGCCTGACGCGACAAGAAGCGCCGCGAACAGCGATTGCGCCATGTCCCTGGCGCGCTGTAGCTTTTTGAATTGGCATGGCCCTTTGTGAAGCCGATTCTGGTTTTCGGGGTCATGCGCCAGGATTGCGCCATGACAACGCTTGCCGCCGACCGCGAAATCGAAGCCCTGATGGCGCTTCACCCGAAAGGCTTCGACCTTTCGCTCGACCGCATTTCGCGGCTCCTGGAGCGGCTTGATAATCCGCAGGACCGGCTGCCGCCGGTCATCCACATCGCCGGCACCAATGGTAAGGGTTCGTGCGCGGCCTTTTCACGCGCGCTGCTCGAGGCGGCGGACTACCGCGTCCATGTCCACACCTCGCCGCATCTGGTCAACTGGCACGAGCGCTACCGACTGGCCGCCGATGGCGGCGGCAGGCTGGTCGAGGACAGGGTTTTCGCCGACGCCATCGCGCGCGTCGCCAGGGCCAATGAAGGCGAGACAATCACCGTCTTCGAAATCCTCACCGCCGTCACATTCCTCTTGTTTTCCGAACACCAGGCCGACGCCGCCATCATCGAGGTCGGGCTCGGCGGCCGGCTCGACGCCACAAATGTCATCAAGGAGCCGGCGGTGTCGGTAATCATGCCGGTCTCGCTCGACCACGAAGCCTATCTCGGCGATCGTGTCGAGCTGATCGCTGTCGAAAAAGCCGGCATCATGAAGCGCGGTTGCCCGGTGGTGATTGGTGCGCAGGAAAGCGAGACGGCACTGCAAGCGCTCATCGAAACCGCCGAGCGGCTGGAGTGTCCGACCTTCGTCTATGGGCAGGATTACCTCGCCTATGAGGAAAACGGCCGCATGGTCTACCAGGACGAAGACGGTTTGATGGACCTGCCGCCGCCCCGGTTGCCAGGGCGCCACCAGTTCGCCAACGCGGCCGCAGCGATCGCCGCGGTCAAGGCAGCCGGTTTCGAGATCAGCCATCGCGCCGCCGAAAAGGCGATGATCAATGTCGCCTGGCCCGGCCGCATGCAGAAGCTGGCGCAGGGCCGGTTGGCGGAGCTGGCGCCGAAGGGCGCCGACATCTGGCTCGACGGCGGCCACAATCCGGGTGCCGGTGTGGTGATTGCCGAAGCGCTGGCCGAGCAGGAAGAAAAGAACCCGCGTCCGCTCTTCCTTATCTCCGGCATGATCAACACCAAGGACCAGAGCGGCTATTTCCGTGCCTTCAAGGGCCTCGCCCGGCATGTCTACACGGTGCCGGTGAGCATGAGCGATGCCGGCGTGCCGAATGACGAACTGGCGATCCGCGCGACGGAGGCCGGGCTGACGGCCGAGCCGGTGAGTTCCGTCGCCAATGCGCTAATGCTGCTGCGCGACACCTGGGACGGACCGCCGCCGCGCATCCTGATCGGCGGGTCGCTTTATTTCGTCGGCGCCGTCCTGGCTGAGAACGGCACGCCGCCCACGTGAGGCACCGATTACGCCTAGCGTGGCTAGCGGCGGCTGCAGCCGGAATGTATCCTACCTTGGCTTTCGACCTGCTTCAAAAATCCCACGGTGAGATCAGGTCAAGGCTGGTGGTGTCAAAGTCGCTGAGATTGCGCGTTGCCAGCCGGCCTCCATTCACGCGCGCTATCGCCGCAATCATACCATCGGGAGCTGACATGCCGCGACCTTGGCGCGTCGCGGCCCCCATGATCTCGCCGTAAGCCAAGGCAGCCTCTTCCGTCAGTCCAAAAATCCGGCCGGCAAATCGATGGCGCCATCGGGAAAGTCCCTGTTCCAGCCGATCGGCACGCTCGTCAGGTCGTATTTTTTGAATGCCGAAGGCGATTTCAGCAATCGTCACTGTGGGAAGGGCCAGTTCAGCGTCATTGCGGACAAGCCACGCCCGGACAGCTGGGTCCGGCGCCTTCTTCAGAGTCTCCGAAATCACGTTGGTATCGACGAAAATCAAAGCTCAAGTCCCGAATGAACTCGGCGGCCTTCGCGAATAATTTTCTCCAGATCGATGTCTGCGCCGTTGCTTGCAGTCAGGCTGGCATAGAAAGTGGAAGCGGGTTCACGGCCCGCTTCACGAATCTCGTATGATTCAAGCGCACGTTCCACCACATCGGCTATCGAACGATTTTCACGACGCGCAAGTCTATGAGCCAGGTCGCGTGCTTTCGCGCTACGGACTGAGAGCTGTGGTTCGGCCATTTCAAACTCCCTTTTGGAAGGGATATAGGCCGATCCACCTTTGCCATCAAGATGGCAGTTGATGGCGTGCCATCACAGTGATGGATTCCCAGCGCGCCGATCAGCGGTCAAAGGCGTGTTACTTCAGCTCGATCTCGATAAAAGCGTATTCGCCTTCATTGGCGTTGATGACATCGTGCTCGACGCCCTCCTTGCGGAAATAGGGCGCGCCCTTCTTCATCTCGGCAAAGGATTCGCCGTCCTTGGTCAGCAGCTTCACCTTGCCGTCCATCAGCGGCACGACGACATAGTCGTGGCCGTGGCGGTGCCAGCCGGTGTTCTCACCCGGCGCGAAGCGGTACTCGGTGACGATGACGCGCTCATTGTCGATGAAGACGGTGGCCTTGGCGGATCCGGTCATGGTGTTCTCCTGTCTCCCTCAAGCAGATGACATGGAGTGGCCGGACGCGAGGGCCAGAGCGTGGCAGCGCATGACCCAGAAAATCGGAATCGATTTTCTGAAAGGATCATGCGCCAATCAAACTGCTACAGCGTCCTTTGCGCGTCCAAAGAACGGCGGCGCTGCAGGTGACGCCAACAAAAAAGCCCGGCGCGAGGCCGGGCTTGATGGTCAGGAATTCAGATGGATCAGGCGAGGTTGCCATTGATCCAGTGCGACAGCGCGGTCTTCGGCGCGGCACCCACCTTCATGTCAGCCATTTCGCCGCCCTTGAAGATCATAAGCGTCGGGATCGAGCGCACGCCGAACTGGGCGGCAAGCTCCGGATTCTCGTCGATGTTGAGCTTGGCGATCTTGACCTTGGCGCCAAGTTCGGTGGCGATGTCTTCGAGCGCCGGCGCGATCATCTTGCAGGGGCCGCACCATTCCGCCCAGAAATCGACGACGACCGGTACACTGGCGTCAAGCACGTCGGTCTGGAAGTTGCTCTTGTCGACCTTGACGGTTGCCATATGGGAAAAATCCTTTCGAAAGTTTTTGTCCCACCAAATGTGGTGGTGATCGCGCCCTTCTTCAAGCAGGTGTTGTGTCACGCTCCCGTGAGTCGAGCAAGGGCGTCATCCATGGCACTGGCCGGCAGCTCGATCAGCCGCGGCGCCTCGGTGAACAGCAAGGCCGCCTTGACCGTGCGGCCGGGATAGAGCGGTTGCAGCAAGGCGCGATAGAGCGCGAGCTGGAGCAGGTAGGCCGGCGGCACCTCGGCCAGGGTGGCGGGCGCCGGCCGGTTGGTCTTGTAGTCGACGATCGAGACCGTGTCCGATGTCACCGCCAACCGGTCGATCTTGCCGGAAATCGAGCGTTTTTTGCCCTTTACCTCCAGGCTGCCCATGATCGCGACCTCGGCACGTGACGATGGCGCAAACAACTGACCGAAGCCGGGGTCCGCAAGGATTGATGTGACCGACGTCAGTGCCTTCTCACGCTCCGATGGAGGCCAGTCCGCACCCGTCCGTGCGAGATAGCGTTCCGCCGCACCCTGGCGTTCGGGCTCCGCAATGCCGGGCAACATCTGCAGCAGTTTGTGCAGGGCAAGCCCACGCAGCACCGCAAAGCCCGGCTCGGCATCGGCGTCCAGCACCGGTGACGCTTTGTCGACCACAGCTTCCTTGCCCTCGTCGATCAGCGCCGAGGCACCGGATGGCGACAGCGGGCGCGGTAAATCCTCGAAAGGCGGCAGGGGGCGGAATAAGGTCGCCGGCAATGGCCCGAAAGCATCGGCTTGCCGTACCTGCTCAGCGGAGCTTGGCGCGACCGGCGGCAGCTTCGTGACATGGAAGCGATGCACCGGTTCGCCACCGGCGGGATGCGGACGCTGCTCGCTTTCAGGAGCGCCGATCAGCGCACGGCTGACGATCGAGTGCCAGGTGCCGGCGTTCGGCGCCCGCTTGCCGTGATAGCCGCAGACAATCAGCCGGTCCTCGGCACGGGTCATGCCGACATAGAGCAGCCGGCGGTATTCGTCGTCGGCGAGTTCTCGGGCCCGCGCTGCCGCTGCTTTGGAAAAGCCGTTGGCAACATCGCTGGCCGAGCGCCAGAGATAGCCCTTGCCGTCCCAATTTGCACCGGAGCCATCGAAGGGCATCAGGCGCGGCAGATGCTGGTCGCTGAACGGGGCGGAACCGCCATCGACCAGGAACACGACCGGCGCTTCCAGGCCCTTGGCGGCGTGCACGGTCATGACCCGAACCTCGTCGCGGGTCTGGTCCATCTCGCGCTTGATCTCGGGACCGGCGTTTTCCAGCGTCGATAGGAAGGCTTCCAGCCCCGGCAGGCCGGTCCGCTCCTCGGCAAGGCAGAAACTGAGGAACTCGTCGAGAATGTCACCGGCTTCAGGCCCGAGCCGCGCGATCATCTTGCGGCGCACGCCGTCGCGCGCCAGCAGCCCGGCATAGAATTCAAACACCGGCTTGAACGCGGCCTCATCAGTCCAGGTGTCAAGCCGAGCAACGACCGCCGCCAGTCGCTCGCTGTCGCCGGCGTGGGTGCGCAGCGACGCGATCAACGACAGTCCAGTCGGCCTCTCCGCGGCGAGCGTGAAAAGTGTCTCTTCAGGCAGATCGAAGATCGGGCTGCGCAGCACGGCGGCGAGCGACAGATCGTCCTGCGGCTGGATGAGGAGATGGCCGAGCGCAATCAGGTCCTTGACGGCGATGTGTCCGGGCAGGCTCAGCCGGTCGGCGCCGGCGACCGGAATGTCGCGGCGTTTGAGCGCCCGGGTCAGCGCGTGGACAAAGCGATCGCGCTTGCGCACAAGCACCAGCACGTCACCCGGCCGCAACCGCTTGCCGCGGCCTTCGATGATCTCGCCAGTGCCAATCCAGCCGGCAATGGTGGCGGCGACATTCTCGGCAACGCGTACCGCCGGCGCATGCGCATGGTCGATGGCTTGCGTCCAGTCGTCGGGCTCATCGACGACATCAGCGCCGACCGACGGCCACACCTCGACATAGCCCGGTGCGTCGGTGCGGATCGCCTGGTGGCGCAGCGGATCGGGATCATGGCTGATGCCGCGCCGCACGCTTGCGTCGGCGAAGACGCGGTCGACCGCGGTCAGAACGTCGTCGGTCGAGCGGAACGACCAGGTCAGCTTGAGATCGGCGAAGGACGCCTCGGCGTTGCGAACCCTGCCTGCAAACAACAGCCGGCTGTCGGCGAAGGAGTCCGGGGCAGCACCCTGGAACGAGTAGATCGACTGCTTCTCGTCACCGACGGCGAAGACCGTGCGATGGACCCTGTCGCGAGCGCCAAAGCCGGCAAAGAACTCTTCCGCCAGCCGCTTCACCACTTCCCATTGATCCGGGCTGGTGTCCTGCGCCTCGTCGAGCAGGATATGGTCGATGCCCTGGTCGAGCTTGTATTGCACCCAGGGGCCGGCGTCGGGCCGCGCCAGCAGGTTGACCGTGCGGGTGATCAGGTCATTGAAGTCGAGAAAGCCGCGACTGCGCTTCAGCACCTCGTAACGGGCGATCAGCCAGTCGGCGATGATCAGTGCGGCGCGCGTGCCTTCCAGCATCCGGAACAGGGCCAGCCGGTCGACTGTTTCGATGATGGCTTTGGTCGCCGAGAGATAACGCTCCGCCAGATCCGGCAGCAGGTCGACCAGAGCTTTCTTGAAGGCTTTTGCCGGGTCGTAGGCGTCGCCGTCGGTCTTGAGGAAGGCTCGCGCCAGCAGTTGCAGGCGGCGAATGGGATCGCCCTCGGCGAAAGCCTGGCGCGCATAGGGCAGGATGTTGTTCAGCACCGATCTGGCGTCGGCGGCTTCAGCGGCCTGGGCAAAGCCGGCAAAATAGTCGGGCAGGAAGCCCGGCAACGGCCACACCGAAGCCGCGATGCCTTCGGCGGTCTGGCCGGGGCGAAAATCGAACTCATCGAACAGGGCCTGGAAGCGCGTGCGGTCGCATCCAACCGCGTCGATGAAATTACGCAAGCCGTCGCGCTTGCGCACGATCTCGCCCAGCAAGGCGTCGAGCCCGGCTTCGCCGCCACGGTCGAGAATGGTGGCAAAGGCCTCGGCCAGATCCGCGTCGCCGGCGGCAGTGCCGGAGATCATGTCGCGGCGCGCGGCGGCAAACAGCGACGCCTCCATCTGGCCGTCGAGCATCTCGAAATGAGCCGGGATGTTGGCTTCCAGCGGGAACTGGTGCAGCACCGATTCGCAGAAGGCATGGATAGTCTGGATCTTCAGCCCACCGGGTGTTTCCAGCGCCTCGGCAAACAGGCGCCGCGCCCGGCGCATGGTCTCGAGATCGGGCCGCCGGCCTTCCAGCGCCTCGACCTTCGACGCCAGATCCGTGTCACCCAATGTCGTCCATTCCGACAGCGTTGAAAAAACCCGGTTCGACATGTTGGCGGCGGCGGCGCGCGTGTAGGTCAGGCACAGGATCTTCGACGGATCGGTGCCGCGCAGCAGCAGCCGGATGACACGCTGGGCCAGCACATGGGTCTTGCCGGAGCCGGCGTTCGCCGACACCCAGGCGGAATTCTGAGGGTCGGCGGCGCGGGCCTGGCTGGTCGCGGTGTCGCTGGGGATGGGATAGGCCTTCTTCATGCCTCCCCTCCCTCGTCACCGGCATCGCCGCCGGCCGACCATTCGAGCACGCGGGCAAGGTGGTCGTAGTCGCCATCGGTCTCGCCTTCGCGAAACGGCAGCGCGCGCGACAGATAGCTGGTCGCCGGGTCGGCATAGTGAATCAACAGCTTCTCCAGCCGCGCCCAGGCCTCTTCGGCAAGATCGGTGGCGGTGCGCGGCTGGCGGTTGTGTTCGAGGATCGATTCCTCGAACACCTCGCCATTCGGCTTCAACCGCACGAAAGCCAGCTGCGACGGTTCGCGCGCGCCCAAATCCTTGAAGGCGCCGCGCCTGAGCAGCGCACCCTCCAGCGCCAGCTGCGGCGCAAGCAGCGTGTGCGCCTGCGCCTTGGACGGCGAGGAACCGGTCTTGTAGTCCAGTATGTCAGCCATGCCGCCGGCCAGCAGGTCGACGCGGTCGGCATAGCCGGACAGCGTCACACCGGATTGGCCAACAACGGTCTTGCCGGCGCGCTCCTCGGCATGCCGCCGGATCACCGCGTCGGCGCGCGTGCGCTCCCACTCGATGATGTTGGCGGCGAGTTTTTCGAAGCGCGGCCACCACACCGCCTCGACATCGGCCGGAAGTGAAGCTTCGGCAAAACAGGCGCTGCCAGCGGCGATGAGGCCGGCGAGCGCGTCGGGCGCGCGCGGATCGGCGACGCGCGCCGAGAACAGGTGCAGGATGGCATGGAACAGCGTGCCGCGCTCGGCGGCTCCGGGATCGCGAATGACCGGATCGAGCGGCATCAGGCCGAGAATCCGTCTGGCATAGACGGCGTAGGGATCCCGGCGCAGCGTCTCGATCTCGGTGACCGAGAAATGGCCTGGACGGACGGACAGTGGCGGTTTCGGTTGCGGTCGCGGCGCGAAATCCTGTCTCGGGCCGGTATCGAGCGCGCGTGCCCAGGCGAGCAGCTCGTCGCCACGCCGGCGCAGCGCCGCCGCCTGGTCATTACCTATGAAAGTGAGTAGGCGCTGCAGCCAGCGTGACGGCACGGCGGGGGCGTCGCCGGCGCGTGCCGAGCGGGCCAGCACCACCTTCCTGGCGCCCATCGCCATCTGGAAATCATGCGCGGCAAGGCCGATACGCCGCTCGGGCGGTTCGAGGTCGATGCCGGTCTTCATCAGCCGCGACATGAAGCGGTCGCTCTCCGGCTTGCGCGGCCATACGCCCTCATTGAGCCCGCCGATGACCAGCGTATCGACCGTCTGCAACCGGGCTTCCAGCGCGCCCCAGATGGCGATGTTCCTGTCGGTGCCTTGCGCCGGCTTGACCGTTTCGGCCGCGATCAGCGCCGCCATCACGTCGGGCCACTCGTTGCCCGCGAACGACAAGGGTGCCGAAGCCGCGACCAGCCCGCGCAGCAGTTCGGCAAGCTTTTCACCGGCGTCACCGGCATAGAGCTCGCCAAGGCCGCCATCGGCGGTGCGGCCGAGATTTTCGAGTGCGACGACACTGGCCCTGACCAAAGCGGCAAGGTCGGCGTCCGCCTGGCCACGGAAAGCCGCGAGCGGCGCCAGCGCCAGCTTGAGACGTTCGAGCAAATTCCGCGCGCTTTCGATTGAACGCACGGTCAGCCGGGAAAACCAGAAGGGCGGGCGGTTGCCGCTGCCGAGGCCGGTGAGGCGGGCCTCGAACAGTTCCGGTAGCGAAACGATGTCCGGGCGGCCTGTGCCGCCACGCAGCGCCACCAGTTCGACCAGTTCCGCCGCGTGGCGCACATCAGCCCGTTCGAGGCCAAGCCCGAGCAGCGGATGCTTGAGCAGCGACAGCAGGCCAACCGGATCGCCTGGCCGGAAGACCGCTTCGAGCGCCAGCCTGAGCAGGCTGGCCGCCGGGGTGTTGGCGAGCGGCGTGCCACCGGAATCGTCGGCGACGACGCCGAAGCGCTGGAGCTCGATCGAGACGCGCCGCGCCAGTGCGCGGTCGCCGGTGACGAGAGCCGCCCTTTGGCCGGGTTGTTCGACCGCGCGCTTGAGCGCGACGGCGATGGCGACGGCTTCATCGCGTTCGCTGGCAGCTTCGAGCAAGGTCACCTCGGCGAAGGCGCCGGCAATGTCGGATGCCGAGAAATCGGCACGTGTCTCAGCCCAGAGTTCGGTGGTCTCGGCCGGCCGCAGCGCTTCGCCGACAAGGGCGGCGCGAAGCGCAAGTTGCGGTTCGCCCGCGCTGATCTCCTCGACATCGCCGCGCAGCACGCCGATCTTGGCGATCAACCTGGCGAGGCCATATTGCGGATGGCCGAGCACGGCCGGACGTGCCCCGGGCGCGGCGATTGCCTGGAACGACGCTTCGTCCAGCGTCCGGTCGAGACCGGGCAGCACGATGGCGCCGCCGGGCAGGCGCGCGATCGCGGCAAGCAGTTCTGCCGTGGCGGGGATCGAGCCGGTCGAGCCCGCGGCGATGACCGGCCCGGCGGGCGGATTGCGCTGCAGCCGCGCCGCCTCGGCGCGGATCAGCGCGCTGCGATGCGCGGCCGGATTGGAGCGGTCGCTCTCTTCAAGGAATTTCGGCCAGGCGTCGGTGACGATGCCGAGGAATTCGAGCGTCACCTGCCACCAACCGGCAAGGTTGCCGGTCACCAGATCGGTGAGCTTGGCCCAGTCGGTGCCTTCCGTCTCGATCTCATCCATCAGCCGGGCGAGATCGCGCGCCAGCCAGATCGCGTCGGCGGTGGAGGCCGGGATGACGATCTCCTCGGCAAAAAGGGCGGCGACATGTGCCGGCAACCGGCGTTTCCAGGCGCGCACCAGCGGCGTCAGCAGCAACAGGCGTTCGGTTGCCGCGATCGGCTGTGCGAGATCGATGGCTGCCGATGCCTCGGTCTCGAATGCGGCCTCATCCTCGTCGAACTCGCCGAGTGGCCGGATGACCGGCAGGATCGCCGATCCGCCGCCGCCGCGCGCCGCCAGGCTGTCGACGAACACACCGCGCAAGGCACGCGCGGCACGACGCGTCGGCACATAGATGGTGACATCGGCCAGAGCGAGCGGGTCACCGTCGAAGCGAAAGCCTGGAACGAGACGGCCGGCAAGCAGCGCCTCGGCAAGCGTCGGCAGAAACGGCGCTCCGGGCGGAATTGAGAAAACGCGGCTTGAGCCGCTCATTGCGACTCGGCTAGCGCGCCGGCGACCGCCGCTTCCGCGAGCGCAATGGCATCAGGCGTACCGACGGTGATCCAGTGGCCATGCATCGGCATACCAAACAGGCGCCCTTCGGCAATGGTCGAATCGAAATAGGCGTTGAGCGAGTGCGGCCCGGCCGGTGCGCCCTTGAACAGGCGCGGATGGACGATCGCCGCACCGGCATAGATCAGCCCCGCCGGATCCCCCTTTGAGCGCCGCAAGCCGCCATCCGGCGCCACCAGGAAATCGGTGCTGCCGCAGTGTCCGGTCGCCTGATGGAGATCCGCCAGCATCAGCAGAATATCCATTTTCGCCGCGTCCCATGCAAGGGCGAGGCGCTGGAGATTGAGGGGACCGTCGTCGATCCAGAAGGTGTCGGCGTTGAGGATGTAGAAGGGTTGCTCGCCCAATTCCGGCAACGCCTTGACGATGCCGCCGGCGGAATCGAGCAGTTGTTCGCTCTCATCGGAAATGACGATCCGTGGCGCGCGGCGGGCGGCGACATGGGCGACGATCTGTTCGGGAAAATAATGGACGTTGACCACGGCCTTGGCGACACCGGCGGCGGCCAGGCTGTCGAGGCTCCAGTCGAGCAACGTCTTGCCGGCGACGCTGACCAGCGGCTTGGGAATGGTGTCGGTGACCGGCCGCATGCGTTTGCCGAGCCCGGCGGCAAGTACGATGGCGGTGTCCGGTCTTGCTGTCACAGCGCTCGCTCCTCCAGCAAACCGTTGGCATTGTAGAAATCCCGCAGGCTGGCCAGCGCCGGATGAGACAAGGCCCGGCGCAGATAATCGCGAATGCGCGGCAGGTGTTTTAGATAATAGGGCTTGCCGTCGCGCTTTTCGAGACGGACGAAGATGCCGAGTATCTTGGAGTTCCGCTGCGCCGCCATGATCGCGTAGGATTCCAGGAAGCTTGCTTCGTCGAAAACACCGGCTGCGTGGCGCGCGGCGACATAGGCATCCAGCGTCTCCCTCTCGATCTCGGGCGACATCGTCACGCGAGCGTCCATGGCGAGCGAGGCGACGTCATAGGCGGACGGGCCGATCAGCGCATCCTGGAAATCGACGATGCCCAGCCGATCGTGGCCGGCGCGATCACCGCGCCAGATGATGTTCGGCGAATGGAAATCGCGCAGCATGAGCGTGACTTCGCGTCCGTGCAGCCGGTCGAGCAGCGCGTTCCATTCCTTGTGGTAGCCGGCGCGCAAGCTGTCGCTTGCCGGGCTGCCCGATATCGCCGGCACGTACCAGTCGACCAGCAGGTCGGCTTCGATCATCATGGCGTCGCGGTCGAAAGGCGGCACGTCGTGGAAGCCGCCCAACCCTGTTTCCAGGCGCTGCGGCCAGGCCCTGACATGCATCATGGCCAGCAGCTCGGCCGCCGCCGCGTAGCGCTCGGCCACCGGCTCGCCATCCCCGCCAAGAAATCCCTGGGAACCAAGGTGTTCAAGAAGCAAAAAACCCTGCTCCTGGTCCTCGGCATGGATTTCCGGAACGCTGACGCCGCCGGCCCTCAAGGCGCGGTCGATGGCGACGAAGGCGGAGACCGACTGGGCGGTGTGCGCGATCTCGGCATAGGGCCTGCCGTCGCGAACCGGCGGGCCGAGCACCAGCCGCGGCGAGTTCATCAGCACTTGCGGCTTCCGGTCCGGCAGCGAAACGATCTCATAGGAGCGGGCCGAAGCATCGCCGATGAAGTGGCGGCGCTGCGCTTCCCCCCAGCCGGCGTTCACGAGAAAGTCGCGCATGGCCAGCGACCGTGCCGCCCGATCGAAGGCAGCACCTTGCCCTGACAATCTCGCCAACCGGCCGTCGCCATGCTGGACGAGTTCGATCAGGACCGTGGTTTTCGGCAGATAGGCCTCCGCCCGTTCCGGCCATTCGACCAAAGCGGCGCCTTGCGCCAGGGCTTCGTCGAAACCAAGCTCGTCGAGTTCGGCCGCCGAGGACAGGCGGTAGAGATCGAAATGATGGACCGGAATGCGGGTGTCGTAGCTCTGCACCAGTGTGAAGGTCGGGCTCGGCACATCGAGGCCGGCATCGTCGGCCAAAGCCCTGATCAAGGCCCGTGCCAGCGTCGACTTGCCGGCGCCGAGATCGCCCTTGAGGGCCAGCACATCACCCGGGCGCAGCGACAGCGCCAGATCTTCGCCCAGCCGTGCTGTCTGTGTCTCGTCGGCGAGTAAACGCTCCAGCACCAATCCCGTCATCGAGCGCGCTACTCGGCCGCGGCACGGATGCCCGGCATGTCGGGAAAGGTGCAGATGACGGTCGTGCCCTTGTCCTTGCCGGTTTCGATGCGAACGCTGCCGCCATGCAGTTCGACAAAGCTCTTGACGATCGACAGGCCGAGGCCGGCGCCACGCCGGCGGCCGCCATTGGCGCGCGGCTCGAAACGGCGGAACACCGAATCGAGCAGGTCCGGCGGCATGCCGGGACCGTCGTCATGAACCGAGAATTCCACCCCGTCCGCCAGATGGCGGCAAGTGAGCCGGATGGTGCTGGCTTCCGGTGCGTAGTTGGCGGCGTTGCTGAGCAGATTGTAGAGGATCTGGCGGACGCGGATCTCATCGCCGTGAAACGTCTTCGGTGCAGCAGCGGCGTCGACCTCGAGCCTGATCGAATGCTCTTCCAGCCGGTCGGCCACCAGTTCGGCCGCGGCCGCGATGGTGCGATCGACCTGCACCTCGGAAATGTCGAGCTGCATGATGCCGGCGTCCACCGTCGCCAGGTCGAGGATGTCGTTGACGATGGTGAGCAGGACCGAGGAGGACGAGCTAACATGCTCGACATATTCACGCTGCTTCTGCGTCAACGGACCGGTCGTGGGCTGCGACAGCAATTCGGTGAAGCCGATGATGTTGGTCAGCGGCGAGCGCAATTCGTAGGAGACGTGCTGGACGAATTCGTTCTTGAGCTGGTCGGATTTTTGCAGCGCCTCGTTCTTGTCCTTCAGCGCCCGTTCGACATTGACGCTGTCGGTGACGTCGACGAAGGTCATCATCACCTGCCCGTTGGGTAACGGGATGATGGCGTAGCTCAGCACATTGCCATTGTTGAGCTCGGTCTGGCCGTGGCGGTCGCGGCGCTCGTCGTCGAAGCCGGTAATGGCGGCAACGAAGCCTGGCCAGGGACTATCCACCGCCTGCCGGTCGCAAAGGTCGCGGATCGTGGACACATGGACGTTGGGCTTGGCCGCCTCGCCGCTCAAACCCCAAAGTGTGGCAAAGGCGGGATTCGACAGCCTGAGCCTGCCGTCGGGGCCGAACACCGCCACGCCTTCGGCAAGATTGTCGAGCGTCTCGCCCTGGACCCGCACCGCTGTCTGGTAGCGGCTCTCGAGGTCCATCTTCTCGGTCAGGTTCTCGAACACCCAGGTGACGCCGCCCTTGGGCTGCGGGTTGGCGACGACGCGGATGGTCTTGCCGTCCGGCAGATGCCACCAATGCTCCTGCGACTCGACAGCGCGATAGGCGCCGAGCAGGCCTTCCTTCCAGCGTCGCCATTCAGGTTGCTCGGCGATCTTGCCCTCGCTGCGCAGCCGGTCGAGCAGCAAGGCATTGTCGGGAGCGCTGTGCAGGAAGCCTGCATCGAGACCCCATAGTTTCTGGAAGGCCTGGTTGAAGAACCGCAGCTTCTCGTCGGTGTCGAAAATGGCGACCGCCGTGTTGAGCTGGTCGAGCGTGTCGGCGTGGCTCCTGACTGTCCGTTCGTATTCGCCGCGAACCGCCTCGATGGCGCTGGTGTCGCAAGCAAGGCCGGCCGAGCCATCGCTGCCCGCGAAATCGGTGACCGCAAACACACGGCGGTCACCTTCGATCACGGTGGAAAGCGACTGCTCGAAGACCGGATGCGTCTTGTGCTGGGCGGCAATCGCATCGCGTGCCTGGCCGCCGAGGAACTCTTTTGCCTCCCGAACCGCGGCTTCGGCATTTTCGGCTTCGACCCCATGGGCATAGGCCCGGTTGACCCACTTCAGCCGGCCATCCTCGCTGCGAAGCCATGCCGGCATGTTCAGCGCGTCGAGCAGGCCGATCATCGTGTCATGGTCGGCGGCCAGCCGCTGGTTCTCGATCTTCAGCCTGGCCTGGCTGCGCTGCGTCTCCGAGAGCGAGACGAAACGCACCAGCACATGTGCCGCGCTCTTGCGGCCATGCACTTCGAGCGGCGCGCCGGCCTGCGATTCGATGACGAGATCGAAGGGTTTGGCCTTTTCGCGCAATCCGGCAACGGCATGTTCAAGCGCCGCCGCCGAACGCGGCATCAGCCAGCGGCCGAAAGCGAGGAAAGCCGCCCGGTCCTCCGGAGCGCCGCTTTCGACGGGCAACGTGCCGATGAGTTCGGGCTTCTTGTTTTCCGCGGCCCAGACGACCACGCGCTGGTCCCGCAGATTGAGCAGCGCCTCGGAGCGGCGGAGCGCCGCGTTGATGTCGGCGAGGCGGCTCCTGAGTTCGACATTCTCGGTCGAGGTGCGGGCTCTTTCGCGGATGAGAACGATGGCCGACAGAAGTGCGGCACCCGTCACGCCGACAAACACGGCAAGCTGCATGACCTCGACGGCGCTCACCGACAATCCGGCGACAGCGGCAGCAGCGGTTTCGGCCTGCGCGGCAGCACCAGCCAAGGGGCCGGCCAGCGCGGAGGTGGCAAGGAAGATTGACGCGCGGGCGCGCCATGACAGGCCTCCGCTTTGCAAAGCGGAGCCGGTGATCCCCGAATCGTCATGGCCGCCGGAAACGGCCCGTCCCGCTCTGTGCGGGTGTTGCCCCGGCATGTCTTGGTCCTCTCCGCCGCCTGAATGCAAGACCGCCCTGATGCGCGCCTCTCTTGAACCCTCTCGGGCTGGAAGCATCGCCGAATCACCTGACAATAACCCCTCGCCGAATCGCCGTGAAGGCGATTGCGCGCAAAAATAGAGCCGGGCGAAAAGTCAATCGCCCGGCCTCAATATCTGGTAGTAATTTTAGCTTTGGTTAATAGCGGTAGTGTTCCGGCTTGAACGGGCCCTGCGGCGTGACGCCGATATAGGCGGCCTGCTCACCGGACAATTCGGTCAGGCGGGCGCCGAGCTTGTCGAGATGCAGGCGCGCGACCTTTTCGTCGAGATGCTTGGGCAGGACATAGACCTGGTTCTCGTACTGGCCGGGCTTGGTGTACAGCTCGATCTGGGCCAGAACCTGGTTGGTGAAGGATGCCGACATGACGAAGCTCGGGTGGCCGGTGGCATTGCCGAGATTGAGCAGCCGGCCTTCCGACAAAAGGATCATCCGCTTGCCGTCCGGGAAGGTGATCATGTCGACCTGCGGCTTGACGTTGGTCCATTTCAGGTTGCGCAGCGACGCCACCTGGATCTCGTTGTCGAAGTGGCCGATGTTGCCGACGATGACCATGTCCTTCATCGAACGCATATGGTCGAGGGTGACGACATCCTTGTTGCCGGTGGTGGTGATGACGATGTCGGCGGTGGGTGCCGCATCTTCCAGCGTCACGACTTCAAAACCGTCCATCGCCGCCTGCAGGGCGCAGATCGGATCGACCTCGGTGACCTTGACGCGGGCGCCGGCGCCCTTGAGCGAGGCCGACGAGCCCTTGCCGACGTCGCCATAGCCGCAGACGACCGCGACCTTGCCGGCCATCATCGTGTCGGTGCCACGGCGGATGCCATCGACCAGCGATTCCTTGCAGCCATATTTGTTGTCGAACTTCGACTTGGTGACCGAGTCGTTGACGTTGATGGCGGGGAAGGGCAGCAGGCCCTTCTTCTGCAACTGGTAGAGCCGGTTGACGCCGGTGGTCGTCTCTTCGGTGACGCCGCGGATCGCCGCCTTCTGCTTGGTGAAGAAGCCTGGCGAAGCCTTCAGGCGCTTCTTGACCTGGGCGTAGAAGTATTCCTCTTCCTCGCTCTGCGGGTTGGACAGCACGTCCTCGCCGGCCTCGGCGCGGGCGCCGATCAGGATGTACATGGTGGCGTCGCCACCATCATCGAGGATCATGTTGGAGAGGCCGCCGTCGGCCCACTGGAAGATCTTGTCGGTGTAGTCCCAGTACTCCTCGAGCGACTCGCCCTTGACGGCAAACACCGGGATGCCGGCTTCGGCGATGGCCGCGGCCGCGTGATCCTGGGTCGAGAAGATGTTGCAGGAGGCCCAGCGGATATCGGCGCCGAGTGCCTTCAGCGTCTCGATCAACACCGCCGTCTGGATGGTCATGTGCAGCGAGCCGGTGATGCGCGCACCCTTGAGCGGCTTCTTGGCACCGAATTCCTCGCGGCAGGCCATCAGGCCCGGCATTTCGGTTTCGGCGATATCGAGTTCCTTGCGGCCCCAGCCGGCAAGCGAGATGTCGGCGACCACATAGTCCTTGCTACCCGTCATGGCAGTGCTCCGATGCGAATGTTGTGCTGCGAATTGGTTGCGGATGCGCCCGCGCCGATCGGCGCGTCGAAGGGCGCGAATAGGCGGCCTGACTAGCAGATCGGCGTGAAGACGACAATGGGATATAAAGAAATCTTTATCCCTGCATGTCTCTCGGACATGCATTGGCTGCGTACCGGATCAGCTTTCCTCGCCAAAGCGGGACGCCACCAACTGTTCCAGCGCGTCGATGACCTGCCGGGCCTCCGGCCCGCTGGCGGTGACGCGGATCGAGTAGCCGGGGCTTGCCGCCAGCATCATCAGGCCCATGATCGACGTGCCGCCGACCTTGACGCCGTCCTTCTCGACATGCACCGAGGCATCGAAGCCACTGGCCAGCTGGACGAACTTCGCCGAGGCGCGCGCGTGCAGGCCGCGCTGGTTGATGATGGGAAAGTCCCTGGTGATCGGATCTTTGGCGATATGATCTTTTTCCGGGGACAGCGCGTTCATTTGCTGCTCAAGAGCTGGCTGGCGACGTTGATGTATTTGCGGCCGGCGGCCTGGGCCTCGTCGAGTGCGGCGGCCATATTGTCGCCCTTGCGGATCGAGGAGAGCTTGATCAGCATCGGCAGGTTCATGCCGGCGATCACCTCGGTGCGGCCGGATTCCATCACCGAGATGGCAAGATTGGACGGCGTGCCGCCGAACATGTCGGTCAGCACGATAACGCCCGCCCCGGTATCGACACGGGCAACCGCGTCGACGATGTCGCGGCGACGCTGCTCCATATCGTCGTCGGCGCCGATCGCCACGGTTTCGAAATTGTCTTGTGGCCCGACGACATGTTCCACGGCATGTCGAAACTCGGCGGCCAGTTGACCGTGCGTTACAAGCACGAGTCCGATCATTCTTTGGTGGCTCCCGTCATCGCCGCTTCACAGGCGCATTTTATGCTCGCCAGCCATTCCAGGCGGCGGGAGCGCTATCTTGTCGACGCGCGGCCCGTTGACAAGCCCAAAATTGCGCAGGCCCATGCCATTTTGACGCATTGCAGCAAAAAAAGCCGGGGCGGATCATAGAAAAGGCGCGATCGACAGCCGCGCCATCACGGCGGGCAAGGCCGTGGCGGCGTTACGCTCGGCAAGGTCGATACGCGGCACTGGGCAGCCTGCGACCGGCTCGCTGATATCCTCCTGGAAACGGGCCATCTCTGCCTTTGGCACCAGCCTCACATGCAGGTCGATCACTCCGCCCGGCTCGAACGGCAGCGGGCGTGGCATGAACCCAGGCACTTCGGCGAGACCGGCGATGGTCGCCGGCACGCGACAGACCAGTCGCCCGGCGCGGGCCGCGGCAAGCAGCCTGTCGTCACCGATCAGCCGTGAGAACAGCCCGCGCGCGCGGCAATGGTCCAAGAGTGTCAGCGCCAGCGTCGTCTTGCCGGCGCCGGACGGCCCGGTGATAAGGACGCCGCGTTCGCCGATCAGGATCGCGGTTCCGTGAATGTTTTCAGGCTGCGCAACTGGATCATGCACGATCTTGCCCGATCATGTTTTTGGATGGAGCATGATCTCTGGACGAACGGAACCGTTCGTCCGAGAAAACCGGTTCCCACTTTTCGGGATCATGCCTGTTGGATGAAGCATGATCTTGTCCGAAAACCGGTTCCCACTTTTCGGGATCATGCCTGTTGGATGAAGCATGATCTTGTCCGAAAACCGGTTCCCACTTTTCGGGATCATGCTTCGGCCGGCAGCGTCACGACAAAGCGCGCGCCCTTGATCTCGCCGGGTTTGGTGCCGGGGATGTTCTCGGCGGTCAGGGTGCCGCCATGGGCCTCGACGATCTGCCTGGATATCGACAGGCCAAGGCCCGAATTCTGGCCGAACGCCTCGCCGGCCGGCCGGTCGGTGTAGAAGCGTTCGAAGATGCGGTCGATGTTGTCGGCGCGGATGCCGGGACCATTGTCGTCGATGGTGACGATGTTGAACTTGCCGGCGCGCGCCAGCGACAGGGTGATGTGGCCATGGTCCTCGGGAACGAAGGAACGGGCGTTCTCGATCAAATTGGTGATGACCTGGCCGATGCGCAGATCATGGCCGACGACGACGTAGCCTTTGACGCCCTGCGGCAGTTTGGCGACCTTGAACTCGATCTCGACCGCCTTCTTGTTGCGCGTGGCTTCACGCGAAACGGCGACCAGATCGGTGATGAATTTCTTCAAATCGACGGTCCCGGCATCTTCACGCGCGAGCTCCGCATCAAGGCGCGAGGCGTCGGAAATATCGGTGATAAGCCGGTCCAGCCGCCTGACATCGTGCTGGATGATGTCCATCAGCCGGCCGCGCGAATCGTCGTTCTTGGCCAGCGGCAAGGTCTCCACCGCGCTGCGCAGCGATGTCAGCGGGTTCTTCAATTCATGCGACACGTCAGCCGCAAAGCTTTCGATCGCCTCGATGCGGGCGTAGAGCGCGTTGGTCATGTCGCGTATGGCGATCGACAGATTACCGATCTCGTCCTGACGGTCGGAAAAGTCGGGGATTTCCTCGCGGCTCTTGACGCCGCGCCGCACGCGCACCGCCGCCGCCGACAGCCGGCGCAGCGGATTGGCGATGGTGGAGGCGAGCAGCATCGACAGGATGGCGGTGACCAGGGCCGCGATGCCGAAGACACGCAGGATCGCCTTGCGCTCGGCGGCGACGATCTTGTCGATGTCGCCGCCTTCGGTCGACAGCATCAGCACGCCGAGAACGGCGCGGAAGCGTTGGATCGGCACCGCCACGGAAACGATCTGCTCGCCCTGTTCCGAGATGCGCACGATGGTCGACGGGCTGCCGGTGAGCGCCTTGACCACTTCAGGGAAAGTGGCGCCATTGCCGCCCGGCTGCTCGTGATAGACCGGCAGTTCGGTGTTGCGGAAAAAGTCGAAGACGAATTTCTGGATGCGCTCGACCAGATCGGGTTCTTCCTCGTCGACCGGCGGCAGGTCGTAGCGCAGGATCTGGCCGCGCGAATAGAGATGGCGTGAATCGAGCAGCAGATTGGCGTCGCGGTCATAGATGCGGGCGCGGGTCCGGGTTGGCGAGATCAGCCTTCTCAGCACCGGCGCGACGCGCTCCGGATTGATCGGGAAGTCGAGATTGTCGAGCTGGTCGGAGCCCGGTCCCAGGCTTTCGCCGGCCTGCAGCTCAAGCAGCTTTTCCGGGTCGATGCTGATCGAATCCGTCTCGACCGTCGCCGATGCGGCGATGGCGCCGGCGATGATCTCGCCCTGGGTCATCAGGCTCTCGACGCGGGCGTCGATCAGCCCGTCGCGGAAGGTGTTGAGATAGAGGATGCCGGTTACCAGGACGGCAAGGCCGGCAAGGTTGAGGAAGAGGATACGCCGCGTCAGGCTGGAAAAGATATGATGGCCGAGGAAGCGGCGCATCGGCACCGTGATCTTCGACACGAAGGACGGCATGATCCGCGACGGCCGCCTCGAGGCGCCCGCCGGTCTTGTTCGCTGTGCCTCGACTGCCATCGAATAGCAGCTCCCGCCTAGTCTTTAGTTAGATGCATGTCGTTGCCCCAAAACCGGGACCACTTTTGGGCGACATGCATCAGCTCACGCCTCGCGGAACCGGTATCCGACTCCGTAAAGGGTTTCGATCATCTCGAAGTCGTCGTCGACGGCCTTGAACTTCTTGCGCAGCCGCTTGATATGGCTGTCGATGGTCCGGTCGTCGACATAGACCTGTTCATCATAGGCCGAATCCATCAGCGCATCACGGCTTTTTACGACACCGGGACGCTGCGCCAGCGAATGCAGGATCAGGAACTCGGTGACGGTCAGCGTCACCGGCTCGCCCTTCCAGGTGCAGGTATGGCGCTCCTGGTCCATGACGAGCTGGCCGCGCTCGAGCGAGCGGGCCTGCTGGCTGGGTGTCTTGGCCGCAGCCTCGCGGGCACTGGCACGGCGCAGCACGGCGCGCACCCGCTCGACCAGCAGACGCTGCGAGAACGGTTTGCGGATGAAATCGTCGGCGCCCATCTTGAGGCCGAACAATTCGTCGATCTCGTCATCCTTGGAAGTCAGGAAGATCACCGGAAGGTCGGACTTCTGGCGCATCCGGCGCAGCAGTTCCATGCCGTCCATGCGCGGCATCTTGATGTCGAGGATGGCAAGGTTCGGCGGGCGTGCCGCCAGTCCTTCCAGCGCTGACGCACCATCCGTGTAGGTCTCGACGCGATACCCCTCGGATTCGAGGGCGATCGACACCGATGTCAGAATGTTGCGGTCGTCATCGACAAGCGCGATTGTTGCCATTTCAAGCGGCTCCCTCATGAGCTGTCCCTTCTTTCGTAGAGAAGGGGCTTTTGCAGGACAAATTAGGTACAAAATGTGGCATAGGCCTTGTCCGCTGTCACGCGCGGCATGCCGGCGGCCACAATCCTACCTCGATATGGATTGGACGAACGAACATCGCCAATCCTTTGGGCAACCGCGAAACTTTTTGCACATATAAACGATTTAAACAACTTTCAAAATATTTAAATCGATTAATGATTTGATATCATTTGGCTTTTCTGGTTCTGACCATCTCAGCCTGCGGTGCGGGCATGCCGGAAAGGTGCCGGCAAAGATGCGGCAAATCCAAGAAGGGACACCCATGTCGGAAGTCGGCAAACGCAATTCTGCCTGTGCGATCGATCATATCGGCCTGAAAACCACCGGCGTGGTGCGTTATAATTTCGGTGCGGCTGCTCTTTATGAGGAATCGATCCGGCGCGGCGAAGCCCGGTTGACCGCCCATGGCGCGCTGGTCGCCGAGACCGGCCAGCACACCGGCCGCTCGCCCAAGGACAAGTTCGTCGTCCGCGATGGCGCCACAGAACCGCATGTCTGGTGGGACAACAACAAGGCGATCTCGCCGGCCCAGTTCGACACGCTGCTTGCCGATTTCCAAGCGCATGCCGCGGACAAGGATCTTTACGTCCAGGATCTGGTCGGCGGCGCCGATGCGGAGCTGAAGCTGCCCACCAGGGTGATCACCGAATTTGCCTGGCACTCGCTGTTCATCCGCAATCTGCTCATCCGTCCGGATGCCGCCGAGCTCGAGCATTTCGTGCCTGACATGACGATCATCGACCTGCCGTCCTTCCGCGCCGATCCCGTCCGCCACGGCAGCCGCACCGAAACGGTGATCGCCGTGGATCTTTCGCGCAAGATCGTGCTGATCGGCGGCACCTCCTATGCCGGCGAGATGAAGAAGTCGGTGTTCACCATGCTCAACTATCTGTTGCCGGCGAAAGGCGTGATGCCGATGCATTGCTCGGCCAATGAGGGTGCGGCCGGCGACGCCGCCATCTTCTTCGGCCTGTCGGGCACCGGCAAGACGACGCTCTCGGCCGATCCCTCACGCACGCTGATCGGCGACGACGAGCATGGCTGGGGGCCGCACGGCATCTTCAATTTCGAAGGCGGCTGCTACGCCAAGACGATCAAGCTGTCGGCGGAAGCCGAGCCGGAAATCTTTGCCACCACGCAGCGCTTCGGCACCGTGCTGGAAAATGTCGTGCTCGACGCTGATGGCGTGCCGGATTTCAACGACGGAAGGCTGACCGAGAACACACGCTGCGCCTACCCGTTGGACTTCATCCCCAACGCCAGCAAGACCGGGCGCGCCAATCATCCGAAGAACATCATCATGCTGACCGCCGATGCGTTCGGGGTGATGCCGCCGATCGCGCGGCTGACCCCGGCGCAGGCGATGTATCATTTCCTCTCCGGCTACACCGCCAAGGTGGCCGGAACCGAAAAGGGCGTAACCGAGCCCGAAGCGACGTTTTCGACCTGTTTCGGCGCGCCGTTCATGCCGCGCCATCCATCGGAATACGGCAATCTGCTGCGCGAACTGATTGCCCGCCATGACGCCGATTGCTGGCTGGTCAACACCGGCTGGACCGGCGGCGCCTACGGCACCGGCAAGCGCATGCCGATCAAGGCGACGCGGGCCTTGCTTGCCGCCGCACTCGACGGCTCGCTGAAGACGGCCGAGTTCCGCACCGATGCCCATTTCGGTTTCGAGGTGCCGGTGGCGGTTCGAGGCGTCGACAGCGCTATTCTCGACCCGCGCTCGACCTGGGCCGACAAGGCCGGCTATGACCGGCAGGCGGCAAAACTGGTCGGCATGTTCGCCGTCAACTTCGAGAAATTCGAAAGCCATGTCGACGCCGTGGTGCTGGGGGCGGCGCCGCGCATGCAGGAAGCGGCGGAGTAATCGCGCCATCGGACTCAGCTGTCGTTGAAAGGCCCGGTTTCGATCGGGCCTTTTCTTTTTTGATCTGCCGCGCCATGACTGCGGCATGGCGAGCGACGACAACATCATCATATCAGGCGATGCGGTGATCTACCCGGGCGACCTGCACGAGGACTTCATCCGCTCGTCCGGTCCCGGCGGCCAGAACGTCAACAAGGTAGCGACAGCGGTGCAGCTGCGCTTCGATGCGGCCAACGCAACGGGCCTGTCGGAGCGCGTGCGCGAGCGGACGATCAAGCTTGCCGGCCAGCGTGCCACCAAGGACGGTGTCATCGTCATCGAGGCAGGTCGCTTCCGCACCCAGGAACAGAACCGGGCGGACGCTCGGGCACGGCTTACGGCACTGGTCGCCAAGGCCGCCGAACCGCCGCCGCCGCCGCGCAAGAAGACGCGGCCATCGAAAGGCGCGGTGGAGCGGCGGCTGAAGAGCAAGGCCGGACGCGGCACGATCAAGAAACTGCGCGGCCGAGTGGAGAACGATTAAGCACCACACCAATCGCGCGCACAAAACGACTTCCCATTTTGAACCGCAGATGCAAGGTTCCACCATTGCCATAGCAAGGGAGACCAAAGATGGGCATGTTCGATTTCGTCAAGAGCGTCGGCAAGAAACTGGGCATCGGCGGCGACGAAGAAGCCGCACCCACGGCCGACACACTCAAGAAGGAACTCGATTCGCACAAGCTCGGCACCGATGGCGTCGAGGTCGTCGTCAAGGGCGACACGGCGGTGCTGAAGGGTGTGGTCAAGGATCAGTCGATCTTCGAAAAGGCGGTCATCGCCGTCGGCAACACGCTCGGCGTCTCCAAGGTGCAGGCGGACGAGCTGCAGGTCGCCCCAGAGGCAGGCACGGCCGCTGCCCCGGCCAAGGAGCCAACTTTCTACACCGTCCAGAAGGGTGACAATCTCTGGAAGATCGCCGAGAAGAGCTACGGCAAGGGCAAGGGCGCGAAGAACACGGTCATCTTCGAGGCCAACAAGCCGATGCTGACCCATCCCGACAAGATCTATCCGGGCCAGGTGCTGCGCATTCCAGATCTCGCCTGATCGGGGCGACTGCCAATTTGCCAAGAGCAATTCCAGGAAAAGTGTGAAACGGTTTTCCCGGGAAAAGCGCATAGCGCTTTCCCTTGGGAATTGTGTTAAACAAAGAGGTAGAACGGCGGCTTTCGGGTCGCCGTTTTCATTTGGCGATGGCATGCTTGGCCTTTGACGAACGGATCAAGCGACCAACCTCATGCTCGTCCTGCCCAAAGGCGTCCGCCACATGCCGGCCTACCTGTCCCGCACCGTGCAGGAAGCGCTGGTCGAGGCGGTGAGAAGCATCGTGCAGCAAGCGCCGCTGTTCGTGCCGGCCATGCCGCGCACCGGTAAGGAGATGAGCGTGCGCATGACCAATTGCGGCCCGCTCGGCTGGGTCACCGACAAGGAGCATGGCTATCGCTACCAGCCGACGCATCCGGTGACCGGAGCGCCATGGCCGCCAATCCCGGAGGCGCTGCTCGAGCTGTGGCGGCAGGTATCGGGCTATGCGCACCCACCGGAAGCATGCCTGGTCAATTTCTACACGCCGGACGCAAAAATTGGCCTGCATCAGGACCGCGACGAGGCCGACTTTTCGGCGCCGGTGGTTTCCGTGTCATTGGGCGACGATTGCCTGTTCAGGGTCGGCCAGACGACGCGTGAGGGCGGCACAAAGTCGTTCCGGCTGAAAAGCGGCGACGTCGTGGTGCTCGGCGGCGAGGGTCGCCTCAGCTTCCACGGCGTCGATCGAATCTACCCCTCGACCTCGGCGCTGCTGAAGAATGGCGGGCGGATCAATCTGACGCTGCGACGGGTGACGAAGCCGGCCGTCACAGCTTCCTGAGCGCCACTTCCTCGATCAGGTGGTCGGCGCCCTTGCGCAGGATCAAGTCGGCGCGGGCCCGCGTCGGCAGGATGTTCTCGCGCAGATTCTTCAGGTTGATGTTGGTCCACAGGCCTTCGGCGATGGCGCGGGCCGAATCCTCCGAAAGCTGCGAGTAGCGGTGAAAGAAGGAGTCCGGATTGCGGAAGGCGGTCTCGCGCAACCGCATGAAGCGGGAAATGTACCACTCGTGGATCAGCTTCTCGTCGGCATCGATATAGATGGCGAAGTCGAAGAAGTCCGACAGGAAGGGCACGATCTTGCCGTCCTGCGGCAGCTTGCCGGGCTGCAGGACATTGATGCCTTCGAAGATCAGGATGTCAGGCCGGTCGATGGTGACGAACTCGCCGGGAATGACGTCGTAGGTGAGGTGCGAATAGACCGGCGCGCGGACATTGGGCAGCGCCGACTTGATGCCCGAGAGGAAGCGCAGCAGCGCGCCGACATCATAGCTGTCGGGAAAGCCCTTGCGTTCCATCAGGTTTTCGCGGCGCAGCACCTCGTTGGGCAGCAGGAAGCCGTCGGTGGTGATGAGATCGACCTTGGGGCTCGACGGCCAACGCGCCAACAGCTCCTTCAGCACGCGCGCCGTGGTCGATTTGCCGACCGCGACGGAACCGGCAATGCCGATGATGAAAGGCGTCTTGACGATGTCCACCGCATTGAAGAAGGCCTGGCGCTGCCGAAACAGCAGTTGGCTCGCCTCGACATGCGCGGACAGAAGCCGCGACAGCGACAGATAGATGCGCTTGACCTCTTCGAGGTCGACCGGGTCGTTGAGCGAACGCAGGCGGCGGAATTCATCCGCGCTCAGCGTCAGCGGCGTGTCGGCGCGGAATTGCGACCATTGCTCGGCGGAGAAGAAACGAAAGGGGGAATATTTCTCGGTTGGCGCGAGCTGATCCATCGAGATACCTGCCCTCCTCGCGGTCAGCCCTTGGGCCGTGACGCCTTCTCGGCGATGCCCGAACGCCCGGTGCGGCCTTCGAGTTCCCTAAGCACATCGCTCAACGGAACCCCGGAGAGGCCGAGAACGACGAGCCAATGATATATAAGATCGGCACTTTCCGAAACGAGGGCCTGTTTGTCGCCCTTGACGGCGGCAATCACGGTCTCGACCGCCTCTTCGCCGAGCTTCTGCGCCGCCTTGTCGATGCCGCGCGCGAACAGTTTTGCCGTCCAGGAATCCGGATCACCGGAATGGGCGCGTTCCCTGATGGTTTCTTCAAGATCTGACAGCGAAAACTCGGTCATGGCCGCCGTTTAAGACCGATTACCGAGGGAGTCCAGCCGCATCGGCAGCCCTGCGGCAGCCATATGCGCCTTGGCCTGCGCTATCGTGTAGGTACCGAAATGAAAGATGGACGCCGCCAGCACCGCGCCGGCATGGCCATCGCGAATGCCTTCGACCATGTGGTCGAGCGTGCCGACGCCGCCGGAAGCGATCACCGGCGCGCGCACCGCATCTGCAATCGCGCGGGTCAGCGCGATGTCGTAGCCGGCCTTGGTGCCGTCACGATCCATCGACGTCAGCAGGATCTCGCCGGCGCCGCGATCGACCATTTGGCGCGCGAATTCGACCGCGTCGATGCCGGTCTTCTCACGCCCGCCATGGGTGAAGATCTCCCAGCGATCGGCCTCACTGGTGCCCGACACTTTCTTGGCGTCGATGGCGACGACGATGCACTGGTTGCCGAACTTGTCGGCGGCTTCCGCGACGAAATCCGGATTCTTCACCGCCGCCGTGTTGATCGACACCTTGTCGGCACCGGCCAGCAGCAGCTTCCTGATATCGGCGACCTGGCGCACGCCGCCGCCGACGGTCAGCGGCATGAAGCATTGTTCGGCGGTGCGGGCGATGACGTCGAAGATGGTCTCGCGATTGTCGGACGAAGCGGTGATGTCGAGGAAGCAGAGCTCGTCGGCACCGGCCGCATCATAGGCCTTGGCCGCCTCGACCGGATCGCCGGCGTCGATGAGATCGACGAAGTTGACGCCCTTGACGACGCGACCGTTCTTGACGTCGAGGCAGGGGATGACACGGGCTTTCAGCATCACCTTCCCTCTATCGTGGCGATGAGATCGTTGAGCAACTGGCCGACCAGCGGCGGAACATCGGACTGCCCGTCGAAAGCCGGATCATAGGCGGAGACGGTGATGCCGACGACCGGCACCGCAAGCGCCATGGCGCAGGCCGCGTCGCGCAACTGTTCCGGGCTCGGCCCACCTGATGTGACGTAGCGGTTGGCCTGCAAGTCCTGGGGATCGTGCACGTCTAGATCGAGATGCATGTGCACGCGCTTGGCGCCGGCGACCTTCAGTCTTTCAGTCGCCTGGGCTACCCCGGAGCATTCCGTCCGGACGATCGGCAATGTCTCGAGAAGCTGTTTTTCAGCCGCATCGAGATCGCGGGCGTTGACGAGCACGCAGCGCGACGGATCGATCGGCTTGAAGCCGGGAATGGCTGATGCCATCGGACGCCAACACAGGCCGAGCACTGTCGCCAGCGCCATGCCGTCGAGAAAGCCGTAGATGGATGTCTCGGGCGTGTTGAGGTCGCCATGCTGGTCGGCCCAGATGATCGCATCGGCGGCTTCGCCGGCGACAGCACCTGCACTGGTCAGGCAATTTCCGGCAAGGACGATTGGAAACCGACCGGCGTCACGAGCAAGGCGAACCTCGGCCGCAACCGCGTTGCAGACGGCAAAGCCGGTGGCGATCTCGCGCTCCTGGATGTCTCCGACCCTGCCGATGTCTTCCACCGTAACGTCATGGCCGGCCATGGTCAGCGCGTCGACGAGACCGCCCGATATCAGCGCATCCGGACCCTGGCCCATGCCGCCATGGTAGTGACCACTGTCATAGGACGCCAGGATGATGGAGATTTTCACGGTCGCGTCTCCGCCGCCGGCCGGCCTTGCAGGATCGCCAGAGCCTCCGCCGGATCGATGCGGCCATCATAGAGCGCGCGGCCCGAAATCGCGCCTTCGAGCTTTTGCGCATCGGGCATGGTCATGCGCACGATGTCGGCGATCGAGGCGAGGCCGCCGGAGGCGATGACGGGAATAGACACTGCGTCGGCAAGGTCGATGGTGGCGTCCCAGTTGATGCCGGTCAGCACGCCGTCGCGGTCGATGTCGGTGTAGATGATGGCGGCAACGCCGGCGCCCTCGAACTTCTTCGCCACCTCGATGACGCCGAGGCTCGACGCCTCGGCCCAGCCCTCGACGGCCACCTTGCCGCCCTTGGCGTCGATGCCGACGGCCACCTTGCCCGGGAATGCCTTGCAGGCCTGCTTGACCAGATCGGGATCGCGCACCGCCACCGTGCCGAGGATGACGCGGGCCAGCCCGCGATCGAGCCAGTCCTCGATCTGCGCCAGCGTGCGGATGCCGCCGCCGAGCTGCACCGGATTCTTCGTCGCCTTGAGGATCGCGCCGACCGCCGCACTGTTGACGCTCTGGCCCTGGAAGGCGCCGTTGAGGTCGACGACATGCAGCCATTCGAAGCCCTGTTGCTCGAAGGCTTTGGCCTGGGCCGCCGGGTCGTCATTGTAGATAGTGGCGGTCGCCATGTCGCCGTGCTTGAGGCGCACGCACTGGCCGTCCTTGAGGTCGATGGCGGGGAAAAGGATCATCCGTTCAGGCACCTTCAACGATGACGAAATGGCCTGATGAGGCGGCAAGCCGGAATTTCGAGGCATGCTGATATTCCGGCGAATGATAGCATTCGACCGCCTTGTCGTAGGATTCGAACTCCACCAGCACATGACGGTTGCCGGTTGGTCCTTCCGGGCTCTCATGGCGCCCGGCGCGCACGGGGAATTTCGCACCGTATTTGGCAAAGGCGACGGCATTCGCCTCGATGTACTGCTTGTAAACCTCGGGATCGCGGACATCGATCATCACCATCCAGTAGCCCTTCTTGCTCATGATTTATCCCTTTGCTTAAGCATGATCTCTTCCGAAAACCGGGGGCCACTTTTCGGGATCATGCTCTAGGGCCTCCAGCGCAGGAAATTGGTGATCAGCGCCAGGCCCAGTGCCTGGCTCTTCTCCGGATGGAACTGCGTACCGACGAGATTGTCGCGGGCGACGGTCGCCGTCACCGGGCCGCCATAGTCGGCGACCGCCAGGACCTCGTCCGCCTTGCGCGCATCGAGATGATAGGAATGCACGAAATAGGCGTGCAGCCCGCCCGCGCCAGTCGGAATGCCGGCAAACAGCGGATGCTGGCGCTTGAGTTCTATCGTGTTCCAGCCGATCTGCGGGATTTTCAGCGCCGGATCAGCCGGCGTGATCTCCTTGACGTCACCCGATATCCAGCCGAAGCCGTTGGTGATTGTCTTTTCCAGGCCGCGCTCGGACATCAGCTGCATGCCGACGCAGATGCCGAGGAACGGCCGGCCCTTGTCGATAGCCACCTCCTCGACCGCTTCCCACATGCCTTCGACGGCATGCAGGCCGGCCGCGCAGTCGGCATAGGCGCCGACGCCGGGCAGGACGATGCGGTCGGCCGTTCGGACCCGTTCGGCATCAGCTGTCAGGTCGATCTCAGCCGATATGCCGGCTTCACGCGCGGCGCGCTCGAAAGCCTTGGTGGCCGAGCGCAGATTGCCCGAGCCGTAGTCGATGATCGCAACCCGCATGTCAGCTTCTTCCCGGGATGTGGGTCAGCCCCAGCGCGATGCCCGGCTGCGAAGGGCGCGCAAGGGTAGCATCGGGAACCATGCGCGGCACCGGCGCAGCCTCCTCGGCAAGCGTTTCCGCCTCCAGCGCATAGCGTATATCGGCATCGTCAAGCCTGCCGGCTTGTACCACGCCCCATTCGTGCCAGCCGCGCCGGCGAAGTGCCGATATGCGCAGGCCCTGCCCTTCCAGCCCGACATAGAGCGAAACCAGCAGCGACAGCAGCGAGCCGGCCAGCCCAAGGCCAAGCTTCTGGCCCAGCATCGAAAGCAGGCCCATGACGACGAAGGCAAGTGCTGCTTCGATCCACAGCCGATGCCAGGCGAACCAGAGTGGCGGCACCAGAAAACCAAGCCACGCGAAGCCATCGCGGACAAAGGCCGTCGTATCGACCTTCTCGCTGCGGCCGGGCGGTTCCATCACGACATAGCTGGCCATGGCCTTACCCCTTCAACGATCCCTTGGTGGAGGGAACCGCGTCCGGCTGGCGCGGATCGCGTTCGAGAGCCGCGCGCAGCGCACGCGCCACCGCCTTGAAGCAGGTCTCGGCGATGTGGTGGTTGTTGGCGCCATAATGGTTGGTGACATGCAGCGTGATGCCGGCATTCTGCGCCAGCGCCTGGAAGAACTCGCGCACCAGTTCGGTATCGAACGTGCCGATCTTCGGCGACGAGAAGGAGACATTCCAGACCAGGAACGGACGGCCGGATACGTCGATCGCCGCGCGCGTCAGCGTCTCGTCCATGGCAAGGTCGATCGAGGCATAGCGCATGATGCCGCGCCGCTCGCCGAGCGCCTTGGCCAGCGCCTGGCCGAGCGCGATGCCGGTGTCCTCGACCGTGTGATGGTCGTCGATATGCAGGTCGCCCTTCGCCTTGACCGTCATGTCGATCAGGGAGTGGCGCGACAGCTGGTCCAGCATATGGTCGAAGAAGCCGACCCCCGTGGCGATATCCGACTTGCCGGAGCCGTCGACATGGACCGACACGGAGATGTCGGTTTCCTTGGTCTTGCGGCTTGCTTCGGCGGAACGGGGCGGCATCACTCTATCCTTGTCCCAGAGGTTCACATCGTGACCGGCTCAGAGGCTTCAAGCGCTCGCAGGCTTGAAAACGAAAGCCTTCTAGCAGCATGGTCCGGCGATTGCCAGTTGCCATCCCGGACGGTATCGAGCCGTTTGCAATCATCGGTCCCATGCATACATATGGCCGATCAAAGTTACTCGTACCGCGCCAATCGCCTTTTTGGGATAGCGCTGCTCGGAGCCAGGAAATGTCCAATGAACTGACCATGCACGCCACGACCATCGTGACGGTGCGCAAGGGCAACAAGGTGGTGATCGCCGGCGACGGCCAGGTCAGCCTCGGCCAGACCATCATGAAGGGCAACGCTAAAAAGGTGCGCCGCATCGGCAAGGGCGGCAATGTGATTGCCGGTTTCGCCGGCGCCACTGCCGACGCCTTCACGCTGCTGGAGCGGCTCGAAGCCAAGCTCGAACAATATCCCGACCAGCTGACGCGCGCCTGCGTCGAGCTCGCCAAGGACTGGCGCACCGACCGCTATCTGCGCCGGCTGGAAGCGATGATGCTGGTGGCCGACAAGTCGGTGTCGCTGGCGCTGACCGGCACCGGCGATGTGCTCGAACCCGAATTTGGCGTCATGGCCATCGGTTCCGGCGGCAATTACGCCCTGGCCGCGGCCCGCGCGCTGATGGACAGCGACAAGGATGCCGAGGAGATCGCCCGCAAGGCGATGCAGATCGCCTCCGACATCTGCGTCTACACCAACAACAATTTTGTCGTCGAAACGCTCGATGTCGGCTGAGCAGGCCGACCATGATCCCGAAAAGTGGAAACCGGTTTTCGGGAAAGATCATGGTTGAACAAGAATATAGATACGATTTTCGGCCGGTGACCGAGAAAGACCTGCCGATGATCGCCGGCTGGCTCGCCGAGCCGCATGTTGCCGAGTGGTGGGACGATCCCGAGACGGAAATCGCCGGGATTCGCGACCACATCGATAGCATTTCCGTCGAGCCGCTGATCGTCGAACTCGACGGCAGGCCGATCGCCTATCTGCAGAGCTACGACCCGCATCTGGAAGACGACCATCCCTATGCCGACCAGCCGTTCGGCACGCTGGGCATCGACCTGTCGATCGGCCGGCCGGAGCTGATCGGGCTCGGCCATGGTTCGGCGATCGTGCGGCAGTTCGTCGAACAACTGTTCGAGGAAGGCGTGCCGCGCGTCATCATCGACCCTAACCCCGCCAATATCAGGGCCATCCGCGCCTATGAAAAGGCCGGCTTTGTTGCCTTTGACACCAGAACAACGGAATACGGGCCAGCCCTGATGATGGCGCGCGACGCGACGCAGGAGCCCAATTGATCAGCGCCGAAACACTCGACAAGGCAGTCGCGAAAGGTTTGATCTCGCAGACCCTGCGCGATCAGTTGGAGGCCATGGAACGCGCGGTCGCTGTCGCCCCCGAGGCCAGGCGCACCGATGACGAGGGTGACGAGGAAAACCTGCGGCTGGTCGGCGGCGGCAACGATCTGTTCGTCACCGTGGGAACCGTTCTGCTCAGCGCCGGCTTCTTCTTTGTCCTCACCACCTTGCTTCCAGGCCAGACATTCTGGATCGCTGGCATCCTCGCGGTTTTCGCCTGGGGGCTCGCCGAAATTGTCACGCGTCAGCACCGGATGAAATTATCGTCGTCCGTGCTTGCCCTGATTTTCATGGCCGCCATTCTGGCCGCTCTGGCGCTACAAGTGGAGGCCAGCTTCGGCATACGCAAGCCGGAGACTATCTGGCAGCTATTGGCGTTGCGCCAGACGGCGTCCCGGGCCGGATATCTGTTCCTGGGCGGAGGAATAATTGCGGCGGCGATCTATTTCTGGCGCTTTCGCGTCCCCATCATTGCCGGGGCTATCGCCATCGCCTTGACACTGCTTGCCTTCCTGCAAACGGCGATAATCCTGTATGACAGTGTGACAACGGGGGCGATCGCGCCACCGCGCCTTGAGGATGTTCCCGAATTGCTCCGCGCGGCACTTTACATGCCGCTGATCTGCGGCCTGATCGTGTTCGCAACGGGTGTAGCTTTTGACATTTACGATAGGGATCGACGCAAGATCTGGTCCGATTGCGCTTTCTGGCTGCATGTCGTCTCGGCGCCCATGCTGGTGCATCCGCTCTTTATCATGGCAACCGGCCAGAACGTCGTATTCGGACATATCGCGCCGGATGCCAATGCAACCATCATGCTGACGATCCTGATCCTTGGCTTCCTCTATGTCGCGCTTGCCATAGACCGCCGTTCGCTTCTGGTTCCTACATTGGCTTACTTCGGCTCGCTGGGCATCTATTATCTGGTGAATTCCGCCTCCGATTCGACGGGTATCCCGCCTTTTGCCTTGATCCTGGTCGTTGTTGGCGCGCTGATTATTCTGTTCGGGGCTGGCTGGCAGCGTATCCGGCGGATTGTCGTCAAACCCACCTTGCCGGCGACCGTGATCCGCCGGCTACCGCCGCTGAAGGCGTGATGGGCTTTGTGATGGTCGAGACGGCGACGCGGAAGAGAGGCAATAGGGCATGAACGCATCGGGCGACGACAAACAGGTCTCGGCCTACGAAAACAGCTGGCGGATGGGGCTGCTGATCGTGCTTGGGCTGATCATTGCCCAGGCCGTCACGCTCTATCTGATGGGCCGGACACCGATCTGCACCTGCGGCTACGTCAAGCTCTGGCATGGCGTCGTGCAGAGTTCGGAGAATTCCCAGCACATTTCGGACTGGTACACCTTCTCGCACATCATCCACGGCTTCCTGTTCTACGCGCTGGCCAGGTTCCTATTCCCGCGCTCGCCGATCGGCTTGAGGCTGGCATTCGCCGTTCTCATCGAGGGCGGCTGGGAGCTGCTCGAGAACAGCCCGTTCATCATCGACCGCTATCGCGCCGGCACGATCTCGCTCGATTATTACGGCGACAGCATCATCAATTCGGTATCCGACACACTGGCCATGGTGCTGGGATTTGTGATGGCGCGAAGGCTACCTATATGGGTGATCGTCAGCCTCGCCATCATCTTCGAACTGGGTACCGGCTATCTCATCCGGGACAATCTGACACTCAACGTGATCATGCTGCTGCATCCGTTCGAGGCCATCAAGCAGTGGCAAAGTGGAATTTAGTGATATGAGCACCTTCTCTCCCCGCGAAATCGTTTCGGAACTCGACCGCTTCATCATCGGCCAGAAGGACGCCAAGCGCGCCGTGGCCATTGCCTTGCGCAACCGCTGGCGCCGCCAGCAGCTGGAAGGCCAGATGCGCGAAGAGGTGATGCCGAAGAACATCCTGATGATCGGGCCGACCGGCGTCGGCAAGACCGAGATCTCGCGCCGCCTGGCGCGGCTGGCCGGTGCGCCCTTCGTCAAGGTCGAGGCGACCAAATTCACCGAAGTCGGCTATGTCGGCCGTGACGTCGAGCAGATCATCCGCGACCTGGTCGAGATCGCCATCGGCCTGGTGCGCGAGAAGATGCGCGAGGACGTCAAGGCGCGCGCCCACATCAACGCCGAGGAACGCGTGCTGGAAGCGCTGGTCGGCAAGACGGCGAGCCCGGCCACGCGCGATAGCTTCCGCAAGAAGCTGCGCGACGGCGAACTCGACGACAAGGAGATCGAGGTCGAGGTTGCCGATACCGGCACTGGCGGCATGCCCGGTTTCGAGATCCCCGGCATGCCGGGCGCCAATATCGGCGTACTCAACATCAACGACATGCTGTCGAAGGCGATGGGCGGCAAGAAGACCAAGACGCGCAAGACGACGGTGAAGGAATCCTACGACCTGCTGGTCAACGACGAATCCGACAAGCTGCTCGACCAGGACGAGGTGGTGCGCCGGGCACTCGATGCGACGGAAAATGACGGCATCGTCTTCCTCGACGAGATCGACAAGATCGCGTCGCGCGAAGGCGGCATGGGCGCCGGCGTTTCTCGCGAAGGTGTGCAGCGCGACCTGCTGCCGCTGATCGAAGGCACCACGGTGGCGACCAAATACGGACCGCTGAAGACAGACCACATCCTGTTCATCGCCTCGGGTGCGTTCCACGTCTCGAAGCCGTCAGACCTGTTGCCGGAACTGCAGGGCCGCCTGCCGATCCGCGTCGAGCTGCGGGCGCTGGAGAAGGACGATTTCGTCCGCATCCTGACCGAGACCGAAGCGAGCCTGATCAAGCAGTATATCGCGCTGATGAAGACCGAAGGCGTCGACCTGACCTTCACCGACGACGCCATCGATTCGCTGGCCGGCATCGCCGTCGACCTCAACGCCAGCGTCGAGAACATCGGCGCAAGGCGGCTGCAGACGGTGATGGAGCGGGTGCTGGACGAAATCTCCTATGACGCGCCGGACCGCAACGGCACTAGCGTCACCATCGACGCCGCCTATGTGGAAAAACATGTCGGCGATCTGTCCCGAAACACAGATTTGTCGCGATTCATCCTTTAAACGACGGCGCCGGGCCATTCCGGCGCCGGTCCAGGCACATTTTCCGGCGAACAAAATCATGTGTGGCCAGATGGTACCATCTGGCCACCTTTCGTAGTGCCGGGTGAAGGGGTGCTCTCGACTCGACCAAGAGCTTTACCTAGTTTGCGCGGCAATTCTCGATCTCTTGGTTGACGCAATCCCGGACGGAAAACCGTTTCACACTTTTCCTGGAATTGCTTGGGCGGCGGCGCATGAAAAAACTGATCCTGATCATTCTCGGCTTGACGATGGCGGCGACGCTGTACGCCACTGAGGCGTCGACATTGGTGCCGGCGGGAAACCGCAATGCCGAGCAGCCCGACATTCCCGGCGCCTCCAGCCGGCGCACGCAGGCGACCAACACCACCTTCCAGGCGAAGTACCGCAAGGTCTACGCCCTGCTGCAGAACGACGCCGAATTGCGCGGCAAGATCAGGAAGGCCGCGGCCGCCTACGGCATCGATCCGATGCATATTGTCGGCGCCATCGTCGGCGAGCATACCTACAATGTCGATGCCTACGACCGGCTGCAAACCTACTATGTCAAGGCGATCTCCTACCTCTCCAGCAAGCTCTCCTTCGCTTTTGACGGCGAGGACATCACCGATTTCGTGCAGCGGCCGGAATTCAAGAAATGCGCCGGGATGTCCGACAGCTATGATCTGTGGGAATGCCGCGAGCAGGTGTGGAACCATTCGTTTCGCGGCAAGAGCGTCGGCGGGACAAGCTTTCCCGACGACCGTTTCGGCGCCACCTTCTTCCAGCCCTACTATGCCGGCCAGACCTTCGGCCTCGGCCAGCTCAATCCTTTGACCGCATTGCAGATGAGCGATCTCGTGCACAAGGTGTCGGGCCTGCCGAAGCTCGATGTCGGCGATCCCAATTCGGTCTACAAGACCATCATGGATCCCGATCTGACGCTGCCTTACGTCGCCGCGACGATCAGGAAATCGATCGACGCCTACAAGAGCATTGCCGGCTTCGACATTTCGGGCAATCCGGGGCTGACCGCCACGCTCTACAATGTCGGCAATCCGGAGCAGCGCGCCTATGCGCTGAAGGCCGAGAACGACAGGCGCCGGGCCGCCGGCGAGCCGGAGAAGCTGCCGGAGGAGAATTATTACGGCTGGCTGGTGAATGATAAATTGTCGGAGTTGAAGGCGCTGTTTTAGCGCGCTGCATTCAGCTGCGGGCTAGAACTTTCGGCGTTTGCGCCGCCCCTCATTGCCCTGCCGGGCATTTCTCCCCGTAGAACGGGGAGAAAGAGGCTGTGCCGGCGCTTTCTTCAATCTCGAACGTTGCAGAGACAGCGTCCTTCTCCCCGTTCACGGGGAGAAGATGCCGGCAGGCAGATGAGGGGCAGCGCAGACCTCAATAGTTGGCGCAAAACCTTACGCCGCCAGGAGCGACTTCAGCTTGACGGCCTGCGAACCGAGCGCCTCCGGCGCCGGCTTCGCCCGCTTGCCGATCAGCATTTCGGCCAACCTGATGTCGCGGGCGACCGCATTGCCGGGGCCGATGCCGCTGGCCGCGACCAGCCTGCCGTCTTCGGCCAAATGGAAGAGGATGAAAGCGCCGCCTTCGAGGTCGCGGCGCACGGTGCTGCGGCCTTCGTCGGACAGCCCGGCGATCTGCAGGGACAGACCGTATTGATCCGACCAGAACCACGGCACCGCCGCATGCGCCTCGCCGGCGCCGAGCATGTTCCTGGCCGCCAGCGCGCCCTGCTCCTGGGCGTTGCGCCAGGCTTCCAGCCGCACGCGGCGGCCGCCATAGACGGTGAGCGGAAACGAGCAGCAATCGCCGGCGGCAAAGATGTCGGGATCGCTGCTGCGTAGCTCGGCATCGACAGCGATGCCGTTGTCGATGGTCAGGCCCGCTTCGGCCGCAAGTCCGGTCACCGGCATGGCGCCGATGCCGATGACGGCAAGATCGGCTGATATCTCCTGTCCGTCGGCAAGTGTGATCCGCACCTCGTTGCCATCGTCGGCGATGGACGCGATGCCGTCGCCGCACAGGATGTCGACGCCCTCGGCGACGTGCGCATCATGGATGATCCGGGCGATCTCGGCCGGCACACCACGCATCAGAATGCGTGACTGCGCCTCGATGACGGTGACCGCGGCACCGAGCTTGCGGGCTGCGGCAGCGAGTTCGAGACCGATGAAGCCGCCGCCGATGATGGCGATACGGTTGCCGGCGGTGAGATGCGCGCGAATGGCGAGCGCGTCCGTGAAGGTTCTGAGATAGACGCAGCGCCGACCCAGCCCCGGCATCGGCAGCTTGCGCGGCGTCGAGCCGGTGGCCAGCAGGAGCTTGTCGTAGGGCAGGACCGAACCGTCAGACAGGCGCACCGCGTGCGCCGTACGGTCGATCGCGACAGCCTGAACGGAATGGATATGCCGGATCGATTTCTCGGCCAGAATTGCGTCGCTGGCGATCGCCTTGATTTCAGGCGCTTCGCTGACCATCGCGTCCTTGGACAGCGGCGGGCGCTCGTAGGGTAGATGCGGCTCATCGCCGACCAGCGTCACCGGCCCGTCGTAACCCAGTTCGCGCAGAGCCAACGCTGCACGCCCACCGCATTCGCCGGCGCCGATGATGACCATTCCCCGCGCCATGTCAGTCATCCGATCCGGATCAGGACTTTGCCGGCATCGACCTTGACCGGATAGGTTTTCAGATTGACACAGACCGGCGCGCCGCGGGCGTCACCCGTCTTATAGTTGAAGCGGCCATTGTGCTTGGGGCATTCGATGATGTCGTCCATCACCAGCCCGTCGGCCAGATGCACCTTTTCGTGCGTGCAGAGGCCGTCGGTGGCGAAGAACTCATCGTCGGGGCTGCGATAGATGGCGAAGGTGCGGCCGCCATGGTCGAAGCGCATCACATCCTCCTCGTCGATGTCGCCGGTGGCACAGGCCTCGACCCAGTCGCTCATTGATTCCTCCTTCAAAAATCGGGCCTCCCTGGAAATCCGGACGACCGAGCAATCATTCCGCTGCGGCGGCGACGGCGTTGTCGTGGAATTCCTCGCGATAAGGCCTGGCGGTCGGCGGCAGCTCCCGCTTGAGGAAATAGTCCTCGTTGCGCAGCTGGCGCAGGAAGGCCGGAATCATCTCGCGGTAGCCGGCCAGGATCGACGGTGTCGGCGCCGGCAGATCGTGCTTGATCAGTTCGTGCAGCTTCGGCAGCGCATGATACGGCACCATCGGGAACATGTGATGCTCGACATGGTAGTTCATGTTCCAGTAGATGAAGCGGCTGATCGGGTTCATGTAGACGGTGCGGCTGTTGAGCCGATGGTCGGTGACATTGTCGGCCAGGCCGCCATGCTGCAGCAACCCGACCATGACGTGATGCCAGGCGCCATAGAGCCTGGGCAGGCCGACCAGCATCAGCGGCAGGAACGAACCGGAATACAGCGCCAGCGCGATGGTGGCGGCGTAGATCGCCGTCCAGATGCGGGCGATGCGGATCGCCTTTGGCTGCTCCTGTTCGGGAATGAAGGTCTTTTCCGCCGCGCTTATGTTGCCGGCGGCGTTGCGCAGCATGTCGCTCATCGCATGCCAGGCGTCGAGCACGCCGACGAAGCCGAGGATGGCGCGCAGCAGATCCGGCGGCCGCATGACCGAGATTTCCGGGTCGCGGCCAACGATGATGGTGTCGGTGTGATGGCGCGTGTGGCTCCAGCGCCAGGTCACCGGATTGCGCATGATCATGAAGCAGGCGATCTGATAGACCGCATCATTCATCCACTGCGTCCGGAAGGCGGTGCCGTGACCGCATTCGTGCCAGCGTGAATCCGTCGACGAGCCGTAGAGCACGCCATAGACGAAGAAGAACGGCACGCACCACCAGCTACCCCAGAACCAGGCGCCGCCGGCGCCGCTGACGATCAGCGCGGCGAACCAGATGATGGTATCGCGGATCGCCGGCCCGTCGGAGCGCTGCATCAGCTCCTTCATCTGCTTGCGCGGAATCTCGGTGTGATACCATTCGGCCGCCGACAGGCCGGTCTCGACGGCGAGCTTGGCGTCGCGGCCGATCAGGCTGTAGTCACGCCGGGATGGTGTTGCGGTCATGATTGCCTCCCACGGCAAACGGCGCTCGCCATAGCGAATGCCAGCCACTCATTGGCTTCGAGACTGAAAATAGCGCTAGCCCATGATAGACTCAACATCACAAAGATAGTTTCTATCATTTCCTATCAGAATGATGTAGGAAGCCTCAGGCAATCCGATGAGGCAAGCATGGCGAAACGGCCGACCATATCAGACCTGGCGCGCATCTCCGGTGTCAGTGTCGCCACGGTGGACCGCGTGCTCAACAGCCGCCTGCCGGTGCGCGAGGAAACGGCACGCCGCGTCTATGAGGCGGCGACCGAGATCGGCTATCACGCCGCAGGCCTGATCAAGCAGCGGATGCGCCATGAATTGCCCGAGTATCGGCTCGGCTTCCTGCTGCTCAAGGGCAATTATGTTTTCTACAGCGAGTTCGCCCGCGAGCTTGAACTTGCCGTGTCGCGATCGCCGCGCTTCCGTGGCGTCGCCACAATCGACTTTGCGGACTCGCTGGCCCCCGATGAAATCGTCGAGCGCGCGCGCAGGCTGGCGACCAAATGCAGGGCCGTCGCTTTGGTCGGGCCTGATCACCCGACGCTGACGGTTGCCGTCGAGGAGATGAAGGCCAAAGGGCTGCCGGTGTTTTCCCTGCTGTCCGACTTCGCCGCCGGCATCCGCGAAGGCTATGTCGGCCTCGACAACCGCAAGGTCGGCCGCAGTGCGGCCTGGATGATCTCGAAGGCGGCGAAACGGCCGGGCAAGGTTGCGCTTTTCGTCGGCAGCCATCGCTTCCACGGCCACGAGCTGCGCGAGATCGGCTTTCGCTCCTTCTTTCGCGAGCAGGCGCCGGAATTCACCTTGCTCGAGACATTGGTCAATCTGGAAGCCAACCAGATTACCCAGGACACGCTGCTCGATCTCCTTGGCCGCCACCCTGATCTGGTTGGCTGCTATGTCGCCGGCGGCGGCATGGAAGGCGCTGTCGCAGCGCTCAGGCAGGCAAAGCCGGCCGAGATGCCCGCGGTCATCTGCAACGAGATCAACGCGACATCGCGTTCTGCCCTGGCGGATGGCATCCTGACGATGGTGATCTCGACGCCGTTGGCGGCACTGTGCCGCGAACTGGTCGACCTGATGGCGCACGCCATCGAGACGGGTGCGGCGAACGCGCCTGGCCAGACCTTCCTGCCGTTCGACATCTATCTGCCTGAGAATATCTAGGGAGAGCGACTCTCGATGTTGGCCGAAACATCCCCGACTTCGTCATCCACGGGCGGAGCAAGGAGCGTAGCGACGCAGCGCAGACCCGAGGATCCATGCCGCGACTTCGGAGCGATGCAACGGTGCAGGAGCAGCTCCGCCTGGGCACCACGACCACATTCAGAACCGCCGTGCTCGTGCCGACCGTCGCGGCATGGATCCTAGGGTCTTCGCGACGGAGCTTCGCTCCTGCTTCGCCCTAGGATGACGAAGTCGGGATGCTTTCGCAAATCGCGGATGGTGGCGACTGAGAGCCGGTCAGCGCGTTGGCCTCGACCACTTATAGGCTCAGCCTGGCCTCGGCTTCGACCACCCATCATCCGAAAATCGCGCATCGGGTTTTGGAATCTCCCTTGACGCCTTACGGCAAAATGGAATAAATATTTCACCAACTGTGTATTTTGGTTCTTTCGTTCCGGCACATCTGTTTCATACAGAGGGTCTGGCGTTCCACAAACGGCAAGGCGTCACCCGGAACAGAAACGATATCAGGGAGAGATTCCCCGGGGAGATCGGGGATTCCGGATAGATCGGTGCAACCGGACACCAAGAGTGGAGGAGAGAGACAATGAAGAAACTGATTTTGGGCGTCGCTTTCGCGGCGCTGATGAGTTCATCCGCTTTTGCCGCCAAGGTTGGCGTGTCGATGGCCAAATTCGACGACAACTTCCTGACCGTCCTGCGCAACGGCATGATCGAGCAGGCCAAGGGCATGAGCGGCGTCGAGCTGCAGGTCGAGGACGCGCAGAACGACGTCGCCAAGCAGCTTGACCAGATCAAGAACTTCGCCGCTTCGGGCGTCGATGCGATCATCGTCAACCCGGTCGACACCTCGGCCACGCAAGCGATGTCGGATGCCGCGGCGGCCGCCAAGATCCCGCTGGTTTACGTCAACCGCGAGCCGGTCAACGTCGACACGCTGCCTGACAACCAGGCCTTCGTCGCCTCGAACGAGGCCGATTCCGGCACGCTCGAGACCAAGGAAGTCTGCCGCCTGTTCACGGAAGCCGGCAAGAAGGAAGCCAATGTCTATGTGATCATGGGCGAGCTTTCCAACCAGGCCGCCGTGCAGCGCACCAAGGATATCGAAGAGGTGATCGCCACGCCGGATTGCAGCTTCATCAAGATCATCGACAAGCAGACGTCGAACTGGAACCGCGACGAGGCGCAGAACCTGATGACCAACTGGCTTTCGACCGGCAAGAAGTTCGATGGCGTGATCGCCAACAATGACGAAAGCGCCATCGGCGCCATCCAGGCGATGAAGGCCGCCAACATCGACATGAAGTCGGTTGTCGTCGGCGGCGTCGACGCCACCCAGGACGCGCTTGCCGCCATGCAGGCGGGCGACCTCGACGCAACCGTGTTCCAGGACGCGGCCGGCCAGGGCGCGGGCGCACTGGATGCGGCGCTCAAGCTGGCCAAGGGCGAGAAGGTCGAGCACAAGGTCTACGTCCCCTTCCAGCTGGTGACGCCGGCGAACATCGACAAGTTCCTGAAGAAGAACTGAGCAGCGGACATACGGAGCGGCGCTCACAGCGCTGCTCCTCTTTCCCTCAGCGCCGGCAAGGCAGCGAGGGGCGACCGCGGCTGACGGAGGACAGAATACGTGGCACAGACATCTCATGGCGTCGGCGGAGTCGGCTATGATGCGAAGAAGCGCGCATGGCCTGCCGAACTCAACGTTTTCCTGGCGCTTGTCATCCTCGTCGTCGTCTTCGAACTGATCGGCCGCATCTTTCTCGGCGACAGTTTCCTGTTCAACACCCGCAGCGACGTCAGCGCGATCTTCAACGAAGCCCGCCTGCAGATCATCATCCTGCAGGTCTCGATCGTCGGCATCATCGCCATCGGCGTGACGCAGGTGATCATCACCGGCGGCATCGACCTGTCCTCGGGTTCGATCGTCGGCGCGACCGCGATGATCGCCATGAGTTTTGCCCAGGTAGCCACCGTCAACGGCAATCCTAACCCCAAGGCGATGTTCCTTGCCCAGGGCTGGACCGACCTGCCTGTCATCGTGCCGGTGCTGGTCGCGATCGGCTGCGGCCTGTTTGCCGGCCTCGTCAACGGCGCCTTGATCGCCTACACGCGCATTCCGCCGTTCATCGCCACGCTCGGCATGATGGTCACCGCGCGCGGCATCGCCAAATGGTGGTCCAAGGGCCAGCCGATCTCGTTTCCCACCGAGGGTTTCGCGGCCATCGGCAAAGGCTTGATGCCCGTCATCATCTTCCTGTCGCTGGCGGTGCTGTTCCAGCTGATCATGACCTACACAAGGTATGGCAAGCATTGTTATGCGATCGGCTCCAACGAGGACGCCGCGCGCATGTCCGGCATCAAGATCGCCAACCACAAGATCCTCGTCTACGTCATCGCCGGTGTGCTTGCAGCACTCGCCGCCGTGGTGCTGAGCTCCAAGAACCTGACCGCGCAGTCCGGCATGGGCGTGATGTACGAACTCGACGCCATCGCCATGGCGGTCATCGGCGGCGTCTCCTTGTCGGGCGGCCGCGGCTCGATCATCGGCACCGTGATCGGCTCGCTGATCTTCGGCGTCATCATCTCCGGCTTCACCTTCCTGCGCCTCGACGCCTACTATCAGGAGATGGTCAAGGGCGTGATCATCGTCGGTGCGGTGGTTCTCGACCAGTGGCGCCAACGCCTGCGGGCAATGAGGGCTTGACCATGTCAAACATCGTCCTGAAGACCGAAAACCTGACCAAACGCTATGGCGGCGTGCATGCGCTGGAAGGCGCGAACTTCGAACTGCGCAAGGGCGAGCATGTCGCCATCATGGGCGACAACGGTGCCGGCAAATCGACCTTCGTGCGCCAGATCACCGCCGTCGAGCAGCGCACCAGCGGCCAGATCTGGTTCGATGGCAAGGAAGTGAATTTTGCCGGGCCGATCGAGGCCCGCACGGCCGGCATCGAAACCGTGTTCCAGAACCTGGCGCTGGCCGACGATCTCGACGTGCCGTCGAACCTGTTCCTCGGCCGCGAAAAGGTGCTGTTCAACCTCGGGCCGTTCTCGATCCTGGACCGCAAGTATATGCGCAAGGCGACCGAGGCGGCGCTGATCCGCACGGCGGTGAAGATCCCCAACCTGTCCAACACCATCCGCCACATGTCCGGCGGCCAGCGCCAGTGCGTGGCGATCGCCCGGACCGCGACCTTCGCCTCCAAGCTGATCATCATGGACGAGCCGACGGCCGCCCTTGGCGTGCAGGAGACCGCACAGGTCGAAAACATCATCCGCACGCTGAAGGACAATGGCGAGCCGCTGATCCTGATCAGCCACAACATGCGCCAGGTGTTCGACCTTTGCGACCGCATCGTCGTGTTCCGGCGTGGCCGCATCGTCGCCAATTTGCGCAAGCAGGACACCGACGGCAACGATATCGTCTCCTACATCACCGGCGCCAAGACCGGCGAGGCGGAACTCGCGGCTTGAGGCCGGGCGCGGAGGCGGTGGTCACCGCCTCCCTGTCGATCTTGTCTTGACCGTAAATCACCCGCGCCCATCACCGGCGCCCCGCTTCGAACCACCCTCAAAGGACATTCCATGACTCTCCGCTTCGCCCTCCTCGGTGCCGGCCGCATCGGCAAGGTCCACGCCCGCGCCGTCGGCTCCAACCCGCAGGCCAAACTGGTTGCCGTCGCCGACGCGTTCGAGAAGGCAGCGAAGGAACTGGCATCAGCCTATGGCGCTGAAGTGCGCACCATCGACGCCATCGAAAAATCAGCGGATATCGACGCCGTCGTCATCTGCACGCCGACCGACACCCATGCCGATTTGATCGAGCGCTTCGCCAAGGCCGGCAAGGCGATCTTCTGCGAGAAGCCGATCGACCTCAACGTCAAGCGCGTCGAGAAATGCCTGGCCGTGGTCGAGAAGACCAAGGCGACGCTGATGGTCGGCTTCAACCGCCGCTTCGATCCGCATTTCGCCGCCGTACGCAAGGCGATCGACGACGGCGCCATCGGCACCGTCGAAATGGTCACCATCACCTCGCGCGATCCGGGCGCGCCGCCGATCGACTACATCAAGCGTTCGGGCGGCATTTTTCGCGACATGACCATCCATGATTTCGACATGGCGCGCTTCCTGCTCGGCGAGGAGCCGGTGGCGGTAAGCGCCCATGCCTCGGTTCTGGTCGACAAGAAGATCGGTGCTGCCGGCGATTTCGACAGCGTCAGCGTCATCCTGGAAACCGCTTCCGGCAAGCAGGCCGTCATCTCCAACTCACGGCGCGCCACCTATGGCTACGACCAGCGCATCGAGGTGCATGGCTCGAAGGGCATGATTGCTGCCGAGAACCAGCGGCCGGTGTCGATCGAGTTGGCCAATGAGAAGGGCTATACGCGCCCGCCGCTGCACGACTTCTTCATGACCCGCTATCTCGACGCCTATGCCAATGAGATCGCTGCCTTCATCGCTGCGGCAACGTCGGGCAAGAAGGCGGCACCGAGCGGGGCCGATGGCCTCGTGGCGCTGAAGCTGGCGGATGCGGCGCTGAAGTCGGCAACGACCGGCAAGACCGTCCGTCTCGACAAGTAAGAACCCACAGGAGCAGGGCGATGAGCGGAACAGCCGATCGCAATTCCAAAACGCGCGCCATCGTCACCGGCGGCGCGCAAGGCATCGGCTTTGCTGTTGCCGAGGCGCTGGCCGACGAGGGCTGCCGGGCGCTGGCGCTCATCGGCCGCTCGCAGGAAAAAGGCGACAAGGCTGTCGCCCATTTCAAGAAATCGGGCGTCGACGCGATCTTCATCAGCGCCGACGTCTCTGATGTCGCCGACTGCAAGCGTGCGGTCGCAACCGCGATCTCGCATTTCGGCACCATCAACGCCCTGGTCAATGCCGCCGCGACGTCGGCGCGCGGTTCACTTGTCGAAACCTCCGAGGAGCTGTTCGACACGATCTTCGACACCAATGTGCGCGGCCCGTTTTTCCTGATGCAGGGCGTGGTGGCGCATCTGCTGGAGAAGAAGGCGCCGGGCTCGATCGTCAATGTGCTGTCGATGTCGGCGCATTGCGGCCAGTCGTTCCTGACGCCCTATTCGACCAGCAAGGGGGCGCTGATGACGCTGACCAAGAATGTCGCCAATACCTATCGCTACAACCGCATCCGCTGCAACGCGGTGCTGCCCGGCTGGATGGACACAGAGGGTGAGGACATCGTGCAGAAGAAATGGCACGATGCGCCGGACGACTGGCTGCAAAAGGCGGAAGCGGCCCAGCCGATGGGCCAGCTGGTGAAGCCGGACCAGCTTGCCCGGCTGATCAGCTACATGGTCAGTCCGCAGTCGGGCGTCATGACCGGATCGCTTGTCGACTATGACCAGAGCATTGCGGGGTCTTCGCCGGAGTAGCAGCAGGCAAGTCTAGCGGAAACGCCCATCACTTCGTCATCCACGGGCGGAGCAAGGAGCGTAGCGACGCGGCGCAGACCCGAGGATCCATGCCGCGACTTCTAAGTGTTGCAGCGGTGCAGAATTCTGCTCCGCTGCACTCTACGGTTAAGGTCGCGGCATGGATCCCAGGGTCTCCGCGACGGAGCTTCGCTCCTGCTTCGCCCAGGGATGACGAAGTCGAGAAGGCTTCGACCCATCCCGCGATTGGCTACCGTCGGTCAGCCCCTCCCTGTTGCCGCCGCAACGCCATTCCCTATAGTCAAGATAGTCAGACTGGTCATGGAGGTCGCAATGCTGTCTGCGCCCAAAGAGAATACCAACTGGACGGTCGCTGGGGCAAAAGCTCAGTTTTCGGAGGTTATCGAACGCGCGCAGTCCTCACCGCAGACGATCACCAGAAACGGCAAACCAATCGTGGTTGTTGTCTCGGCCGAAGAGTGGCTTCGGAAGGCCGCGCGAAAGGGTACGCTTGCGGAGTTCCTGCTCAACTCGCCGCTACGAGGCACCGATCTCCTTGCATCAAAGGCGTGACAAACGCCTCCGCATCGACTATATGAGCCTCATGATCAACCTGACCGCCACGTATTGGTACTTTAGGAGCTCGCTGGCGGCGGGAGGATTGCGCTCGATCTGAAGATTGCAGCAACAAGATCCGAACAGCCGCCGTACCTGGCGGCTTTTTTGTTTTCAGCCGGCAGGTTTCCCAAACAGGAGCAGAAAGCCGTGTTGACCACCACAGATGATCTTCGGGTCAAGGAAATCCGAGAATTGAGTACGCCGGACCAGGTGATGCGGGAGATCCCGCGCACGCTGACGGCGACGCGCACCGTGACCGCGTCGCGCAACGCGATCCACGCCATTTTGAACGGTACCGACGATCGGCTGCTGGTCATTGTTGGCCCGTGTTCGATCCACGATCCGGTCGCCGCCGTGGACTATGCCAGCCGTCTGGCGGCGCTGCGCGAGAGCCTGTCGGACCGGCTCGAGATCGTGATGCGGGTTTATTTCGAAAAGCCGCGCACGACGGTCGGCTGGAAGGGCCTGATCAACGATCCCGACCTCGACGGCAGCTTCAACATCGACAAGGGACTGAGGATGGCGCGCAACGTGCTCTCCGCCGTCAACAATCTCGGCCTGCCGGCGGCGACCGAATTCCTCGACATGACCACGCCGCAATATATCGCCGACCTCGTCGCCTGGGGCGCCATCGGCGCGCGCACGACCGAGAGCCAGATCCACCGCGAGCTTGCTTCCGGCCTGTCCTGCCCGGTCGGCTTCAAGAACGGCACCGACGGCAATCTGCGGATCGCCGCCGAGGCGGTGAAATCCGCCGCCCAGCCGCATCATTTCATGGCGGTGACCAAGGGCGGACGCAGCGGCATCGCGACGACGACCGGCAATGAGGACTGCCACGTCATCCTGCGCGGCGGAGTTGCGCCCAATTATGACGCGACGAGCGTCGAGGCTGCCAGCACGGAACTTGCCCGCATCGGCGTCGCGCCCCGTTTGATGATCGATGTCAGCCACGCCAACTCAGCCAAGAAGCCCGAGAACCAGCCCAAGGTGGCGGCCGATGTCGCCGGCCAGGTCGCGGCGGGCGACGAGCGCATCATCGGCGTCATGATCGAGAGCAACCTCGTCGCCGGCCGGCAGGACGTGGTAGCAGGCAAGCCGCTCGTCTATGGCCAGAGCATCACCGATGGCTGCATCGACTGGGCGACCACCGAGACGGTGCTGCACGGCCTTGCCGGCGCCGTCGAGTGGCGCCGCTCGGTGCGCCGCGCCATGATCGAGAGCCGCCAGGGAGCCGCCTGATACGGATGGCGGCATGGAAAGGGCGGCGCTTGCAAGGATCACGCCGCCCTTAGCCCTTCCCACGCGGTGAGTACGGAAACCGCAACCAGAAGCAGCCCCGCCGCCCGACCGGCAAAGGCGGTCGCCCGGGGATTGGCAACCAGCAGATTTCGGCTGCGACCGGCTGATATGGCAAGCCCGCCATAGACGGCAAACTGCATGGCGATCGTCATCAATCCCATGATGGAAGCCTGCATCCAGATCGGACCGTAGTCCGGCTTCAGAAATTGCGGATAGACCGCGAAGACGAAGAGATAGGCCTTTGGATTGATCAGGCAGGTCACAAAACCCTGGCGAAACGCCTTCCATGCGGAGCGGCTGCCGGCAGGCCCATCATGGCCGACCTTGATCGAACTGCGCATCAGCGTCAGACCGATAAAGGCCATGTAGGCGGCGCCGGCGATCAGCAGCGGATTGTAGAGCATCGGCACGAAATGCATCAGCAGGCCGACGCCGAGCGCGCCGTTCAGCGTATGCACCACGCCGCCCAGCATGATGCCGCCGGTCGCGGCAAGTCCCCTGTTGCCGCCACCGGTCAGCGCATTGGCAAGCACGAAAAGCATATCCATGCCGGGCACGATGATGATACCGAAGAGGAGGAGACAGAAAAGCCAGAGATTTTCCGCATAACCCATGTCAGTTGCCTGTCGCTTCGCCCGGCCTGGCCGCAGCGGAATGTGTTGATTCTCAACTCGATAGGCGCTCCTATAGGTCAGCCCAACTGACGATGGTGTGTCAGTTGCGATCGGAACCCCGAGTGAAAAATGCGCAAGGCGTCGCGCCTGTTCGAGATCATCCAGATCGTGCGGCTGGCGCGGCAGCCGGTGACGGCGGCAACGATTGCCGAGCGGCTGGAAGTGACGGTGCGCTCGATTTATCGCGATATCGCCGCACTGCAGGCGATGCGCGTGCCGATCGAGGGCGGGCGCGGCATCGGCTACATCCTGCGCCCCGGCTTCGACCTGCCGCCGCTGATGTTTTCGATCGAGGAGATGGAGGCGATCGTCCTGTCGCTGGCGCTGCTGGAGCGCACGGGCGACAGCGAGCTCAAGCAGGCGGCCAAGCGCGTCAGCGCCAAGATCGCCGGCGCGGTGCCGCCGCCCTTGCGCCAGGCATTCGACGCCAATGCGTTGCATGCATGGGGTTTTGCCGCGCCTTCGACCGGCGCGATCGATCTGGCGCTGGTGCGCCGCGCCATCCGTGACGAGGAGAAGCTCGACCTCTCCTATCGCGACGAAATGGGTCGCGCCTCCGAGCGGCTCGTCCGGCCGATCGCCCTGATCTATTACGCCGAAACCGCCAACATCGTCGCCTGGTGCGAGTTGCGCCAGGCCATCCGCAATTTCCGCAGCGACCGGATCGAGGATTGCCAGGCGACGGGACTACGGTTCAAGGGTGAAGGCGATCGGTTGCGGCAGGTCTGGGTCAACGGCTGGGAGACGAACGCCGCTGCCGGTGGTTGAGACGGCCCCGCGAAGGGGCCGCCGGTTTGCAACGGGCCACGGTCATGTCGCCTGGATGTCTTCGGCGGCAAGGCGTTGTCCGCGCAGCAGCGCCAACCCGATTTCGGCCATTGCAAACAAGAGGATCGCAACCAGGAACCCACTGGTCCCGACATTGACGATCAGCCATCCGCCAAGCATCGGGAAGCCAAAGACGCCCAGGAAGTAGGCAACGACGAACCATGTCAGCGCGGCATTGCGGTGTTCGGCGGGAGCATCGTTCACCGCTTGTGTCTGTATGACCGAATAGACCAGGCCGTAGCCAACACCCAGCAGGATCGCGCTGGCGATCTGGACCACCACGCCATAGGCGAGACCAAAGGCGACAATGACGCCGGCGATCATGACCGCCAGCAGGATAACCGCAACATGATCGCCCCTGGCACGGCCAATCACCGGCGCAAGCAAAAACCGCGACGCGACAACGGTGATTGCATAGACGGCAAAGAAGGTGCTGGCTTGAAGTCCGGTGCCGCGGACCAGCGACGTCTGAAAGGTCAGCAACCCGCTGAACACACAGGCGCCAAGTCCGACCATCAGTATGGGGTAGATCGCGCGTGTGCGCAGCAACGCCGGCAGGGCCCGCACCCAGGCGTTGCCCGCTGCCTTGATCGCTGCCGCGACCGGCCGTACCGCGATGGTTTCGAACACGGCCAAGAGCAATGCGGCCAGCAGGCAAATCAAAGTGACGGCGCCAAATGCCTGCCCCGTCGTGAGCCCGACCTCGCTGATCAGCGCGCTCGCCACGATCGGGCTCAGCCCAATCCCGCCCATCTGGAACGCACCATAACGCGTAAACCAGAAACCGCGATCCTGATCGGCCACGCGCATCGAAAGCGCCATCGGCGCGGCCAGGAAGAAAATGCCCCAGCCAAGGCCGATGAAGAAGCCGGCGACGCCGATCAGCGGCGTCAGCGTCGATAGCGACGCCAGGCCGAGATAGCCACAGGCAACCAGCATCGCGCCAAGTCCCGCCATACGGCCGGCGCCGAGGCGCCAGGCAAACCAGCCGACGAGGGGAACGCCGACAAGCGTGCCCAGCATGGCGCCACCAAGCGTCGTGCCGGTTTCAATCTCGCTGCCGCCGAGCGCTCGAAAATGCTCGGTGAGCAGGAAGGTGGCGCCATAACCCATCGATGTGAGCAAGGTGGCAACGAAGAGCAAATAGGCGTGCAATGTGCGCATGGGAGCCCGCACCTTTCCTGTCAAAAGCGTCCTGCATTTCTACGGAAAATGTGGTACACTCATCCTTTAGATTCCGATTGTTTTACAGGTCCTCTTGGAGCTGATTCAGGAGACCACTTGAGGGGAGCGCCATGGCCGAAAAGGCATCGCGCCGGCACGAAGGCGCCACACATCTGGTCGACATCGCCATCGACCGCGCATCGCAGGCGTCGATTGGCCGGCAGCTCTATTTCGCCCTGCGCGACGCGATTGTCTCCGGCAGGATGCCTGCGGGCGCACGCCTGCCCTCGACACGGGCGGCAGCCGGGTTTTGGGGCGTATCACGCGGTGTCGTGGTAGAAGCCTATGACACGCTGTTGAGCGAGAGCTATGTCGTCGGCCAGCACGGATCCGGCACCTTTGTTTCAGTTGACGTGCCGGGACGGTCGGAGCGCGCGCGCCGAACCACCCCCGCACGTGCAGCCGCAAAAAGCGACATCTCGTCAGCGGCGCGCTCGGTCATTGGAAATGCGTTACTCGATCCGCAACCCCAGGTCCCTTTCGCTACCGGCCGGGCCGAACCGGACGGCAGGACGCGTGCCATTCTCAAGCGCATAGGTCATCGCCATCTCGACGCGCTCTGCGATCATTACCGGGATCCGCAAGGAGAGGAACGGCTGCGCAGCGAGGTGGTGACCTATCTCGCGGCGGCGCGAGGCGTACGCTGCGAACCAGACCGCGTCTTCATCACCTCCGGCTCGCAGCAGGCGATCGATCTTGCCATTCGCACCCTGATCGACAGGGGAGACAATGTCGCGATCGAAGAGCCGGGCTACCCGCCGGCACGGCTGGCCTTTACGGCCGGTGGCGCCAAACTCATTCCCATCCCGGTCGATCCGCATGGGATCAATGTGGATGTGCTCGCCGAACGCACGGAAAACGTCAGGGCCGTCTATGTGACGCCGTCACATCAATATCCAACAGGCACGGTGCTTTCGATGGCGCGCCGCCTGGCGCTGATCGATTGGGCCGCGGCGAAGGGTGCGTGGATTCTCGAGGACGATTATGACAGCGAGTTTCGCTACGATGATCGCCCGCTGGCCGCGCTGCAAGGTGTCGACGAGCACGACAGGGTCATCTATCTCGGCACGTTCAGCAAGGCGCTGCTGCCCGGTCTTCGGCTGGGCTATTTGGTGGTCCCGACGGAGCTCGTGCCGGCCATCCGCGCGATGCGCGTGCTGCTCGACCGGTTCCCCGCCCCGTTTCACCAGCTGGTGGTCGCCGACTTCCTGAGCGAGGGGCATTTTTCCAGCCACCTCAGGCGGCTGCGGGAAACATACCGTGCGTCGCGCGACATGTTGGTGTCGCTGTTGCGCGAAGAATTTGTCGATCAGCCGGGGATCGGGATTGAAGTGCCCATGCAAGGGGTCCATCTCCTCGCCCGATTGCCACTGGGCTTCGACGATGTCTCAATCGCGCAGGCAGCTCGCCGATCCGGCGTCACCGTGGTGCCGATCTCTTCGATGCATCTTGCTCCTGATGTCAGCCACGGTCTTCTTCTTGGCTTCTCCGCCCTGCATCGCGAGGATGCGGCGCCTGGTGTCAGGCGGTTGGCCACGGCAGTCCTTCAGGGACATGCCGGGCATGGATAGCGACAACTGCCTTCCGGTTTGATCGGCCTACCGCACATCCACCCAGCGCTTTTCCTCGAACGATCTCGCCATTGCGTGCACCGTGCGCTCGATCTCCAGCCCTTCGGCGAATTCGATGAGCCGCGCCGGCTTGCCGGCCAGCCGCGTCAGCAATTCGTGGCACTCGATGATTTTGAGATCGTTGAAGCCAAGGCCATGGCCGGGCGCCGGCAGGAAAGCGTCGTAGGGCTTGTGGTGCGGCGCCACCAGGATGGTGCGGTAGCCCTGTTCGGTCGGTCGATCGGCAGTGACATAGAGCTGGATTTCATTCATCCGCTCCTGGTCGAACAGGATCGACCCCTTCGAGCCGAAGATCTGGATGGCGATGCGGCCCTTGCGGCCCCAGGCCGAGCGGTTGACCAGCAGGGTGCCGGCAATGCCGTTCTCCAGATGCATCAACACGCTGGCGATGTCGTAGGTCTCCACCGCGCGACGGCCGCCGGCGGCCACCTTGCGGTCGGCATAGGGTTTGGCCATGTCGCAGATGACGCTGGCGACGCGGCCGAACAGGGCGGAAACCAGTGACAGCGGATGCACGGCGAAATCGTCGAGCGCGCCATACCCGGAAGCGGCTTCGTGCTTCCAGAAGAACAGCGCTTCGGGATCGGCCATGAAGTCCTCGTCCATCTCGATGCGCAGATGGTTGACCTCGCCGATGATCTTCTCGTCGAGCAGCGCGCCGATGTGGCGGATGGCCGGGCTCTGGATGTAGTTGTAGCCAAGGGCCGCGACCTTGCCGGACTTTTTCGCCGCCGCCGCCATCGCTTCGGCCTCGGCGAAGCTTGGCGCCATCGGCTTTTCGCACCACAGATGCTTGCCGGCCTCGAGGATGGCGATGGCCATTTCCGGATGGAACTGGTTGGGCGTGGTCAGCGAGACGATATCGACGTCCGGATCGTTGACGACGGCGCGCCAGTCGCCGGACGCTTTGGCGAAGCCGAACTCGCCCGCCTTGCGTTGGGCAAGCTCTTCATTGACCTCGCCGAGATGGACGAGCCGTGGCTTGGCCACATCAGGAAAGACAGCACCGACGGTACTCCATGCGATGGCGTGACACTTGCCCATGAAACCCGTGCCGATGAGACCGACGCCGACCATTTTCCGTTTCTCCACTGCCTGAAGCATCAGGTGGATGAATTAGTCCATTTTATCTTGGAATGGAATGTCTGCCTCATTTTTTATGGCGTTCTTGCGCAGGCTCGCTATGATGAGGCACAGAGGGACGCTTCACGCATGAGCTTGGACAGAGCGACGATGGACGAACGGGTACCTCGCGACTTCGAGACGCTGCGCGCAACGATCCTCGATCGGCGCGAAAGCCTGCCGAAGCGCATTGCCCAGATCGCCGCCTATGCGCTCGACAATCCCGACGATATCGCCTTCGGCACCGCCGCCAGCATCGCCGCTTCGGCCGGCGTGCAGCCGTCGACCCTGATCCGATTTGCCCAGCAGCTCGGCTTCGACGGGTTCACCAGCCTGCAGCAGGTGTTTCGCGAGCGGCTGCGCGAGCGCAACTCATCCTATGACGAAAGGCTGCAGGCGCTGCGCGCCAAGGCCGAGGGCGGCGCCGGCCACCGGGCGATCTTCGACGGCTTCGTTGCCGCCGCCAGCACCTCGCTCAACGACATTTCGCGCACGCTGGACGAAGCGCATCTGGAAGACGCGATCTCCTTGCTGGCAAGGGCAGAGACCATCTACGTGCTGGCCAAGCGCCGCTCCTATCCGGTGGCGTCCTACATCGCCTACGCGCTGGGCAAGCTCAAGATCCGCAACCAGTTGATCGAATCGGCCGCCGGCCTGAATGCCGAGATGATCGGCTTCGCCACGGCGGCGGATGCCGTCATCGCCATCTCCTTCTCGCCCTACGCCCCGGCCACCATCGAGGAAGCGCGCAGCATTTCGGAACAGGGCGTGCCGATCGTCGCCATCACCGACAGCTCGTTTTCACCGCTCGCCCAGTTCGCAAAGGTCTGGTTCGAGGTGGCCGAGGCGGATTTCGCCGGCTTCCGCTCGCTGTCGGCAACGATGGCGCTGGCCATGGCGCTGACTGTCGGCGTCGGCGAGAAACGACGCGATACGGGCCGCAAGCGCAGGGTCTGACGCAATTCCCAAGGGAAGCGCCATGAGCTTTTCCCGGGAAAACCGTTTCACACTTCTCTTGGAATTGCTCTGGTCTAAATGACCTCTACGGCCATCTCGCCTGCCGCCGAAAGCCGGGCTGCGTCGCGCGCGGGCGGCGACCCGAACTGGCGGGCATACTCCCGGCTGTACTGGGAAGCGCTCTCGTAGCCGACGGCGAAGGCGACGCTTGCAACATTGCCTGGCTGGGCAAGCAGCAAATGGCGGGCCTCCAGCAGCCGGATTTGTTTCTGATACTGGATCGGGCTCATGGCCGTCGCCGCCTTGAAGTGGCGGTAAAATGCAGCGTTGCTCATATGGGCGATTTCGGCCAGATCGCTGACCCGGACCGGCTGATGGCAATGGGTCCGGATCCAGGCGATCGCCTGGCCAATCCGGGACAGATGGCCGTCGGCGCGCGCAAGCTGGCGAAGCTTTCCGCCCTGCGGGCCTTGCAGCAGCCGAAACAACATCTCGCGTTCGAGCATGGCCGCCAGCACGAGAATCTCCCCTGGCCGGTCGAGCAGCCGCATAATGCGACGCAATGCATCGAGCAGGTCTTCATTGACGGGCGAGGTGGAGAAACTGTCGCCGCCGAGCGCGGGTTCGTGCTCGACGAGGAGGGCGGCGACGGCCTGCAGGTCGAGGGTGAAGCCGATCGCCAGGTAAGGATGCTTGGCGCTCGCGGCGACCAACTGGCTGATGGTGGGTGTGTCGACAGTGTAGATGAAATAGCTGGCGGGATTGTATCGAAGGGTCCGGTCTCCGATCAGAACCGTTTTCGCGCCCTGCAGCACAAACAGGACCCCCGACCCCCATACCCCCGGCACTGGTGCCGTGGCGACTTCGCTGCGGCCGATTGAAACGCGGGGGATCGCCGTTGTCGTTCGTCGACCGCGCGCATGGCGGCTGGCGATATCGATCAACTCCTGCAGTGCCTCGCTCATGGCGTCAGCTTCGCGCATCCACGTCGGCCGCGCAACCCATATGAGAGGATTAGGCAAGAGCCGGAGAGTTTTCGGCGCGCGGCGTTTGCCACAGGGCGCCATCTCTGGGTCTTCGAAATGGATGGATGGAGAACCCAAATGACGAGATCGAAAACCGCTGTGGTGACGGGCGCCAACAAGGGCATCGGCCACGAAATCGCCAGGCGGCTGGCGACGATGGGCTTCAAGGTTTGGCTCGGCGCCAGGAATGCCGAGCGTGGCATGGCGGCAGCGCAGGAATTGCGCAGCGAAGGTCTGGACGTTCAATGGCTTGAACTGGATGTCACGCAGGACGAAAGCGTGGCGGCTGCGGCCAGGACCGTCGGAGCGGAGAGCCCTTGTGTCGACGTGCTGGTGAACAATGCCGGCATCGCCATCAATTACGAGCTGCCGCCGAGCCAGCAGCATCTTGCCGATGTCAGGGCCACCTATGACGTCAATGTCTTCGGACCGATCCGCGTGACCCAGGCCTTCCTGCCGCTGCTGCTTGCAGCGCCGGCCGCCCGCATCGTGATGGTGAGCAGTTCCACGGGATCCATCGGGCGCGCGCTCGATTCCGGCACGCCGAACCAGTCAGTCAATTTGATGGGCTACGGCAGCTCCAAAACGGCCCTGAATGCCATCACCGTCGCGTTCGCCCGCGAGCTTGCGCCGCAAGGCATCAAGATCAATGCAGCGGCGCCCGGCTATACCGCCACCGACCTGAATGGATTTAGGGGCCACCGCACCGTGCAGCAGGCGGCCGAGATCGTCATACGCCTGGCGACCCTGGAAGCCGATGGTCCGAACGCCGGGTACTTCAACGACGATGGCCCGCTTCCGTGGTGAACGGAGCCAGACCCGCCAAAGTCTCTTCCCGCACGCGACACCTGGTGGCACTTTTCACAGAAGGAATGCTCATTCCATATTGACTATGTATTGGAATTATTATTTCATATTCCCGGCGCCACGCTGCCGCTCGCGCGTGTACCCCAAAACAACAAGGCCGACGGGAGGTTCCAATGAGCGAAGCCGTGGACGCGAAACAGGCGCCGCTCGACGTCATCACCATCGGTCGCGCTTCCGTCGACCTTTATGGCCAGCAGATCGGCTCGCGGCTGGAGGACATCACCTCCTTCGCCAAGTCGGTCGGCGGCTGCCCGGCCAACATTTCGGTCGGCACCGCTCGGCTCGGCCTGCGCTCGGCGCTGCTGACCCGGGTCGGCGACGAACAGATGGGGCGCTTTATCCGCGAGCAGCTGACGCGTGAAGGCGTCAACGTCGACGGGCTGAAGACCGACAAGGAGCGGCTGACCGCTTTGGTGCTGCTGTCGGTCGAGGACGAAGGCGTTTCGCCGATGATCTTCTACCGCTCGGACTGCGCCGACATGGCGCTGGCGCCGGAAGACATCGATGAGGCCTTCATCGCCTCGGCCCGGTCGATCGTCGTCACCGGCACGCATTTTTCTAGGCCCAACAGCGATGCCGCCCAGCGCAAGGCGATCCGCATCATGAAGGCCAAGGGCGGCAAGGTGGTGTTCGACATCGACTACCGACCCAATCTGTGGGGTCTGGCCGGTCATGCCGAAGGGTTCGAGCGCTATGTGAAATCGGACCGGGTCTCGGCCCAGCTGAAGACGGTGCTGTCCGATTGCGACCTCATCGTCGGCACCGAGGAAGAGATCATGATCGCGTCGGGCGCCGATGATTGCCTGAGTGCCTTGAAGATGATCCGCTCGCTATCGTCCGCCACCATCGTTCTGAAGCGCGGCGCCATGGGCTGCATCGTCTATGACGGACCGATCAGCGACGATCTCGAGGACGGCATCGTCGGCAAGGGGTTTCCGATCGAGATCTACAATGTGCTGGGCGCCGGCGACGCCTTCATGTCCGGCTTCCTGCGCGGCTGGCTGGGCGGCGAAGACCATGCGACGGCCGCGACCTGGGCCAACGCCTGCGGCGCCTTCGCCGTGTCGCGGCTGCTCTGCGCGCCGGAATATCCGACCTTCGAGGAGCTGCAGTTCTTCCTCAAGAACGGCAGCAAGCATCTGGCGCTGCGCAAGGACGAGGCGATCAACCACATCCATTGGGCAACGACGCGCCAGCGCGACATTCCCTCGCTGATGGCGCTTGCTTGCGACCACCGCGTGCAGCTCGAGGATGTGGCGGCAAAGGCTGGTGCCGATCCGGCACGCATCCATGATTTCAAGGTGCTGGCGGTCAAGGCGGCGGCGAAGGTCGCCGCCGGACGCGACGGCTACGGCATGCTGATCGACGAAAAACATGGCCGCAAGGCGATGTTCGAATTCGCCCGTCATCCCTTTGCCTGGCTAGGTCGGCCGGTGGAGCTGCCGGGCTCGCGGCCGCTGCGCTTCGAATTCTCGCAGGACATCGGCTCGCAGCTCACCGAATGGCCGGTCGATCATTGCATCAAGTGCCTGTGCTTCTATCATCCCGACGATCCGCCGGCGCTCAAGGAAGAACAGCAGCAGAAGCTGCGCGCGCTGTTCGAAGGCGCGCGGAAAGTGGGCAGAGAACTTCTCATCGAGATCATTGCCGGCAAGCATGGCAAGCTCGACGACACGACCATCCCGCGCGCGCTGGAGGAGCTCTATGCGCTCGGCATCAAGCCGGACTGGTGGAAGCTCGAGCCGCAGGCTTCGGCCGGTGCCTGGGCGAAGATCGAAGCGGTGATCTTGAAGCACGATCCATGGTGCCGGGGGGTCGTGCTGCTTGGCCTGGAGGCGCCGCAGGACGAGCTGGAGGCGGCTTTCGCCGCTACCGCCAAGGCACCCATCGTCAAGGGCTTTGCCGTCGGCCGCACCATCTTCGTCCACGCAGCCGAACAATGGCTGGCCGGCAAGATATCGGATGACGAGGCCATCGCCGACATGGCGCAGCGCTTCGAACAGCTAACCGAAGCGTGGCTTGCCGCGCGCGGCCGCAAAGCGGCATAAGAAGGCGCGGCACAAGGACTGCGGAGGAAACCACCATGAGCAAGACAATCCGCCTGACGATGGCGCAGGCGCTGACCCGCTTCCTGTCCCGCCAGATGACCGAGATCGACGGCAGACAAGTCCCGATCTTCGGCGGCGTCTGGGCAATCTTCGGCCACGGCAATGTCGCCGGCATCGGCGAGGCGCTCTACCAGGTGCGCGACGAATTGCTTACCTTCCGCGCCCACAATGAGCAGGCGATGGCGCATGCGGCGATCGCGTATGCCAAGGCCAATTTCCGCCGCCGCTTCATGGCCGCGACCTCTTCGATCGGTCCGGGCGCGCTCAACATGGTGACGGCGGCAGCGCTCGCCCACGTAAACAGGTTGCCCGTCCTGTTTCTGCCGGGCGACGTCTTCGCAAACCGCATCCCCGATCCGGTGCTGCAGCAGGCCGAGGATTTCTCCGACGGCACGGCGACGGTCAATGACTGCTTCCGTCCGGTGTCGCGCTATTTCGACCGCATCACCCGGCCGGAGCAGATTATTCCCGCGCTCAGCCGCGCCATGGCCGTGCTGACCGATCCGGCCGAATGCGGGCCGGTGACGCTGTCGCTTTGCCAGGACGTCCAGGCCGAGGCCTATGATTATCCCGAGAGCTTCTTTGCCGAGCGGGTCTGGCACCAGCGCCGGCCGCGCCCGGACCGCCATGAATTGGCGGCCGCAGTCACCGCGCTCAAGGGTGCGAAAAAACCGCTGATCATCGCCGGCGGCGGTGTTCTCTACTCGCAGGCCTCGGATGAACTGGCCAAATTCGCCGAAAGCGCCGGCATTCCTGCCTGCGAGACGCAAGGCGGCAAATCCTCGCTGCCGGACGATCATCCGCTCAACATGGCGGCGGTCGGCGTCACCGGCACGTCTGCCGCCAACCGGCTGGCTGAGGAAGCCGATGTCGTGCTGGCCATCGGCACGCGGCTGCAGGATTTCACCACCGGCTCGTGGGCGCTGTTCAAGAATTCCGGCAAGACCATTATCGGGCTCAACGTGCAGCCTTTCGACGCCGGCAAGCACCGGGCGCTGCCGCTGGTTGCCGATGCGGCCGAAGGTCTGGCTGAACTGGGTGCTGCGCTGAAGGGCTGGAAGGCACCTTCCACCTGGACCGACAATGCGGCCGCCGGCAAGAAGGCCTGGCAGACCGAGGCGGCCAAGGTGACGGCGTCGACCAATGCCGCCTATCCCTCCGACGCGCAGGTGATCGGCGCCGTACAGCGCGCGATGGGCTCTGGCGTGACGCTTTTGCATGCCGCAGGCGGCCTGCCGGGCGAGTTGCACAAGCTATGGCAGGCTGGCGCGCCCGGCTCCTACCACGCCGAATACGGCTTCTCGACCATGGGCTACGAGATTGCCGGCGGGCTCGGCACCAAGATGGCCAAGCCCGGCGAGGAGGTTGTCGTCATGATCGGCGACGGCTCCTATTTGATGCTGAATTCGGAGATCGCCACCTCGGTGATGCTCGGCCTCAAGCTCACCATCGTGCTGCTCGACAACCGCGGCTATGGCTGCATCAACCGGCTGCAGATGGCGACCGGCGGCGCCAACTTCAACAACCTCCTGAAGGACTCGCGCCACGAGGTGCTGCCCGACATCGACTTCGCCGCGCATGCGGCGAGCATGGGCGCGATATCAGAGAAAGTGCCGTCGATTGCCGGGCTGGAAAACGCGCTGGCACAAGCCAAGAAGAATACGCGCACCACGGTGCTGGTCATCGACACCGACCCGCTGGTTTCCACCGATGCCGGCGGTCACTGGTGGGATGTGGCGGTGCCGGAAGTGTCGGCACGGCCACAGGTCAACGCGGCGCGCAAGGCATATGACGAAAAACGGCAGATGCAGACCATTGGCGATTGATATAGGCGCTGAAGCTCCTCCTTCTCCCCGTCTATACGGGGAGAAGATGCCGGCAGGCAGATGAGGGGCGGCGCCAACGAGCAAGAAATGAACTGTTTTAGGACCGGAGCGACGACTTGAAAGCCAAACTGGGTATGTCCCCCATTGCGTGGTGGAACGACGATCTTGCGGAACTCAGCGATGACGTGTCGCTGGAAGAGTGTTTGCGCCAGTCGCGCTCGGCCGGTTTCACCGGCATGGAGATGGGCCGGCGCTTTCCCAATGATCCCGATGTCATGCTGCCGATCCTGAAGGCAGCCGACGTGACGCTGTGCGGTGGCTGGTTCTCGGGCACGCTGGTCGATGGGGAGATGGCCGACAACAAGGATCGCATCCAGCCGATGATCGACCTGTTCAAGGCCGTGAACGCGCCTTGCATCGTCTATGGCGAGGTCGGTCGCTCGATCCAGGGCGACCGCTCGAAGCCGCTCGCCACCAAGCCGAAGCTGTCGGATGACGAGATGAAGGCCTATGCGAAGCGCCTGACCGAGTTTGGCGAATGGTGCGCCGAGCAAGGCATGCCGCTTTCCTATCATCACCACATGGCGGCGGTGGTCGAGACCGAGCCGGAACTTGATGCGTTCATGCGCTATTCCGGAGCCGGCATTCCGCTGCTGCTCGATGCCGGCCATCTGGCCTTTGCCGGCGGCGACGTTCTGCGCGCTATCGACAACCATCACACGCGCATCAGCCATGTGCATGTGAAGGATGTGCGCATGGGCGTGATCGACAGACTCGACCGCACGAAACAGTCCTTCCTCGACGCCGTGGCGCTGGGCGCCTTCACCGTGCCGGGCGATGGTTCGCTGGATTTCGGCGCCATCGTGCAGCGTTTTGCCGACCATGGCTATGAGGGCTGGTTCGTCGTCGAGGCAGAGCAGGACCCGAAGAAGAACCCGCCACTCAGGATGGCTCAAGTCGGCTACAAGGAATTGATGCGCGTGATGACCGCCGCAGGCTACACGGTCGAGACGCAAGGCTTTCCCAATGCCTAGGGCTAGGGTCTTCCGTATGCCTGATGCGATGGGTTCCCGGCGAAGCCGATTGCTGTAGATTGGCCCGATGAAAGATTACGAGCACCCCTTCTTCCGGCCTTTGTGGCGGCGTGTCGCCGTCGTCGCGGTCTGCGTCATCTGGTCGATCATCGAGTTCGCCACCGGCACGCCGTTCTGGGGCGTGCTTGCGCTCGGCTTCGCCGGCTACGCCGTCTGGCAGTTTTTTTATCTCTACAAGCCGGCCGACGAGAGCAAGGCGGCGGCCGAGCCCGAACCGAAGGAGTAACTGATCGCATGCGTTGGCGATTAGCTTGCAGTGTTTCTCACTTCGTCATCCTAGGGCGGAGCAAGGAGCGCAGCGACGCGGCGCAGACCCTAGGATCCATGCCATGACTTTGAAGGTGGTATGACGGTGCGGAATTCCGTTCCGCTGCGCTCTTGGACTGAGGTTACGGCATGGATCCTAGGGTCTTCGCGACGGAGCTTCGCTCCTGCTACGCCCTAGGATGACGAAGTTGGGAGGCTTCGGCCGATCTCGAAGATTTGCGATAGGAGAGACAAAAATGTCGAAGCTGCTCGTCAAAGCCAACAAGGGCCATGGCCGGGTCGCCCATGTGACACCGCAAATCGCGGGTTGGACTTATGTCGGTTTCGACCTGCATCGGCTGAAGCCCGGCGAGAGTGCCTTCGGAAAAACGGATGATCGCGAAGTCTGCCTGGTGTTCGTCACCGGCAAGGGCAAGGCGTCCGCCGGCGGCAAGGACCTCGGCCTGCTCGGCGAGCGCATGTCACCCTTCGAGGGCAAGCCGTGGTCGGTCTACGTCCCTGAGGCTTCGGACTGGTCGGTGACCGCAGATACCGAGCTGGAACTCGCGGTCTGCTCGGCGCCGGGCCTTGGCGGCGGTCTGCCGGTGCGGGTGATCGCACCGGACGATCTTGGCCAGGAGGTGCGCGGCAAGGGCACCAACACGCGCTACGTCACCAACATATTGCCGGAGGGCAAGCCGGCCGATTCGCTGCTGGTGGTCGAGGTCATCACGCCCGGCGGGCATACGTCGAGCTATCCGCCGCACAAGCACGACCAGGACAATCTGCCCGCTGAATCCTACCTCGAGGAAACCTACTATCACCGCCTCAACCCGCCGCAGGGTTTTGCTTTCCAGCGCGTCTACACCGACGCCGACAAGAACGGCCATCGCGCGCTGGATGAGGCGATGGCGATCGAGGATGGCGATGTCGTGCTGGTGCCCAAGGGCTATCACCCCTGCGCCGCCTGCCACGGCTACGACCTCTACTATCTCAACGTGATGGCCGGACCGAAGCGGACGTGGAAATTCCACAATGCACCCGAGCACGAATGGCTGATGAAGGCCTGACCCATCAGCCGCTCCGGCAAAAGCTATTGGTCCAACATGGAAAAATCGTCGGCTAAAGACCTTCTGGGTCGATTTGCCTTCGAAAACCCTTCAAAGCTTCGTCAATCCGTCATGGAAATCACCTATGGCAGCGGGACTGACGAGGACTACCTATGCGCTACGCCATCTATTTCACCCCCCGGCAGGACGAACCACTGGCGCGGATCGCTGCCAACTGGCTCGGCCGCGACCCGTTCGGCGCCGCGACGAGGCCGGTTGAGGCGGTGGCCGACCTGTCGGCGGCGGAAGTCGCCTTCCACACCGCTTCGGCGCGCCGCTATGGTTTCCACGCGACGCTGAAAGCCCCTTTCCGGTTGGCCGCGAACGAGACGGAAGCCTCGCTGCGCGCCGCACTCGACCATTTTGCCGAGGCGACGCCGGTGGTGACCATACCGCGTCTCGTCGTCAGCCAGATCGACGGCTTCTTCGCACTGGTGCCGGAAGGACCGCTGCCGGCGCTCAACCGGTTCGCCGATGATGTGGTGCTCGGCTTCGACCGCTTTCGCGCGCCGCTGACCGAGGCGGAAATCGAGCGGCGCAGCCCGGATTCGCTGAAGCCGGCCGAGTTCCGCAATCTCTGCCAATGGGGCTACCCCTATGTCTTCGAAACCTTTCGCTTCCACATGACGCTGTCCGGCCGTGCAGCGTCACAGGAAAGCCCTCGTTTGCGCGCAGCAATCGACGGTCTGTTCGCGGACATTCTGCGACAGCCGGTGCTGGTGGATGCGCTGACATTGTTTGTCGAAACCGAACCGGGCGCACCGTTCATGGTGCTCTCGCATCACGCGCTCGGGCGCCGCCCGGCCAGAAAAACTGCCTGATACCCTGCCGGAACAACCAAGGACTGCCTGAAATGACCGCCGAGACTGTTCTCCACAACGCCCGCATCGTGCTTGCCGACGAGATCGTCGAGGGTTCGCTGGTGCTGCGCGACGGCTTTATCGCCGGCATCGAAGCCGGCGCTAGCCGGATCGGCGAGGATATGGGCGGCGACTACATCATTCCCGGGCTGGTCGAACTCCATACGGACCATCTCGAAGGCCACTACGCGCCGCGGCCGAAGGTGCGCTGGAACCCGATCGCCGCCGTGCTCGCCCATGACGCGCAGGTGGCGACCGCCGGCATCACCACCGTGCTCGACGCCTTGCGCGTCGGCATGGACGAAGATGCCGACCTGACATCGACAGACATCCGCAAGCTGGCCGATGCGATCGAGGACAGCGTGCAGCAGGATCGTCTGCGCGCCGACCATTTCATCCATCTGCGTTGCGAGGTTTCGGCGCCGGACTGCCTCAAGGCTTTCGCCAATTTCGACGGCGACGAACGGGTCAGACTGGCATCGCTGATGGACCATGCGCCCGGCCAGCGCCAGTTCGTCAATCTCGAAACCTATGCCTACTACTACCAGCGCAAGCTGAAGCTGACCGATCGCGACTTCAAGGTGTTCTGCGAAAAGCGGATGGGGGAATCGGCGCGCAATTCTGCACCGAACCGCGCGGTGATCGCCGCCGCCTGCCATGAGCGCGGCATCGTGCTGGCCAGCCATGACGACGCCACCATTGGCCATGTCGGCGAGGCGATCGAGCAGGGCGTGCGCGTCGCCGAGTTCCCGACCACGGAAGAAGCCGCCAGGGCCTCGAAAGAGGCCGGGCTCGGCGTGCTGATGGGTGCGCCCAACGTCATGCGCGGCGCCTCGCATTCGGGCAATGTCTCGGCCCGCACGCTGGCCAGCGACGGGCTGCTCGACATCTTGTCGTCCGACTACATTCCCTTCAGCCTGATCCAGTCGGCATTCTTCCTCGGCGACGTCGTCGACGGCATTTCCTTGCCGCAGGCGGTCGCCATGGTCTCGAAAAACCCGGCCGAAGCGATTGGCCTGACCGACCGCGGCGCCATCGAACAGGGCCGCCGCGCCGATCTGGCGCGCGTGCGCGTCGACGACCATGTCCCGGTCGTGCGCACCGTCTGGCGGCAGGGGCGCCGGGTGGCATGATGGTGTCGGCGTTGATCGAGCGGGAACTGTCCGCGGAGACGTTTCCGATCCGCGATGGCGTCTTCGTCGCCGTGGTTGGACCGAGTGGCGCCGGCAAGGACACGGTGATCGGCTACGCCCGCGCCCGCTTCGCCGACGAGACAAGGCTGGAGTTCGTCCGCCGCGTCATCACGCGGCCGAGCGATGCCGCCAGCGAGGACCACGACACACTGGCCGACGCCGCCTTCGTCGAAGCCGAAGCCGATGGCGCCTTCGCCATCTCCTGGGAAGCGCATGGCTTGCACTATGGCATCCCCGCCGATGTCGACTGGTCCGTCGCCAATGGACGTGTTGCCGTCGCCAATGTGTCGCGTGCGATCATCCCCTCCTTGCGCGAACGCTATGCCAATCTGGCCATCGTCGAGATCACCGCCTCGCCGGAGGTGCTGGCCGAGCGGTTGGCGATGCGCGGCCGCGAGTCGCGCGGCGAAGTGCTGGCGCGGCTGGCACGCAGCGCCAGTGTTACCCTATCCGGCCCCGGCGTCACCTCGATCGACAACAGCGGCCCGCGCGAGGCCGCCGGTGAACGCTTCGCCGAGGTGCTGCGCAAGGCGATGGCATTTTCCGACATGTCGGTCTGATCTAGGCTTCCAGGGCTTGTCGAGCGCATTCCAGGGCCAGTGCTGGTGACTGGCGGTACGATCTCGAGCCGCAGCGCGTGCGGCTCGACTCCGTCCGTTGGTGCTTCGCTTGCTTTTTCGCTGCCAGCGGAGCGCTGTGTGGCGCTGACGGCATGGTGATCCTGGACCACGGTTCAAAAAAGATCATGGTAGAATGAAACAATACAGGAAGCCTTGATGCATAGTCTGACACCTATCCTTTCGACGATCACGGCGGCATTTCTCGCGTCCTTCGTCGAGGTCGTCGAAGCCTTCACCATCGTGCTCGCTGTGGGGGTCACGCGCGGCTGGCGCCCGGCACTGACCGGCGCCGCACTGGCGCTGGCTGTGCTGGCGGCCCTGGTGCTGGCGTTCGGCCCGCTGCTGGCGCTCGTACCCATAGCCACGCTGCAGTTCGTCGTTGGCGTCCTGCTGATCCTGTTCGGCATGCGCTGGCTGCGAAAAGCCATCCTGCGCAGCGTCGGCGTCATCGCCCTGCATGACGAGGGGGCAGCCTTTTCCAAGGAAACCGCAGCCTTGCACCAGCAGGCCAAAGACCGCCGAGCCGACTACCTCGCCGGGCTGGCGTCGTTCAAGGCGGTGCTGCTCGAAGGCGTCGAGGTGGTGTTCATCGTCATTGCCGTCGGCGCGGCTCACGGGCAGACGCTTTACGCCGGCCTGGGCGCGCTGGCGGCTTTCGTCCTGGTGATGCTTATCGGCCTGACTGTCCACCGGCCGCTGGCGCGCGTACCGGAGAATGCGCTCAAATTCGTGGTCGGGCTGATGCTGACCAGCTTCGGCATCTTCTGGACCGGCGAAGGCATCGGCGCCGACTGGCCGGGCGCCGATCTCGCTTTGCTTGCCATTTTCGCCATCGTCGCGCTGGCATCGTTGGCCATGGTGCGCTGGCTGCGCAGCACCTACCCGGCCCTCACTGGAGGACTCGCCCGATGAACGTCATCCGTCTGGTTCTGAACGAACTCATTGGCATGTTTGTCGACGACGGCAACCTGGCCTTACTGGCTCTGGTCCTCATTGCTGGAGTGACGGCGGCGGTAAAGCTACTGGAGCTCCCGCCACTGCTTGGCGGCGGCCTGCTGTTGGCAGGCTGCCTCGCCATCCTGTTGCAAAGCGTTCGCCGCGCGGCACGCGCGACCAATCGGTAACGGCGGCGGGCATGCGGTTCGATGCCGGATAGGCTCCGGCGGGGACCGCATGGTGTTACCGGCCACCGTAGAGGCAACAATGCGCCGCTGAACCGCCCCAGACTGAGACGCATGAGCCTGCTGTCCGTCGCCGCACCCGTCCTGACCACCACATCGAATCCTTCCTCCATCACATCGACAGCGCCAAGCTCCGATCCAATCCCCGTTGCGACTTAAACTGAACGGCGCACTCATGGACAGGCTTTACATATTATAATAGCATACCATTATAAATTGCGGAGGAGCGCTGCGCCCCGGTTTTGCAAGGGGAACCCAGCGAGCGAAATACCGATCCTGTTTTACGTCGTCGAGCGGCCTGCGCCCCGCACGAGCGATGCCGACACAAGGCGCCCAAAAATGCATGGGAGGAAAACATGCGGACTTTCCTGAGAGGGGCTGGCGCCTTGCTGGCCGGCATTGTGCTGGCGCTGTCGGCGCTCAAGCCGTCGATCGCTTCGGCGCAGACGGTCGACGAGATCATCTCGCGCGGCAAGCTGGTCGTCGCGGTCGACACCACGACGCCGCCCTATGGCTTTCTCGACGCCAATCTGAAGCCGACCGGCTTCGACATCGAGGTCGCCAACAAGATGGGCGAAGCGCTCGGCGTGCCGGTCGAATTCGTCACCGTCACCTCGCCTGGCCGCATCCCGGCGCTGCTGACCAAGCAGGTCGATGCCGTGATCTCGATCTTCTCGATCACGCCGGCGCGCGCCATCCAGATCGACTATTCGATCCCCTATGCCGGACAGTCGGCGGTGGTGATCGCGCCGAAGAGCACCGCTATCAAGGGCGTCGCCGACCTCGTCGGCAAGAAGGTCGGCCTGACGCGCGGCACCGGCGAGGACGGCCTGCTGACCAAGGCGGCTGAAGCCAATCCGGGCATCGAGATCCTGCGTTTCGACGATTATTCCTCGCTGCTGCAAGCCATGGTCTCGGGCCAGATCGACGCCATGGGCGGCGGCGACTATGGCGAGATCTATCTGAAGAAGGCGCAGAACGGCGATGCGTTCGAGCAGAAATACGTGCTCAAGACCTTCTACTTCGGCATCGGTGTCGCCAGGGGCAACGACAATCTGCGCCAGTGGATCAACACCTGGCTGTTCACCATGAAGGCCGACGGCACGCTGGACGCGCTGTCGATGAAATACCGCAACCAGCCGCTGCCGACGCTGCCGGTGTTCTGAGCATTCCTCCATGAAGAGGCGGGGCCCTGCCGGCCCCGCCCCACCGACAAAGTCAGTGCATCGGTCCAACTGGCTTGCCCCTTGGCGCAGCGCCTAGACAACTCATAAAGATTATAATATTATAATCTTATTGGGAGGAGCCAACAGGTGAGACCTGGGGTCTTGCCGTGCATCGTCGGGCGGTTCGCGCCTCACGCCAACGATGCTTATGGGAGGGGCGTGCAGAAAATGCATGGGGAGGAAAACATGCGGAATTTCCTGGGAGAGGCCGGTGCCTTGCTGGCCGGCATGGTGCTGGCGCTGTCGGCACTGCTGCCATCGACTGCCTTGGCGCAGTCGGTCGACGAGATCATCTCGCGCGGCAAGTTGGTCGTCGCCATCGACACCACGACGCCGCCCTACGCTTTTCTCGATGCCAGCCTGAAGCCGGCCGGATTCGACATCGAGGTCGCCAACAAGATGGGCGAAGCGCTCGGCGTGCCGGTCGAATTCGTCACCGTGACCTCGCCGGGCCGAATCCCGGCGCTGCTGACCAAGCAGGTCGATGCGGTCATCTCGATCTTTTCGATCACGCCGGAGCGCGCCATCCAGATCGACTTCTCGATCCCCTACGCCGGCCAGTCGGCGGTGGTCATCGCGCCGAAGAGCATGCAGATCAAAGGCAATGCCGACCTGGTCGGCAAGAAGGTGGGGCTGACGCGCGGCACCGCCCCGGACGGGCTGTTGACCGCTGCGGCAGCGGCCAATCCGGGCATCGAAATCCTGCGCTTCGATGACCAGCCGGCGCTGATGCAGGCCATGATCTCCGGCCAGATCGATGCGATGGGTGGCGGCGATTATGGCGAGATCTACCTGAAGAAAGCCCAGAACGGCGACGCGTTCGAACAGAAATATCCGCTGAAGACCTACTATTTCGGCATTGGCGTCGCCAAGGGCAACGACAATCTGCGCCAGTGGATCAACACCTGGCTGTTCGCGCTGAAGACCGACGGCACGCTCGATGCGCTGTCGATGAAATACCGCAACCAGCCGCTGCCGGCGCTGCCGGTTTTCTGATCGCTTTGTTCCGTGGCGGGGCCGCCATAGCGTCGGCCCCGCTTGCCTGACCTCGTGACGGGATGCCCATGCAAACCGCCTTGCAATTCGGCCCGATCCTCATCCATCTCGACCTGCTGCTGCGCGGCCTGGCGAAGAGCATCCAACTGGCTGCGCTGTCGATCCTGTTCGGCACCGCCATCGGCATCCTTGGCGCCGTCGGCCGCAGCTTCGGGCCACGCTTCCTGTCCTGGCCGATCGCCTGGTATGTCGAGCTGATCCGCAACACGCCGCTGCTGATCCAGCTCTATTTCGTGTTCTTCTCGCTGCCGCTGTTCGGCTTCAAGCTGTCGAGCAACACGGCGGCCGTCGTAGCACTCTCGATCCATCTCGGCGCTTACGCCACCGAGATCCTGCGCGCCGGTATCGAGTCCATTCCGGAAGGGCAGATCGAGGCGGCCAAGTCGCTCGGCCTCGGCCGCTACCGCATCATCCGCCATGTCATCCTGGTGCCGGCGGCGCGCGCGGTCTACCCGTCGCTGTCGGCGCAGTTCATCCTGCAGATAATGGGCACTTCGATCGTTGGCGCGATCGCGGCCGAGGAGCTGACGGCGGTCGCCAACAACCTCGTCATGCAGACCTTCCGCAGCTTCGAGGTCTACATCATCATCGCGGTCATCTATTTCGTGCTGGTGCAGGCCGCCAGCCTGCTCTTTGCCGGCATCGGCAAGCTCATGTTCCGCTGGAAGGTCTAGACCATGAGCCTGCGCGATTTCGGCCCCAACGAATTGATGTTCCTGCTGCTGGCGACGCGCTGGACGATCCTCCTGGCGCTGATCGCCTTTGCCGGCGGCGGCCTGATCGGCCTCGTGGTGGCGGCGATCCGCGTCGCGCCGGCGCGGCCGTTGCGCTGGCTGGCCGCCGGCTACATCCAGTTCTTCATGGGCACGCCGATCCTGATCCAGCTGTTCATGGCCTATTACGGTTCTTCGTTCCTCGGTTACCGCCCGGACCCGTGGGTGGCGGCGGCGGTGACCTTTTCGCTCAACGGCGGCGCCTTCTTCGGCGAGATTTTTCGCGGTGCCATCGAGGCGATCCCGAAGGGGCAGTGGGAAGCTGCAACCGCGCTCGGCTTCCGTTTCACGCGAACGCTGCGGCTGGTGATCATCCCGCAGGCGGTGCGGCTGATGCTGCCACCGACCGTCGGCTTCATGGTGCAGATCGTCAAGACGACGTCCATCGCCTCGCTGATCGGGTTGACCGAGCTCGCCCGCGCCGCCACGCAGGTCAACACGGTGACCTTCCAGCCGGTGATGGTGTTCGGCACGGTGTCGCTGATCTACTTCGCTCTGTGCTGGCCGCTGTCGCTCTATGCCGGCTATCTCGAGCGTCGTTTCGCACCCGGAATGACCCGCAAGGTCGAAGCGCCGTTGGTGATGTCGCCCTTTCCGTCGTCATCCTAGGGTGTAGCAGTCGCGAAGCGGCGTCGCGGAAACCCTAGGATGACGAAGGCTGGGAACACTATCCCCTGAACGCCGGCAAGGTCAGGCCCTTGACGCCGACGTCGAGCGCGAACAATCCGCCCGGATTCTTCTGACCTACGAAGTGACTGGCCGGGCGCCGGAGCACCGCCGAAGTGACATAGAGGATGTCGAGATCCTTGCCGCCGAACTCGCAGCAGGTCGGCAGGTCGGTCGGCAGAATGACCGTCTGCATCAATTCGCCGTCAGGATCGTAGCGGCAGACCTTGCTGGTCACCGGGATGGTCACCCAGTAGCAGCCTTCGGCATCGACGGTGGCGCCATCGGCGACGCCGCCGGTCGCCGTCATGTCGATGAAGGTGCGGCGGTTCTCGATATCGCCGGTGGCGGGATCGAAATCATAGGCCCACACGGCGCCGGCATGGCTGTCGGAGAAATACATCGTCTTCGAATCCGGGCTCCAGGCCAGGCCGTTGGAGCAGCCGATGCCGTCGATCATCTTGTGCACGGAAAGGTCGGGATCGAGCCGGTAGAGCGCACCAATGAACTCGATCGGCTGGCCCGGCACCTCGAACATGGTGCCCGACCAGAAACGGCCCTGGCGGTCCGGCTTGCCGTCGTTGAAGCGGGTTTTCGGCATATGTGCTTCCGGGTCGACGATCGCTTCGAATATGCCGGTCACCGGATCGAAGAAATGGAAACCGTCGGTCATCGTCAGCACCAGGCCACCCTTCTCGCGCAGGCCGAGGCAGCCGAGATATTCCGGCGTCTCGAACACCTCGTCCTTGCCGGTCGACGGATCGTAGCGGTGGATCAGCTTCTTCCAGATGTCGATCCACCAGAGAACGCCAGCCTTGGCATCCCAAAGCGTGCCTTCGCCGAGTTCGGCTCCGGCATCGACGACACAAGAAATTTCGACCATGGTCAGCCCTCTTTTCTGCGCAGTCTGCCGCCAAGCCCGGCAAAGGTTTCGCTGCCGATCGACACGGTGAGCAGGATCACCGCGCCGTAGACGATGAGCAGTGCGCCGCTCGACAGGTTCAGTGCCGGCAGCAGTCCGGTGAGGATGGTGAGCACCATGGCGCCGGCGACGGTGCCGAGATAGTGGCCGCTGCCGCCGAGGATCGAGGCGCCGCCGATGGCGACCGCGGCGATCGAGGTGAACAGATAGGCGTCGCCCATGCCGAGATAGGCCTGGCCGGAATAGCCGGTCAGAAGCATGCCGGCGAAGGCGGCGGTGAGGCCCGAGATGACATAGGTCAGGATGGTGGTCCGCGCCGTCGGCACACCGGAGAATTCGGCGACCGTGGCGCTGGTGCCGAGCGCATAGAGGTGGCGGCCGAACGCGGCCTTGGAGAGCAGCAGCGTCGCCACCAGCGTCAGGGCAAGCCAGATCAGCGCGATGACAGGGAAGCCACTGAACCGCCCTACCGACAGGAACTGGATCAGGGCCGGCGCCGACGGCGTCGGCGAACCACCGGTCAGCACCAGGATCAGCCCTTGCAGGATGACGTTGGTGGCCAGCGTCATGATGATTGGCGGCACGCCGAATTGGGCGACGCCGACGCCGTTGATCAACCCTATGAAAGCGCCGCCGGCAAGCAGCAGCGGCATGACCCAGACCAGCGGCAGGTCCTGGCCACCGCAGAGCAGCGCCATGACGATGGCTGCCGAATTGAGCACCCAAGGCACCGACAGGTCGATGCCGCCGCCGATGATGACGAAGGTCTGGCCGAGCGCGACGATGCCGACAAAGGCGGCCAGCACGACGGTGGAGCGCATGTTGGAGACCGACAGGAAGCCCGGCGAGAACAAGGCCGTGACCAGGAGCAGCACCATCATGCCGGCATAGGCGAGCACGATGAGGCGGTTGCGGGCGAGGAAGGCGCTCATTGGACACGGTTCCTTGCGGCCTTTTCGGCGACGGAACTGGCCAGCACCGAGAGCAGCAGAATGACGCCCGATGCCACCGGCTGCCAGTAGCTCGACACATGCAGGACGAAGACCAGATTGCCGATGAGGGTCAGCACGAAAGCGCCGATCAGGGTGCCGGCGAGATGTCCGCGGCCGCCGAACAGGCTGACGCCGCCGATGACCGCTGCCGCCACCGAAGGCAGGATGTAGTCCTTGCCGATGGTCGGCGAGCCGGCGCCGGTCTGCGTCGTCAGATAGAGTGCCGCACCCGCGGCGAACAGGCCTGAAAGACCATAGGTGATGACATTGACCCGCGTGATCGAGACGCCCGACAGGAACGCCGACTTTTCATTGGAGCCTGTCGCCTGGATGGTGACGCCGACGCGCGTCGCCCGGAACCACCACCAGAACAGCAGCAGGGCCAGCAGCATCCAGACCGGGCTGGTCAGGCCGAACAGCTGGGCATAGCCGAAGCCGACCCACCAGCCGGGAACGCTGCCGCCATCGGTCGGCAGGATGATCATCGCGACGCCGTTGAGGATCGACCAGGTGGCGAGCGTGACCAGGAAAGGCTGCAGCTTGAGCAGCGAGATCAGCAGGCCATTGAACGCGCCGATCAGGAAGCCGAGGGCCAGAATGACAAGAGTCCACATAGCGACGGTCGACGGATCGTCGGTGAAGCGCGTTGCCGCGATCACCGTGCCGAGGCTGATCATGCCGCCGATCGACAGGTCGATGCCGCCGCGCACCAGCACGATGGTCTGGCCGGTTGCCGCCAGCATCAGCGTCATCGCCGCCGCCGTGTCGAGGTTGATCTCGTCCAGCGAGAAGACACCGGACTGCAGGCTGCCATAGATGGCAACGATCAAGGCCAGCATCAGGCAGGCGACCAGGAATGGCGCGCGGTCGAGCGCGCGGCCGCGCCAATCGATGCCCTGCCAGGCGGGTTTCATTTCGGCTGGCCTTTGCGCCATCTCAACAGGTCTCTCTGCGACTGACATCACCATGGCTCAGGCCGCCTCGCTTTCAAGCATGGCGGCGCGCAAAATGCTTGCTTCCGAGATACGGTCACCCTCCAGAGTGGCTGCGATGCCGCCGTTTCGCATCACCAGCACGCGGTCGGCGACATGGACGAGTTCCGGCATGTCGCTCGAATGGAACAGGATCGCATAGCCCTTGGCCGCGAGATCCCGCATCAGCTGGAATATCTCGCCCTTGGTGCCGACATCGACGCCGCGCGTCGGGTCGTAGAGCAAGAGCACGCGCGCTTGCGTCAAGAGCATCTTGCCGAAGATCACCTTCTGCTGGTTGCCGCCGGACAGGGTGCCGGCAAGCTGTTCCGGCGTGCCGGCCTTGATGCGCAGGAAATCGACCATCTCCTTGACCAGGGCGGCTTCCTTTTGCCGGCTCAGCAAGCCGTTTTCGGTGAAGCGCTTGATCACCGACAAGGTCAGGTTCTCGCGCACGCTTTTGGTCAGAAGCAGGCCCTGCCCGCGCCGGTCCTCCGGCACCAGCGCGATTCCGTCCTTGCCGGTCAGCGCCTGGCGTGGATTGCCGATCGAAACCGGCTTGCCCCACAGTTCGACGGTGCCGCTCGCCTTGCTGGCGCCGAACAGCGACTGGAACAGTTCGCGCTGGCCATGGCCTTGCAGGCCGCCGACACCGAGCACCTCGCCCTCGCGCAAGGCAAAATCGACACCGGAGAGCCGGCTGCCGCTGGAAAAACCCTTGACGCTGAGCGCGATGCGATCGGTCGCTGTGGCAATGCGCTCGGGGTAGAGCCGGTCGAGATGCCTGCCGATCATCTGGGTGACGATCTCGTTGTCCGAGACGGCGTTGGCCTCATGCACGGCGATGGTGCTGCCATTGCGGAAGATGGTCAGCCGGTCGGCGATAGCGCGCACCTCGGCCATGCGGTGCGAGATGAAGATGACCAGCCTGCCCTCGGCAGCCAGTTGCCGGGTGAGCTTGAGCAGCCATTCGGCTTCGCGCGCGGGCAGCGCCGAGGTCGCCTCATCGAGGATCAGGATGCGCGGATCCTTGGCCAACCCCTTGGCGATCTCGACAATCTGACGTTCGGCCAGCGTCAGCCGGCGTAATTCCTGCTCGGGACGGAGGCTCGGGAAATTGTACTTGTCGAGCAGCGCCAGCGTCTTGCGGCGCATCTCCGTGCGATTCACGGTGCGCAGAAACGTCCTTGGTTCGTGGCGAAACCAGATGTTCTGCTCGACGCTGAGGTCGGGGATCAGCGACAGTTCCTGGAAGACGGCGGCGATGCCGCGCGCCTGGGCAGCATCCGGATTGGCGGGACGATAATCCTGACCGTCGACCAGGATCGAGCCGCCATCATGCCGCACCGCGCCGGACAGGATCTGGATGAAGGTGCTCTTTCCGGCGCCATTCTCGCCGAGCAGTGCGTGTACCTCGCCGGCGCGGGCACTGAATGTCGCCTCGCTCAGCGCGACAATGCCGCCATAGCGTTTGGACAGGCCTTTGACGGTGACGAGATCCATGAATGCGCCTTCGAAAAGCTCTCCCGACATCGTGCGGTGCCGGGAGACAGGGTCGTGGTCACAGGAGCTTACTTGCTACCGGCGGCTTCCGCAGCGGTGATCTCGACCCAATCGGGCGTGATCGGCAGCGTCAGGCCGGGCGCCTGGTCGGGGAAGGCATTCTCGCCGACCGCGATCTTGATCATCTTGGTGCCCGGATAAAGCTTCGACTCGAACGGATCGGTGGTGACGAAGTCACCCTTGACCGAGACGGAGCGCTCAGCCGGCTTCTTGCCGGTGTCGAGAATGTCGACCGCCAGCTTGATCGCCTCCGACGAGAGATAGGCCGGATTCGAGCCGAGGATGCACTTGGCGCCTTGCGTCTGCGCGCAGGTAAGGGCGGCTACATTGTAGGAGAAGCCGACGACCGGGACGATCGGCCGGCCGGCATCCTTCAGCGCCTGGATGGCGCCCGAGCCGTAGCCTTGCGTCATGATGCCGTCGATCTGCGGATTGGCGGCAAGCAGTGCCGCTACGCCGGACTGTTCCGGCCCGAGCGCATAGTTGCCGTTGTAATAGCCGACCACCTTGATGTCGGGATATTTGGCCAGCACCTTTTCATAGCCCTGCTGCAATTGGGCCGAGATCGGCGCGCCGGCAAGGCCGCGGTCGAGGATGATGTTGCCCTTGCCGCCAAGCTGCGTGGCCATCCACTCGGCCATGACGGAGGGGATACGGTCCCAGTCGGAAGCGACGGCATAGGCGCAGGGCTCGGTCACCACCTGGTCGAAGCTGATGACGACGATGCCGGCGTCACAAGCCTTCTTGATGGTCGGGTTCAAGGCCGAATCCGAACCGGCATCGACGAGGATGGCATCCGGCTTCTGGCGGATGATGTTGTTCAGCGAGTTGATCTGCGCCTGAACGGTGTTCTCGACATTCTCGATCTTGAGGTCGACGCGACCCTTCAGCGGTCCCTTGTTGACGGAAACGGTGGCGACGCGCTCCATCTGCTGGCGCCAGTCATTGCCGACGAAATTATTCGAGAGGTAGATGGTGTAGGGCTTCTTGTCCTCTGCGCGGCTCGGCGCCGTGCTGATGGCGATTGCAGACATGGCAAGAGCTGCCAATCCTATGCAAACTGTCTTCAGTTTCATGGTCTCTCCTCCTTCGTGTTTCCTGCATCAGCCAGCGACGGACTTCGCCATCTTGGTGGGTGCTGCACATAAATTGATACCGGTACCAAAACGCCTTGTCAATTTAAGCCAAGGCGCATTGGGGTAGCTTCGAGGCGACCATTTCGCCGCCGATTGGCAGACGTCGCTCATTTCGCGCCGGCGGCCTCGGCAGGGGTGATTTCAACCCAGTCCGGGCTGACCGGAAGAAACAGACCGGGAGCCATGTCCGGAAAGGCGTTCTTGCCGACCTCGATCTTCTGCATGGCCGCGTCGGGGTACAATTCCGACGGAACCGGATCGGTGGTGAGGAAGGCATTGCGCAGCAGGATCTTCTTCTCGGCCGGCTTCTTGCCGTCGAGGATCTCGACCGCGAGCTTCAGGGCCTCGGCCGACAGATAGGCAGGGTTGGGCGCCAGAATGCACTGGGCGCCTTGCGTCTGGGCACAGGACGTCGTCGTCAGGTTGAACGGACTGCCGGTGATCGGAACGATCGGACGGCCGGCATCCTGCAGCGCCTTGAGCGCTCCGGCGCCGTAGCCCTGGACGAAGATGGCGTCGACTTGCGGGTGGGCCGCCAGCAGGCTGGCGACGCCGGCCTGCTCCGGTCCCAGCGCATAGTCGCCGTTAAAATAGCCGACCACTTCAATGCCGGGGTATTTCTTGATGACCTCCTCGAACCCACCCTGCAACTGAGCGGAGATCGGAGCGCCGGCAAGCCCGCGATCGACGAGGATCTTGCCCTTGCCGCCGAGTTTCTTGACCAGCCATTCAGCCTCCACGCGCGGCGCCCGGCCCCAGTCGGACTCCATCGTGTAGGCGCAGGGGGCGCTGACGATCTGATCGAAAGCGATGATCAGAATGCCGGCATCGCAAGCCTTCTGGATCGTCGGATTGAGCGCTTCGCCCGAGCCGGCATCGATGATGATGGCGTCGGGCTTGTTGCGAATGATGTTGTTGAGGGAATTGATCTGCGCCTGGACCGTGGTCTCGACCACTTCGACCTTCAGATCGACACGACCGGCCAGCGGCGGTTTCTTGACCGCGATGTCGGCGCTGCGCAGCATCTGCTGGCGCCAGTCGTTGCCGACGAAATTGTTGGAGAGATAGATAGTGTAGGGCTTCTTGTCCTGTGCGTTGGCCGGCACGGCATCGATCGACAGCAACGTCGTCGCGATCACCGCAAGGCCGGCGAAAAATGCGCCTGCTTTCATGACTTCCTCCTCCCGTGTTGTTGTCGGCTGCGCGAACGCCGCCGCCTATTCAAGTGCCTTCCAGGCACGCCCCCTTATGGACAGACTTTGTTTTGTGCATGCCGTTACCCCGGAACCGCTGCGCACATTTGGGCGACATGCCCCAGGCAAATGCTCGGCAGCGGATGTGGTCGCGCATCCACGTTCGATCGTGGTTTTCGGCACGGCCTTCATCCTAGCTATGATGCTATTATAATTTTATAAAACTGTCCATGGGCGAGACAGGGAAATCCGTGCGGACAATCCTGCTGATCGGCCTGCCGATCAGGCCGGCCGATCGGCCCCGCCGATCGGGCTCAGGCCAGATCGTTCGGCGCGTCGTAGCTGATGCTGAAGAGATCGGCCGGATGCCGCGCAATGGTGAACTCGATGCTCTGCTGGTCGGCCGACTGATAGAGCATCTCCACGCTCAGGACCGCACTGCCCAGCGCGACGCCGAGGTCTTCGGCGATGGCCTCGTCGGCGATCTCGGCGCGGACCGTGACATGCGCGACGTCCAGCCGAAGGCCGAGATGCCGTTGCACCGAGCGAAAGATCAGCACGTCGGAAAAATCGTCCCGCTTCAGCTTCGCTCCGACAGCAGGCGGGAAATAGCTGGTGATCTGCGCCTTCTTCTGCTCGCCCACCGACAGGATGCCGCGAAGGCAGTAACCCGCCTCGTCCTTGGCCATACCGAAATGGCGTTGGAGCACGGGGGAAACCTCCTTGCGATAGGATTTCACCGTCAGTTGCGCGTCCTTGGTGAAGGCCGCCATGTCGGCGAAATTCTTGAATTTCCAGCTCAGATTGACCGACGGATTGCGTGCCGTGACCACAGCCGGCTTCGCCGACCGTTTTCTGATCAGCCCGTCGGCCTCGAGGTCTCGCAACGCTTGCCGCACCGTGATCAGGCTGACACCAAAGTGCTCGGCAATGGTCGCTTCCTTCGGCAGTTCGCCGCCGACGGGGAAGGTGCCGTTGCCGATCGGCTCGCGCAGGATGTCGGCGAGCTGGCGATACAGCGGCCCGTTCGAGCGGCCGAGCGTGCGCCGGGGAAGACTGTCGATGGTGGGAACGGAGTTATCCATGAGCCTCGTCGCGCCTGTGTCGAAGCTTTTATAATAGCTTCTTTGGCCCGAGGCTATGCGTGTCGCTCAAAAGTGGCTCCGGTTTTGGGATAACGACATGCACAAAGCCAAAAGCCAACGCCGATGACCATCAACCGCCTCAGACGAAGAGCCGGAGCGGGTGTTCGATCGCCGATTTCAGGGCGGCGAGCCACGCTGCGGCGGTGATCTCATCAACGCTTGCCGTATCTGCCGTCAGCAGGCATTCGGCATGGTCACCTGCGGTGCTGATGGAGACGGCCAGACGCATGGCGCGGCCCGGCAGGAGCGGCAGCATCAGCGGCCGGATGTCGCTCGCCGGCAGCAGGCGGATGGAAAGCAGCGCCGGCATTTCCGCGTCATCGCGACTGTCGGCCAGAGCTGCAAGCCGCGTTGTGCGCAGCGACGTCAGGGGCATCTCGGGGACGGTCGCAAACACCACCTGCCGGCCCGCCAATTCCAGCGCCAGCGGCATGTCGCCGACCTTGGCGGCATCCGGGATCTCAACGCATACACGACCCGCCGCGCGCAGCAGCACGTCGTCGATGTCGAACGCTCTCCCCGTGCTCTCCAGCGCGGCCAGCAGGTCTCGCAGCGCGGTCAGCGCGACCGACGCCGCAAAGGCGGCAATGCGGGGAGCCGCAACAGAAGAGGCGACGATGTCAGGCAGATTTACGGGCGCGGCGGCCGGAACGAAGCCCAGCACATCGGCTGCCAGGATGCGCCCGCCGGGACCACTGCCGCGAAGGGTTTCGAGCGGGAGAGCGCGCTCGCGCGCCAGGCGGCGTGCATAGGGAGAAACAGCCAGCCGCGGTGTCTGCGCCACCGCCATGTTCATTTGAGATACTCAGAATTGACGCAGTTGGTGAGCCGGCCCTCGGCGAGATAGGCGTGCACGACCTCGATCGATTTCAACCTGAGATCGCGCATCGATGCCGGGCTGTAGAAGGCCGCGTGCGGGGTGACGATCAGCCGGTTGGCGATCCACGGCTCGCGGCGGCGCCATGCCGCCAGCAACGGATGGTCGAGATCGCCGGGTTCGTTGGGCAGCACGTCCAGTCCGGCTCCCGCGACTGTGCCCTTGCGCATCGCGGCTTCCAGCGCGTCGAGATCGACGATCGGGCCGCGCGCGGTGTTGATGAGCACAAGCCCGGGCTTGGCGGTGGCGAAGGCGGCCGCGCCAAGCAGCTTGCGGGTTTCCTCGCTCAGCGGCGTGTGGACGCTGACCACATCCGCCCGCCCCATCAGCTCGGCCAGCGAATGGACCCGCTCATAGCCGGTCGACAGGTCGACGCCGGACAGAAGATGCGGGTCGTAGAACACCACCTTCATGTCGAAGGCGGCGGCGCGGCGGGCTGTGGCCAGCCCGATGCGGCCGAGCCCGACAATGCCGAAGGTGGCGCCCTTGTGCCTACGCACCAGCGGCGCCTTGGAGAAATGCCAGCCCTCGGTGCCATGGCCGGCAAGCTCCGCGCCATAGGCGGAGGTGCCGCGCGTCAGCGCCAGCATCAGGCCGATGGCGTGGTCGGCGACTTCCGTTGTGCCGTAGTCCGGTACGTTGCAGGCGGGAATCCCGCGCGCCCCCCAGCCCGCCGTGTCGATGTTGTCGAAGCCGACGCCGGAGCGCACGGCGATCCGCGCCTTTGGGAAAGCAGTCGGGGTGGCGGCGACGTTGTGGGTGGGCGAATAGTTGATGACGGCATCGACCGTCTCGCAGACAGCCGGATCGAGACTGGCGGCCTTGTCATTGGTCGATCTGGCGAGGATGAGCTCGATGTCGGGATAGTGCTCGCGCTCGAGTTCGGCTTCGTCGGCGGCTTGCCAGTTGGCGCACAGGATCTTCATGCTTGCCCTTCGGATCTCTGGTGGTGGATTATTTCTTGATGCCGCCGATGCGGCCGCCCATCGGCACGACGGCGCCGACCGGCTGATCGATGGCGCTCAATGTACCGCTGATCGGTGCTTCGATCTCTACGACAGCCTTGTCGGTCTCGATCTCGGCGATCAGTTCACCCTCCTTGACCACATCGCCGACCGCCTTCAGCCATTTGACGACGGTGCCTTCGCTGACGGTGAGATCGCCGAACGGCATGGTTATCGGCTCGTCGTCACTGGCGGCGGCAAGCGCCTGAGCCGGCGGCGCAGCCTGCGCCACCTTGGCCGGAACAGGCGCAGGCTTAGCCGGCGCAGCACTTTTCAAGCCGACCGTGTACCAGTGATCCGGCACCGGCGGCTTGCCTGATATGACGTCGCGCACGCCCTGGACGATGCGCGCCGTATCGACCAGCATGGCGCGCTCCAGCACCGGCGCGAAGGGGTGCGAGGTCGGCGCGGTGTGCAGCCGTCCGGGCGGTGCATCGAGCTCGTCGAAGGCGAGTTCGTTGATGGCTTGCGCGATCTCGCCACCCAGGCCGCACATCGCCCAGGCTTCGTCGACGATGAGCAGGTGATGAGTTTTCCGCACGCTGGCGACGATCGTGTCGATGTCGAGCGGCATGATGGTGCGCGGATCGATCACCTCGGCCTCGATGCCTTCCGCCGCCAATGCCGCAGCAGCCTCCAGCGCGCGCTGCACCATCTGGCCGGCGGCAACGATGGTGATGTCGGTGCCAGCCCGGGCGATGCGCGCGACGCCGAAGGGCACATAGTGTTCACCGACCGGCACCTCGCCCTTGGATGCGAACAGCGCCTTGGGTTCGAGCATGATGACGGGATCGCCGGCCCGCAGCGCCGTCTTCATCAGGCCCTTGGCATCGGCCGGGGTCGAGGGCACGCAAACGATGAGGCCCGGCATGTGGGCGAAGACCGGATGATAGATGCCGCTGTGATGCGGGCCGGAACTGCGCAGCGCACCGGCGCCGACGCGCACCACCATCGGCGCGCTCATCAGGCCGCTGGTCATGTAGCGCAGCTTCGCTGCCTGTAAAAAGATCTGCCCGGCGGTCTCGAAGGCGAAGTCGGCGAACATCAGGTCCGAGACGGTGCGGGCGCCGGTGGCCGAGGCGCCGACGGCGGCAGCGGTAAAGCCCTGTTCGGAAATCGGCGTGTCGACCATGCGCTCGGCGCCGAATTCCTGCCAGAGATTCTTGGTGTGAGCAAAACTGCCGCCGCGCTCGCCGGTGCCCTCGCCGAAATAGAGGATCGCCGGATTGGCGCGCATCTCCTCGGCAATGCCGTCGCGCACTGCCTCGAGCCAGCCTTGCGTGCGCATCTCGCCGACAGCGCGCCAAGCCAAGGCGGCTGGTGGGTTGATCGGATCGGCAAAGACATGCAGGCGCACGGTCGCCGGATCGGGCTCGGGCGAGTTGCGGGCGAAGGCCAGCGCCTCCTCGACGACCCTCTCGATCCGGCTTTCGATCGCCGCCAGCGCCTCGGCATCGGCGATGCCATAGTCCTCGACCAGCTTCTTGCGGAACATGTCAATCGGATCGCGCTTGATCCAGGCGTCGAGCTCTTCCTGCGTCCGGTAGGTGCCGATGACCGGATCGCCCTCATGGTGACCGACGGTGCGATAGGTCTTGGCCTCGATCAGCGTCGGGCCCTTGCCGGCACGGGCACGCTCGGTGGCTTCCTTCATGGCCAGCCAGACGGCGAAGACATCGTTGCCGTCCACCGCCACGCCGGGCAAGCCGTAGGAGGCGGCCTTGGTGGCGATCTCGGGATTGAGCGTGACGGAGCTGAGCGGCGTCGCCGTGGCGTAGAGATTGTTCTCGCAGACGAAGACCGCAGGCGCCCGCTGCACGGCGGCGAAGTTGAGCGCTTCGTGGAAGCCGCCATGATTGGCGGCGCCGTCGCCGAAGAAGGCGACGCCGATGTCGTCACGCCCCTGCTGGCGCGCGCCCATGCCGATGCCGACGGCATGGCCGATGCCGGCGGCGACGATGCCATTGGTGCCGAACAGGCCGACCGAGCGGTCATAGAGATGCATGGTGCCGCCGCGGCCGCCGCAAATGCCGTCGGCCTTGCCGAACAATTCGGCCATCACCCGGCCGGGGTTGGCGCCCTTGGCCAGCGCGTGACCGTGGCCACGATGGGTCGAGGTGACCCAGTCGGTCGGGCGCAGATGCGCGCAGACGCCAACGCCGGTCGCCTCCTCGCCGATATAGAGATGCAGGAAGCCGGGGGTCTCACCCTTGCGGCAAGCGATCTGGGCAATGCTTTCGAAGCGGCGCAACAGCACCATGCGTTCGAACAGGTCGAGCAAGATCTTCCGGTCGGGGAGGTTTGGCGCACCCCTGGAATCCTCGCGTGCGCGCGCCACAGAAATTGCCACCAAAGCCTCCCTGAATCCGTCTGGTGCCGGGCGGCAAAGCGCCGGCGGCGAGCTTGTCGGTCACTCGCTTCGATCCATCATAGATTATAATAGCATAATGTCTACTGGCTCCGAAAAGAGCCTGATGACGGCTAGATTTTGGTGATGCGCACCGTCGCGTCAGGCCGCTGGAACAGCTCCGGCCGCAGGCTGAGGCCAAGCCCCGGCCCTTCGAGCGGCGCGACATGGCCGGCCTTCACCGGCGGAATGTCGGCGACAATCTCGGTGTACCAGCCGTTGAAATAGGCGCGCACCGCTTCCTGGTAGTTGACGTTTGGCAAGGTCGCCGAGAGCGCGCAGCTGGCGGCATAGACGATCGGCCCGGTGCAGTCGTGCAGTGTCACCGGCAGTTCGCTGGCCTCGGCCATGTTGGCGATCTTGCGCGCTTCCGAGAGCCCGCCGCACCAGGCAAGGTCGATCATGATCACGCTAGCCGCGCGCTTGTCGATCAGCTGCTTGAACATTTGCCGCGAGGCCAGCCGTTCGCTGGCGGCGACCGGTATCGAGGTGTGGCGGGCAAGCTCGGCCATGGCGTCGAGCTCGTTGTAACGGATCGGCTCCTCCAGCCAGGCGACGTCATAGGGTTTGAGCGCCTCGGCGATGCGCAGCACTGGCGGCAACGTCCAGAGCCCATGCAGCTCGACCATGATCTCCATGTCGCGGCCAACGGCGTCGCGGATTTTCTGGAAGGGCTCCAGCGCATTGTCGAGATCGGCAAGCGAGATGCGGGTGCCGTTCGAGGCCTCGGCGGCGATGTCGAACGGCCATATCTTCATCGCGCCGATGCCTTCCGATTTCAGGCTCTTGGCGAGGTCGCCGGCATTGTAGCGCCAGGCGAGGAGATCTTCATACGGACCTTCGTTCGAATCGCCTGCTTTCAGCGACCAGTCCTCACCACGCTCGAACAGCGCGTTCTTCTTTGTGGCGCGGACATGTTTGTAGCCGGCGCAGGTGTTGTAGATCGGCACGGTCTTGTGCGTGCGCCCGCCAAGCAGCCGCCAGACCGGCTCGCCGAGCGCCTGGCCATAGATATCCCACAGCGCGATGTTGACGGCGGAATTGCCGCGCACCTCGGCGCCGGAATCACGCGCGCCGACATAGACGCCGCCCAGCGTGCGGTCATGCAGCTCGATGTCGCGCGGGTCTTTGCCTAGGAGATAGGCGGCGACATTGTCGTGGATGTAGGAGGCGACCGGACCCGGCGCCCAGAAGGTCTCGCCTGTGCCGATGAGGCCGGCATCGGTGTGGACACGCAGCCAGAACAGGAACGGAAATTCCGCCAGTTGCAGCGTTTCGAGCGCGACGACTTTCATTTTTTCCTCCCGACGGCGACGAGCCGTGTGGCCCGGCTGACAATAGCATATCCCCGTTGACAGCCATTTATGGTACCGGTATCAATCCCGTCAAGATGGCCACCGGGAGGGTGCTCGCTTGCCTGCCGAAATTCACAATACCATGCGACCGAGGGCACTGGTCACTGGTGCCGCCGGCGGCCTCGGCCGCGAAGTCGCGATCCAGTTAGCCCGGCGCGGCTGTGCCGTCGCAATTGCCGACATCAATGGCGAAGGTTTGGTCGAAACCGCCCTGCAAATCAGGGATATCGGCGCGGAAACCGAGACCATAACAGGCGATTTCACCAGGGAAGGCGCGCCGGAAGAGGCGGTGGAAAAAGTGCTGGCGCGCTGGGGCGGCATCGACATCCTGGTCAACAATGCCGGCTATGGCGTGATCGAGCCGTTCCTCGACGCCACATTCAAGGCCTGGACCCGCACGCTGGCGCTCAACGTCACCGCCCTTGCCATGGCCTGCAAGGCGGCGGGCCGGGTGATGCGCGAGCAGCGTTCGGGGCGCATCGTCAACATCACCTCGCCGGGTTCGCGCATGGCGCTGCCCGACTACACCGCCTACACCGCCAGCAAGGCGGGCGTCGATTCCATCACCCGCGCCGCAGCCGTGGCGCTGGCGCCTTATGGCGTGCTGGTCAACAGCCTGGCGCCCGGCATGATGGACACCGAGATGCAGCGCTCGACGGAGGCTGATCTCGCCCGCGCCAACGGCCGCAACGATCTGCAGGCCTTTCTCGACGAGCGCACGCGCCGCATTCCGCTCGGCCGCCGCGCCGAGATTTCCGAAGTGGCCGAAGCGGTCGTTTGGCTGTGCCTCGATTCGCCTGACTACATGACCGCCGAGCGGCTCAACATGTCGGGCGGGCTCGACAAGGACTGATCCAATGCTGCGAAACTCCCCTCCCGGCACCGCCGACATCGGTGCGCTCGAACGCAAAGCAAAGCGGTTGCGCCGCCACATGCTGACCATGGCGCGCGGCCAGGGCCAGGGCTATATCGGCCAGGGTCTCGGCATCGCCGACACGCTGGCGGCGCTCTATTTCCACGAACTGCGCTATGACCCGCACAATCCAGCGTGGCCTGATCGCGACCGCTTCCTGTTGTCGACCGGGCACTATTCCATCGCGCTGTGGGCAGCACTGGCCGAGGCCGGCATCATTCCGGTCGAGGAGCTGGTCACCTATGGTGCCGACAACAGCCGGCTGGAGATGTCGACGCTCGACACCACGCCCGGCGTCGAAATGATCGGCGGGTCGCTCGGTCATGGCCTCGGGCAAGGTGTCGGCCAGGCGCTCGGGCTGCGCGTCGACCACTCCGACTCGCGCGTCTTCGTCGAACTGTCCGATGGCGAGATGCAGGAGGGCTCGACCTGGGAAGCGGCGATGTCGGCCAGTCATTTCAGGCTCGACGGGCTGGTGGCGCTGATCGACTGCAACGGCATCCAGGCCGATGGACCTGTCGTGCTCGACATGGAGCCTGTAGCCGACAAATGGCGCGCCTTCGGCTGGGAAACGTCTGAGATCGACGGCAACGACATGACGGCGGTGGTCGGCGCGATGGCTGGTGCGCGTGAGCGCAACGGCAAGCCGAAGGCGATCGTGCTGCGCACACTGCCCGGCAAGGGCGTGCCGCGCATCGAGAGCAGCGAGAAGTCGCATTTCTTCCGCATCGACGTCGCGCAATGGGATGGCATCATCGCCGAGTTCGAGAAAAGCGTGGGAACACAGCAATGAGCGGCGAGGTAATGGAGGCCGGCCGCACGCTGGCCATGGGCCAGGACGAAGCGCTCGGCGGCGGCCGTCGAAGCGTGGAAGCGCCGTTCGGTCGCGCGCTGGCCAGGCTTGGCCAGAGCCGGCCCGACATTGTCGGGCTGACCGCCGATCTCGGCAAATACACCGACATCCTGCCGTTCCGCGACGCCTTCCCGGACCGCTTCTTCAATGTCGGCATGGCCGAGCAGAATCTGGTCGCCGTCGCAGCCGGGCTGGCGCGCACCGGCAAGGTGCCGTTCGCCACCACCTATGGCGTGTTCGCAACGCGGCGCGCCTATGATTTCGTCGCCATCGCGCTCGCTCACTCCAACCTTAACGTCAAGATCGTCGCCGGCCTGCCGGGTCTCACAACGGGTTATGGCGGCACGCATCAGGCGATCGAGGACCTGGCGCTGATGCGGATGATTCCCGGCCTGACCGTCATCGACCCCTGCGACGCGACCGAGATCGAGGCGGCGACCGAAGCGATCGCCGAGCATCATGGCCCGGTCTACATGCGGCTGCTGCGCGGCAGCGTGCCCGTCGTGTTCGAGCCCGGCTATCGCTTCGAGATCGGCAAGGCGCGGCGGCTTCGCGAAGGGTCGGATGTCGGCATCATCTCAACCGGCTTCATGACCGAGCGGGCGCTGGACGCGGCGGAGGCTTTGCACAAGCACGGCCTCTCCGCCGGTGTGCTGCATGTGCCGACCATAAAACCGTTCGACTCTGTGGCCGTGGCTGAGTTTGCGGCCGGCGTCAGCCGTATTGTCACTGCGGAAAACCATGTCGTCGTCGGTGGGCTGGCGAGCCTCGTCGTCGAGAGCTTGTTCGATGCCGGCCTTTTGAAGACAGTGACGCGTATCGGCCTGCCCGACCGCTACATCGAATGCGGCGCGGTGCCGACCTTGCAAGCGAAATACGGCCTGACGACCGAGGCCGTGATCGCGACGATCGCCGCGCTGGGTTAGGACTTTCGCATGAAGATCACCGAGATCGAGACCTTCGCCGTACGCCACTTCGTGCACGGTCTCTTGCCGGTCGCGCTGATCCTGATCGACGTGCATGCGCGCTTCACCGAAATCGCCGCACGCCGCGTCGCTACGCTCCTTGCTTCGCCCGTGGATGACGAAGCAAGTTTAGGAGCCGCGCGATGAACTGCCCAAGGACACGCGCACCTGGCCGCCGAGCAGCTGGTGGATCGGCACGCCGAGGCTCTTGCCCAGAATGTCCCAGCAGGCCGCAGACCCGAGGATCCATGCCGTGACATCCGAGCGCCGCAACGGTGCAGAATTCTGTTCCGCTGCGCTATTCGGTATCGGTCGCGGCATGGATCCTAGGGTCTCCGCGACGCCGCTTCGCGGCTGCTCCGCCCTAGGATGACGACGCTAGGGGAGCTTCGGCGGAGACAGTCAGGCGCTCTCGCGGTCGACGATCTCGAAGCCGAGGCTGGTGATGGTCGGCACCTTGGTGTTGCCGCCGAGCCTTGCCAGCAATTGCCGCACCGCGCGCCGGCCCATCTCGTAGCGATTGACCTTGACCGTGGTCAGCGGCGGATAAAGCTGTGCGGCCAGATCCATGTCGCCATAGCCGGCAATGGCGATCCTGCCCGGCACCGCCCAGCGCCGACGGTGGCATTCCTGCACGGCGCCGACAGCCAGCGTATCGCTGGAAAAGAAGATGGCGTCGATATCTCTATGGCGGGAGGTCAATGTCACCAGCGCCTCGGCGCCGCCCTGGGCGGTGATCGGCACCTCGACCTCCATGTCGTCATGGTTCTTGATGCCGAGTTCAGTGAGTGCGGCGTGATAGCCGGTGCGGCGCTGCTGCAGGCGGTCATTGCCATGGATCGGCGTCGAGACGAAGCCGATGCGCTTGTAGCCCTTGGCCGCCAGATGCATGGTCATGGCGTAGGCGGTCTCGAAATTGGAGACGCCGACCACCATGTCGATCGGCTTGCGGCCCTTGATCTCGGATATCTCGACCACCGGCGCACCGCTGCTCTTCAACAAGGCGCGGGCGACCTCGCTTTGCACGAAGCTCTGCAGGATCATGCCGACAGGGCGCCAGCCGAGCAGGTTGCGGATCGATTTCTCCTCCGCTTCCTGCGTGAACTCGCCCTGCACCAGGAGCATCGAATAGCCGCTCTCATGGCACTCGTCGGACATGCCTTGCACCTGTTCGGCGATGCCCGAATTGATCAGCGGCGGCACCACGGTGCCGATCATGCGGCCATTGCCGCGCATGCTCGATGCCAGCCGGTTCGGCACGAAGCCGGCCTGCTCGATGGCCTCGAGCACCTTGGCGCGCGTCTCCGGCGAGACCATGTCGGGATTGGACAGCGCGCGCGACACCGTCATCGGCGCGACGCCGACGCGCTTGGCGATCTCGCGGACGCCAAGGCGCTGCGGCTTCTTCTCGCCCGCCGGCGGTCTATCGGTCATCACCATGCTCCAAGAGGGCGCGATCCAGCACTGTCCGGCGGATCACGCGACATCAGCCATTCATAGCGGTTGCAAGGGGCGCTTTCCAGCGATGCGCCAAGCTGTCCCCGAGTTGCGAATTTTCATCGTTGACAAGTTATAATATTATAATCTTAATGCGGTTGAGGAGTGCGCCAGGATCGGCGCTGGTGCCTGGAGTCGGCCGCAAGAGCCGGCAACCGGCGCCGCCAGGGAGGTCAGGATGAACAGCGCGGCTGACGTGAGTTCGCCGCCCCGGGATGCGCAATCGTTCCGGCGGCGGCTGATCGGCTTCATTGCCGTCGGCGAAGTCGGCGTGCTGGCCGCCATGGCCCTGCTGATCGCCTTCTTCTGGCTGCTTGAGCCGGCCTTCCTGTCCGAGCGAAACACCCGCGCCATTCTCAACGTCGTCTCCTTTGTCGGCATCATCGCCATCGGCCAGACCATCCTGCTGGTCGCCGGCGAGTTCGACCTGTCCGTCGGCTCGGTGGCCGGACTGTCCGCCGTGGTCGCCGCCAAGCTGATGACCGCGGCCGCCTTGCCGGTCTCGATCGCCATACTCGGTGGCGTCGGCGTCGGCGCGCTGATCGGCCTTGTCAACGGGCTGATCGTCGTCAGGCTCGGCATCCCCGCCTTCATCCAGACGCTCGGCATGCTGTTCATCGGCCAGGGCCTGATCCAGGTGGTGACCAGCGGCTATCCGGTCTATCCGCTGCCGGAGGCCATCAACGTCATTGGCGGCACCGATCTCGCCTTCGGGCTCGGCTGGAGCTTTGCCTTCTTCATCATCGCCGCAGTGATCGCCGACTTCGTCCTGCGGCGCACCGTGCTCGGGCGCAACATGTACGCCACCGGCGGCAACAAGGAAGTGGCGCATCTCGTCGGCATCAACACCAATGCCTACAAGATCGGCGCCTTCATCGTGGTTGGCGCGCTGTCGGCGATCGCCGGCATGTTCGTCATGGCCGATCTCGGCAGCGGCGGCACCTCGATCGGCAGCGGCTGGGAACTGACCGTCATTGCCGGCGTCGTGGTCGGCGGCGTCAGCCTGTTCGGCGGCGCCGGCACGGTTGCCGGCGGCGTCGTCGGCATCCTGATGCTGAAAGTGGTGCAGAGCGGCCTCGTCGTCATCGGCGTCAACTCCAACTGGCAGCAGATCGCGGTCGGCGTGATCATGGTGATGGCCGTCGGCCTCGACATATTGCGCCGCCGCTACTTCATCGCCGGCGCCTGAGCAAACCGCGAGAGAACGTGGATATTACGCCGGCAAAAAGCCGGTGAACCAAGGGAGGTAGGACATGAAACTCGATCTGAAAAAAGGGCTGATCCGCGCTGCGCTCACCGCGGCAGTGGTTGCCACGTCGCTGGGCTCGGCGAGCCTTGCCCAGGCGGCCGACATCCATCTGCTGTGGGTGCAGGCGATGAAGGATCATCCCGTGCACCGGCTGATGCAGGCGGGCTTCCTCAACAAATGCAAGGAGCTCGGTTACACCTGCGAGGTCGTCGGCGACCCGAGCGCCACCAACTGGGATATTCCGGCGACATTGCCATTGGCCGAAGCGGCCCTTGCCCGCACCAAATACGACGCCATCGGCGTCTACGGGGTGGATCCGGCGATCTATTCCTACATCACCAAGCTTGCCAAGGAGGGCTTCCCGATCGTGACCTGGCATGTGCTGCCGCCAGAAGGCACTGTCACCGGCCTCAAGGCCGCGACCGGCGAGGACATCGCCGATGTCGGCGCCAATGCGGCGATAGCCATCGGCGACAAGCTGGGCGGCAAGGGCACGGTGGCGCTGACGCAAGGCGCTTCCAACGACACCGAAAACGCCATGTCGGATGCCTTCCGCAAGACAATCGCGGCGAAATACCCCGGCATCAAGGTGCTCGACACGCAGATGGAAGGTTTTGAGCCGTCAGCGGCCGAGGCCAAGGCCGTGGCGATCCTGCAAGGCAATCCGGACGTCACCGCCGCCTTCGGCACCACCGGCAACAGCATCCAGACCTGGTCGGGAGCCTCCCGCAAGGCCGGGCGCGATGTCGTCATCATCGGCATGGATTATATCAGGCAGAACCTCGACCTAGTGAAGTCGGGCGCCGCCTACGGCATCGTCGCGCAGCCGCTCTATGAGGAGAGCGCCAAGGTCGCCGAACTGCTCGGCGACCTCGCCCAGGGCAAGACCGTGCCCTACAGCAACCCGCTGCCGGCCAAGGTGATCACATCAGCCGATCTCGACCCCTACTACAAGATGCTGGACAGCGCCGGCCAGTAACGCCTGCCGCCGGGTCCGCGCCTTGCGTGGATCCGGCATCTCCTGAGAGGATCGTCGTGTCCAACACCACGCAAGAGCCGCTGTTTTCGGCCACCGGCATCACCAAGAATTTCGGCGGCGTGCAGGCGCTGCGCAGCGTCGATTTCGATGTCACTGCGGGCGAAATCCACGCTCTGCTCGGTCAGAACGGCGCCGGCAAGTCCACCCTGGTCAAGATCCTCAACGGCGTGCATCCGGCCGGCTCCTACACCGGCATCATCCGACTCGACGGCCGGGCCGTCAGTTTTGCCTCACCCGCCGATGCGCGGTCGAACGGCGTCGGCTACGTGCCGCAGGAAATCGAAGTGCTGGAACAGCTCTCGGTCGCCGAGAACGTCTTTGCCGGCCGCACCGGCCTGGGTGACGGCATGCTGGTGCATCAGCGCAAGCTCGAACAGAGGGCCGGCGAGATCTTCGCCGAGCTTGGCATCGACATCAATCCCAGGGCCTATGTGGCGTCGCTGACCTCGGCGCAACGCCATCTGGTGATGATTGCGCGTGCCATCGTGCTGAAACCACGCGTGCTGATGCTGGACGAGCCGACAGCTTCGCTATCAGGCATCGAAGTCGACGCGCTGTTCAGCGTGCTGCGCCGCCTCAAGGCGCAAGGCGTGGCGATGATCTACATCACCCACCGCTTACCCGAAGTGCTGGCCATCTGCGACCGCGCCACCGTGCTGCGCGACGGACAGGTGGCGGTGCGGATTGCCCGAGAGGATTTCGATGCCGAGACCTTCATCTTCTCGATGTCGGGCCAAAGGCTGCAGCGGCTGTTCCCGGAGCATGCGGCGCCCGTCGGCGCACGGACCGCGCTGGAGGTTCGCCGGCTCACGGTCGCCGGTCACGGCGGTGCTGTTCATGGCGCCAGGGATATCAGCCTCTCCGTGGCCGCCGGCGAGATCGTCGGACTTGCAGGCCTGCTTGGGTCCGGCCGCAGCGAGATCTTGCAAGGCATCTATGGCCGTGTTCCAGCCGAGGGCGAAATCCGCGTCGCAGGCGAGCCCGTCTCGATCAGATCACCGGGCGACGCGCGTGCCGCCGGCATCGCGCTGCTGACCGAGGACCGCAAGCGCGACGGCTTGCTGTTCAATCTCCCGGTCGGCGCCAACATCACCATCGGCAATCTCGCGCCATTGTCGCGGCACGGCATGGTGCGCGGCGGGCTCGAACGGAGTTCCATCCTGAGCGCCATGCGCGCGCTCAACGTCAAGGCGTCGTCGCCACAGGCCGCTGTCACCCATCTGTCGGGCGGCAACCAGCAGAAACTGCTGTTTGCCCGCGTGCTGATGCGGGCGCCGAAAGTGCTGCTGCTCGACGAGCCGACCAAGGGCGTCGACGCGGCGACCCGGCACGAGATCTACCGGCTCGTGGTCGAGCTGGCCGAAAAGGGCGTGGCCTTGCTGATCGTCGCCTCCGAGCTTGAGGAGCTGATCGGCCTTTGCGACCGCTGTCTGGTCGTCACCGACGGACGTATCGTCGACGAATTCAGCCGCGGCGAAGGCGGCGAGGACCGCGTGCTGCGTTCGGTGACGGCAGCACAGGCGCAACGCCACGCGATGGCTTCACAGGTTTCGTCATGAGCTTTGCCGGCAAACGCGTCTTCGTCACCGGTGCGGCGACCGGCATCGGCCGGGCGACAGCAGAGTACCTTGTCGCGCAGGGTGCGAGAGTGTTCGGCGCCGGGCTGGACGGTGAGGAGGGAGAGGCGCTTGCCGGCCGCCATGGCGGGAGCGATCTGATCTTCCGCGAGTGCGATCTCACCCGTGAAGTGAACGTCCAGGCAGCCGCGGCGGCGGCGACAGCGCGGTTTGGCGGGCTCGACGCTGTCGTCAACTGCGCCGGCATCTATCCGACCGGCAAGCGGCTTGAGGAGGTTTCCGACGAGGACTGGGACAGGGTCATTGCCGTCAATTTGACAGCCATCTTTCGGGTCTGCCGGGCGACCCTGCCGCTGCTGCGCGCGGCCGGCGGCGGATCGATCGTCAACATCGCCTCGGTGCATGCCGACGCAACGGTTCCCGGCGTGCCCGCCTATGCCGCGACCAAGGCGGCGGTCGTCGGATTGTCGCGGCAGATGGCGCTGGACTATGCCGTCGACCGCATCCGCGTCAACGCCGTGCTGGTCGGCTCCGTCGCCACAAGGATGACGCTGGACGGGCTGGAAGCGGCGGGCGGCGCGGAAGCGCTGGGGCTGTCCTTCGAGCCCAACCGGATCGCCCGCATCGCCAACCCCTCCGAGATCGCCACGGCAATAGGCTTCCTGATCTCGGACGCCGCGTCCTTCGTCACCGGCAGCGCCATGCAGGTGGATGGTGGACTGCTGGCGCGGCTGCTCTAGGGTTCAAGTGCAAAAGGCATGAACGAGACGGTGCCGGCGGCACTTTCGCCTGCGGCCAGAACGATGATGCCCTCTCCCGGGTCATCCCATCGGCCCCGGTTGAAGGCGCCGGAAGCGTTGGTTTGCGGCTCGACACAGAAATACGGCTTTGTCGGATCGGCGTAGAACATCAGGTGCTTGAAGATGGGGTCCGCCGCGATCCGCAAGCCTGCGCCACGCGTTGGAAAGCGGATCGTCGCCTTCCCGGCCCAGCCGCCGCAATCATTGTTGCGCCAGCCGTTCGGCAGAGGCCGGTCCTCGGCAAAGTCGAGTTCGGGTGGAAGCGTGACCGGGTCGCCGGAAATGCCATCAGGCTCTTCCAGATAGAAGCGCCGGGCACTGAACTGCAACGTCACGTCCGGGTCGCGATCGAACCAGGGATGCAGGCCAAAGCCGAACGGCAGAGAAACCGGCCCGGTGTTGGTGAGTGTCATGGTCACGCTAAGTCCCCCTTCTGAAACCGCGAAAGCCTGTGTCGCGCGGTAGGAATAGGGCTCCGCGCCCGCAGTGATATCCAGCGACAGCGTCGCGCTGGCGGCTTCTGCGTCCATGACAGCCCAGGCATGCTGCCAGCCGCTGCCGTGCACGTTGAATTTTTCCGGCGGATTGTTGGGCAGGACCTGCCAGCGCTTCGCCGCGAAGTCGAAGGCGTTTCCGGCGATGCGGTTGGCGTAGGGCGTCATCGGAAACATGGCGACGCCAAGCACGTTTCCGGCTTCGCGATCAGGGTCTGAAAGACGGCGCATGAGATCGATGCCGCACCAGCGCAAAGAGCTCACACTGCCGCCGATTTGCGGCACCAACTCGACCTCGAGCGCTCCGGCCTTGAGCGTCAACCGTTCAGAAATTGCGCCCATAGCCTGCCATCCATCCACCATCGACACAAAGCATCTGGCCTGTCGTGTAGGTGTTCAGGGGATCGCAGAAGAACAGCACGGCCGCAACCGCCTCCTCGATGCTGCCGGCGCGGCCGACCGGGGTGTGGCTGAGCATCGCCTTGTCGCCGGAAATCATGGTTTCATCCTCGACCGCGCCGACGCCCACGGCATTGACCAGCACCTTCGGGCCGAACTCCATGGCCAGCGTGCGCATGCCGGCGAGGATAGAGGCGTTCTCCATGGAAAAGCGCGGGTGGCGGCGCATCGGCATGCCGGCTGTTGCCGACAGCAGGAAGACGATACGGCCGCTGCCACGTTCGGTCATGGTCACGGCAGCCTTGCGCGCATCGGCGTAAAGCGATCGCGGATCTCCGGCCACCGTTCCCGGCCGCAGCGGACAGGACATCAGCAGGATATCGGCCTCACGCGCATGAGAGCCTTCGACAAGCCGGCCGCCATTGGCCTGCAACGCGGCAAGCGCTGCCTCGGCGATCAGGTTGCTGTCGCCATCCAGGGCGATCGCGGCGCCATCGAGATCGATTTCCATGGCCGCACTCACATCATGTATCCCGCCGTCCAGCCGCCATCGACGGCCAGCACCTGGCCGTTGATGTAGCTGGCGGCCGGCGAGGCCAGGAACAGCACGGTTTCCGCGATCTCCTCCGGCTGGGCCGGGCGGGCGAGCGGGACATGGGCGAGGAATTCCTGCGTGCGGCCGGCGAACTTGCCGTCATCGCCATAAAACAGTTTTGCCGTCAGCGCCGTCATCACCGAGCCCGGCGCAATCGCGTTGGTCAGGATGCCCTTGGCTCCGAGTTCGATGGCCATCGACCGCGTCAGATGGATGATGCCGGCCTTGGCGGCGACGAAGGGGCTTTGCAGCCGCATGGCGGCGAGGCCGACGACCGAGGCGATGTTGACGATGCGCCCGCCCTTGCCGGCGGCGAGCATGGGCGCAAGCGCCGCGCGGCTCATAATGTAGAGGCCGTCGAGATCGATGCCGGTGATGCGATCCCATTCCTCGGCCGGGAATTCGTCAATGGTGACGCGGTGCGCCAGCGTGTTGACGCCGGCATTGTTGATGAGGATGTCGAGGCGGCCGTAGCGCTCCATGATGGCGGCGATCGCACTGTCGACCGATGCGGCATCGCGGATGTCGACGATGCAGGCCATCGCATCGCTCAAACCGGCCGCGACCTGGCTCGCACCTTCGCTGTTGATGTCGGCGACGACGACCGCGGCGCCATTGTCGGACAGGCGTTTGGCGATGGAACTGCCGATCGCGCCCGCGGCTCCGGTGACCAGCGCTACCTTGCCTCGCAAATCGCAGCGCATGTCTCGTCCGCCCCCGACCAAGTTCGGGTTATGCTATTATAATAATCTCAAAGCGCGGACAAGCAATTGTCTCGCGGCTGGCGGTTATTCCGCAGCCGCGCCGGCAGCGCTTTTGCGGGTGGCGTCGACCATCAGCCGCCGTGCCCGGAACACACCCCATTGCTGGTCGACCAGCACGCCGATGAGGATGACGCCGCCCATCACCGCGAAGTTGAGCGAGGACGGGATGCCGAGCAGGTTGACGAGGTTCTGCAGCTCTTGCAGGAGCACCGTGCCGAGGATGACGCCGATCAGCGAGCCCTCGCCGCCGCGCAGGGAGAAGCCGCCGAGCACGGCGGCTGCGATGGCGTAGAGTTCGTAGAACTGGCCGTGGCTGGCTGGCGAGATCGAGCGCGTGTACATGGCGAAATAGATCGCCGACAGCGCCGTCAGGACGCCGCAGATGACGTAGGCGGCCATGACGACGCGGCCGGTGCGGATGCCGGAATATTTCGCCGCCTCCTCGTTCTTGCCGATGGCGTAGAGATAGCGGCCGAACACCGAACGGTGCAGCACCACCCACATGACGATGGAAATGACGATCAGCGCGATAAAGCTGTTGGGCACGCCATAGGAGCGCCCGGCGGTCAGAAATTCGAGGTCGGGAAAGTTCTGGCCGAAGGCGAAGCCGGCGGTGCCGTCGGCGGTGTAGAAGCGGGCGACGCCGCGGTAGATCAAGAGGCCGCACAGCGTGACGACGAAGGGCTGCAGCTTGAGCCTTGTGATCAGCCAGCCATGCACCAGGCCGATGATGGCGCCGAGCACGAGGATCAGCACGAAAGCCAGCGGCCACGCCACCTCGCGCACGGCGATGAAGTCGATGAACAGCGTTCCCAGCAGCGCGACCACCGAGCCGACCGACAGTTCGATGCCGCCGGTGATGATGACGAAGGCCTGGCCGATCGACAGGATGCCGAACAGGCCGATCAGGTTCGAGGTGTTGGCGAGATTGATCGGCAACAGGAAGCGCGGATTGATGATCGCCACGATGGCGCCGACCACCAGGATCAGGATCAGCAGGCCGAGATCTTTCTTGCTCATCGTCTTCTCCCCAATGCCCGCCCTAGAAGGTTCCGGACCGGAACCCGTGGCAAAACAAAAAACTATTTCGGCTGCTTGCCCACCGCCAGCAGCAGCACGTTTTCCTGGCTGAACCGGTCCTTGTCGAGAATGCCCGAGATCTGGCCCTCATGCATGACGGCGATGCGGTCGGACACGCCGATCACCTCTTCCATGTCGGAGGAGATCATCAGCACGGCGACGCCGGCATCGGCCAGAGCGCGCATCAGCCCGTAGATCTCAGCCTTGGCGCCGATGTCGATGCCGCGCGTCGGCTCGTCGAGGATCATCACTTTCGGATTCATGGCCAGCCATTTGCCAAGCACGACCTTCTGCTGGTTGCCGCCCGACAGCGTGCCGGTGCGCGTCTGCACCGAAGGCGCCTTGATGCCGAGAGCTTTCTTTTGCTTCTCGGCGGTGGCGGTCTCGGCACTGGCCGAAACCAACGAGCGCTTTGCGTGCGCCGGCAGATTGGGCAGGGAAATGTTCTGGGCGATCGACAGGTCGAGCAGGATGCCGGTCAGCTTGCGGTCCTCCGGCACGAGGAAGATGCCATGCGCGACGGCATCCGCCGCCGAGCCGAGGACAAGCGGCTTGCCGTCGAGCTCGAGCCCGCCGCCAAGGCTTGAGTCGATGCCGAAGAACACTCGCGCCAGTTCGGTGCGGCCGGAACCGACAAGGCCGGCGAGGCCAAGGATTTCGCCGCGCCTGACGTCGAGATCGACCGGCCGGCCGGGATAGGCCGGGGTGCGGATGGCCTTGGCCGAAAGCGCCGTGGCGCCAGGCGCACGCGCGGCCTCGGAGGCTTTTTCGCGCTCCTTCAGCATGCGGCCGATCATCAGCTTGACCATCTGGTCGTGGCCGATGTCGTGCTTGCCCAGCGTGCCGGCCAGCATGCCGTCGCGCAGCACGACGACGCGGTCGGCGACGCGCTCGACCTCGTGCAGGCGGTGCGAAATGAAGATGACGCTGATGCCGTCCGCCTTCAGCGCCTTGATGACGTCGAGCAATTTGTCGGTCTCGGCGAGCGGCAGGCTCGATGTCGGCTCGTCGAGGATGACCAGCCGCGCCTCGATCGACAGCGCCTTGGCGATCTCGACCATCTGCTGCTGCGCCAGCGACAGGGTCGCGACCTGCGTGTCGGCGGAAAAATTGGCGCCGACGCGCTTCAGCAGCGGCGCCACCATGGTGCGCAGTTTGGCGCGGTCGACGAGCTTGAACGGCCCGGCGCGCAAGGGCTCGCGGCCAAAGAAGATGTTGGCGGCGACATCGAGATTGTCGAACAGATTGAGTTCCTGGTGGACGAAGGCAATGCCCGAACCCAGGCTGCCTTCTACGGTCAGCCCCTTGTGGGCGGTGCCGTCGACCGTGATCGTGCCGCTGTCCGGCGTGGTGACGCCGCCGAGGATCTTCATCAAGGTCGATTTGCCGGCGCCGTTCTCGCCGACGAGGCCGATGACCTCGCCGGGCCTGACCTCCATGGAGAAGCCATCGAGCGCGACGACGCCCGGATAGGTCTTGCGCACGTTCTCGAGGCTGAGAAACGGGGTGGAGGTGGACGCAACGATGGATGTGTCGGAATAATTCATCATGCCTGACAGCAGCCGGCGGGCCAACATCTGAGCATGATCTTCTCCGAAAACCGGTTCCCACTTTTCGGGATCATGCTTGTGGTCCATCTTCAGACTGACGATCCTCGCGCGGTTCGTCAATGCGAGCAGCCGGCCCAAGCGATGTTGAGCCGGCTGAACTGCATTATGTCTTAGTTTCCGGACATCGCCTTCAGGTTGGCGGCATAGGCGTCGACGTCATCCTTGCCGATGATCTTGGTCGGGATGATGATCAGGCCGCCTTCCGGGATGCCCGACTTGTCGCCCTTGAGATAGGCAGCCATCAGCTTCATGCCCTGATAGGCCCATTCGAAGGGCTGCTGCACGACGGTGGCGGCAACGGTGCCTTCCTTGACGCCGCCCAGCGTGATCGGATCGTCATCGAAGCCGACGACGGTGATCGAGCCGAGCTTGCCGGCATCGCGCAGCGCTTCATAGATGCGCGGCGTGTTGTAGGAGTAGAAGCCGACCATGCAGGTGACGTCGGGGCTGGCGACCAGCGCGTCCTCGACATTCTTCTTGGCGCGCGCCTGGTCGATGTCGTCGCCGCGCACGTCGATCAGCTCGATCTTGGTGCCGGCCAGACCGTCCTTCATACCCTGGATACGCTCCTTGGCATTGTCGGCGCCGAGCAGGCCGACGAAGCCGAGGCATTTTCCGCCATTGGGCATCGCCTTCTTGGCGATCTCGGCCGCCTGCTTGCCGGCATCGACGTTGGACGAGCCGATATAGGCGACGCGCTTGGTCTGCGGGGCGTCGCTATCGGTGGTGAACAGCGCCGTTTCCGAAGCGATCTTGTTGAGGCCATCGGTCGAGGTCTTCGGATCGACCGCCGAGACCATGATGCCCTTCACGCCGGCCGTCACCAGATCGTCCATCAGCCGCTGCTGGATGGCGACCGAGGACTGCTCGGGATATTTGAGCTCGAGCGTGTAGTCGGGCAGTTCGCCTTGCGCCTTCTTGACGCCGGCTTCGGCGGCCTTCCAGAAATCGGAAGCGCCGTTGACGACGAAGGCCAGCGTCGGCTTGTCGTCGGCGCGCGCGATTGCCGTGGCCGACAGGCCGAGCAACAGCGCGGTCGCGGCTACGGATGCATTTCGTATCAAGGATTTCATGTTCAACCTCCCGTTTGGTTCAGTCGTCAGACTGACCGATCTTGCACTGACCTGATTTTGCCGTTTGCAGCTTGGACGCCCTCCTCCTCAAAGGGGTTCCCGGCACCGAAAGAATGGCGCCGGTCCAGCCACGATCATGGACCTTAGAGACTCATTCTTCGTTCGTAAATAGTCCGATTTGTCTGACATATCACATATCTGAGACAAGGCTTGCGGAGGTGGTATCCGCTCGCCATCGGGCCGTTTGCGTACACTCCCGCCGCTCCCGGACCCACTGGCCGGACGCGACGGATTGACGGTACAGCGCATTTTTGTATTAGTAAACAGTATTAGTTTCGAGGCCATGTCGAGGAACATGGTTGCGGTATCACGGCGCTTCTGCCGGCGAGCCGTTGCCTCGGCTGCGCCAACGCCTATGCCTTATGCTGTTTGAGCTTCGGGCTGCGTGGAGATGCAGGATGGATAGACCTTGAAGGTACTAATAGATATAAATGCGCGTGACGATCGCTATAACCAGACGGCGTCACGCCATCTTGCCGGCCTGACAGGTCGCCGCTAGACAGGTCGGGGATTGGGGAGTGACATGAGCGAGACGAAGGATCCGGCCATCGACACGGTGAGGCGCCGCAAGGCGCCGGCGAAGAGCGCCAGGGGTCGCGTCACCATGACCGATATCGCCCGAGCCGCCGGCTGCTCGCAGGCGACCGTTTCCTTCGTGCTCAACAATTCGCCCGGCATCAGGCTGTCGCAGCAGACCCGCGACCGGGTGATCGAGGCCGCGCGGACCCTTGGCTATGCGCCGCCCGCCTTCTCGGCACTTCATCCGCCATTGCCCGCCTTCGAAGGCTTGGACGGGGTGATCGGCTTCGCCGTCGACCAGCTCGCCACCAGCCCGGAAGCCGTCGTCGCCATCGAGGGCGCGCGCCAGGCCTCGTGGAATGCCGGCAACGTGCTTTTGGTGGCGCAGACGCTGGGCGATTCCGTCATGGAGCCGCGCGCCATCGCCGCACTCACCAAGCGGGGCATTTCGGCGCTCATCTACATGACCATCTTCACCCGCGAGATATCAGCGCCCGACTATCTCTACGGCCTCGACATCCCGGTGATCCTGCTCAACTGCTACACGGCGGACTACGCCTTCCCGGCCGTGGTGCCGAGCGAAATCGCCGGCGGCCAGAGCTCGACCCGCCATCTGATCAGCCACGGCCACCGCCGCATCGCCACCATCACCGGCGAGCCGTGGATGCAGGCCGCACAAGACCGGCTGAAAGGCTACCGCCGCGCGCTCGCCACCGCCGACATCCCGTTCGATCCCGAACTGGTGGTCGAGGGCGACTGGTCGGCCAGCGCCGGCTATGCCGCCACCGTCAAGCTCTTGGCGCTGAAGGACCGCCCGACCGCCATCTTCTGCCAGAACGACCGCACCGCGATCGGCTGCTACGAAGCGCTGAAGGAAGCCGGCCTGCACATCCCGCAAGACATTTCCGTCGTCGGCTACGACGACGAGGAAATCGCCCGCCACCTCTTCCCGCCGCTGACGACCTCGATCCTGCCGCACATGGCGATGGGCCAATGGGCGATCGAACAGCTGGAAGCGCCGGCGGCGCCTGGACGGGGGCGGTATCCGATTACGAAGCTGGAGTGCCCGCTGGTGGAACGGGAGAGTGTGCGGGGGGTGAAGGCTAACGCAAATTGAGGCAGTTGGCGCACCCGACAGGATTCGAACCTGTGACCTCTGCCTTCGGAGGGCAGCGCTCTATCCAGCTGAGCTACGGGTGCTTTCGGGACCGGCGATCCAGAAAACGAACCAGCCGGTGAACCGGCTAGCCACGGCTTTCTTAGCGGAAGCCGGGGCGGGCTTCAACGGGCAATTGGCGACAACGCGAAGACGGTGGCACAAGTTAGGGCCCTGCCGGATACGCCGCATCGTGGTAGTGGAATATTCACGTGCCTCTCACGCGCCGGCGCCCTCGGAACATCCGATGCATTCTCTAAAAGTCGCAGCGTGCCCTATTGCCAAAACGATTCGGCATTCAGACAAGTTCCATTCGAACACGATTTGGCAGACAAGGCACACATGATGATTGCAGATCACTTCAACGGGCTGGAGAAATTCGAATCCGGTCTTTGGAAGATTGCCGACAATTTGCGGGCAAACTCCAATCTGGCTTCGAATGAGTATTTCATGCCCATCATGGGCCTGATATTTCTGCGCCACGCCACGAACCGCTTCTATGAAGCAAAGACCGCGATTGAGGCCGACAAGAAGGCGGGCAAGATGCCGGATCGCGTGCTTGTGGAGGCCGACTTCACACGCCGCCGCGCGTTGAACCTGCCGGAAAGCGCGCGGTTCGACGTGATCCTAAAAAGCCCGAAGGACGGCAATCTCGGCGCGGCTCTGACTTCGGCGATGGAGGCGATCGAAATTGCCTTTCCGCCGCTAGCGGGCCAATTGCCGAAGGACTACGGGCGATTCGAGGGCAGCGTTCTCGAAGAAATGATGCGCATGTTCGATTCGGACGGCTTGCGCACAGCATCCGGCGACGTGTTCGGCCGCATCTACGAGTACTTTCTCGCGGAGTTTTCTAAGCAGGGCGCACATGACGGCGGCGAGTTCTTCACGCCGCCATCGATCGTGCAAACCATCGTCAATGTGATCGAGCCCGATCACGGCATTGTCTTTGATCCGGCCTGTGGTTCGGGCGGAATGTTCGTGCAGTCCAGTCACTTCATCGAGGACGAGGGCCTGGACACGATGAAGCGTGTCACCTTCTATGGCCACGAGAAGAACGAGACGACCGCCAAGCTCGCGCAGATCAACCTCGCTATTCACGGCCTGCAAGGCACCATCCGGGCTGGAAACGAAGCGATCACCTATTACAAGGATCCGCACGAACTCGTCGGCAAGTGCGACTTCGTGATGGCCAATCCACCATTCAACGTGGATGAGGTGGACGCCGAGAAGGTGAAGGGTGACAAGCGCCTGCCTTTCGGCCTGCCGGGTGTGAACAAGGGCAAGAAGGTCTCAAACGCCAATTATCTCTGGATGTCCTATTTCTACAGCTACCTGAGCGAGAAGGGTCGCGCAGGCGTGGTGATGTCCTCACAAGCATCGAGCGCGGGCCGCGACGAAGCGACGGTCCGCCAGAAGCTCGTCGAAACCGGCGCTGTCGATGTGATGATAGATATTCGCGGCAACTTCTTCTACACGCGCGCGGTGCCGTGCCAGCTCTGGTTCTTCGATAGGGCGAAGGAGAAGGACGCAGTGCGGCGGGACCATGTGCTGATGCTCGACGCGCGACAGATCTTCCGCAAGGTATCGCGCTCAGTTTGCGATTTCAGCCCGGAGCAACAGAAGAACATCGCCGCTATTGTCTGGCTCTATCGCGGTCAGCAGGACCGCTTCCTGAAGCTTGTGGACAGCTATCTCACGCAAGCGGTGGAGCTTGGCGCGAAAGCGCAAAAGCCACTTGATGGCTATGAGGAGAGGCTCGGAAAACTTGTCGATCTCATGGAGCCCTACGCCAAGGCGAAGCGCAAGGATGATCCACTTGCCGAGCCATGGGATGAGTTCACCAGTGCGCAGGCAACCTTGACGGCGGATATTGAAGCCTTTGGCAAGCAGGCGGCGGCAAGCGCCAAGGCGTGGCCGGCAGCGATGCGCGACAATACTGGGCTGAACGCTGAACGGGTGGCGCTGCACCCACTGGCGGATCGCTGCCGGGATTTGGCAAATCAGATTGACCTCGCGGTGAAACTGTCAGGCCGGGTGATTGACGTAGCCGTGAAGGAGCTTTCGGCACGGGATGCGATCGCCTGGAACAATGCCGGGGTAAACCGGGCACGCAAGGTGCTGGATGAGGCGCGGGCGGCGGCTGTCGAGTCGCTGCGGCTGGCGCGCTATTTCGTGAAGCAGGCCGACTGGTTGCAGGAGCGCTTCCCGGATGCGGCGTTGCGCGATGTCGAAGGGCTCGTGAAATGCGTCGATCGCACCGCAATCAAGGCCCATGACTCGAGCCTCACGCCGGGCCGTTATGTTGGTGTCGCGCCAGAGGAGCACGACGAGAATCTCGACTTCCAGGAGGTGCTACGCGCTATCCACGTCGAACTGAAGGGGCTGGACGAAGAGGCCGGGGAACTAGCGGCGCGCATCGCCCGGAATTTCGAGGAGTTGGGTGCATGAATTCATCAAAAGTGAGGCTGGGCGAAGTTTGTAAGCTTCACTACGGGAAAAGTCTGCGTGAGTATCAAAATCTTGCGTCTGACGACAACTGCGTGCGCGTTTTTGGAACAAATGGGCCAATAGGGTGGACAAAAGAAGCCCTAACGGATCACTCGACTTTGGTTATTGGCAGGAAGGGTGCGTATCGTGGCGTCCACTTTTCTGAGACTCCTTCTTGGACTATCGACACGGCATTCTTCACAACGATTGACGAGGGTCGGCTAAATCTGAAATGGTTCTACTATCGTCTCTGCCTGCTCGATATCAACAGAATGAATTCTGGTGGTGCAATTCCTTCCACTAGTAGGGAGGATTTCTATTCGGTCGAAATTAATGCGCCCGGCCTCCTCACTCAAGCGAGGGTCGCTTCGGTGCTTTCGACCTACGATGACCTGATCGAGAACAACCGGCGGCGAATTGAGTTATTGGAGGAGGCTGCGCGGATGCTCTTCCGCGAATGGTTTGTCCACTTTCGCTTCCCTGGCTACGAACACGTAGAAATCATCAATGGGATCCCTGAGGGGTGGGAAGTTTGCCGATTGGATGACTGCGTATCATTCCGGTCCGGCGGTACCCCCAGCAAGGCAAAAGAGGAGTACTGGCAGGGTGATGTGCCCTGGATCAGTTCTGGCGAACTAACGACAATGCGCGTGTGCACATCACAATATAGTGTGACCAATGATGCGGTTGCTGCCGGTAGCCGTTACGCAGAGAGAGATACGATTCTTGCTGTTGTAAGAGGAATGTCACTCGCCAAGGAGTTTCGAGTCGGTATAGTCTCAAAGCGCGTGTGCTTCAATCAGGACATCAAGGCTCTGGAGCCTGATCGTGGCGTGGAAGGGTTGTTCCTCTTTCATGCTCTCTTTGATCAGAAGGAAGATATTCGCCAGCGAGCTACCGAAGCATCGCACGGAACGAAGAAGCTAGAGACCTCAGTTCTGGAAGGTCTGAAAATTGTTGTACCGCTGGCCGCAGTCCGGCGCCAATTCATCGACTATGTGGAGCCGATGCATGCGCAGTGGGATGTGTTGTTTCAGCAGAACCGTCATTTGATCGAGGCCCGCGACCTTCTCCTACCTCGAGTGATGAACGGCGAGATCGCCGTATGATATCGAGGCTTGCCGAACAATGGCCCTGACGCCCATCAACAGCGAGGACCGGCTTGTGCAGGCGACATTCGCCGCGCATCTGAAGGAAAAGCTCGGCTGGGAAACCGTCTATGCCTTCAACGATGAGACCTTCGGGCCGGGCGGCACCTTGGGCCGCACCAACACCAGCGAGGCGGTGCTTGTCCGCGATCTGCGAGCGGCGCTTCAACGCCTCAACCCCAATCTGCCGCCATCCGTCATCGATGATGCTCTCCGGGTGCTTACGGTCCATGATTTTAGCCGGTCGATGGTGCAACACAATCAGGATTTCGCCCGCCTGATCCGCAACGGCTTGCCTGTGTCTTGGCGCGATGCGACCGGACATCGGCACGACGCGCGCGCCCGCGTGATCGATTTCGACAATGCGCCCGGCTCGAACCGCTTCCTCGCCGTGCGCGAACTGAAACTCACCGGACTGCGCACCCCAAACTACAACCGCCGTGCTGATCTCGTCTGCTTTGTAAACGGCCTGCCACTGGTCTTCATCGAATTGAAGGCGGTCTACAAGAATATCCGCGCCGGGTTCGACGGCAATCTGCGCGACTATATGGACGAGAATGTCATCGCCCATGCCTTCCACCATAACGCCTTCCTGATCGTGAGCAACGGACACCGCGCCCGCTACGGCTCGATCACCAGCGAGTGGGATCATTTCGCCGAATGGAAACGCCTTGACGAAGGCGACAAGGGCGACGTCGAGGCCGAGGTTTTGCTGAACGGTATGCTGGCGCATGACAGGCTGCTCGACATCGTTGAGAACTTCATCCTGTTCGACGAAAGCAAGGCGGGCGCAACGCGCAAGGTAGTGGCGCGCAACCATCAGGTGCTTGGCGTCAATCTCGCCGTGGCATCGGTTGCGTATCAGGAGGAACTGAAACGCGAGTTTCCGCCCGAAAGGCGGCTTCAGCACCGCATTGTGGAACTGCCGCTCGAGAGGCGATCAACTGAAGACCGGGCGCGCGCCCTGGACTTGGCTGGGATGGCGGAAGCGCCGCAATCCCCCTTTATTCCGGAAGGCCCGATCGACATTGTCGAACGGGCCCACCCGAACCTCGGGCGGCTCGGTGTCTTCTGGCATACGCAAGGCAGCGGCAAGAGCTATTCCATGGCTTTCTTCGCCGAGAAAGTGCGCCGTAAGATCGAGGGCAATTTCACCTTCCTGCTGATGACAGATCGCAATGATCTGGACAGCCAGATTTACAAGACCTTTGTGGGCTGCGACGTGGTCGAGAAGGACACGCCACGCGCATCTTCGGGCGCAGACCTCGAAAAGCTGCTGAAGGAAAATCACCGCTACATCTTCAGCCTGATCCACAAGTTCAACCAAGATGTGGACCCCAAGAAACCCTACAGCGAGCGCGACGACATCATTGTTATTTCTGACGAGGCGCACCGGACGCAAGCGGGAAGACTCGCGCGCAACATGCGCCTCGCGTTGCCGAACGCTGCGTTCATCGGCTTCACAGGAACGCCGCTGTTCAGGCAGGATGAAATCACCAAACGTATCTTCGGCGGCTATGTCTCGCAGTACAATTTCAAACGATCCGAGGAAGACGGCGCGACCGTCAAGCTCATCTACGAGAACCGGGGTGAAAAGCTCGGCGTGGCGCGCGCCGATCTGAACGACCGGATCGCGGCGAAAATCGAGGAGGCCGAACTCGACCCGGATCAGGCGGCCTTACTCGATAAACTGCTTGGCAAGGACTATGAAGTCATCACCGCCGACGAGCGGCTTGACAAGATCGCAGCGGATTTCGTCGAGCACTGCTCCACGCGGTGGGAAGCCGGAAAATCGCTTTTCGTCTGTATCGACAAGATCACTTGCGCTCGGATGTACCAGCGGATCATGCCGCGCTGGCGGGCGAAGGCGACAGAAGTGCGCGCTGTAATCGAAGCCAGGAAGGCCGAAGCCGCCACGATTGCCGATGAAGCCGCCCGCGAAGTCATAAATGGTGAGATCGACAAGCTCAAAAAGAAAGCAAATTGGCTCGACGAGACTATCATCGAGATCATCATCAGTGAGGCACAGAACGAAGTCGCCGATTTCAAGAAATGGGGATTCAACATCATCCCGCATCGCGCCCTGATGAAAAAGGGCTTCGAAACCGAAAACGGCGAGCGGGTCGACGTCGAGACCGCCTTCAAGAATCCAAAGCACCCATTTCGCGTAGCGATCGTTTGCGCCATGTGGCTGACGGGTTTCGATGTTGAGTGCCTCTCGACGCTCTACATCGACAAGCCGATGAAAGCACACACGCTGATGCAAGCCATCGCGCGCGCGAACCGCGTTTATCCAGGCAAGGATTTCGGCCTGATCGTCGACTATAACGGCATGCTGGCAAGCCTCCGCGCGGCCTTGGCGCAATATGCGCTTGGCGATGACGGAACAGGCGGCGAGGAAATCATCGCACCCATCGAAGAGCGGGTGCAGGCCCTCATCGAGGCCGTCGAGGCGACTGAGGCGCATTTGCGCGTGCTCGGCTACGATCCCGCTACACTGGTTGGGGCGAAGGGGTTCGCGCGGATCAAGGGGCTCGCCGATGCGGTTGAAGCCGTCTATTCGAGCGACGAAGCCAAGCGGCGCTTCGAAATCATGGCGCGGCAGGTCTTCATCCGGTTCAAGGCGCTGCTGGTTGAACCGAGCGCTTGGGCATTTGCCGAAAGGCATGACAACATCGAAGCGATCTACAAGAAACTGACCGAGCGGCGCGACACGGCTGATGTGACAGAACTGCTCAAGGAACTGCACCGGATCATCAACGAAGCCATCCGCACGCAAACCGTCGGTGACGATCAAGCCGAAGGACTTACCTTCGATCTCAGCCGGATCGACCTTGACCGGCTGCGTAATGAATTCGCGACGAAGGTTAGGCGCAAGGCCACGACACTTCAGGATATCCGCGACATTGTCGAGCGAAAACTCGCCGAGATGCTGGCGCGCAATCCGATGCGAATGGATTTTCAGATCAAGTACGAGGAGATTGTTGCGGCGTACAACCGTGAGAAGGATCGCGCAACGATCGAGGAAACATTTCGGCGGCTAGTCGAACTGGTCAACAGTCTCGACGAGGAACAGGCGCGGGCTGCGCGAGAAAACCTCTCCGACGATGAACTGGCAATGTTCGACCTCCTGAAGCGAGATGACCTCAGCAAGGCGGATCGCGAACGCGTTAAGCAGGCGAGCCGGGACATGCTTGCGTCGATCAGGGCACGCCTGTCGGAACTTGATCGATTCTGGGAGAAAGAACAGACCAAGGCAGAAGTGGAAACCTTCATCCTCGACGAGATTTTCATCAAGCTACCCTCACCGCCTTTCACGTCTGAGGAAAAGAAATTGGTAGCCGATCATGTCTATGCGCACGTTTGGCAGCAAGCCATGAGTGGCGGCTTTGCAGGGGCGGCGTTGTAGACCGTCGATTGGCGGCCATCAATGTGATCAACCCCGCGACGTGCCCAGCTCACTGCTCCACCCCACCCTTCACCGTCCGCCTCCGCCTCGGCGCCCGCTTCGGCTTCTTCGCACCCGCCAGTTCGTGCATGGCATCCAGCTGCATCTGCTGCATTTCGGCCAGGCGCGTCCATTGGCGCGAGATGAGGTAGTCGAGTTTTTCGTGCAGATGGCGCACTTCGAGCTCGGCCTTGAGGTTGACGCGGTAGTCGTTGAAGGAGCGCAGGCGGTCCTTGGACTCCTGCCGCCTCTGGCTCATCATGATGATCGGCGCCTGGATGGCGGCGATGCAGGAGAGCAGTAGGTTGAGCAGGATGAAGGGGTAGGGATCGAAGGCGCTGCTCATGCCGGCGATCAGGTTGATGCCGATCCACACCAGCAGCACGCTGCCGAACGAGATCAGGAACCACCAGCTGCCGCCGAAGGCCGCCATGTTGTCGGAGACGCGGTCGGCGAAGGTGCGGTGCTCCTCGAACTCCTCCTCCGAGTTTTCGGAAATGGTGTCTTGCCTGGCGATCGATTCGACCACCTGGCGGTCGAGCTCGGAGAATTCGCCGTGCTCCTGCTGGAGAAGCTCCTCCATGTAGCGCATGCGGTAGCGGCCGAGCTCGGCGCGGCTGATGCGGGCGCCGGTCGGCAGGTCCGGATGATCGGCGTGGATGCGGTCGGCGAGGCTCGGGCGCAGCGTGTCGATGCGCACCAGATCGCGCTTGCGGAATTTGCGGCCCGATATCGCCGACGGTTTTTTCTTCGGCTTGCCGCGCGATGCGCCCGGGGCGGATGGCTCCGAGTCCGGCACATCAGGTGTTTCGAGTTGCTCGTCCGAACCCGGATCGGCTTCGTGCTCACCGATGATCGGCGCCTCGAAATATTCGCCGCCATTGTCGTTCTCTGCCGCCTGCTCGGGTGTTTTCGGGACGGTGCTCATGGTGCGGGCTCCTGCGGTGGTGCTGCGAAGGACGATAGACAGAGGTGACGGCGCATGGCCAGCGCCGGGCACGGATTTCGCAGGCTGGACAAGTGGTTTTGATCGATCGGAGAGGCGATGTGGCGCGATGCTTGCTGGCGGCGGCTTACCCTTCGCAAGCTCAAGGGCGGTGGGCCATTAGAGGCATTCGAGATTGGCCGAAGCCTCTCCAATTTCGTCATCCATGGGCGGAGCGGAAGCGAAGCGGACGCGTAGACCCGAGGATCCATGCCATAACCTGTCGCTTGCGGTGCAGAACCTGCGGGACGCTGGCGGGACAGCACC
>NZ_SMYZ01000035.1 GCF_004919685.1 Mesorhizobium norvegicum | reverse complement strand
TGGTGAGCGTACCGCCACTGATGGAGCTGATGCCCGCCAGGTTCGCCTGGTTGACCTTGAGCGTGCCGCCGATCGAGAAGGCCTCGATATTGGAGATCGCCGTCGAAAACGGAGCCGTGATGTCGAAGGCGCCGTTAAACACGACCGTGTCTTTTATTGGAAGATAGGAACCATCCTCATTGTAGCTGCCCGTGCCACCATCGATCAGGCTACCCGCCTGAAGCTGCGCGGCATTGTTCAGGACAAAGATATCCTGGTTGGCATCGGCCCCGTGCAGGGCATAGGTGCCATCGGCAAGATAATAGTAATTGTAGCCGCGGTCGGAATCGTAATCGTACGCTCCTCCCGCGTGGATGGTCGCAGCGCCGCTCGACAGATAATAGCGGTTGCGGCCGGCGTTGGCGTCCGAGATCGTGGCCTCGCCGGTCGAGAAATAATAGGTTGAGTCGTCGAAGCCGCTATCCGATCCATCAATGATCGCAGTGCCGCTCGACAAATGATAAAAGCCGCCATTGATGCCGTCCAGGTCGAGCGACACATTGCCCGAAGACAGATAGATCGACGTCTCGTTGCCGGAACCGCTGACACTCACCGAAACGTCCATCCCGTCGCGCAGGGTGAGCGCGGAGGGGCCGGAACCGCCCACATAGGTCAGCCGCACCTCATCGACGCCCGCCAGAACCGACGGCCCATTCAGGTCGAAGCTGCCATTCCCAAACAGCGCCAGAACGTCATAGCCACCCCCAAGGTCGATGCTGTCCGTGGGGTTCAGGCTCGGCGCCGTCGCATTCAGCGTNNGTTCAGGCTCGGCGCCGTCGATATAACCGTCGTATTGAGGATCGATGGTCCGAAATTGTCGGTTCCCCCCGTAAGGGCAGCGTGCTCCTGCACGGCGGGCGTAATGCTACCGACCTGGCTCAGAGCGGAATTCACCGCGGCATCAAGTCCGCTGCCAGTATATGTATTGACGACACTGCCGATTTGGCCGGCGTCATCTGCCGCCGCGGCTAAGGCATTGGATGCGTCACCCTGGGCAACGAAAGCCGTGGCAGTGGCGTTTGTGACCAATTGCGCAGGCGTTGAAGCGGTCGCAGCGTCATCCGCCAATGTCTGATTGCTGGCAACTACGACGTCTTCAAGGGCCTGAAGGAGATCGGCATCCAGAGCATTATTCGCTGCAGCGTCAGCGATCGCACCGATCGTCGACGAATTCGTCAGGTCTAGAACTTCCCCTGTGCCAAGACCCAATATCTGGTTTGCAAGAGCCGCAAAGACATCGGTTGCCGCGCCATCCTGGTCTCCGCCGGCGCCGGCAATTGCGGCCGCCATCATGCTGACGGTGTTCAGGACGGAAATGCCAGCAAGGAAGGGATCCGCGTTGTTCTGGAAAGCTGCCGTGATGGGATCGAGTGTCAGAAGATCGACTTGCGGTGCAAGGCCCAAGGCGGCAAGCACCCTTGCTTCGGCGGCTGCGACATCCAAATTTGAAGCCGGGTCGTTGACCAGAAGCGTGATCAACGTTGTCAACGGGCTAACGACCGCTGACCCCGATGGTGCCGTGAGATTTCCAGTCAGGCCTATATTGGTCGAAGTATCTGTTCCGCCAATGACAATAAGGTCTCCTGATCCCCCTTGTAGAACAAAGTGCCCGAAGTTGTCAGTAACTGCCGAATACTCGCCAAGGTTTAATTGACCGTTGCCGTCAGCGTCGGCAAACACAGTGGCGCCTGCTATGTAGCCATCAATGACATATCCCTCCTGAACGAGTGAGAAGACAAAGTCAGTTGCGATCGAGGAGTTGCCAGCAGCATCCGTCTGCCGGACCGCCAGGGAGTTCAGACCGAATTGAGGCGTGAACGTGCTCTGCCAGTGGGCGCCGCCATCGATGGAGTATTCGACCGTGGCACCGGTCTCAATACCCGTCACACTCAACGCGCCATTGTTTGTGACGTGATCGGTATTCGAGGCTCCACTATCAACGACCAGTGCTACTGCGGGTGCCGATGGCGCCAGCGTATCGACGATCAGAATCCCCGATGGGTTGGACGCAGCGCCGAAGACATTGGCGTTGTTGCCTGCTGCATCCGTGATGGTTGCGGAATTGAGATTGAGCGACGTGATAGCGAGATCGGAGGTATTCTGACCGGCGGCAACGGTGTATGTGAAAGCCAGTGTCGAGCTGCCCGAGCCGCTCAGATAGGTCGCTGTGCCACCACTGTTCAGGGTTAGAGTCGGTGTCACGCCCGAAACAAGAACAGCTTCCGAGAAGGTCACGGTAAGGGTCACCGCATCGCCAGCATTTAGCGATCCGCCGGGCGTACCGTAAGCAGTCGATGACACCGTTGGGGCCGTAGCATCGGTAATAATGTCGCTGGCAGTCAATGTCTCTGTAGTGGTTATCTTGATGACCACGTCTGCGATATGGTCGCCCGTCGTATCGACGTTGACGAAGGTGTTGCCTCCAGAAATGGAAGACCAGACGCCGTAATTGGACGGAGCCGCGCCGCTCCAGGTCAGGGCATGGCCGATCTGACTGACAAGGCCACGCAGGTCGATTTTGTCCTGCAAAGATACCGTTGCCGTCTCAGCCGCTGATGTGAAGCCATTAATGACATCGCCCGTTTTGCTGTTGAAAGCGCCGGCTGCGGTGGCCTGTGAGTCACTTACGGAATTTAGGACATAACGGTCGCCCCCGGCACCGCCATCTAGCTTGTCAGCACCGGCTCCGCCCACCAGCACATCAGCGCCTGCACCGCCGCTAAGCTCGTCATTCCCGGCTTCGCCAAACAGCTTGTCATTGCCGTCGTCGCCGCTCAACTTGTCATTGCCATCGCCGGCATGGATGACGTCGTTCCCGAGACCCCCTCGCAGATCGTCAGTACCGGAGCCGGTGGCGTTTGCCGTCTGCGTTCCGCCATAGATGATGTCGTCATCGACTCCGCCATCAACCAGGTCATTGCCGGACCCGCCGATCAGCAGGTCGTTTCCCGCCTCGCCGAATAGACTGTCATTGCCTTTGCCGCCATCGACCACGTCATTTCCGCCCCCGGCATGGACAATGTCCGCTCCAGTGGTTGTGCCTTTGGAATTCAGGAAAACCCAGTTGGCTCCGTCCCAGTAATAGGTTCCAAGCGCATTGATCCTCTCACTCAGAGATGTTCCGGCAATATTGGCCATGGCGGATCCCTCCTCCTCAAGGTAACTGGCGGCTGGAGCCTGACCAGCGATTGTCAAGGAGGATAAAGCGACGAACTTCTTCTAGCGTGAGCTAAAGGAACATGAGCGCAAGACGGCGAATGCCCGCTCCTCTGCTAAAGCGAGGCAAGGGAGCGCCACAGCCTGGGCGAGCAATTGCTTGACCAAGGATATGCCGCTGAGCAAAAAACCCAACAAGTCGCGCGGGTTAGCCGGGTTAGCCCGGCGCGGTATCCTCCCTTATTACCAATCTACACTGGTCCCCGTGCTAGCACGGTGTCAAACGTTAATAGAGGTTGCTAGCGTACCACCTTCGTACAGCGCGCGCCCACAGTAGGCGTAAGGAGATAGGCGCGCGCGCCTGCTTGGCCCACCCTGCGCGACAAGCGGCTGCCGAGGAAAGGGCAACGGTAGACCCACGGACTCTGACTTCGTTGGTGCTGGTTCGAATCCAGGCTTCCTTAGCCAATTATTTCGTGTCAGTTGGCCGCTTGGTTGGGAGTTTTGTTCTCCCTTCTAGTTGTGGCGTAGGCTGTCTAATATGGCCACGGATATTGAAGCGGCGGCCGGAATGCATGACCATTTCAGCCCACCGATTTGCCGCTGCCTGGAAGAAAAAGCTGTGCACCAAAAAACCACGATACGTGCGCCATGGTGGTAAAGTCGGCGATGTCTGGTTGTGGAGATGCGCCGGTCGAGCCGCGATCAGCGCTTCATCGAGTGCAGGATGGCCTGCATGTGCTCTTCAAGGTCGAGTTCACCCCGAGCCTCAGCGATCAACAGATAATCGGCCTTAGCCCGGCGGTCGCCTCGGCTGATTGCAGGATAGGAGCAGATGGCCAGCAATGCTTCCTGTTCAATCCGGTCTGCCCTCTTGCGTTCGTGGCTGCTGCTGCCGGCTTGATGAACAACCCTGTGAAGCCCGACATAGCTGGCTTCATGGGCTCCGATCAGCGCCTGCAATTCGGGCGAGGCACCTTCCCCTTCAGCAAACGTCGGTTCAACGACCGAGGCCACGGCGGCGAACGCAAGAAGTGTACGGCGGGTGACTTCGGGCATGCCTCATATCCCTGCTGTGTGATCATGCAGGCACACCATAGCACCGGCGCAACGGTTCGGAGAGATGCTCTGGGACGCGACCACACTGTCTGCTGACAAAATGTATTCGCTCCCGCAGCTCGCCCTCCTGGGGCTGGCCGGTTGAGGGCCCTGAAAACCGAAAGCGCGCAGCGTTGGGGCCTACCCCTCACCCCGCCTGCCGATTAACCCGGGGGCGGAGCGATCAGTGGGACGACAACATCGCCCGCCGGGTGCCTTCGCGCTGTCAACCGCACGCCAGCGGCAAGTGTGTCCTTAAGTCGCAACAACTGGCTCCCGAAAGCAGGCCCCCGGGCTTCATTGACGCTGCGACCAACACCATATGGTGATCCATAGCCCTCCAAAACGAGAGAAGCTCGCCCCGACGCTGTCGCACTGCGGCCGTCAGCCGGTAGTGGCCATGAACTAGGAACCTGAAAACCATGCCTGAAAACATCAGACCAACTTCGAGAGACGTCCCCCTCATTCAGCTAGGCGTCTATCAGTGCCGCTTCCCGGTGAGCGAAGACCCATCAGTACCCGGCGGTTACCGTTTTTGTGCCGGGCCAACTTCGCCGGATCGCGTCTATTGCGATCACCACCACGGCATCGTGACCGCCGTCGACCCTCGTCGAACCCGTTCAGGTCTCCTCCCCGCTCAACGACGCGCCGCATAGGTTACGTTTTGGTGGGTTAAGTCCTTCGCGCGCTGGCGGTGGGTCTGTTACGTCGGCCCCTCAAATCTCTTTTGCAATTCGGCGACCCAATTTCAGTCAACGAAGCGCGGCTTGTCAGACTTGAGGACGGCCTCAGTGAAGTCGGGCATGTCCAGACCTTGGCGCACCTGGGCATCAAGAGCCTGCTCGGCCGCCCTGACGGCGGGCAAGCCGCGCCAGCACTGTCTCAGCCGCCAGGCGTGGCACCACGGCGACGCCATCGCGGTCGCCGATCAGTATGTCTCCCGGCGAGATAGTCACTCCTCCCAACACCACCGGAAATCCGATAGTGCCTGGACCATCGCGCGCCGGCGAGTTCGCGATGATCCTGGCGCAGTAAACCGGCAGCCCGACAGCTTCGATTCCGACAACATCGCGGACGAGGCCGTCCGTGATGAAGACGCGAAAATGGCGGAAATCAAGCTCGGAAAGTGCCGACACTGAGGTAGCGCCCCAACGTCCGCCCATCTCTGTGCTATATTGCAATTTCAACGCGCACAGGAAGTGTGTGCCGAACACGGGCTGGAGCCTGAAGTACCGCCGCGCTTTCGTTACTGGATTGACCACGCGAGGAGGATCAAGCATGTCTGACCGCGCCGACGTAGGCCCTCTGCAACTGGGCGAACGAGCGCCCAATTTCGTACTCGACGCAATTACTCGCGAGGGCAAGATAGCTATCGACGATTTCCGCGGCGAGAAGCCAGTGCTGGTTGGGCTGTATCGAGGTCTGCATTGTCCGTTTTGCAGGCGTCATATCGCGACGGTTTCGCTGCTCACACCAGCCCTTAACGCAAAGGGCATCGAAACCCTCACGGTGGTGAACACGCCCATCGAGCGGGCGCGCCTTTATCTCCGGTACCATCCGATGGTTGGTTTGCTTGCTGCATCCGATCCGGAGCGCGTTTCACACCGCGCCTTTGGATTGCCCAATATGCAGATCACCGAAGACGAGAGCGCATGGCCGCAAAAGGCTTCGATGAGCGATGTGAAGGCGATGCGGCTCAACGTGCCGGGCGAAATGCCTGAGCCGATGGATCCGTTTGCCACGCTCGAATATCTGAACAAAAAAGACAATTACGATATCACTGAAGCGGACCAGCAAATGATGGCGACCGGCGTGGGCCAGCTCATGGGCCAGTTCCTGCTCGACCGCAACGGCGTCGTTCGCTGGACGTTCTCCGAGGTTTTCGATGGCGGCTTGGGCGCCCACCCGAACTCTGAGGCGATGATGTCGGTCGCGTCGCATATTGGTCAGTAGCGGCGCAGTGCGCTGAGCGGGTGCACGGTTAGCAGGACAGGTCGCTGACCGCTTCGTACGTTAGCCACTGATGCGTAGTCGCAGTAATGGAAGGTGGCGAGATAGCCGGGGGGGCCGCGCATGAACTCCTGTTGATGGGTCCAAGCTCTGCAATCGGCCATGGAGGCCATGGGTTTCACGTGGGGGAGCCTGATTAGCTCCCCCTGGTTGGTCAGAAGGATTGTGACAGCGATGGCGGTGAACATGGCCCGGTCATCCATCGACTTAAGGCTGGCGATACAATAACCGCCTGGGTTGGGACGGACGTCGTCCGGGGCAACCTCGTTGACATGGTCAGGGCCGCAGAATCTCGCGATGCGGGGATCCGCTTCTGCGGCCGATTGCGTCGCCAAAAGAAGAGTGAGAGCCATGATGAGCTTGGTGCGATTCATGGTGTCCTCCGTCCCATCCGGTGCTGCTGGAAAGCGACGGCCGAATGGGCTATGCTAGGAAGCGCGCCAAGAGGGTGAAATGTCCCGAAAGGCTCCTGAAATTGACCCGAAATCTGCTGAAACGATAGCGTTTCGCGGTTTTGCCTTCCTGACGAAAAGCAAAGAACTCCGAACCGTCGAAGGCAAAGCGGTCAATCTTCGCAGCCAGTCCGTCGAGGTGCTCTCCGTGCTCGCGGCGCGACCAGGCGAAATCGTGTCCAAGGATGCGATAATGCAGGCGGTGTGGCCCGATACCTTCGTGACCGAAGACAGCCTCACTCAATGCATTGCCGATATTCGCCGCGCATTGGGGGATGACGCCCACGTGATCGTCGAAACCGTCCCAAAGAGAGGCTACCGACTGAATGCCGATCCGTCGGACGCGGCGGACCCAAACGCCGCAGCCGGCACGGAACGTGCCAAGATACGATTCTCGCAGCGCGGCTTCATTCTTGCTGCACTCGCTCTCGTTGCGGCAGCGATCGGCGCGTACTACGGCGCGGAAGCATGGCGAGCCGCTCCCGTTCGTTCGAGCGACATGCCCAGGATTGCGATCCTTCCCTTCGACGACATGAGTGCCGGTCCGGACAAGGGATATCTCAGCGATGCAGTTGCCGAGGGGATCATCACCGAGCTGGCGCGGAGCAAGACTTATGCCGTCATCGCCCGGAACTCGAGCTTCAAGTACCGCGGTAAGCCGATCGACGCCAGACAGATTGGAGATGAGCTCGGCGTCGACTACCTGCTCGAAGGCAGCCAGCAGAAGATCGGAGACCGGCTGAAAGTGTCCGCCCAGTTGCTGAATGCGCATGACGGATCGCATGTCTGGGCCAACACCTACAACCGGGAGATCGGCGATCTTTTCGTCGTCCAGGAGGAGATCATCCGCACGCTTGCGGCTCGGGTCGGGCAAAGGATCGAGCGACCCTTGCCACAGAGCGACGCCGCCCGGGTTAGCGCGCTCATTTATCTCCTGATGGGGTCTGCCGCGAACGAAAAGGATTTTTCTGCCGCGGGGAACGAATTGCTGCGGCAGTTCAGCCTCAAGGCGATTGAAGCGGATCCGAACTCCCAATTCGGCTATATCGGGCTGGCTTGGTCCTATCGCTTTGACTCGGTATTCTGGCACAAGCAGGAAAACAATCCCGACGAGGCGTTGAAGCGGGCCGCAGAGTACGCCGACAAGGCCATCCTGCTCGCTCCGGACGATGCCAACGCGCATCAAATCCGCGCCCAAATCCATAGTGAAGCCGGAGAGATCGAGCAGGCCATTGCGCAGTTCGATCAGGGGATCGCCCTGAACCCCAGCGCCTCGAATATCCTCGAGGGCAGTGCGGCCCCGCTGCTCCTTGCCGGCCGCACCGACGAAGCGATCGATCGGATCGAGCAGGCCAAAGGCATCGATCCCTTCTACCCCGACTGGTACAACTGGGACATGGGCTGGGCGCTCTATGAAAAGAACGATTGCGGGGCTGCGCTAACGGCGATGCGGAAAATGTCCCCAATCCCGATCGGCGCACACCGAATGCTTGCGGGGATCTACGCTTGTCTGGGAAACCAGCGGGAGGCAAAGGAAGCGCTTGCGGTTTTCCTCAAAGACTCGCCCGGCGACTCCATCAGCAAACAACGCAAGCAGTGGGAGAAGAATTGGACCGCCCCCGGAAGCCTCGACCGCTGGATCAAAGACATGCGGATCGCGGGCTTGCCGGAGTGACGGCTGACCGTATGCGGCCCGGCGGAAGTCCGATTGGCCGCATAAAAACCGTTGAAGCCTTTATGTCGTGGCGGTGGTTGCCCTCAAAACAAGATCATCCTTGACAGGAATATTGGGTGCGGGAAAGTCGGCAATGGGGCCGACTTGCGCCATGGTGCGCTCGCACCCGAACTTCTGGAACCGGCCCGACGGCTGCCGTTCATCGGCGATGCCTCGAACTTCCGCAGGTGGCGCTAGTTGCTCGTTCGGATCGACGAGACGAATGGCAACACTCCAGCCGAACCGGACTCTCTCGCAGCCATTGGCGACCGCATGCTGATTGAGTTTTGACCCAAGAGCGGTTCACCGTTTCATGGAAACGCCGAACCGCTCTATCTCTTTGTTTTCAGGCAATTCCAGACGGAAAACCGTTTCACATTTTTCCTGGAATTGCTCTAGCGGGTGCCCTTGCATCGCCCACCTTCGATTTTCCTGAATGCCGCACTCCAAACCAGCGTCAACAACTACAGTCCGCCCCTTCCCCACCAAAATTCTTCTGGGCGAAGTTCAGCGCGCTGCTGTAGCTCGTATAACTCTGGAACTGGCAGACGTCGGAGCCGTTCCGCACCTTCATCTGCTCGACATCCCAGAACGAGACCTCGATGCGGTCGTCGGCGCAATAGACCGTGTAGCGTTCCGGTTCCAGCGCTCGGGCTTTCTGCACGGACACGGAAACGGCCGGGATGCAATGGCATCCGGCGAGCGCTCAGCTCCAGCCCGCATCGTCTCCCTGGATTGTCCGGAGGTTCGTGGACAAGCGGAACGTGACCCTGATTCCTGTTGGGAACCAGGGTTGCACTGGGCAAGCTTTTCGGAAACGATTGTGGACGAGGGATTGTGGAAGAGAGATTGAAATTGCCCGCTTTCTCAATGGCCGTTAGACAACTGGACTCATGAACGATGTTTTCCACCACACGCTAGTCCATCCGATCGGGAGCGAAGCTCGCCCCTTGCCGTTCGGCAAGAAGGACGCCCAATGGAACCCGGAGATGGTGGTGACGTGTCGCCGCCTGATTGCCGCATACAAGGCGACCATGCTGCAGGAGAGCCGGCTCAAGCAAATCACGGACGATGACCTCTGGTCCGCATTGATGCGTGACAATCTCGGTCAGATGTTCAGCCTCATTCACGCCGAGGATGCGGAGCAACTGTCGCGCTATCTGGTCGATTTCGGCAAGGAATACACCTGGTTCGGCGGAATTACGACGGGAATAGACGGCTATACGTATTGGGATCGCGACGAGCAGTTTGTTGCGTACAGCTATTTCGACAAGTTGCTCTGCCTGGGTGAGGCGCTCGGCGTCCTGTCGGTGGAAAGCCCCGAACAGGGGACGGACGGGAAATGGGGCAAGAATAGTCTCCAGGATCCCGACGAGATCCTGGACGCCATAGAAGCTCAACTCGGCATACACATCATCCCGCCTGAGGGGCCGGTTCATGTCGCCGGTCTGAAAATCAGGGATGGCCTGCTCCACTACAGGCACATCAACGCACTCTATCTGGCAACCCGGATCCGAGACATTGCCGCACCCGAAGACCGGATTTGCGAATTTGGCGGAGGGCTCGGGCTTGCTGCATTCTACCTGAACCGGATGGGCCGCAAGGACGTTACGATCTTCGACCTTCCAATTGTGAACGTCCTGTCGGGTTACTTCTTGATCGGAACCCTCGGCCAGGAAGCCGTTTGCCTTGAAGGCGAGCCCTCGCGCAGCGACGCCATCAAACTGAGAGCGAACTGGAATTGCTCCAATGAAGCAGACGGCACCTTCCGGGTCACCGCCAACCAGGATTCATTTCCGGAAATCAATCGCCGCATCTTTGACGAATATGTGCAACAGATAAAGCGCATCACATCGGGCTTCTTCCTCAGCATCAATCATGAGGGCGAGCAACTCATCGCTGGCGGCGCGCGGCTTCTTCACGTATCAAAGCTGCTGGGTGCAGATCGGAGTTTTGTTCGCACCTACAGGAGCCCCTACTGGCTCCGCAGGGGCTATGTGGAAGAACTGTATCGGATTGAAAGCGACACATCGGCGGATATTACCTGACTGACGGGCTCTCCCGGCCAGGTATCGATGCGGCGCACCTTGTGCGATCGTCAAATCGAATGATCGCAAGTCTTAAGGGTCGCAAGTCTCCAGGGTGAGGGAACAAACCGGCTTGCCGGTGAGTTTCTGTCCGGCAAAACCTTGAGGGAAAGCCATGTCCAGATTTCTGCTGGCGACCAGCGTCGCCATTCTTCTCGCCGGTGGGCCGGCCTTTGCCGCGGACGATGCTCCGCTGCCGCAGCCCAATGCCAAGAAATTGTCGGAGATCATCGCCAAGGTCGAACAGCGCGACGGCTTTCGCTATGTGAAAGAGGTCGACTGGGATAGCGGCGCCTACACCGTCACCTACTACACGTCGGACAAGGCAAAGGTCGAAATCACCTACGATCCCGTGACGGCCGAGCCAAAATAAGGGACGCCGGCAGACGACGGGTTCGCCCCAAATTGTCCATCCTTGGCGTATGATATCCAGGTCAAGGCGCTGGCGGCGCCTTGGGCAATTTCTGTTGGCTTGGGGGCATGCATGCGATCTTCCGCTCGAACCTGTTTTCTGCTCGTGCTCGCCCTCAATCTGGCCGGCGCCATCCTTGGCTCCGTTCCGGCGCGGGCCGACGGGCCATCCTTCGACTGCCGCAAGGCGCGTCTGTCGGCGGAAAAGGCGATCTGTGCCGATCCGCAGCTGTCGGCCATCGATCTGCTGATCTCAAAGGCCTTCAAGGATTTCGAGCCGGCATTCGGCGGCGACAAGCGCATGATCGCCCGCGGGCTGATTGCCGACCGCAATGCTTGCGGGGGCGACACGGCCTGCATCGTCAGCGCGCTGAACAACGCGCTGCAAACCTATGGCGATGCGCAGTCATGGGTGCAGGATTACAACATCGCGCTGATCGGCAAGAAGGCGCTGGAAGCCGCCGCGCGCAACCCGGCAGGGACTGACCAGCCCCTGCCCTCGAGAATCGGGCAATGCGCGTCCACCCATATCGAGACGCTCACCACACGGCTTGGCGACGACCCGCTGGAAACGGCCGGTCCCGAGGCGGGCAGTGCCGCGACGTTCACAAATGGCGGCACCGCCGTCTCCTACGATCGCGAGCCGGGCCTGGCTGCCTCGAAGGTCGGCGAACCGGTCGAGATGTGCCTGATCTCGATTCCCAGGGATTGCCCCAGGGACGATGAGCGCGGCCGGGTCTATTATTCGCTGGACCGGGTCGCAAAAGGCAGCTGGGCCCTGCCGGATTCGCAGCATTTGTGCGGCGGCGCCTGAACCTGCCAAGGGGCGCCTCCCCTTGCGCCAGTCTCGCTTTGATGGCTGACTGTCGCGCTAGGCGCCGCATTGGGGGATGGGCATGGCGACGGCGAAGCATGTACTGAAGCGCATATTGATGATGTTAGCCGGCTACTTCGTGTCGGTGCTGGTCGGCCTGATCGCCATCGCGGTCATCTACGCCGCGCTCAGTTCCTTGCCCAACGCGCCCGACTATTTCGACGTCATGGGCGTTTCGCCGATCGCGGTCCTGCTGGTGCCGCCGCTCGGCATGTTCGTCTATTTCCTGACGATTGTGGTGACCGCACTGCAGACGCTCATCTTCGCGCTGATCGCCGAGTTCTTCTCGTTGCGCAATGTCCTGCTGCACATGGTCTTCGGCGCCGCCGCCGCGGTCGGCGGCTTCGCCCTGATCTGGCCGAGTGCGCCGGAGGACATGGACCCGCAGCGCTGGGCCGACATCGGCATCATTGCCTCTGCCGGCCTTGTCGCCGGGTTGCTCTATTGGCTGATCGCCGGGCGGGACGCCGGCTTCCGGCGACCGCTGTCGGAGCGTTAGAGGCCGAGAGGTTTCTGCCTCAACTCGAAGGCGAACGCACCGCCTCGGTGGCGTCCAGGGCCTGCTTCAGCCGCGAGTCGCGGTCATAGACGTCGTCGAAATATTCGACCTTGCCGGACAAATCAGGCCATGCGGTGAAATAGGCGACATAGACCGGGATCGTGCGTGTCACATTCTCGGTCGAGTGGCCGTGTTTCAGCTTCTCGGCGATATAGTCCACCGAGGTGCCGAGCACCGCCGCCGCCATGCCGCGCGGATCCTGCAGCCGCACGCAGCCATGGCTGAGCGCGCGCATGTCACGCTGGAAGAAGGATTTCTGCGGCGTGTCGTGCATGTAGATCGCGTGCTTGTTGGGGAACAGGATCTTCAGCTCGCCCAGCGCATTGGCCTCGCTCGGCTGCTGGCGCACGCTGTAGGGGATGTTGGCGCCATAGGCGCCCCAATTGACCGCCGACGAAGGAATGCGCTTGCCGCGCGAATCGGTCACCTCGTAGCCGGCCCGGTCGAGATAGCCGGGATCGTTGCGCAATCTGGGCAGCATTTCGTTGACGATGATCGACTGCGGCACACCCCAATAGGGATGGAAATCGACCTGCTTGATCTGGTCGTAGAAGAAGGCGGTCTGGTTGGTGGTCCGGCCGACGACCACACGCGTCTTCAGCTTTTCCTCGCCATTGTCGATATAGCTCGCGGTGAAGGCCGGCTGGTTGATGAAGACACGCGGGCTGCCGAGATCGGAAGGCAGCCAGCGCAGTTCCTCCAGCGCCACTTCCACCTTCAGCAGCTTGTCGGCCTTGGATGTTCCGGCCAGCGTCGCGACGGTGCGCGGCCCGATGACGCCATCGCCCTTCATGCCTGCCTTCTGCTGCACGGCCTTGATGACCGGAATCAGTTCCGGGTCATAGACTTCGCTGGTGGCCAGCCTGGACAGGATCTCGCCATAGGCGCCGCCCGTCTCGTCATCGAGATTGCGCGCGATCAGGGTCAGCAGCTTCGGCAGTTCGGGGCTGGTTTCGCCGGGCTTCAGCAGCAGCTTGGGGTCGACGACGATTTCGTTTTCCGCACTGGCCTGCAGGGATTCCAGTTCGACGCGCAGCGCCTGGTATTCCGCATTCTGCGGATGCCGCGATTCGAGATAGGTGCGCACTTCCTGGGTATGCGCCAGCGTCTTCAGCACGCCTTGCAAGTCGAGCGGCTTGGCCGGGAAATCATAGTAGCCGGTCATGCGGTTGGGCTCGACGCGGCCGTTCTGGGCGTCGTGGGCATAGCGCAGCACGCGCGCCGAAAGCGCCATCTCGAAGCGGACGAGCTCTTTCAGTTGCGCATTGGGGTCGGCCGTCGATGTGCCGGCAGCGGGCACCTCGACCGTATAGTCGGCGGGCGTGAGGCCATAGCTTTCAGCCTCGCCAAGGACGCGCACCGCATCCTGCGCACGGCTGTTGAGGCTGGTTCCGGTCACCCAGATGAAATCCGGATTGGCCGAGTAAAAGGCGATCAGCGCCTTGGCGATGTCGGGCTCGGCGTAGAGTTCGTAGTCACCCAAGCTGGCAACCGCATCACGAAACGCGGCACCCGTGGCTGACGGAACGAAGGCAGCGTCCTGCGGGGTCGCCGGCTGCGGCGCTGCAGTCAGCGCCGAGAAGTCGATGCGGACCAGCCGATCGGCCTTGTAGGTGTAGTAGGACGGGCTGCTGATTTTCACGCCGCCGCCGGCGCCGGCCGGGGCTTTTGGCTTGTGCTTCGGTGGCGGGGGCGGAAACTCGCCTTGCGGCGCGCGCTTGACGCCGCCGCCGAAAAGCATGTCGAAGAGCCCCTGCGCGCCTGCCTGAGGCACACCGAAAGCGAGCGTCGCCGTGATCGCCATCAGCGGCATCACGGTTGCTTTGTTTCCGAGGAATTTCATGGATCACCCGCTCCGGCCGCAACCGGTTCCCGTTCCGCACGCTAGATCGTCCCGCTCACCGCATGGCGGATGTAAGGCGCGACTATACTGATTCATACCGATTTCGTTAAGCTTTCATAAATTTTGGAACGCCTGTTGCAGAACGGTTTCACAACATCGTGACGCTGGAGCGGGGTGTTTCCGCTCCAGCCGCGAAATCCATTGCGGATCAGGCGTTGGCGCCGCCATCGATGGTCAGCGCGGCGCCAGTGACGAAACGGCCTTCCGGCCCTGCCAGCCAGGCGACCATGCCGGCGATGTCCTCGGCCTTGCCGAAGCGAGGCGTTGCCATCTTCTGGCGCTGGTGTTCGGCATGCGGGCCGTTAGCCGGGTTCATGTCGGTGTCGGTCGAACCGGGGTGAACGACATTGGCGGTGATGCCGCGTGGGCCGAGGTCGCGCGCCAGCGCCTTGGTCAGGCCGACCAGCGCCGCCTTGCTGGTCGAATAGGCGCCAAGACTGGTGTCGGTGACCCGTTCGGCAAGATTGCTGCCGATCGAGATGATTCTGCCGCCCTCGCCCATATGCGCGGCCGCTGCCTTCGAGGCGATGAACGGAGCTCTGAGATTGACCTCCATGGTTTCATCGAAATCGGCGAGCGACAGCGTATCGATCGGCGCGGCGCGCCAGATACCGGCGCTGTTGACCAGGATGTCGAGTCGCCCGAATGCGGTCACGGCGTCATCGACGGCCTTGTCTATGGCCACGGCATCGCGGTTGTCGGCCTTGATCGCAATGGCGCGGCCACCCTTGGCCTCAATGTCAGCGACAACAGCGCGGGCCTGCTCCTCACCATGCACATAAGTCAGCGCGACACTGGCGCCGTCGGCCGCGAGCCGTCGTGCGATCGCCGCACCGATGCCGCGACTGCCGCCGGTGACGAGCGCGGCCTTGCCGCCCAGTTGATTGGATGACATCGATTTCTCCTTTTTGTAATGATCGATACATAAATATCTGTCAGCCTTGCCCGTCGGCGTCAACTGAATTATGTATCGATCAACACAGAAAAGAGCGTCATGTCGGAACGAGGCCGCCCCCGCACCTTCGATCGAACCTTAGCATTGCGCTGCGCGATGGAGGTCTTTTGGGCCCGTGGCTACGAAGGCGCATCGATGAGCGAGCTGACCGCCGCCATGGGCATCAACTCGCCCAGCCTCTATGCCGCCTTCGGCAGCAAGGAGGCGCTGTTCCTGGAGGCGACGGAGCTTTATTCGCGCACCGAAGGGGCAGATATCTGGCTGGCGCTGGAGGAAGCACCGACAGCGCGGCTGGCGATCGAACAATTCTTGTGCCTGACGGCGAAAGCCTATGCGCAGACCGATCGCCCGCAGGGCTGCCTGATCGCACTCGGCGCGCTGCATCAGGACTCGAGCCGCGGCGCCATCTGCGACGATCTGCGCCGCCGTCGCGCCGAAAACCATAGCGCCCTGCAAAAGCGTCTCGAGCGCGGTGTTGCCGAAGGCGAACTGCCGGCGGATTTCGACTGCGGCGCCGCCGCGACCTTCTTCGCCACGGTTCAGCACGGCATGTCGATCCAGGCCCGCGACGGTGCATCGCACGCTGCCCTGCTGGCAACCGTGGCCGGGGCCATGGCTGCCTGGAAGACAATGGCCGGCATCGTGGCGGCGTGACAAACGCCGGCTGTTGTGCTCGAAATCCGGACTTGCCAGCAACGCTGGGGGCCAGCAAGGCCGGGAGGGATGAGAGCGTGAAAAAGGGTTATCGCGAACTGCTCGACGAGGCGAACGCCGAGATCGAGGTGGTTTCGCCGGAGGAAGCAGCCGGGCTGCTCGACGATGAGGACACCATCTTCGTCGATCTGCGCGACCCTCGCGAGGTGGAACGCGACGGCAGGATTCCCGGCGCCAAACATGTCACGCGCGGCATGCTGGAATTCTGGATCGATCCCGAAAGCCCTTACCACAAGCCGTTCTTCGCCTCGGGAAAGAGCTTTGTCTTTTTCTGCGCCGGCGGCTGGCGCTCGGCGCTGGCCACCAAGACGGCGCAGGACATGGGGCTTTCGCCGGTCAAGCACATCCTTGGCGGCTACACCGCCTGGAAGGCGGCCGGACTGCCGGTCGAACCCGGCGAGAAGAAGAAATAGCCTCGATCGACGCTCAATGCAGCAGCGACGGCTCGCGATGCGTCACGAAGTCGACGGCGCGTTCGACCACACCCTTGTCCGCGAGAATACGGCGGTGGCCGAGCCCATCAGCCCAGTAAAGCCGAACATGGCCGCCGGCGCCGGCATAGCGCCTTGCATGATCGGCCGAGACTTCGCGGTCGTCCGGGGCGTGGATGACCAGGGTCGGCACCGGCGCGTGGGCAAGCTGGCGGTCGCCGGTGAATTCGTGCAGCGGCCGGCCGGAAAGATGTTCGACACGGTCGGCCATGGCGGCCTGCGAGCGCGGGCCGACATTGAGCATGCGGCTGAAGTCGGCAAAGATCGCCGGCAGGGAACTTGGCGCCGCGATCAGCACCAGTCGTCCGGCCGCCAGCGGCGGGATGTTCTTGACCGAACCGGCGATGGCATTGGCGGCGACGGCGCCGCCGAAGGAATGACCGACCGCCGCCACGAACGGGCCGAACCATTCGCCGGCGACCCGCACCGCATCCACGGCATTGACCATGTTCAAGCGCCGGCCCTGCGACTGGCCGTGGCCAGGCAGGTCAAGCGAAACGACCCTGTAGCCGGCGGCACGATAGCCTTCGATCAGCACGCGCATGTATTCGGTGCGCGAGCGCCAGCCATGGACGACAAGCACCGTGCCGGCGACTGCCCTGCCCGGCTCCGGGCGGAACTCGTGCACCATGACGCAGCCGGTCGCGGTCTTCAGCCGGTGATGACGCGCCTCGGTCATGAACTCGGCAGCGCGATCGATGGCGCGGCGTTCGCCGTCGCTGAGCGCCTTGACGCTCGGCGTGCGGCAGAACAATTCGAACGCCGCGCGCCCGGTCAGGCGTGGCGCGACACGCTCGGCCGCACCAAACACGCCCCGGATGACCTTCAGCCCGAATGATGCCATAGTGAGAATCCATCCATACGTTCAAGCATGAACATAATAGTTCAAAGATGAACAATAAACAAGAGCTACCTTGGGACAACCCGCGTTTTCGCAACTGGGTCGCGGTGGCGCGCGCCTGCCATGTGCTGGAGCGCACGCTGGCGATAAAACTCGCGCCGCTCGACCTGAAGCCGGCGCAGCTCGACGTGCTGATGAACCTCTATCGCCACCCCGGCATGTCGCAGCACGACCTTGCCCGCAAGCTGCTCGTTGGCCGCTCCAACATCACCATGCTTTTGCCGCAGCTCGAAGCGCGCGGCCTGTTGCGCCGCGAAGGCGACGAGAAGGACAAGCGCATCTTGCGTCTCGCACTCACCGAGGCCGGCGAGGCGCTGCTGATGCAGGCGCTGAAAGTGCATATGGCGCTGATCGAGAAGGCGATGAGCCAGTCGACGCCGGAACAGTGCGACATGATCGGCGAGCAGATGCGCAAGATCTATGAGGTGCTGAAGGAGGCTTAGCCACCCTTTCAGCCCTGAGCTTACCACATCGTCTTCTTCGCCCGCTCCGGCCATTCCTTGTCGTAGGTCTCGCCGTCGATGGTCTTGCGGCTGGTGATTTCCAGGATCTGTCCGGGCGTCGGCAGCGACTTCGGGTCGACGTGCCTTGCCGGGTTCCAGAGTTCGGAGCGGACGATGGCGCGGGCGCATTGGAAGTAGACCGAATCGATGTCGACGACGGTTACCGATCGCGCCGCCTTGCCGTCCACCATGAATGACGCACACAGCGCTGTGTCCGTGGTGATATGAGCGCGGCCATTGACGCGCAGCGTCGTGCCGGAGCCCGGCACCAGGAACAGCAGGCCGACGCGCGGGTCGCGGATGATGTTTCTGAGCGAATCGGCGCGGTTGTTGCCGCGACGGTCCGGCATCATCAGCGTCTTCGGATCGTGGATGCGCACGAAGCCGGCGAGATCGCCGCGCGGCGAGCAATCCAGCCCCTCCGGCCCGCCGGTCGCCAGCGCGACGAAGGGCGAGGCTTCGATGAAGGCGGCATATTCTGGAATGACGTGGTCGAGTTCCTTGACCAGAGAGGCCTCGCCAGGGACGCCATAGAGCGCCTCGAGCTGCTCGACCGTGGTGATGACGGACATCTTTTTCGTCTCCAAACCTTTGCCGGCGTTACCCCACATCGATGACGCTTTGACGACAATGTCGGGATAGCTTAGCGGTCCCGGCTCAAGCCCTTTTCCGCGAGCTCGGCGAGATAGGCGTCCCAGCGTGCATCCTTCTCGTGGCCGAGCGTGTGCAGGTAATTCCAGGTGAAGATACCGGTGTCGTGGAAATCGTCGAAGGTGATGCGGACAGCATAGTTGCCGACCGGCTCGATCTTCAGGATCGCCACATTGCGCTTGCCGGGAACCGTCACCCGCTGTTCGGGCGAATGGCCCTGCACCTCGGCCGATGGCGAGGCGACGCGCAGCAGTTCCGCCGGCAATTCGAACGGCCGATGGTCGGGAAAGGTGACGGACAGCAGTTTGCGGTCCTTCGAGACCCTGAGTTCTTTCGGTGCGGTCATGCTGTGCGATCCCGTATCATCCACCCTTCCCTACGCCGCTTCGCCAAACGGGAAAAGACCTGATAAGCCGACCGACATGCGATGTCGGCTGAGGGATGTTACCAAAGATCGAGAAGCGGTATCTTGAATGAACGGCCGGATCGTATCACATAGCGGTATATAACGACGCCGTTCAGGGCCACGGGAAGCGTTTGAAGCATGGACATGATCGACCCCTTTGGTCGCACGATCAGCTATCTCAGAGTGTCGGTCACCGACCGCTGCGATTTCCGTTGCACCTATTGCATGGCCGAGGACATGGCCTTTCTGCCGAAGAAAGACCTGCTGTCACTGGAAGAACTCGACCGGCTCTGCACGGTCTTCATCGAAAAGGGCGTCAGGAGATTGCGCCTCACCGGCGGTGAGCCGCTGGTTCGCAAGAACATCATGCATCTGGTGCGCCAGTTGTCGCGGCATCTCGAGAGCGGCGCGCTGGAAGAACTGACGCTGACCACCAACGGCTCGCAACTGTCGCGCTTTGCCGCCGAACTCGCCGATTGCGGCGTCAAGCGCATCAACGTGTCCCTGGACACGCTCGATGCCGACAAATTCCACAAAATCACCCGCTGGGGCCATCTCGACAAGGTCATGCAAGGCATCGATGCCGCGCAGGCGGCCGGGCTGAAGGTCAAGCTCAACGCGGTGGCGCTGAAGGATTTCAACGACGCCGAACTGCCCGAGATGATGCGCTGGGCGCATGGCCGCGGCATGGACCTGACGGTCATCGAAACCATGCCGATGGGCGAGATCGAGGGCGACCGCACGGACCAGTATTTGCCGCTGTCGCTGCTGCGCGCGGCGCTGGAACGCCAGTTCACGCTGACCGACATTCCCTTCAAGACCGGCGGCCCGGCGCGCTACGTCCATGTCGGTGAGACCGGCGGGCGGCTCGGCTTCATCACGCCGATGACGCACAATTTCTGCGAAAGCTGCAACCGCGTCCGGCTGACCTGTACCGGCACGCTCTATATGTGCCTCGGCCAGGAAGATGCCGCTGACCTGCGCGCACCGTTGCGGGCCTCCGAAGGCAACGAACTGGTCGCCGCGGCAATAGATGAAGCGATCGGCCGCAAGCCGAAAGGCCATGACTTCATCATCGACCGCCGCACCAGCCGCCCATCGGTGTCGCGCCACATGAGCGTCACCGGCGGCTGACCTTCCCGCCGATCTGTGCAAGAATTGCCGTGCGGTCATCGACTTCGGGGCAAGACATGCGGCAGCTCTTTTCAATCGGGACGTTTTTCGCTGCGCTCGCGGCGAGCACCGCAATTGCCGCGCCGTTCACCTATGTGAACGAGCGCTTCGGCACCGTCTGCACCTTTCCCGACGATGTCTTCACAGATCGCCAGCCCGAGCCCGACAATGGCGACGGACAGCAATGGCTGAGTGCCGATGGTGCCAGCCTGATCTGCTCGGGCATCCTCAACGTCGACGACGATACGCCGAAAGGCTTTGTCGCGGCGGAGAAGGCGAGCAAGGAGCCGGGCTACAAGGTCACCTACAGCAAGGCCGGAAAGGACTGGGCAGTGCTGTCCGGCTTGAAGGATGGGAAGGTCTTCTACGAGCGGCGCCTGTTCGGTGGGGATGGCGTCATCCGCACGGTCTGGGTCGACTACCCGCCGGCCCTGAAGTCGAAATACGACCCGCTGGTCGGCGCCATCGCCGGCAGTCTCAAGGGGCCATGACGGTTTCGGACCACACCCCAGAAAAAGTCTTGTTCGCGAACCGCAGCCGGATTTACGGCCAGCTTGTTCCAGCCTAGCCTTCCCTGTAAGCGGCTCTTCGCTCACAGGGGGAATACACCATGCGCAAACTCATTCTTTCTCTTGCACTGCTGGGCCTCGCCGCCCTGCCCGCGGCGGCCCAGTCGATCGGCGGCACCTATACCGTCGCCGGCACCAATTTCGATGGATCGCCCTATGGCGGCGAGGCAACCATCGCGCTGACCAGCGGAACGACCTGCACGATCCACTGGGAGACGGGCGGCTCATCTTCCGATGGCATCTGCATGCGCAACGATGACGCCTTCTCCGCCGGCTATGTCATGGGCAAGGATATCGGCCTCGTCGTCTACAAGATGATGGACGACGGCTCGCTGCATGGTCTGTGGACGATCGCCGGCAAGGAAGGCAATGGCACCGAGGTGCTGACGCCGAAGAAGTAAGTTCTGCCGCCATTGCAGGCGATCTTCTGGGCCACAAACAAGGCTGTGGCCCAGCCCTTTGCTGTTGCTGTTTCATGCCCGGCTGTTACAGGCTTGCTGCAAAGCGGAACCGGTAATCGTCTTGCCCCTGTCTCCAAATCTTCGCGGCGCGTTGTTCATGATGGTGGCGATGGCCGGCTTTACGCTCAACGACGCCATTACCAAATACTCGTCGCAATCGATGAACATGGCGCAGGTCATGTTGATCCGTGGGGCTTTCGCTTCGCTTTTCGTCGGCTTGCTCGCCTGGCAGCGCGGCGCGCTCTCCCGCCCGGGTTCGATGCTGCAGCCGCTGGTGGCCTTGCGCGTGATCAGCGAGGCCGGCGCCACGGTGAGTTTTCTCGTCGCCCTCGCCCATTTGCCGATCGCCAATGTTTCGGCGGTGCTGCAGGCGCTGCCGCTGGCGGTGACGATGGGGGCGGCACTTGTCTTCGGCGAGGCTGTCGGATGGCGACGTTGGCTGGCCATCGCCATCGGATTTGCCGGCGTGCTGATCATCGTACGGCCGGGCTTCGAAGGGTTCAGCATCTACTCGCTGTCGGCGCTGGCCAGCGTCGCCTGTTGTGCGGTGCGCGATCTCGCCACCAAGCGGATTCCCAAGGCCATTCCGACATTGCTGGTGTCGACCGCGACCGCGCTTGCCATGACAATTGTCGGCGCGGTGCTGTTGTCGCCGATGGGAGGCTGGACACCGATGACGGGCAACAGCACGGCCTTGTTGGCCCTGGCTGCTGTCCTGGTGCTGATCGGCTACCAGTTCATCATCATGGCGATGCGGGCGGGCGACATCTCCTTCATCGCGCCGTTCCGCTACACGGCGCTGATCTGGTCGATCCTGCTTGGCCTGTTCATCTTCGCCGATATTCCCGATCTGCCGATGATCGTCGGCGCCACCATCATCATCGGCTCCGGCCTCTATGCGCTCTACCGCGAGCGGATCGTCGGCCGGCGAAAGATCGTCGCCGAAAGCACCGGGCCGACCATGGTGCCCGACGGAATCTAGCCAGGTCATTTGAAGGTTCTTGTGATTTCCGGCGGCTGGCGTACAGGCTTCATGGCATGAAGCGAGACATTGCGGGGATCATTCTGGCCGGCGGCCAATCAAGACGGATGGGCGGTGGCGACAAGTGCCTGTTGCCGCTTGGCGGCGGCTGCGTGCTTGACCAGGTCGTCTCGCGCTTTGGCCGGCAGACCGCCCCCCTGACACTCAGCGCCAATGGCGATCCGGCACGGTTCTCGCGTTTTGGCCTGCCGGTGCTTGCCGACACGGTGACCGGCTTTGCCGGGCCGCTTGCCGGAATCCTCACCGGCCTCGAATGGGCCGTTGCCAACACTGCTCGCAAGGTGATCGTCACCGCCGCCGGCGACACGCCCTTCCTGCCGCCGGATCTGGTTGAACGGCTGGCGGCCGCCACCGATCAGAGTCCAGATTCGATTGCCGTCGCTTGTTCGGCCGGCAAACGGCACCCGACCTTCGCGCTCTGGCCGCTCGCCTGTCGCGACGCCTTGCGGCGCTTTCTGGTCGACGAGGACAACAGACGGGTGTCGGCTTTCATCGACCGGCACGGTTTTGTCGAGGTGGAATTCCCGGTTCCGCAATCGGCGGGCCGCCCGGTCGACCCTTTCTTCAACATCAACGAGCCTGACGACCTTGTCCGGGCCGAGCGTCTGTTGCAGAGCATGAAGCCATGAACAGACGCGTCTTCGGCATCACCGGTTGGAAAAACTCCGGCAAGACGACATTGACCGAGAAACTGGTCACCGAACTCGTCCGGCGCGGCTGGAAAGTGTCAACGGTGAAACACGCCCATCATGACTTCGACATCGACAAGCCGGGCGCCGACAGCTTTCGCCACCGGCAGGCCGGCGCCACGGAAGTCGCGATCGTGTCGGGAAACCGCTGGGCGCTGATGCATGAGTTGCGCGGTGAGGATGAGCCGACGCTGGAGGCTATTCTGTCGCGGCTTGCGCCTTGCGATCTGGTGCTGGTCGAAGGCTACAAGCGCGAAGCCCACCGCAAGATCGAAACCCGCCGGCTGGAAGCGAAGGACCGCACGCCGCTTTCGGCAGGTGATCCCAACATCGTCGCCGTCGCCGCCGATTTCGCGGCTGAAGGCGAGCAGCTGCCGGTGTTCGATCTCGACGATGCAAAGTCGATAGCCGACTTCATCGAGCGCACCACTGGGCTCGTTGCTTGAGCGCTGACGCAGCGGCAGAATAGCCTTGCCCATTTTTGTGGTTTTGCAGTTGCTTTTTTCTTGGAAAGAGTGGGAGTATCGCGCCAGCGGGCGGTCAAAAGCACCGCCCCACAGAGCCGTTTGGAACGACGGCCGGGACCATAAAGAGAGGACCATCATGCGTATTTCACTGCGTATCGCGCTTGCCGCATCGGCCGCGCTGCTGACGCTCGGCGTAGCCCAGGCCCAGGAAAAGACCCTGAGGATCGGCACCGAAGGCGCCTACCCGCCATTCAACAATCTCACCGCCGACGGCCAGCTCGTTGGCTTCGACATCGACATCGCCAAGGCGCTTTGTGATGAGATGAAGGTCAAATGCACCTTCGTCGCCCAGGATTGGGACGGCATCATTCCAGCCCTCCAGGCGGGTAAATTCGACGCCATTGTCGCCTCGATGTCGATCACGCCCGAGCGCAAGGAGAAGGTCGATTTCTCCAACAAATACTACAACACCCCATCGGCGCTCGCCGTGCCGAAAGACTCGACGCTGAAAGGCGTGACCAAGGAAGATCTCGCCGGCAAGTCGATCGGCGTTGCCACCACCACCACGCATTTCAACTATGCCTCGAAGACCTACACCGACAGCACCGTCAAGGGCTATCCGAGCAGCCCCGAGGAGCAGGCAGATCTTGCCAATGGTCGTCTCGATGCCATCGAGGACGATATCGTCGTGCTGCAGCAGTGGCTGGATTCGCCTGATGGCGCTTGCTGCAAGATTCTCGGCCAGCCGTCGCCGCAACCGGTCGAGATCTTCGGGCCGGGCGCCGGCATTGCCGTACGCAAGGGCGAGACCGATCTGGTCAACAAGCTCAATTCGGCCATCGACGCCATCCGCGCCAATGGAAAATATAAGGAAATCAACGACAAGTACTTCAAGTTCGACGTCTTCGGCGCCGAGTCCTGATAAACTAGGGTCAAGACGGCGGGGAATTTCCCCGCCGTCTTTCTATTCGTCTCGGGAACGCTGTGGAGATAAGATTCGTCGATGCCAGCCCAGAGCATATGGACACTTCTCAGTTGGGGACCCGATGGCTGGCTTGACGATATCGCCTATGGCGCACTGATCACCGTTGCGCTTGCGCTTGCAACGCTGCCCATCGGATTGACGATCGGCTTTTTCATTGCACTCGCCAAGCAGTCCGAAGAACCCTCGCTGCGCCTTGCCGCCAACATCTACACCACGGTGTTTCGCGGCCTGCCGGAGTTGGTGACGCTTTTCCTGTTCTTCTTCGGCATGCCGATCCTGCTGCAGCATCTTGTCAGGTATTTCCGGCCGGACGCCACCATCGACGTCAACAGCTTCGTCGCTGGCATGATCGTGCTTGCGCTGATCTTCTCGTCCTATGCCAGCGAGGTTTTTCTTTCCGCCTTCCGCGCCATTCCCAAAGGCCAGTATGAGGGCGGCTACGCCATCGGTCTTTCCAACTGGCTGACCATGCGCAAGGTGATCGTGCCGCAGCTGCTGCGCATCGCGTTTCCCGGCCTGGAGAACTGCTGGCTCAGCCTGCTCAAGGACACCTCGCTCGTGTCGGTCGTCGGCCTTGCGGAAACGCTGCGCAATGCCAGCATTGCCGCCCGCGTCACCAAGCACGCTTTCCTGTTCTTTGGCGTTGCCTCCCTGGTCTTTCTTGGCCTGGCCGTCGTGTCGTCCTTCGCCACCAGCGCGATTCTGCGCTCGCTTGGCCGGCGGGAGGCCCAGCGATGAGCGCCGCAGCCACCATGGTCGAACGGCCCCCGCCACGGGCGCGCGGCTGGCCGCGCAGGCGTATCGTCGGTTATGCGTTGGTCTGCCTGTGGATTTTGTTCGGCCTTGGCATCGTCAGCTATCTCTACCTTGCCTGGAACGCTGAGTTCTTCGCCAAATATGCGCCTGCCTATTTGCGAGGGCTTGGGGTAACGCTCGCGCTGGTTTCCATATCGATGGTGCTCGGCGCGATACTGTCGGTGCCTGTCGCCTATGGACGCATGTCCAAGAACCGGATCCTGTCCGGCCTCGCCTATTGCTACGTCTATTTCTTCCGCGGCACGCCGCTGCTGGTCCAGACCTATCTGGTCTACTACGGATTGGGCTCGTTCAGGGTCGAACTCCAGTCGGTCGGCCTCTGGGATTTTTTCAAGGACGCGTTCAACTGCGGCGTGTTTGCCTTTGCGCTCAACACCGCCGCCTATCAGGCCGAGATTCTGCGCGGAGCCATCGAGAGCGTGCCAAGAGGGCAATGGGAAGGCGCGGCCTCGCTTGGCCTGCACAAATTGCAGACCTTGCGCAAGATTATCCTGCCGCAAGCGTTGATCGTCGCCTTGCGGCCCTATGGCAACGAACTGATCCTGATGGTCAAGGCGTCCGCCATCGTCGCCATCATCACGGTCTATGATCTGATGGGCAATGCAAAGCTCGCCTTCGCCAACTCGTTCGACATTCAGGCCTATATCTGGGTTGCCCTCGTCTATCTGGTGATGGTCGAGATCCTGCGCCATGGCGTCGAATGGATCGAGCGCCGGATCACCATTCACCTGAAACGCTGACCATTTTCAGTTCGGCTGCACCAGTCGATCTGGCCATACGCGTCTTGACGAATTGAGCGCAGAGCCTAGAGCTTTCGCAGCAAATTCCGTTTCTGAAGGGCAAGCTCATGGCATCTGTGGCATTTCTCGGTCTTGGCGTGATGGGCTATCCGATGGCCGGGCACTTGAAGAACAAGGGCGGCCACGACGTCACCGTCTACAACCGCACCAAGGCCAAGGCTGAGCAATGGGTTGGCCAGCATGGCGGCAGCCTGGCGGTGACGCCGGCGCAGGCCGCCGAGGGCAAGGATTTTGTCTTCTCCTGCGTCGGCAATGACGACGATTTGCGCTCGGTGACGACGGGTCTTGAAGGCGCCTTCAAATCGATGAAGAAGGGTTCGGTCTTCATCGACAACACCACGGCCTCGGCCGAGGTCGCACGCGAGCTGGCGGCGGCGGCGCAAGCCGGCGGTTTTTCATTTCTCGACGCGCCGGTCTCCGGCGGCCAGGCAGGCGCCGAGAACGGCGTGCTGACCGTCATGGTCGGCGGCGAGCAGGACGCTTTCGACAGGGCCAGGCCCGTCATCGATGCTTATGCCCGCATGGTCGGCCTGATGGGGTCGGCCGGTGCCGGCCAGCTCACCAAGATGATCAACCAGATCACCATCGCCGGCCTTGTCCAGGGCCTGGCCGAAGGTATCCATTTCGGCAAGAAGGCCGGGCTCGACATCGAAAAGGTGATCGAGGTCATCTCCAAGGGCGCTGCCGGTTCCTGGCAGATGGAGAACCGCCACAAGACGATGAATGCCGGCAAATATGATTTCGGCTTCGCCGTCGACTGGATGCGCAAGGATCTCGGCATCTGCCTGGCTGAAGCCGACCGCAATGGCGCCAGATTGCCGGTGACAGCACTTGTCGACCAGTTCTACAAGGATGTGCAGGCGATGGGCGGCAAGCGCTGGGATACGTCTTCGCTGCTGGCGCGTCTCGAAAAATAGGTTTCCGCGGTGGCAGCGCTCTCGCCTCAATCCAGTGCCGGAGAAATTGTCGCCCACCTGCGCGCCATCGGCTCGGAGGAGAACCGCCTCGGCATGTTGCGCTACGGTATCAAGATCGACCGCGCGCTTGGCATCTCGCACGGCATGCAGCGGCAGATTGCCAGGACGATCAAACGCAACCACGAGCGCGCCTTCGAGCTATGGGACACCGGCATCATGGAGGCGCAATTCATCGCTTCCGTCACAGCTGACCCGCAGCGGTTTTCTGCTGAAGATGCAAGAAGATGGGCGGCCAGTTTCGACTCCTGGGACATCGTCGATGGCGTCTCGGATCTCTTTGTCGATACGGACGCCTGGAAAGACCTGATCGGCGAGTTCGCGGCCGACGAGCGGGAATTCGTTCGGCGCACGGCCTTTGCCATGATGGCCTGGTCTGTCGTTCACCGGAAGAAAGAGCCGGAGACGACCTTCCTCGCCTTCCTGCCGACCATCGAAGCGCATGCCACCGACAGCCGCAATTTCGTGAAGAAAGCCGTGAACTGGGCGCTTCGCTCAATCGGCAAACGATCGATGGATATGCACGGCGCTGCCCTTGCTGTCGCCGAACGGTTGGCGCAGTCGACCGACAAGACGGCGCGCTGGGTCGGCAAGGACGCAGTGAGGGAACTGACCAATGCCAAGACGCTCGCGCGGATCGCCGCCAGGAAAGGCTGACGGAGCGGAAATCCGCTTCTCGGAGGTGACGCGATCGACACGCGCCGACTTCGAAAACCTGTTCGAGCAGCCGGGCGGGCCGAAATATTGCTGGTGCATGGCATGGCGCAACCTTCCCAGCCGCGAGCATGTCCCGAACGAGGAGAAGAAACGGGCCATCATTTCGCTCATCGAGGCCGATACACCCGTCGGCATCGTCGCCCAAATTGAAGGCAAAACCGTCGGCTGGTGCTCGGTTGCGCCGCGCCAGACCTATCGCCGGCTTTCCCGGCAGCAGGACGACAGCGAGACCGGCGTGTGGTCGATCGTCTGCTTCTATGTGCCAAGGGCCTTGCGCGGCGGCGGGCTGGCGTCGGCGCTGCTCGACGCGGCGATAGATCACGCCTTCACCAAGGGCGCCAGCACGATCGAGGCTTACCCGGTCGATCAGGCGTCGCCGAGTTACAGTTTCATGGGCTTTCGCGACATGTTTGCCGCCCGCGGCTTCCACGAGACAGGCATGGCCGGTTCTCGCCGACATGTGATGCGGCTCGAGCGTTGACGTCGTTGGCAGCGGCGTCTTTACTCCAGTTTCAAAGGACGCGGCCAATGAGCAACCCTATCAGATCAACCATAGTGCTCGCAGCTGCGTTGTTTGTGTCCGCTGCCGTCGATGCCTCGGCCGAGACCGCGCACATATTCTGGAAGGATCTGCGCCCGGCCACGCAATCCGCCGCCGAAAACGTCGGGCTGCCGATGATCGCGGCAAAATTACCCGACCATGGCGAGACGCTGTCCCTCAACCTGCAGGACAAAAGCATTCAGCTAGCCGGCTACGCATTGCCCGTCGATCGCGACGGCGACCTTGTCTATCAGTTTCTACTGGTGCCGTGGACAGGTGCCTGCAGCCGCATGCCGACGCCGCCGCCCAACCAGATCGTTCTGGTCACGCCGGCTCACCCTTACAAGATGTCGGAAGCCTACCAGCCGGTCGCCATCACCGGGGCGTTGAAGCCGGACATGGAGAAGAGCCAGCTGTTCATTCTCGATGGCGTCAGCGTCATCCAATCCGGCTACACGGTGCGCAAGGCAGAGGTAGCCGCCGTCGACAGCGTGCCGGACACCATCACCTTGCCGGTGAACTCGCCCTGGAGTTTCCTCAACAAAAAGAAGAACTAAGCGGGGCAACCTTGTGTGAGGTCAAGCTCAGGCAGCGTTGGCACCCGATTCCTTGTCCAGCACCATGTAGTCGAGCGGAATTTCCGTGGTGTACTTGATCTGCTCCATGGCGAAGGACGACGACACGTCACGGATTTCGATCTTGGCGATCAGCCGCTTGTAGAAGGCGTCATAGGCGGCAATGTCGGGCACCACGACGCGCAGGAGATAGTCGACGTCGCCGCTCATGCGGTAGAACTCGACCACCTCGGGAAACTCCTGGATGACTTCCGAGAAACGCCGCAGCCATTCATGGCTGTGCGAATTGGTGCGGATCGACACGAAGACGGTGACGCGCACATTGACCTTTTCATGGTCGAGAATGGCAACGCGCCGCTTGATGACGCCCTCTTCCTCGAGCTTCTGGATGCGCCGCCAGCAAGGCGTCGTCGACAGCCCGACTTTCTTGGCGACATCGGCGACCGCGAGTGTCGCGTCCTCCTGCAAAAGGCGGAGGATTTTTCTATCAAGGCGGTCCATTTTTTGCTCCGTGGGGGAATAGATTGGCTATACTCCCCCTTATTTCGGCCTTTCACAAGAAAGAAATTCTGCCAATTGATAGAAAAGCGAGTGATTTCTTGCTGAAAGGTCAGCCGAGGCGATAGCGGATTTCCGAACGCAGAAAAGGCAGCAAATCCATTTCAAACCATGGATTCTTCTTCAGCCAGCCGCTGTTGCGCCACGATGGATGCGGTAGCGGGAGCACTTTCAGGCCGACGGAGCTCTCCCAGATGGCGCGCCAGTCCATCACCGTTTCCGTCAGCGAGGGCCGGCGCGCCGCACCCATGTGCCAGGACTGCGCATAGATGCCGATCGTCAGCACCAGGTCGATCCGTGGCATCAAGGCCATCAAAGGCGCGCGCCAGGCCGGCGCGCATTCGCGCCTCGGCGGCAAGTCCCCGCCCTTGGCGTCCTGGCCGGGAAAGCAGAACCCCATCGGCACGATGGCGAACTTTTCAATGTCGTAGAATTCGTCGCTGGTCACATCAAGCCAACTGCGCAAGCGGTCGCCAGAGGCATCGGTGAACGGCATACCAGATAGATGCACCTTGGTCCCCGGCGCCTGGCTGGCGATCAGGATGCGGGCCCTGGACGAGGGTCGCAACACCGGGCGTGGTTCGTGCGGCAACGGCTTGCCGACAGGGTTTTCGACGCAGATGCGGCAAGCGCGGACCGTCGCAGTGAAGCTTTCGAGTTCGACAGTCATTCTCAGGCTGATGCGCTTGGTCGGCTGGAGACGGCCCGATGCCAGCGCAACACATTTGCGCATTCATCCGGCACCTTGATGCGTGCCGGCTTCATGAAGTCGACAGCGATCAGGCCGGTGATATCGGCGATCGAATAGCTGTCGCCGGCGATGAACTCCCGGCTGCCCAGTTCGACGTCCAGCAGCCTGAGGAACTCAACGGCCTTCGGCTTGTTGGCCTCACCCCATTCGGGGATCTGCGGGATTTCCCATTCCTTCATGGCTGGATGGATGTGACGAAAGGCCTGCGCAACGCAGCTGAGCAAATTGAATTCCATCCGTCGCTGCCACATGTCGACCTGCGCCTTGCCCAGTGCGCCACGCCCGAACAAAGCGGGTTCCGGATGCAGTTCCTCGAAATAGCGGCAGATGGCGACGGATTCGGTGATGACAGTGCCGTCGTCGAGCTCCAGCACCGGCAGACGCTGCAAGGGGTTGCGCGAGCTGACCGCCTGTTGCCTGTGCTCCAGTGCCCCCATGTCGATGGCTACCTGTGGAACCGTGATGCCTTTCTCGGCGAGGAAAACGCGGACCCGCCGTGGGTTGGGCGCCCGCCCGCCGTCGAAGAGCTTCATATCCATCCTCCCATTCGTTCTCGATCAAGTGCCAAGATGCGTATCACCAGAAGCGAAAAATCTCGCGCACGGCATCGCCGATCGACGCCAGTGTGCCGTGCTTTCTCTCGACGACTTCGCCGTGATGGCTGTCGCGCCAGTCCTGCGGCTGGTCGAACGTACCCGCCCAGATGCCGGCCTTTCCCGCGCGGGCGATGGCTTCCTCGCTCTCGAAGTCGCCATAGGCAACCGCCCAGCCCGCTTCGACCTGCGCGCGGTTGAGATCCTTGCCGCCGGCGGTGCAGTCGCCGAGCAGCCGGCCATAACGGTCACGCTGCCAGCCGGCACAGGAGACAGGCTTGCCCGCGATCAGGCGAACGAGCGACTGACGCGCAAGCGTGCCACAGGGATAGTCGGCGTCATTCCTGCGGCAAGTCTGCGTATACTCCGGAGCATCGATGCCGCGCATGCGGATACGCTCAGTGCCAAGCGTGATCGAATCGCCGTCGTTGATGATTGCCACGCCTTGCGTCTTGCGGGTTTCAACCCGGTCGAGGCGGGCCGCCAGCAGAATCAGCAATCCGAGAATGATTGATGTAAGCCCGTAATCCACCAGCCGGCGCCACAGGCTTCTGGGTGGCGCAACGTATCGCCGGCGCGGCCTCGGCGACCAAGATCGGCTCATATGGCAAACGGTTGGTTAATCATTCGAACGTAGCTTAACACTTGGAAACCGCTGCTCGCATAAATTGAAGTTTTGATGCCCTTGCAACGCTCGAACACAGCGGACAAGTTCATTGTGGACCGCAGGAAACCTCATCGCAACAGCGATGTGGCGCGCGCGGTGCGCAAGACGCGTGACCGTCTTTCGCAGCAGGCCGGCAATCCCGATTTCGATCGCGAACTGCTGAAGCTCCACGCCCGCGCGATGACAAGCGGCGCCATCGCCATCCCGCTTCTCATCCTGGCGATCGCGGCTGCTGGCCGACTGGCCGGCGTCGGCAACGAGATCGGCCTCTGGGCGCTGTTCACGCTGACCTGCTACACCATCGTCGCCTTCATGGCGCGGCGCATTGAACGCACGGAAGCTTCCGACCTCAACCCTTTGCAAACACGACGGGAATTCCTGATCTGCCATTTCCTTTGCGGCCTTGGCTGGGCATGGTTCGTCTGGCTTGGCTGCGGCGCCTGCCAGGTCGACCAGTTCCAGCTGGTCAAGGCCGTGGTGCTGCTGTTCGCCATGGCGGCGACCGCGGTGATGACCTCATCTCTGAGCGGGGCGCTGTTGGCGACGTTTGCCGTTCCCGTGGCGTTCTACGCCTATGCCGGCTTCAAGCTATGGATGCCGGTTGAGGCGATCATGGCCGGGCTGCTGGTCGTGTCGCTGCCCTTCTTTGCCTATGTGGCCCGTCACCTCAACCGCTCGTCCCTGATGGTGTTGTCGTTCCGCTCCGAAAAGGATGCGCTGATCGCCGAACTGGAGACGGCGAAATCGATGTCGGACGAGGCGCGGCGGCGGGCGGAAGACGCCAACCTGGCGAAATCGCGGTTCCTCGCTTCGATGAGCCACGAGCTGCGCACACCGCTCAATGCCATTCTCGGCTTTTCCGAGGTGATGTCGAACGAGGTGCTGGGACCGATGAGCAATCCCACCTATCGCGACTACGCCCACGACGTGCACGAATCCGGCCAGCATCTGCTCGATCTGATCAATGAGATCCTCGACCTGTCGCGCATCGAGGCCGGCCGCTACCAGCTCAATGAAGAGCCGGTGATGCTGCTGAACATCGTCGAGGATTGCTGTCACATGATGGAGCTGAGGGCGCGCAACAAGGATATCCGCGTCGTCCAGGATTTCGAGCATCAGTTGCCACGCCTATTCGCCGACGAGCGGGCGGTGCGGCAGATCACGCTCAACCTTCTGTCGAATGCGATAAAATTCACCGCCACCGGCGGTGAAATCCGCGTCCGCGTCGGCTGGACGGCGGGCGGCGGGCAATACATGTCGATCAAGGACAATGGCCCGGGCATACCGGAGGACGAAATCCCGGTGGTGCTCTCAGCCTTCGGCCAGGGTTCGATCGCCATCAAGAGCGCCGAGCAAGGCACCGGGCTTGGCCTGCCGATCGTGCAAGGCCTGCTTGCCATGCATGGCGGCGAGTTCGAACTTCATTCCAAGCTGCGCGAAGGGACAGAGGCGATCGCCATCTTCCCGCTGAGCCGGGTGATGGAGGAATTGCCCGCGCTGCCGACAGCAGCAGTAGCAGCTCGGCGGCGCTGATACGCCAAGACTCTAACCGCGTACCGCCGCAGCCATGCCCGAGCTGGTCAGCGCTGCAGCCTTGACCAGACCCGCGGCAAGGGCGGCCCCTGCCCCTTCGCCATGGCTGATGCCCAAATCAAGCAACGGGCGCAGGCCGAGGCGTTGAGCAGCCCGGGCATGCGCGGGCTCCGGCGACAGGCTGGCCAGCAGGCAATGATCGAGCGCGGCGGGGTTGGCGGCATGCAGCACCGCTGCGGCGGCCGTTGCGGCAAGCCCGTCGAGCAGCACCGGAATCTTCTGCATCCGCGCGGCAAGGATGGCGCCGGCGATCGCCGCGAACTCACGGCCGCCGACCCGGCGCAGCGCCTCGAGCGGGTCGCTGAGATGGCCGCCGTGAAAAGCCAGCGCCGCATCGACCACGTCCGCCTTGCGTGCCTGCATCACCGCATCGGCGCCCGACCCCGGGCCGACCCAGTCGACGCCCCTGCCCCCGAACAGCGCCGCAAACAGGGCTGCAGCGACGGTGGAGTTGCCGACGCCAAGATCGCCCAGGCACAGCAGATCGGTACCGCCCGCGATCGCTTCCATGCCGAAGGCCATGGTGGCGGCGCAGCCACGCTCATCCAGTGCGGCATGACAGGTGATGTCGGCGGTCGGGATATGCAGGGCAAGATCGAAAACCTTCAGCCCGAGATCGTTGGCGATGCAGATCTGGTTGATCGCGGCACCCCCGGCAGCGCAAAGCTCGACCGCATTGGCGGTCGCCGCCACCGGCCGTGGCGAAATGCCGTGCCTGACAACACCGTGGTTGCCGGCAAAGACCGCCATCAGTGGTCTTGTCACCGCGGGTGGAGCCCGCCCGCTCCAGGCGGCCAGCCACGCAGCGATATCCTCGATGCGGCCAAGTGAATTGCCCGATTTGTCGGCCTTGGCAAACAGCGTGCGCACGCGGGTTTCGGCTGCCGTGTCGGCCGGCGGCAGGCCGGCAAGCAGGTTGCGAAAATCGTCGAAAGGCAGTGCGCTGGTCATCACGTTGGCGATCATTCCCTGGAGTTGGTGAGCGGCATAGCCGCCTTGCGTGGTTGGCACAACCTCCTGGATCATGGTCCTGCATTTGCCGCAAAGCTGGCCGCCAAGGGCGCAATCGCGAGGGCTTGCATTGGCATTGCCGTTGCACCATGTGGAGATGGAACAAGGGATTCCGGTTGGAAGCCCAAGAGAAAGTCATGACGGCCATCGAATCCCCGTGCATCCTCGTCTGTTCGATCGACATGAAAACCGGCTTCTGTTTCGGGTGCGGCCGCACGCGCGAGGAAATCGGCACCTGGATCGGGATGACGCCGGAAACGCGCCGCACCGTCATGGCGCAATTGCCGGCCCGGCTGGAAACGGTCGAGCGCCGGCCGCGCCGGGAAACGCGCCGCACCCGCATGGCGCGCGAACGCGACGCGCTTTCGTGAGGCGACCACGCGGATGAGCCGACTGTTCTGGATATTGATGGCCGCGATCGGGGTGGGAGCAGTCCTGCTCATGCTCAACGATTCCGCCGGCAGCACGCTTGGCGTCGAGAATTATGATTTCAGCCGGCTGATCTGGCTCGGCGCCTTTGGCGCCCTCATCGGCGCCGGCCTGCTTCGCTCGGGCAGGCCGCTCGGCGCCATGGCCCGCAACCTCGGCGCCTGGGCGGCCATCGCGCTCGCGCTGATCGCCGGCTACCAGTATCGCTATGAACTGCAGGATGTCGCCAGCCGCGTGACCGCGGGCCTTGTTCCCGGCAGCCCGCTGGCGCTGGGTGTCGAAGACGGTCACGCCACGGTGACGCTCGACATGGCGGACAACGGCCATTTCGAAGCGCGCATCCTGGTCAACGGCAACCCGGTCCGAGCCGTGGTGGATACCGGCGCGACCAGCACCGTGCTGACGTCCGAAGACGCACAAGCCGCCGGATTCAATCCAGCGGCGCTCAACTACACCATACCGGTTTCGACCGCCAACGGCATAGCGCGCGCCGCGGCCGCGAAAACCGATCAGATCGAGATCGGCGGCATCATGCGCAGGGACATGCCGGTGATGATCGCCGCACCCGGCATGCTCAGCCAATCCCTGCTCGGCATGAACTTCATCAGTTCTTTGTCGGGCTTCGATGTGCGCGGCGACCGCATGATCCTCAGGGATTGATCCCCGAAGCTCAAGCCGCTTCGGCTGCTGCTCCACCGAACTCGACGGCTGCGAAAGCCGTCTTCAGCACGTCCGGTCCGGCCCCGGGCCGGCTCGCGTCGGTGGACAGGATCTGGCGGTAGCGGCGCGCGCCGGGCAAGCCGTGAAACAGACCGACCATATGACGCGTGACATGGCCAAGCCGCCCGCCCTGCTCGATATGGCGTGCCGCATAGCCCGCCATGGCATCGATCAGCGCGGCGAAGTCGAACGCCTCGGGCTTGGCGCCGTAGAAGGCGGCATCCACGCCGGCCAGAATGCCGGGCGTGTGATAGGCAGCGCGGCCAAGCATGGCGCCGTCGACATGATCGAGATGCGCCCGCGCCTCTTCAATCGACTGAATGCCGCCATTGATGCCGATGAATTCGTTTTGTTTTCTGGCCTTCAGCCGATAGACGCGGCCATAATCGAGCGGCGGGATGTCGCGGTTTTCCTTGGGGCTCAGCCCTTCCAGCCACGCCTTGCGCGCATGCACCCACAGCGTGTCGGCGCCGGCGTCGAAAACACCATCCGCCAGCGAATCGAGGGCCGGCTCCGGATCCTGCTCGTCGACGCCGATGCGGCATTTGACGGTGACGGGAATTGTCACCGCCGCCTTCATCGCCGCGACGCAGCCGGCGACGAGGTCCGGCACCTTCATCAGGCATGCGCCGAACGTGCCCGACTGGACGCGGTCTGACGGACAGCCGACATTGAGGTTGATCTCGTCATAGCCAAAAGCTTCGCCGATGCGCGCCGCCTCGGCAAGTTTTTCGCGATCCGAGCCGCCGAGCTGCAAGGCGACCGGATGTTCCGCCGCATCGAAGCCGAGCAGCCGCTCGCGAGCGCCGTGGATGACCGCATCGGCCACCACCATCTCGGTGTAGAGCAGCGCACGGCTCGTCAGCTGGCGGTGGAAGAACCGGCAATGCCGGTCCGTCCAATCCATCATAGGCGCAACGGAAATCCTATGAGCTTGATTTATCACGATTTTTCTCGTATTTTCAGGGCCTTAAAACGTGCACACGTTCGCCGTTTGTACGACACGATATCCGTCAGTTTTCGCATTTTGTACTCCTCCCTGTGCACACAGCGTGCACGAAAAAGAGACCACCATGGCATCCATCAACAAGTTGGCTTCCGGCAAGTGGCGTGTGCAGGTTCGCTGCAAGGGCCACTACCTCACCACCAGCTTCTCGCTCCGCAAGGACGCCGAGATGTGGGCGCGCCGAATTGAGCGAGAAATCGACCTGGGTCAGAAGCCTGCTCCCAAGCACAAGGACGGGATCAAAACGGTCTCCGACCTGATCGACCTGCATATCGCGGATATGATGGAAGTTGGCAAGGTGATCGGGCGTTCGAAGGCATTCAGCCTAGACCTGCTACGAGACAGGCTCGGAAGGCTCAACATCGCGGATCTTAGTCGCGAACAAGTCATCAAGTTCGGAAAGGAACGAGCCGAGGAAGGCGCCGGACCTGTCACCGTTGGAATAGACATCGGGTACGTCCGGACATTGCTGGTGCACGGCGCGGCTGTGCATGGACTGCCTTATTCAGCGGAGCCGGTGGAACTTGGTCGTGTCGCCCTCACCCGCTTGGGTCTTGTTGGCAAGGGCAACGAGCGCGATCGGCGACCGACGCTTAACGAGATAGAGTCCCTGATCCGATACTTCAGAGGAAACAACTTCCAGATTATCCCCGTCGACAAGATCATCCGCTTTGCGATCGCATCCGCCATGCGGCTCGGGGAAATCTGCAACGCCACGTGGGAGGACCTCAACGACCGCAACAACACCCTGCTGATACGAGATCGCAAGGACCCGCGCCACAAGAAGGGCAATCACATGCGTATCCCACTCCTCGATGTGAGTGGTTACGACGCCCGCGCGATCCTCGAAGAGCAGCGTTTCTCCACTGAGGGAAAGGGACGCATCTTCCCCTACAATGGGAAGTCGGCCGGAACCGCCTTTCGACGTGCCTGTCATGAACTTAGGATCGAGGATCTGCACTTTCACGACCTGCGTCACGAAGGCACAAGCCGCCTGTTCGAAGCTGGCTTCACCATCGAGCAGGTCGCGATGGTCACCGGGCACAAGGATTGGAAGATGCTACGCCGCTATACCCATTTGAGGCCGGAGCAACTTCATGTGATCGCGGCGAGGCTTCAACAGACACCGCCAAATACGGAGTTGCGGCAAGCAATCGTCTAAAGCCACTTTGCCAGACATCCGCCGTTGCTAGGAGGACACCGACGAATCCAGAAAGGATTGAGCGATGTTGTCACGGTCGCAAGGATTGGAAGATGTTGCGTTGATATACGCATCTCAGCCGGAAATGCTTCACGCTATCCAAGCGGCGAGGGCTGCATAATTGCCGAGAGTGGCGTATCAGATTCGCTATCTCGGCGGCGTTGCACGCCTCCGATCGACGGTCGCGGCTACGATCGAGCTGCTTTTGAAATAATGGCCTTTGTGCATCTCGTTGTTTGCAAAGCAATATTTGGCATTTTTTCTCGACTGTGCACGGATTTGTGTAACGGAAACGAGCCTTTTGGCATTAATGACAGCTGCCATTAGCAACATAGATCTCCGATGAGGGCCGCCCTGTTTCGTGCATAATGAGGTAATGACCTCTATCAAAATTTTCATTGGCACCCCTATAGAGCACGCATCGGAACGGGCTACCCTGGTGCGCGCGGTTGAGACCCTGTCGGCATATGGCATCCCAGCGGTTATCCTTGCCAACGTGAATTTTGGCGGCCGGCAAATTGATCTCGTTATCGGCCTCGACCGACGCGCTCTCGTTATTGAATCCAAGGGATTCAGTTCCGCCGTGCGTGGCGGCGAAAACGGCACGTGGCATGTACAATTGGCGTCCGGCCAGTGGAAAGAAATCCCCAACCTCTACGCACAAACCCTTGGCGAGAAAAATGCGCTCCGCGACGCGATGGCGGCATTTGCAGAGGCATCTGTCCCCTACCCCGATGCCGCCTTGGTCTTCGTTCCTGCTATCCCGGCCGGTTCGGCAGTTCCGAGCGGTGATTTCAAAATTGCGGTTGGCGGCCTTAGTGCGCTGCCCGAGCTCATCACCTCGGCAGCGAACCGTGGCTGGTCTCTAGATCAATGGCGTGCCTTTGCGGCCCATCACCGATTGATCGCGGTCCCTTCACTTGAGGCAGCCTTAAGTCCGGAACTGCTCCATGCGGAACGGCTGCTCTTGGCATATGGGGACGCATTCTCGCGCACCTACGGCCCAGCCGCGTCTGAGATGGTCCCGGTACGGTGCGTTCGCGATGGCGAAGCGGTCTCGTCGGACGCTATTGTCGAACGAGTTATAGCGGACGGTAACGTCCTGCTGGCGGGCGACTCCGGCTGTGGCAAAAGCCTTCTCTCGTACAAGGCCGCTCTCTTCGCGCTCGGCCATGGTTACATACCGATCGTCATTCCGGCGAAGGATTTCGAAGGGAACTTGCGCGATGTAGCAAATCGTGAGGCAACGCTGCTCAACGCACAATCAGCGGCCGCCTTGCTGTCCGCTGCTCGGCTCTTGGATCGGCGTCTCGTTCTTGTGGTCGATGGCTACAACGAGTGCACTCCATCGGAGCGGCAGCGCCTGACCCGAAGCATTGCAGCGGCCGTTCGGCGCTATAACTCAATCACGGTCGTGTCGAGCAGGATTGAGCTTGAGCGCGGGGATCTCTTGCCTGCTTCCACCTACACGGTGCAAGCACCGGATGTCGAAACGAAGCAAGCAATTGCCCGGAACGCATCAGGCGGCGCATGGCCGGAAGCGTTGTCTGGCCTTCTTGAAATGGTGGGAAGCGGCCTCGAAGCCAGGATGGTCGGGCAGCTAGGACGAAGCGTCCTTGCCGGAACCACCAAATATGGCCTGTTCGATGCTTATGTGCGTGAGCGGCTTGGCTCAGCTGCTTCGGATGGTATCCGCGCCTTGTCTCGCATTGCGGGAGCAATGACCGACCGAGTTAGTTTCAGCCTGTCGGTTCGGGAGCTTGACCGCTTGTCGGATCGAGAAGGCGTTGCGGGCGCCCTGTTGCAGACGCTTCAGGCGGCGAAACTTCTGGACAGGCATGGCGACCGGGTGAGCTTCAGCCACGAAATGTTCCTGAACGTGTTTGCCGCCGAAGCGATTCTACGGCGCGCGGGCGATGATCCGGATGCAGTGGGGCTGGCATTGCGGCACCCGCGGTATCTTGAAATGAAGCCATTCCTGCTGGGTGCCATCGATGATGACCGCTTTCGCAGGCAGGTGTTATCCAACCTCTCCGATGCGTGGGTGGTGAGTGCCTGCTTGGCGGGGCAATTCGGTAGGGACGCCGAGCGCTGGGCGAACACGCGCTGCGATGAGGTGCTTGCGCGGCTCGGACAAGAAATTGAGACGGTGCGGTTCGACGTGTCGAAAGAGTTTGCCAGGAGTGTTCAGGCAAGGCCAGAGACACTGCAGGACTGGACGGAGCAGGACCGGGCAGTTCTTGCGGCCATCGCGCGTGAGCTTGTAACAGGGCGACGCCTTGATCAGGTTTTGGATCTGATCGCAAAGATGGATACGCGGCTCACCGAGGAACACGGCAGGCTGCTCGATGAGGCCAGGAAATACAAGCTGGGCCTGCGAAGTAGCCTCTATGCAATGAGTTACACGGGGTTTGCAGGGCACGATATTGGCCTTGCGCTACTTTGCGGCCCTCTGCATAGCGGGCACCTCTATGACGGGCCGAAAGTCGCGGCTGAGGCAAATCTCTTCGAGCGGTTGCGTTCGGAAACCTTAAGCCCCGGCCAAGTTGGTTTGCTTATCGAACTGGACAGATATTCCGAGCGGGACGCTCCTTCAGTCGGCACCCTTTTGCCGGCCATCCTGAGTCGGCTCTGGGCAAAGGCAGCAGGCCATTTGCGGATGGCACTTATGCACGCAGCCGGGATGAGCGCGCATGCTCTAACCGATGACGAACGTCAGGCCCTGATTGATGCCATCCACGATCTGCTACCCACAAATAACGGGTTCGATTCAACGGGCATGATCGATGCGCTGAAATTTCTCGGCGCGTTGGATAATGACCAGGAAGAGCATGTCGCAAGTGTTAAGCGCGAAATCGAAGCCGTGCTGGCCAACCGCGATGATCCGTTGATGGCCGGTGTCGCAGCGGCTCTCTGGAGCTGCCAGTTCGACCATCCCTATGATGGCGCCTATTGCGAAGTGTGGCGCGCTTTGCCAGGCGACGATCGCAAAACCTTGTTGTTGTTAGCGGCGCAAGATGTCGACCGCCAGTCGATGTTTTCGGCATCCTTGCTTGCGGAAGTTGCATCATGTGGCGACCGAGCTGCCGGTCCCGCCATCGCACCATGGACGGCCCTGCCACCGAAAAAGGAAGTAATGATGCAGGACGTGGTTCGTACCTTCGAAATGGCGCATGCGGCGCTTGCACGGTTGCATTACCCCTTGCCTGATCACTCGGCGGAAACAGCGTCGCCGGCAGATTGCGCATTTTTGGCCTGCGGCGCGATCATCTATTGGCTGAACCGCGATGATCTTCCGAGGGCCGAGCGCAAACTTAAATGCGCTGGGCCACTTGCAACATTGTCACGGCATGAAGACGGAGTGGCCGCGGCCGTGATCGGCGAGTTTTCCGGTGCCGGCCACCTGTTCGAGGAAAGTGCCCAACGGCTTCCGGGTTCAGAGCCGGTGGTCACATCATTGGCCCAGGATTTCCCTGATGAAATCGCCGCTATTTACCGCGCGGCCCTGGAACAGCCAAAACGTCAGTCGGGATATTTCGAGTTCTTCATGATCGATGATGTAATGAAAAAAGCGCTTGCGATCCTAGGGAACGTTGGCGACGCCACCGATATTCAGATGCTTCGGGCATGGTCAATTCATCCCAGCTACGGGCACGTGGCGGTGCGGGCGATCAAGAGAATTGAAGAGAGCCCTCACCAGAGGCTGACCCATCCGGCCTTATAGAAAACCGTTATCGCCTGCTCACTTCAGGAGCGACTTCTCGCAAGTACTCACAATATGAGCTTTGATATTCCTGATTATTATAATGTCAAACGTCGATAGCCGCGCTTGAATATAAAGCCGGGGTCAGGCAACCTCACACTAGATCTTCGAGGTGACACTTACAGCCTGGTAGCAGCAATATGTCGTCGTCTGAAAGACGATGATTGAGGGGAAACGTGGGGCTATACGAAAAGTGGTTTGAAGCGACCAAGGAAAAGGACAAGCGCAAGCGCTACTGGACCTATGTCGAGAAAGAAGGTGGCCGCGACGAGATTCGGGATGGCCTGGCTGAGACTATCCGCTCGCACTATGATCGCCTCGAACGCATCGCCGAAGATGTGAATCGGCTTGGATTCAAGGTTGCCGCCAAAATCCTCAGCGAGGCGATGCCGCAGACCCCAAGGGGCCGATCCGGCGATCTCGGGGAGATTCTCGCGACCGAGCTGGTCGAGGAAGAGATTGGCCTGCGAGTCCCTGTGCGCCGGCTCCGCTACAAGGACGGCCGCAACATGGCGATGCGCGGCGACGACTTCATCGGTGCCGGATACGATGGGGCCGGCGAAAAGCTTTGGCTCCTCAAAGGCGAAGCCAAGAGCAACAAGGTGCTCGGGAAGGCCACGATCACGAGCGCGCGTAAGGTGCTCAATCGTGATAGCGGCCGTTGCACGCCCGACTCGCTACTGTTTGTCGCCAATCGCCTGCTGGAGAGCAACGATCCTGACGACAACGCGCTGGGCCGGAGTCTCCGCGATGAGGTGGGCCTGAAATCCCTTCGCGCCGATCGCATCGACCACATGCTCTTCACCGTGTCGGGCAATGGCCCTCACGCATCGCTGAAGGACGATCTCGACGCCACAGGGACAAACCGGGACCATTACGTCGTGAACATCCACGTCGAGGACCACCAGGACTTCATCGCAGCCATCTACGAGGAGGCGGAAGATCTTGGAGACGATTGACGAGCTGACCGGATTCCTGGCGGCCGCGACGGTTGACGGCATCCTTGGGCGCCTTCTCTACCGCGGAGCGGCCTGGTCGCTGATGCGCGAAGATGGCGTGCTGCCTCCGGGTGCGCCGCCCCTCGGCGCGACAATCGAAACCGATCTTGCCGAACACGGGTTCGCGCTGCTTCGAGGCGCTATGGCGCTCCGTGCCCAGGCAGGTTCGTCGGATCTAACCAGCAAAGCCTTTGAGCGCGCCGCCAATGCCTTCGAGGCTCTCGTGCGCAATGGCGACCCGGAGTCGCCCCGCCGCGGTTTCCGTCGCACCATCGCCGCCGCAGCATACCACCTGGCCGGTTTCTCCGCCGTCGCCTATTCGCTCTTCAACGAAACGGTGGACGACCTCAACGCTTCGCCGGGTGAAATGGCGATCCGACTCCTGATCCTGCGCGATCTTAACCAGTTGCGCGGCTTCGTTCGCGAGTGGTTGGACGACGAAGAGCACGGCGACGGGCAGCTCGCCGAAGCGCTAACTGGCGAAGACCCGGACATCGACGAGGTGCTATCGACCATCCTCAACACAACGATCTGCCGCGCTCTGGCGTACTTTGACTTTGCGTTGGAGACGGGCGAGCCTGAGCCAATCGAAAACGCACGGGAGTTGCTGGGCACTGCGGTCAGCCTGGCGGACAACGCGGAGAATGTTCCGCTGTGGTGGATCTCAAACTTATGCCGTCATCTCATCGACGATCTCTGGCAACACTCGTTACACCAGAACCTGCCGACTGAGCCGCCCGAGGGGACGGAGGAGAAATACCCGGACCTGCGTCGATTGTTTATCGCGTCGTTCTACGCCCGCAAGACGTCCGAAGTGGAGCTCTGGCCATCGCAGCGCGAGGCGGCCAGGCGTTCCACGGACGTCACCGACGACCTTGTCGTTGCCCTGCCGACCAGCGCCGGAAAGACGCGGGTGGCCGAGATCGCCGCGTTGATGACCTTGTCGTCGGCGCGCCGAGTGCTGATCGTCACGCCATTGCGTGCCTTGTCCGCCCAGACGGAGCGCTCCTTCAGAAAGACCTTCGCGCCACTCGGATTCAGCGTCTCCTCGCTTTACGGCGCCAGCGGTCTTTCGGCTGGGGATGAAGACGCACTGCGCAGCCGCGAGATCATCATCGCGACACCAGAAAAACTCGACTTCGCGCTGAGAAGCGACCCATCCCTGATCGACGATGTCGGCCTGATCGTCCTGGACGAAGGCCACATGATCGGCCCGAGCGAGCGTGAAATCCGCTATGAGACGCTGGTGCAACGCCTGCTCCGGCGCGCTGATGCGGCGGACCGCCGGATCGTCTGTCTCTCTGCCATCCTCCCAAGCGGCGATGAACTTGACGATCTCACCGCTTGGATCCGCTCTGATGAACCAGGTGAGCCGGTACGTTCCGACTGGCGCCCTACGCGCCAGCGCTTCGGCGCACTTACTTGGCGGGGCAAGGACGCATTGCTCCGGCTCGACCTCGACGACAATGGTCCGTTCCTCGACAAATTCGTCGTGCAGAAACCGGCGCGGGGGAAAGAGAAGAAGCCCTATCCGCGCAAGAACTCACATCTTGCCTTGTTCGCGGCATGGGAGTTTGCAGGCCAGGGCAAGCGGACCCTCATCTTCTCGACCCAAGCGAATTGGGTCGAGAGCTACGGGAAACAGGTCGTGGACCTCTGCAGGCGCGGCTATCTGGACTCGCTGCTGGAGGACGAGACGTCGATCGCTCGAGCCTTGGAGGTCGGCAAGGAGTGGCTGGGCGAAGACCATCCCGCCGTCGCCTGCTTGAAGCAGGGCGTCGCCATCCACCATGGACGGTTGCCGAGCCCGTTCTTGCGCGAGCTGGAAGCCCTCTTATCCGAGGGGGTCCTGAAGGTCATTGTCGCATCTCCGACGCTCTCGCAGGGCCTTAATCTCAACGCCGCCGTGCTTTTGGTGCCCGCGTTGTATCGGGCCGCCGAGAAGATCAAAGGCGAAGAGTTCGCGAATGTCGCCGGCCGCGCTGGGCGCGCCTTCGTGGATGTCGAAGGCCTTATCGTCCACGTCATGTTCGACAACATCGACTGGCGAAAGAAGGAATGGAAGAAGCTGGTCGATTCCGCAAAGGCGCGCACTTTGAAAAGCGGCCTCATCCAGATTGTCGCCGAGATCCTTGAGCGCCTGTCGCGCGAGGGTGTCCTGGATCGCGATGACGCATGGGAATATCTCGCCAATGCCCGCGAAGCCTGGAGATCACCCAAGGAAGAAGCCGCGGTCGCAGAGCGGCTGGCCGCCGGCGTGGAATATGACACCGATGACGACGACGACGAGGAAGGCGGCGGCGACGAGGAAGAAACCATCGACGAAGAGCCGCTCTCGCAAATCGTCGAACGCCTCGATGCGACCGTGTTCGGCCTGATCGAAGCACTTGATGCTGATCGCGCCGATCTGCCGAAGCTCTTGGACGAGGCGCTCAAGGGATCGCTCTGGGCGCGCCAGATCGCCCGGGAAGACGAGGACGTCGCCCCGCTGCACAAGAAGGTATTCGAGGCGCGCGCCGATCTTATTTGGAGGACAACCACGGCGCAGGCGCGGCGTGGACATTTCGCCATGGGCGTCGGGCTTGAAGCTGGCCTCGCGATCGACGCCATGGCTGACGATTTGGCCGTACTCCTAGACAGGGCTGACAAGGCGGCGCTCAGCGGCGACATCGATGAACTCGTCGACGCGCTCGGTGGTCTCGGCGGGCGACTGCTGTTCATGCGACCCTTCATCTCTGATAAAGCCAATGCGCTGCCGGCAAACTGGAAAGCCATCCTGCGTAGCTGGGTAAACGGCGAGGAAGTTTCCAAGATCGGACCGCAGAACATGCGGGCCGTCGAAGAGGCCTTCACCTATCGTCTTGTCTGGGCGCTGGAAGCTGTCCGTACCCGCCGCTTGTCCCTCGGCTGGACGCCGGACACGGTGGCGGGCGGCGCCGCTGCAGCGGTCGAAACCGGCGTCCCGCAATTCATGATGGCGATGCTGATCCGCGCGGGCCTTCCGTCCCGACGCGCTGCCATGGCGGCAATCGAGGATGCCAAGCCTGTCTTCGTTACGCCCGCTGAGATGCGAGTTTGGTTGGAATCCGACGAGATTACGGCCCACACCGACGCTGGCAACTGGCCCACGCCCGAGAGCGCCGCGCTATGGGCGCGCTTCCGCACCGAAGCCCTTAGCGGCGGCATCCAAAAGTGGTCGATCGAACACTATAAACGCCTGCTCGACATTGCGGCCGCCCCACCCGCCGGCCTCTATCGGATCGTCACCGACGAGGGGGATGGGCGGACTTGGCTTTCGACACCCGACTACCAGCGGGTCGCTGCGTTCAAGAAGCCGGCCGTCGATCCCAAACCCAGCCTCTTCTCGGGTCGATTACCCGGCAACACTAGGCTGGTGGATGCCTTGCGCGTCGGCCGTGGAAAACTGGGCTGGCCGCCGGCCGATGCGTAGATAAGATGCCTTCTGATCGGATTCAGAAATCCAGTCACTCAAAACTGTAACCGGCGATACGGATCCGAGCCGATCAAGCAAAAGCTCGACAGCGTGCGATTTGCACGCTGCCCCCTGAGGTTCAATTGCCTTTCGGCTTCATTTCTGAGTCAGGGATACCGACATCTCAATGCGATGCAGCTGCCGGCGAAGCGGAGCGCAGTCCGCATATGCCCTCTGGAGCTGCACCTTTAATTCGCCAAGTATCCAGATGACACCTTCTCGCGATTTCGCCTTTTCAAGGTGGTCTTTGTTGGCGACCGTGTCGCCATAATAGACTTGGAAAAACTCCGGACCGTCGAGTTCTCCTCGACGCCTTTCAAGCTCCAACCAGTCCTCCAAAGTCGAGCGCAACGGACTTAAGCGATTCCGGACCCCGCCGGGCCGATGACGCGAGATCAGAACCGCTTTGATGATGCTTCCTGCCTCGATATGTCCGGCAATGCCAAGTTCACCGACCGGCCGGCGCCGGGTCGAGCCAAGTCGGTAGGAATACGGTACGGAAGTGGCGCTGGCACTCGGATAGACCGTACCGCGACACCGAGCTCGGCGCACATCTTGGGCCGTCTTGGCTAACGGGCTCACGAACGTATCCCATGACGGAGACGATTCCCCGGCCCAATTGTCAGCGACCAAAGGTGCCGACATGGCCTCAATTTTTGCAACAACGGCGTCCAAATCACAGCCAGATTTGGCATCCGTCGCGACGTAGAGATCGCAATCGTAAGGGCTGTACATCCCTGGCCAAGCAGTCTTCACGATCTTCCAGCCCGTGCGAGCGGCCCACGCAGACCGCTTAATCTTATCAGGGGCGTCCCCGTAGGGTTCGTCGACTAAAATGAATTGGCCGCTGGTAGGGTCGATCCAAGCGGTGGCATGATCCCTATTTGGCAGTTGGTCCTGGGCCAGGGTTTTAGGGTGGGCTTCGCGAGAACTTCGGGGAGGACGCAACCCGGTGTATTCCATGAAACGGATCGAACGCTCTGCCGTACATAGACGCTCACGGGCATACGCTTGCGAGGGAGCCAGGGCATCGCAGACAAAATGGTCATCCGCGACCATCCGAAGGTTGCCGAACCCCCGGACCTTCTTAAGGGCATATCTCCCACAGATTTCCAAGATTGAGCGCGAAAGTTCGATCTTTAGAGTCTCGCGCCCGCTGGCATATTTCTGCTCCTTATCGCACCAATAAATGCTTAGCAGAACATACGGACGTGTAGCCTCCTGCCCTCCTTGGACAAGTAACCGTTGGGCGTTCCGGAAGTTTGAGCAACTTGCTGCCTGAGCCGCAAGATCGAGCGCTATCGCGTGCTTAATACCGCGTTCCTTGCGCAGTTGCGAAGCGAGACTTTTTACACCTTCGAGCGTCGTAGGACGCACGTCACCAGTCAACATGATCATTCTCCCGGCTTGATCAGAAGCGTCACTCGCCAACCGCCTTTCAAGCCCGAATGAGTGTTGAAAGGTTTGCAGAGAATATGGGCAACGCTGCCAGCAGCTTCGGAACGGCGAGTGCCATGCTCATGCCAAGAGCGAATCAAAGATAGGCCAAGAGGTGAATTTGTTCAATCGCGAGACGGAGGAATCCAGTGACTCGACATATCGGGGCACTCACCGCTCCGCAGAGCCGCCCCTGCAGATCTTGTCGCAGCGCCGCAGGTAAAGACTTCAAGTCTTATCGGGGCCTAGCATAGCTTTCCTTCGTCTTTAGGAGCTTTCAGCCAGACAGCTTATACTGACATCCGGCTGCTCCTTCGGGGCAGAGATTCGCACACATGAATGAGCGAAGGTACTCCGCACGTTACGAGCCTTCGGGGTTTACAGACGGAAAGGCTTTGATGAGCCGGCATCACATTAAACTAACGGCAGATGAGCAAGCCCTTGTTGATCGAATCGACCTGCGAGTGAACGTGCCTCACGCCGTAGATGGCCATGCGGTCTACCTTGCCAATAAAGAGCCAATCCTAGCACTTTTGAAACTCCTCGTGGCCAGAGACGCCATCCCGAAGCACCGAATCGCCTACTGGACAGACCCAAAGTTGAACTCGGGAAGGTTAAAGGGCTCACATAGAGACTTGTTCGCGCGAAACGGTTCATCTGGTGCGGAGGCCTATACGCACCCACACTTCAAACCGTACTTGCGATATTTCCTGTATGGTGCCGATCTTCCCGATCAGGTTATCGAGGAGTTTGAGAAACAAATTGGCAATCCTGAGTGGTTTAGCGGCTCCGACATCATCGCTCTGACGAAAAGGACACGCGAGATCATCCGGAGCTACCGGGTGCAAGACTCGACGTATGCGGATGAATTTCACAAGCTCGCTTTGGACAATGGTCTCAGCGCGTCAAATGCAGAATCGGTCAAAAAGAACGCAGCAGAAGCGATCCGCCGAGAATTCAAACGGTAGGGTTCTTGTCCTGCAAAGTACCACGTCTTGATGCCACGGGCGATCGACCTGATTCGACCATATGACGTTTCCATCGGGGTTCTCGCCTACGGCATGTCAAGCCGGACACCCTGCACACGATCCGGGTTGCGAGGGCATCCTGGCCGGCGCAAGTGCGATCCGCTATGAGCTGCCAATAAAACCTCAATCTCTGGCGCTTTCTGAGGAATACCTATCAACCCCTTGCGGGCGGCTCCGTGGAAAACGCAGCGATGATCGCCTCGAGCGATACATTCAATGCGTTGGAGAAGGTCCTGCCCTTCTGCCAAATCGCAACGTAGTGATAGAGCGCGGACGGCTCCACTGGCCTTATTCCCAAGTGAAACGCCGCGTATTCACGCGCAATGATCTCATTGGTTATCGAAATGCCTAGGCCAGCCGAAACGTATCCGACTTCGTGACCGTTGCAATCGAATTCTACCAGTATGTCTGGCTCAACGCCGGCGAAGCGTAAGGCATTGAAGTTCATTTGGTGGGCGGCGAACTGGGGATCGATATCAACGATCGTTTCGCCTGCCAGGTCGTGAGCCTCGATACAGGTCTGTTTTGAAAAGCGGTGGTCGGGATGGAAGATGCATACGTTTCGTGCCGACCCAAGCGGCGCCCACTCAAACAGACTTGGATCCAGGGGCAGCCTCGAGATACCGAGTTCGGCACGCCCTGCCAGGATGTGCTCGCCGAT